>CAZOHG010000001.1:0-148682 GCA_964579725.1 uncultured Deferribacteres bacterium
AAGGGTATTTTCCACCCGAAACAGCGGAATAATCCGTTATTTTGTCGCAATTTTTTTCGGAACGATTTCAACCACTGCGGGGTCAATATCGTAGGAGTCAATTTTGGCCGAAGGAATATTGAGCTGAATGCTCAACGCTTCCAGAAGATTATCCTCCGTAATGAAACCCTTCTCCAAAAGAATTTGCCCCAATGGTTCCCCGCTCTGTTTTTGAATAGCCAGAGCATTTTGGAGATTTTCCCGGGTTAGAAATTTTTTCTCGAATAGAATTTGACCCAGTCGCTTTTGGTGCAAATCATTTTTCTTTTTCGCAATGGCCATGTGCGCGCTCGTTTATTCCTCTTTCTTTGTTTCAGGGAACTCCCCGGAGTGAGATTTTTTGAACGCCTCAACGCGTTCGGACAGCTTCATCCGGCGGGGTTTTCTGCCACGGATTCCCGACAAGCCGTCATCGGCTCAAGCAGATAGATTAGTTTGTCCCCTTCCTGCCCGATTCCCCAAATGCCCTTTATTTTCATCACGCCGCTCAAGTGATTGGGGAGAAGATGAATCTGCCGATTCACGTCAAGCGAAAGCGTTCCCACTATTTCTTCGGCAAGAACGGCCATTTTCGTAAGTTTTTGGTACAGGACGACGGCGGCTCCGGAAAATGCAGCCGGGTTAAAGGGGTCGGTACTGCTCAACAACGGGATCGCCGGAACGCTTTCGCCCTCAATTGAAAGCCCCATTTCGGCCTGACTGCCGAAGCAGGTAAGGGGGAAATGGGATTTAAGGGGAACCAGATTTTCCCCGGAAATTCCCCAATACACGTGCACGACGTACGCCACATCCACCCCCCAGAAAAATCGCCCGGCGCGGAAAAGTAAAACGTCCATTTTTTCAATTGCTTGGTCAGCCATGGGATTCCGCCTTTTCCAGAGTAAAATAAACGGCCGTGCCGTGCGGCTTCCGGCTTTCCACCCAAATGGTGCCGTTCATTTTCTCAATAATATCCTTCACAATGGTCAGGCCCAACCCGGTGCCATCGGGTTTGGAGGTGAGTGTGCTGCCCAATTGCTTGAATTTCTCGAAAATTACCTGGTGCGCATTTTCCGGAATACCGATTCCTGTGTCGTGTACGGAAATCTTGACAAGGGGCTTGCCGTTTTTTTCTTCCTCGGCTTCAAGGCAAACGCAGCCGCCCTCCGGCGTAAATTTAAGGGCGTTGTCCACCAGATTGACAAACACCTGTTTCAGACGGCGTGGTTCCGCCAAAACCCAGAATGCCGTGTCGCCAAGGCGATTTTCCACCCGAATGTGTTTTTCTTGAATCAGCCCTCGAAACATCTCCAGTGCCTCCTCAGCCAGATGGTTGGCCTGCACCGGTTCCAGAGAAAAACGTTCATTGGCCTGACTCATTTCGGTAAAGAATAAAATATTGTCCACAATGCGCATCAGGCGGTAGCCCTGCGTTTGAATAATCGACAGAAATTCCCGCCGCGTCTCGGGATTTTCGTCCCCAAAGGTCAGAAGAATTTCGGCAGACGATTGAATGCCGGTCAGGGGAGTCCGCAATTCATGCGAAATGGAAGAAAGGAATTCGTCTTTTAGCTGGTCAATTTTTTTCAAATTCATGAGTTCCTGAGATTCGGATCGATCGTACATTGAAACGATGCTCCCCGAAATAGCCCCGCTCTCCGATTTCATCGGAGAGGCGTTCAGGTGCAGGGGGATTTTCCGGCCGTCCGGGGCCTGGTGTTCCAATTCCTCTTTCTGAAACGTTGCGCCCAACAGCGAATGCCGCAGAGCTTCATCACAGGCGTCTGCCAGTGGCCCGGTAAAAACGGCCTGAAAGGGACGTCCCACCGCCTCTTTGGCGGAGCGCTGGAAAAGTTTCTCTGCCGCCCCGTTCCACATGGTAATTTTCCCCTCGGTGCTCAGGGAAACCACCGGGTAGGCAACATTCTCAAGCACGGTACCTAAAAAATCCCGAATCCTGCGAATGGCCTGGTTCTGTGCCTGCAAATCCTTGAACAGCTTGGCATTCTCAATGGCCAGAGCCCCCTGGGTGGCCAAGAGCGTAATTTGATCCATTCGGCGCGCCCGAAGGTTCCTTTCGTTCTGTTGAATAAAAATCACCAAAATTCCAAGCGAAGTTTGATTCAACAAAAGCGGAACCAGCAAGGAACCGGCATTTTCGTCTTGCTCGTCTGGCAAAAGGGTCACCCGATCATTTTGAATGGCCCAATCCAAATAACCGTCTCGCTCAAATTTCGCCAATTTTCGGGCAACGGCATCGGTGAAGCGGCGTTTTTCCGTGAGTTGAAGTTTTCCGCTGCGGTCCGTCAAATAGAGGGCAGCCGCCAGATAAGCCGTAATCTGTGAAAATGCCTCCAAAACCCGGTCTAAGATCGAGGAGATGTCTCGGGTTTCAAAAAAGGTTTTGGACAGATTGTACAGGCTTTTGTATTCGTCGTAGGCTTCGCGCACCCGCCTTTGAGCCGCCCACCGATCGGTTTTTCCTTCGAGGATGGGTTTCTGTTGTGCATTGGTCTGCAAATGTTCCTCTCTCACGTGCCCCTCTTTTTAGACCAGACTCAAGAAAACGCTGGCTTTTTTAAATTCTTCTTTAATTTTCAGAATCAGCTCTCCCAATTCCAGTTCCGGAATTCCTAACAGGCTCCAGCTTTCCGGGTCAATGACGGGCGTTAGTGAATCTCCCCCAAAACCCAGATTTTCGAGCCGCGCAATGGCATCCGCCAAATGGACAATGGCCACAAATTTTTTGTGGGCATTGCCTGCCACTTTCGGCTCGTGGTGGTAAGCAATGGCCTGCGTAAGCGTGTCGGGAAGATTCCATTTTTCCGCCAGCATTTGGCCCACCTGCGGGTGTCCGATTCCGAGGACGTCCCTTTCGGCCTCCAAAATGCGGCATTTTTTGTCCCGAACCGTTCGAAGAATGTCAACAAATTCTTCATGCAGGTAGTCGTCAATGACCACTTTCCCAACGTCGTGTAGCAAACCGGCCACAAACAATTCTTCCGGCTCGCCCAACCGAATCCGCTGCGCCAGGATTTTAGCCGCCGTTCCTACGGCCACAGAATGCTCCCAAAATTTCACCCGATCAAATACCACATCCCCCTGGCCGCTGCCAAAGGAATCGAAAATCGAAGCGCTGAGCACCAGATTTTTAACCGTGTTGAATCCCAAAATAACGGTCGCCTGCCGAAGCGTGGCGATTCTCCGAGGCATTCCGTAGTAGGCTGAATTGACCACTTTCAATACCTTGGTCATGAGCGCCTGATCGGTTGAAATGACATCAGCAAGCTGCGCCGAGGTCGTGTCGGGATTTTCAATGAGAGTCATGACCTGTTCCACCACCTGCGGAAGCGTGGGCAAATTTCCGATTTGTCCCGACAGTTTTTCTAAAACGGGTTTCATGCGTCGGCTTTTTGTGTAAAATAATCGCTGACTTTTTCCATTAATTTGGACGGGCTGAAGGGTTTGATCATAAAATCGTCCGCACCCAAATCGAACCCGCGTTTTCGGTCAGCCTCTTGCCCCTTGGCCGTGAGCAAAATGACGTAAATTCCCTTTAGGCGGGGATCCGTTTTAACCGTTTTAACCACCTCGAATCCGTTCATTTTCGGCATCATGACGTCCAGGAACATCAGCTCGGGCAGCTCTCCGCGCTGAAGTTCGGCCACAGCTTCTTCTCCGTTTGTGGCACTCGTTACCCGAAATCCCTGTTTTTTCAGGAGAAATTCCAACGAGCGGCGAATAAACGGCTCGTCGTCGACCACCAGAACATGTTTCGTTTCCATACGTCTAACTCCCTTGTCTATCGAATGATTAATGGATTCTTATTCTTTTGGGAAATGTTCTCCAAACTTTCAATTTTATTTTTTAGGATTTGTGTCAAAATTTCGGCGCTAAATCCGGCGGCAAAGGGCCCCAAATCAATGTCGGGCCTTCGCTGCAGCGTTCGGAGGCCGTTTCGGTATTCCCGCAGCGTCAGTTCCGTCTGTTTCAACATGTGGTACACGTCTCCGAGGTAAAGGCGTGCCAGCACATAATCGGAATCCACGTACAAAACCTTCCGAAAATTGGCCACTGCCGCCGGTAAATCGCTCTCATTTCGCGCCAGCAGCGCTTTTAGGAAATAGGCATCCTTGTAAAGCGGATCTTCCGCTAAAATTGACTGCAAAGTCTCGCGCGCTTCTTCGTGGCGAAGCAAATTAACCTGCAAACGCGCCTTCAAAAAAAACACATCCAATTTTCTGTTGGGGGGGACGGAAGGTAATTCCTCCAATTTTTCCCAGGCTTGCCGATAAAATTCCAGCGCAAAAAGCTCTTGAATTTTTTGGAATTGCTCCTCAAAGGAAAGCGCTTTTGGCTTGGCGCCACGGGCCTGCCCGGGCTGCGTTTGCGTTTTAATCGGCAAATTCCGGGAAAGTGTTTTTCGGGCGCGACGCTTCGGCGCGGTGTCTTTCAGCCCCTCTTTGGCGTAGAAAAAGCTGTTTTCGTGGTGCACGGTGCGAAACCTGTTGGGAAAAAAATGCAAGCTTTCCGAAAACCCCAAAAAGAGGTACCCCTCCGGCCGGAGCGCTTCGTGAAAACGTTCCAAAAGGCTTACAATTCGATCCCGGTGAAAATAAATCAACACATTACGACAAAAAATCAGGTCCCACTGATTGCCGTGCCCCACGGGCAAAAAGCTGTCGGAAGCTAGGTTGAAATAGTCAAACTGCACCATTTTTTTGACGGATTCGTCCAGGGCAAACCGATTTCCGACGGGTTTAAAATACTTCTGCCGGTAAAAATCGGGAACCCCCCGGAAGGAATGTCGGGTGTACAGGGCCTCACGGGCCTTTTTTAAGGCGAACATATTTACGTCTGTGCCGCGAATCAGAATATTCCAATCCAAAATTTGGGGAAAGTGCTCCCGCAACAGAATGCCGATCGTGTAGGGTTCTTCCCCTGTGGAACAGCCGGCGCTCCAGATTCGGAGGGAACGGCTGTGTTTGTTCTTTTCAAGCAAATCGGGAAGAACCACCTCTTTCAGGGCCTGAAATTGCCCCCAATCCCGGAAAAAATAGGTTTCCTGCACGGTAACTTCGTCCAAAAGCGCCTTAATCTCGCTTCCGTGCTTGTGCAAATCTGCCGCCAAAAACTGCAGGTAATCGTCGAAAGACAGTCCGAGTTCTTCCAACCGTCTCGGAATAAAAAAGTCCAGTGCGCGGTAATTGGTTTCCGTGAGTCGAATAGCAAAATTTTGCTCAATAAAAGCACCCAGTTGTTTCGTTTGCGGCAAAGAAACCCGCTCGATTTCTCTACGCATGTACATTGGCTCCCACCAATTCTAAAACGCGCGAGGCAATTTTGTGCAGAGGCAGCACTTCGTTGGCAGCGCCTCGTTCGATCGCCACACGGGGCATTCCGAAAACCACGGCTGTTTCTTCGCTCTCCGCAATGGTGTAGCTCCCGCTTTCGTGCAATTTTAACAGACCGTCGGCGCCGTCGCTGCCCATTCCCGTCAAAAGAACCCCAATGGCGTGGCTCCGAACCGCCTTAGCCACCGAGCTGAAAAGAACGTCCGCGGAAGGAACGTAAATTTTATCTTCCAAAAAATCCACAATTCTAATTTTTAACCCCTTGTCAATTTGCATGTGTTTCTCATCCGGGGCGAAATAGATGGTGCCGGGCCGCACCAACATACCCTCTTCCGCCACCACGACGTTCAGCGCACAAATTTCGTCCAAATGAGAAGCCAGATTTTTCATAAAACCGGGCGACATGTGTTGCGCTACCACAATCGGAAGCGGGAAATCCGACGGCAGGCGTTCGAAAATAGTCCGCAAAGCCTTTGGGCCACCGGTGGAAGATCCGATGGCCAAAAGCTGGAAAGACTGTGTCATCATTCCAAGCCGCCGGACGGCAGCGTTCATTTCGTCAAAAGATGTTCGTTGCGCGTCGTTCATCCGTTAGCTCATTAATGACTTTACAATATCCAACAGCTCACCCCGGTCAAATTCTTTTTTTGAGATGTACGCATCGGCCCCTACCGCCACCCCCTTTTGGCGGTCCGCTTTGCTGTCCTGTGAGGAGACCACAACCACCGGCAGGTGGACAAAACGTCGGTCGTTTCGAATGTGCTCCGTCAACTGAAAACCGTCCATTTCCGGCATGTTAATGTCGGTTACCACTAACCGCGGTTGAAGGGTGTCCAATTTCCGAAGCGCTTCAAGCCCGTTGTTGGCCACTTCCACTGAGTACCCGGCGGATTCCAAAATGGATTTTTCCAGATGTTGCACGGAAAGTTCATCCTCAACCAACAAAATGGGACGTTGTTCGTCCGCCGTTTTCGAATCGGGTTCCAGACGAGAGAAAACGTCCTCTTTCGGGCCGGGCGAACGCAATCGCAGTTCGTGGGTTTCGCGCAAAATGGCCGGAATGTCCAAAATCAATCCCAGATCTCCGTTGGGCAGTACAGTCGAACCCGAGACGCGCGAAATGTGCTTAATGTGGCTGCCCAAAGATTTGGCCACGATTCCGTGTTCCTCTAAAATCTGGTCTACCGCCAAAATAACACGCGTTTGCTGAGATTCCACCAAAACACCCTCAAAGAGCTGGGTTCGATTCTCAAAATAACCGAAATCCACCCCCACCAACGCCTCCTGAACGGAAAGGACCGGAAGCATTTCGTCTCCCACCTTCAGTACCGGCCGCCCGGAAAAGAACACCAGGTCTTCATAGCGAAAGAAAAGTACTTCTTTGACAAAGGAGGTGGGAATGACGTAGGTAAACTGCTGAACCCGAACCAACAAAGCGCGCGTAATGAGAAGGGTTAGCGGCAAACTCAAGACAAATCGGGTGCCTTTGCCCACCTCCGATTGAATGGAAATTTCGCCGTGCAGGCGTGCCAGATTCTCTTTCACTACATTCATGCCCACACCGCGGCCCGAAATTTGATTGGCCGTCTGCTTGGTGCTAAACCCCGATTCAAAAATGAGGTTGAACGCGGCTGTTTCATCCAAGGTCTCGGCCTGTTCGGGGGTAATGATTTTTTTAGCAATAGCAGCGGCCTTTATTTTTTCCGGGTCCATGCCTCGCCCGTCGTCTTCCACAATCAGCAAAATGCGGCTGTTTTCCTGCGCAGCCTGAACACGAAGCGTCCCTTTTTCCGGCTTCCCAACCCGCCTTCGCTCTTCCAACGGCTCCAATCCGTGGTCAATGGCATTTCGAATCAGGTGCATCAGCGGATCCACCAGTCCCTCTAAAATGCTACGGTCAATTTGGGTTTCGCCCCCCTCCTGGACGTACTGAATTTCCTTCCCGAACTGACGGGCCAGATCGTGAATGGTACGCTGGAACGGACGAAACAGCATGGAAAATGGTACCATGCGAATATTGACAATATTCTGTTCAAGCTGGTCCAACAAATTGGAAAAGCGCTCGTAACCGGCGGCTGAGCGTTCAAACATATCGTTCATTTGTTGGCGAAGCTCGTTCAACTGCCCGAACAAAATCTGCCAATGAAATTTTTGGTCGTCGGGAATATTTTCCTCCAACTGGTGAAACAACTGATTTTCAAAGGCGGCCACCTGGCCGAGGGTGTTGTCCACTGTTTTTTTGAAGTTCTGAAAGCGTTTAAAATCGTCCGATTGCGTATTGCGCAAAATGACCAATTCCCCCAGCAGATTCATGATTTTTTCGAGGTAAACGGTTTTAACCCGAATGGTGTCAAAAGCAACATCCGGCTTTTTGGTTTTTTGCGGCGGTTCCGTTTTCTTCTTTTTCGGAACGTCTGTTTTGTACGCGTTACTTTCGGAAGAGGATTCCGGCGGTTTCTCCGGCGCAGCTGGTGCGGCGGGCTCTTTCAAAACCGATTCAAATCGACTCATGAGTGTTTGAATCCTGGGACCGTGGTCCGAAACCCACCCGTTCTTTTTGAGTTCTTCAAGCAATTCCGTCACACAGTCCAGAGTAGACACGAGAAGGTCCACATCCCCCTGCGAGGGCATTCGGCTCCCCTGAAAATACGCCTTCAAAATATTTTCCATGCTGTGCGCCAGGTCCCCTAAATCCTGAAATCCGATGGTGTAGGCCGACCCCTTCAGGTTGTGCGCCCGACGATAAATATCTTCCAAGAGTTCCTTGTCTTCGGCCCGCTCTTCCAAATTCAAAATATTTTCCGAGAGGATGGTCAGATTTTCCTCGGCGGATTCCAAAAAGCTGGGCAAAAGCTCCGACCAATCGAATTCGTCGTTGTTCAGGCGAAAAATCATGAGACGGACACTCCTTCTTCCAGAATCGGGTTCCGAACCGTCGGGGCTTCGGACACAGGAGGCTGCTCTATTTTCTCTTCAAATCGAAACATGGACACCAAATCCAGAAATTTGTCCGCCATTTGGCTGAAATCTTCCACCTCGTTTCGCGTGCGTTGGATCATTTGCGAGGATTCCTTAATGAGACGGGAAATTTCTTGCATGGTGTGATTCACCTGCATGGTCGCGGCTGACTGCTGTTCCACACTTCCACTGATATTTTGCGCCGATTCGGCCGTTTCCTCGGAATAATGGAGAATTTCGTCAAACCCTTTGTGCAGGCTTTCGATGGACTGACTTTGCTGCTGAAAATCGTCCCACGATTTTTGGTACAATGCCAATGTTTCCCCGGCCAGAGAAATAATTTCCTGAATATTGCCGCGAATGGCACTGGTAGAATTAACCACCCGATCGGTCAGTTTTCGGATCTCCGCCGCCACCACGCCAAATCCCCGGCTATTTTCACCCCCGCGCGCCGATTCAATGGAAGCATTAATGGAAAGGATTTTCGTCTCACCCGAAATGGTTTCAATTAATTCCACAATCTGAGAGATGTCCTTAATCCGTTTGTGCAGCTCTTCCAATTTGTCCAAACTCTTACGGAAGCGCTGTTCGATTTCTTCGGATTGAGCTTTGTATTGATGAATGAGCTGGTGGCCGTCCTCCACGCGAGCCAAATTTTTCTCACTCAAATTGGACACGCCCGAGGCATTTTCCGCTACTTTTTTGGCTGTGGCCGAAAGTTCTTCCAATGTAGCCAACACCTCGTTAATGGACGAAGCGTATTCCACCACCCCCGACGCTTCTTCATTGGTGGCTTCGGCAATAAATTCGGCCGCCTGCTCGATTCGTTTGGCGGAGGTTTTGACCTGTTGAGCCATTTGGGCAAAATTCGCTCGAACCGACTCCAGCGCCTTGGATAAGTACAACAATTCGTCCCAGGTTTCCCCTTGAATCGGTTTACGAAGATCCCCTTTGGAAATGGCCAGCGCTTCTTTGACCAGATTTCGAATGGGGTTGACCATGTCGATCGTCACAAAGGCAATGGCCAGAATGCCAAAAAGCACAATGAGCAAAATGACCCAGCCGTGACCCAAAATGGCACCGATTAAAGCGGAAGAAATGCGGTTTTCGTCCAAAAGGGAAACAAAGTACACATCGCTGCCGTCCACGCCCCGCCACACGTATATTTTCCCTCTGGCGTAATCCGGAAAAAAATAGAGGAGTGAGTTTTTGTAATTTGCCTTTGACCGCTTCTTTAGCCGATCCATCGGGATTTTAATCGACGTTTTTTTTGTGCTGTTGGAAGCCAAAATGACACCCTGTTTGTTCACCAGGAAATATTCCTTGTGTTTGTCTTGAAAAAAGCGGGTCAGGTAATTTTGGCCGCGGTCGATCCCTGTTTGGTTTTCCAGATCGAGCGTCTCGAAAAATTGGGTCAACATTTGGCTGGTTTGTAGCATTTCTTCCACTTGCGTTTTGCGCATGATTGTAAATCCGTTGGAATAGCTGATGAATCCCACCACGAAAACGGCGATAATCAGCATAATGGCATTCATGCTGACCAATTTCCCAATGTAGCTTTCTTTTGGTTTAGCCACACTCCTCAAAAAACCGGTTTCTTGAGCCAGCGCCTGAAGCCCCCGGCGCATCAGAACAGTGACGGCCACGGCAAAGGTGAGACTAATGGCAAAACCGGCCGAGATGGCTTGAAAGGCTTGGGCGGAACTGATTCCGGGCCCGTGGGCCATGAACAAAACGCCCAACAAATAGGCCGAAAAATGCAGCACAAATTCAAAGAACCCGATAATCAAATGTCCCTTGGTAAAAAGATTAATTTCTTTTCGGCTTTTGTGCGCCTTGGCTCCGTTGGGTGTTCCACCGAAATTGGCAGCCAACTTTTCCAGATAAAATGTGGGCACGCCAATGGTGAACAAAAAAGCAACAAATCCCAACACCAGGTACAGGCGTGCAAAAAAGGTCAATTGATCCTTCGCAAAGGACAAATTATCCAGAAACAGCGCAAGCCCCATGCCCACAATAATTACGGCATAGTAAAAAATCGTTTGAATGAGAATTTTCTGACTAATTTTGGACAACCTCATTTCCAGCCCTTTCTTCTGTGGTGACATAGAAATTCAAAATATCCTTGTAACGGCGCACATGATATTTCAATTGTTCGGTTGAGTGAGCAATGTCGGTTGAACTTTTGGCCGATTCTCGAAGCACTACGGAGGTTTCCTTAATGGCCGTTGTAATCTGTTTGGTCACAACCTGCTGCTGAGAAGCCGCTTCCGAGAGAAAATCTCCCAATTCAATCAGCTCCCGCCCCTCCTCGTCAATACGCGTGAATTCTTTGTCGATTTCCTCCGACTGCTGAAAGGTTTCCTCGATTTTTCTCTCCACATCCCGGGACACTTCCTCCACCTCTTGAGCAGAATAGGTGGTTTTGGAAATTACAGCATGCACATCCTGCGTGAATTGCAGGGCATTCTCGGCCAATTTTCGGATTTCCATGGCGACGGCGGAAAATCCCTTTCCCGAATCGCCGGCTTTTAGGGCCTCAATAGAAGCATTCAACGCTAACATTTTGGTCTCTGTAGCAATATCTGAAATATGCGCCAGAATTTGTGTGATATTGTGAATATCTTCTGAAAGCTGGCCAACTTTTTCCCGGTTCTGGGCGGTCAGGCTTCGGCTGGTTTCCATTTCATTCCGATGGGTTATGAGGAGCTGGCGGCCGTTTTCAATTAGCGCAAACATGCGATCGTAAGAATCCTTTAATTTTTGACTGGTGGCAGCAATATTGGCAGCGGTCTTTTCCATCTCTTCAACCGACGCCACAATCTCTTCGGAGGTACCGGCCTGTTCATTAATACCGCTGGAAAGCTGCTGTGTGGCGGCCGAAACCTGATCGGTAATGGCGTTTACTTCTCGGGCAGATTGGGCAATTTTGTCTAAAACATCACGGTAATTGTGAATCATTTGCTCAAAAGACTTGGAGAGCAAACCGTTTTGCAGGACGTTCACATTTAGATTTCCGGCGGCCACTTGCTGAATATACCCCATAAAACGGGAAAAATAATCGAGCAAAAAATTAATGTTTTGAGCCACCGCATTGATCTCCACAATTCCCGACGGCTGAACGCGTTTCTTGTAGTTTCCCCTTCGAATATCTTCGAGCGCTTCCTCGAATTCATTGAGAGGCTCCGCCAAGCGGCCAATCAGTCGCCGTGTGAGAACATACTGGAAAACTAAAAAACCGACCATCAGCAAAACAAACACTGAGGTTTCAACCAGTCCTTCGCCTCGTAACACGGTCACTTTCAGTCCCTTGTACAGGACGCCAATAAAAAGAATGACCGCGACATTGAGCACAAACATGTGATTGACCCGCGTATGAATCGAATAGGTTTTCATGACACATCTCCGAACTTATTTTTCTCCCCGAAATCCATTCTTTCGGAACGAAGAATTTTCTTCAAATTCAGAACACCGATGATCTTGCCATTCCAAACGGCGCCCCCCAAAAAATAGTCCCGTTTTTCTTTGGAAAGCGGCAAAATATCTTTTCTGATCTCGCTTTTGGCCCAAAAAACCATGTCCAATAAATCGGTAACCAGAAAGCTGGTTTCAATGTCCTCCCATTGAATAAGAAGTAAAAATCGCTTTTTTTCATTTAGGGGCACGGGCTTCTGAAAAATAAAATCCGAAATATCCACCACCGAAATAATCTCGCCCAGCACATTGGTAATCCCCAACACAAAGGAAGGCACGTCCGGGACAGGCGTGATTTTTTCAACCTTCAGAGAATACCGCACATTTTCAATGGAAAGGGCGTACATTTCATCCAAAATTTGAAATGTAATAAAGGCTTGCTTTTCTTCGGTCCCTTCCGTCTCCGATTTGCGGGACCGAAGCTGTTCAACAATTGCCGAGGACGTTCCTTCTTCCATTCGCAAAGGCTCCTATTCCAAAATTTTCATTACAATCACCGTTACGTCGTCACTTTGTTCTCGCCGCTGGACAAAAATATCCAATTGGTTGTAGAGATTGCGCACAATGCGTTTCGCTGGTTCGTCATGAAAAATCTTTAGAATTTCCGCCAATCGCTCTTCGCCAAACTGTTCGTTGTAGACATTGGTGGCTTCAACAATGCCGTCGGTGTAGAAAAGAACAATGTCCCCCGCTTCCAGACGCAGACTCTTTTCTTCGAAATCCACTTCTTCCAGAATTCCGATAATCATGCCCTCAGCGTCCAATTCCAAAACCTTTTTTTCCGCCGCTTTGTACACCAACAACGGGGGATGCCCGGCGTTGGCGTATTTCAGCCAATGGGTAGCAGGATTGTACTGCGCCAAAAAAAGCGAAATAAACAAACCCGCCCGATCCAAATCCGGAAAAAGCAAGCGATTGGTTTGGCCTAAAATTTCCGACAGCGACTCGGATTGGTGAATGACCGAACGAAGCACGCTCCGAGAAATTGCCATCATGAGAGCCGAACCAATGCTGTGCCCCGACACATCGGCCACAATGAGATCAATCAGCCCGTTTTCGGAGAGAAAATAGTCAAAATAATCGCCCCCCACATTTTTGGCCGATTTACACATGCCGAAAATATCCACACCGGGCACTTTGGGCGGCTCGGCCGGTAGCAATCCCATCTGGATTGTTTCGGCAATTTGGAGTTCGTGCTGCACGCGTTCTGTTCCCTTCAAGGTTTCAATGAGACGCGCATTGTAAATCGTAATAGCCGCCAGTGAGGAGATGGTGTTCAAAAGCTTCAAATCGCCGGTGGAAAACATCGCGCCGCTTTTTTTATCCGTGACGTTAATTACCCCAATCTTTTTATTTTTCACTTCCACCGGTGAGCACAACATGGGCACCGAAATAAAGGAATAGGTCTCGTAGCTTCCGTTCCGGTTCGGGCGAATCGTTTCAGGCAGTTCGGAGAGGTCTCCAATGAGCAGCGGCTGTCCCCGCTTCAAAACGTAGCCGCTAACGGTGTTCTCCACCGGAATAACAATTTTAACGATTTCCTCGGGAAGGCCGCGCGAGGCTTCCAAAACAAGGCGATTGTTTGCTTCATCGTAGCTCAATAAACTGGCTTTTTTAACCCCCAAAGCGTGAATAATTTTGTCCAAAATAATTTCGTAAATCAGGTTTAGCTCGAAAACAGCGCTTAAATCTTCGCTCAGTTCAAAAAGCAAATTGATTTCTTCGTAGCGGTCTAAAACCTCTTCCGAGAGACTATCGACTTCATATTCGTGGCTAATTTGATTTTCAATGAGGGTGTTAAAAATGCCGGCCATTAGAGACAATTTATTTGAGTCGACCGGTGCCCCGTTGGCCGGAATTAAAAGTAAATCGGCAAGCTGGGCTCCTTGGTAAGTAATCGAATGCCGTGCGGCCTGGGGTGCCGAACCCTCGAGCCAGCCGTCGGAGGCCCAGAGCTGCGTTCCTCCGGGCGTAATGAACGTCCCGGCAATCCCTTGAATATGAAAAAGCTGATTGAGGAGCTGTACAAAATGATGTTGGTCAAATTGACTTGCAAAAACTTGTTCTAATTTCAGTGGCATGGAGTCCGCAGTCCTTTACTTCTTTGCACCGGTCACAGTTTTTTGACCATTTCCAGATAATTGGATTTGTGCCCGGAATGGTAGCTTACCGAATCCATGAGTTGTGAAATGATGTAGAGCCCCCGGCCGTTTTCACTCTGAAAATCCGGTAATTCTATTTTACTCCGATCAAAAGAGAATCCTGCCCCGGAATCGTAGATGCGCACAATCAGCTTTTTGGGTTGACCGATTATCTCAAACCGAATACCTTTTTTCGTATCTCGGTTGTGGGCGTGAAAAAAGACGTTGGACAGCCCTTCAATCATGCACAATTCCAAATCGTCCGCCAGTTTTTCTCGATGGGGCCAGACGCGCGCCAGCAAATCCCGCGAAGCCATTCCAAAGGCGCGAATCATTTCCAATCCGCCCGCAAAAGTCATTTCCGCTCTAAAAATGTCCATTTTCGAGCGGTTAACCCTCTTTCAATTCCAAGATGTCGAAAATTTTGTTAAGGCGTGTAACCTTAAACATGGCGTACACCTGATTGTGTACATTCGCCACCTTCAGGTCGGCTTCAGCCAACTTGGCTTCCCGCAGGGCGTACACCAGGGCCCCTAATCCGGAACTGTCAATAAAACGTACGTTATCCAAATCCACGACCACCGTCTTTGTTCCGCTTTGGATGAGCTGGAGCAAATGACGACGGAATTCTTCCGCATTCTGGACGTCAAGACGCTCTTCATTCACATCAACAGAAGTGTACCCGTCTGCTTGCTTTAAAGAAAGATTCATGTAAATTTTTCCTCATTTCTTCCGGTGGAAAACGGAGCCGAACAAATCAGGCTACCTGTTGGCGTTTATTTCCAATGAATTGTTGTCGTTGCCGACTCAAAATAGCCGTGCGAACGGCATCGCGTAAGTATTTCAAATCTGTTGGTTTAACGGCGAAAAAAGAGATTCCCTGCTTGCGAGCGCTCCGCTCAATGGCATCCGAGATTTTGTCCGTCATCACTATTATTCGGATTCCAGGGTCAATATCTTTAATTTTTTCAATAGATAACGGAGCTGTCATATCCGGCAAAAAGTAATCCAATACCACCAAATCGAGGGATTGGGTTCGGGCCAATTCCAACACTTCGGAAGCCGATCCAACCGGCCACAATTGGTAAAACGAGCCGTCCAGTCGATCCACAATTTCTTTTCGGTCAATCACGTTTTTCGAGGCAATGGCAACCGTTGGTCGATAGTCAGACATGAAATCCTCTTACGTTTTTAATTTTCGGAACCGCTTGATTTTGCCCTGGACAAAACAAATTCCATTCCTTCAAGTGTATTTCGGCAAGAACGGGAAAAAAGATTAGGATGTTATTAATAATGGAGTTACGAAAATTTGGGATTTTTCACTATTTTCATCCATTTGAAAAATTTGTCACAATGGGGCAAAAGACAAAAAGACTGCGGAGTGCAAGGATTAACTGCAAGAAAAACCAATAATTACAAAATTTGCAAAATGCAACAACGGGGCAAATTGCTCACCTATTTTATGGAAATCCCAAAAGCAATCTATCTGAAAAAAAGAAATCCCACGGAAAAGTAGACTAAAAAACGAAGCGGCTTTTTCCGGCACGGAACCTTTCTTTCGTAGGCAAAGGGCTTCGATCGAGAGGGTACTTTTCCCCCGCCACCCGAGTCCCTCTTACAAGCCGTACCGTCTGATTTTGCGGTAGAGGGTGGATCGATCAATCCCTAAAATGCGGGCGGTTTGGTTTTTATCTCCGTGTGTGGCGCGCAGCGTCCGATCAATAGCTTCCCGTTCCATTTCCTCCAAAGTGCGCAGCGGAAACGAGGTAAACTCCCGGAGCACTTGTCCGACCTGGTGGAATAAATATTCCGGTAAATCGGAGGGCTGAATAATTTCTCCGCTACCTAAAGCAAAAGCGCGTTCGATGACGTTTTCCAATTCCCGCACGTTCCCAGGCCAGGAGTAGGCGCGAAAGAGCTTCAAGACTTCGGGGGCAACACGTCGAATAGAGGATTCCGGATGTTTTTCCCGGTATTTTTCAATAAAATGGACGACCAAAAGTGGAATGTCATCTTTGCGTTCCCGAAGCGGGGGAACGTTGATTTGAACCACATTTAGGCGGTAGAACAAATCCTCCCGGAATCGCCCGGACCGAACGGCTTTTTCCAGATTTTCGTTGGTAGCGGCAATCACCCGAACATCCACCGGAATATAGCTCGTCCCTCCAACCGGTTTCACCACCCGCTCCTGAAGCGCTCGCAAGAGCTTCGACTGCACTTCGCGGGGCAGTTCGGAAATTTCGTCCAAAAAAACGGTTCCACCTTCTGCCAATCGGAACAGCCCCTTTTTGGCGTAAACAGCTCCCGTAAACGATCCCTTCTCGTGTCCAAACAGTTCGCTTTCCACAAGATTCGGGTTAATGGCGCTGCAATCAACCGGCATGAAGGGTTTGTTCGCCCACGGCCCGTTAAAATGAATCGCACGCGCAATCAGTTCTTTTCCGGTTCCGCTTTCCCCTTGAATCAGGACGGTGCTGCGATTTTTGCTTACCTTTTCAATCAGTTGGAAAATCCCAAGCATTTCGGGGGTAGCGCCTACCAAATTTTGGAATTTGTATTTTTGTCGCAGAGCTTTTCGCAGGCGTTCATTTTCTTTGACCAACGATTGGGTGTGAACAATTCTCCGAAGAATATTTTCCAGTTCCTCAAAATTGACCGGTTTGGTGATGTAATCGTAGGCACCCGATTTCATGGCTTCCACGGCGGAATTAATGGTACCCATCCCCGTAATCACAATAACTTCCGTATTGGGACTTCGCTGCTTGATCTCCCGAAGGAGTTCCAGTCCCGTCATACCCGGCATTTTAAAGTCAATGAGAGCAATGTCCACCGGGTGGGCATCGATGAGCTCCAGTGCACCAAAACCGTCCTCTGCGGTCATGACGGTGTACCCCATTTTTTCAATAATGTCGGAGAAAATTTCTCGGAAATCCTCTTCGTCGTCGGCAATGACTACCGTCACATTTTCCTGCCATTCATTGGTTTTGGAAGGATTGGGGGAATTTTTCATGGCGCGTATCCTCATCCTTGGGGTTTTTAGGACAGATCAAAAACATTTCCGACGTACGGTTTTTTCAAGCATTCTTCACCAAATCGTACAAAATTTCAATTCCTTTTTCAAGATTTTTTTCCGAAGCGGCAAAAGAAATTCTAAAGTGGCTGTCTTTTTCGGAAAAGGTGTTTCCCGGTACCATGAGGAGATTTCGCTGAATGGCGCGTTCTACCAGCCGCGTGCTGTTTCGATCGGGTGCTTCCGGGAAAATGTAGAAAGCACCCTGCGGCTTTTCCACCGTTAAAAACTCCTGCAAGCCGTTAAAAATGATGTCACGTTTGCGCTGGTAGCGGGAAATGATTTCGCTCCCGTCAAACGCTTCTGCCACAATAGCCGCTTTCTGCAAAAACGGAGGGGCACAAACGTAGGTGTAATGTTGTAACATTTTGAGATATTCGACAATCTCGTGCGAAGCGGCCACATAGCCGATCCGCCAGCCGCTCATTCCCCAGCTTTTGGCGTAGCCACGTAAAACAATGGTGCGGTCGTAGTCCCGTGCAATACTCCGCAGCGGCAGGTGATCATACACAAATTTATCGTAAATTTCATCGGCAATCACAAACAAATCGTGATCGCGAGCCAGCTGGGCAATGGCCTGGATTTCCTCAGGGGTTAACACCACACCGGTGGGATTGTTGGGATTGTTTAAAATCAATGCTTTGGTTTTTTCGGTTAAATGTGGCACCAACCGCTCGGGTGTGAGCCGAAAATCGGGGTAGGTGTCCACAAAAACGGGAATGCCGCCCAAAAGTTCAACCACAAAACTGTACATGACAAATCGGGGGTCGGGAATTAGAACCTCGTCTCCCGGATTAATGAGGGCCATAAGACTGAGGACAAAACCGCCGGTTACGCCGCTGGTTACGATCACGTCTTCAAAGTGCACCCCTTCTTCCCGAAGGTGCTCGGCAATTACTTCCCGCAGCTCGGGCAATCCTTGCGTCGTCACATATTGATTGAGTCCCCGATTCATCCAATATTCGGCTTCTTGCTTAATGGGAACGGGAACATCAAAATCTGTCATTCCAATACTTAAATCGACGGCGTTTTCCATCGATTGAGCCAGGTTGAATATCTTTCGAATCCCGGAGGGACGTAAATTCTCCAGGCGCCTTGCCAATTCCTTTGTCATGTTGCTGCCGTCCTTTCTATGGTCAAAGCCCCTTTTGGAGCTGAGCCTCGTAAAATCGCCCCTTTTTAGCGGGGGTCGCCGGTTAAATAAAAGGCCGCCCAGTAGTAAGGGTAGGGGTGAATAAATTGGCGCACGTAATTTTGGGCACGTTTAAGGGCTTCGGCGCGGGAATACCCTCGGTGCAAATACCGGTGAAACCGTTTCATAATCACGGCTGTTGTCAAATCGTCCACTTTCCAGAGCGAAGCCACAACGGCCGGAGTACCTGCGTAAATAAAACTGCGGGAAAGGCCAATCACTTCGTCTCCGCTGGTGACTTTTCCCAGTCCCGTCTCGCAGGCACTCATCGTCACTAAAAACTGATTGAGTTGAAGTCCGAAAATTTCCCAGGCTTCCAACCGCCCGTCATTTTCCTTGTCCGGTGTAAGGCGCAAAGCCGAAAACAACGGATTAACCGGATCGTACTCCCCGTGGGTAGAAAACAACACCAAATCAAATTTTCTGATTTCTCTTTTGACACGTGTTTCCGTTGCTTCCTTTCGCAAATAGACGGTAACATTGGAAAACGTGCGTTTTAAACTTTCGGCTTCTTTTTCGGCAAAGGGCAGATCGTAGCGTGGATTCCCCAAATCCGGATTGCCCACAGCCAGGACATTTCGCACGATTTTTTTGGTTTGCCGAAAATAATCGCCCTTTTGCAGGCAAAATTTGTACACCGTTCCACTTGGAGCGTTGGCCAATTTGAACCGATCCAGCAAATAACGGTCTTTTTTGTCCATGAGAGCTCCGAAGGGCAGGTAGTGCAACACGGCGTGAGGAACAATGACCAATTGCGAGATTCCATTGAGGAGACCGTCCGCCGGATCGATAAGCACCCGGTACAAGCGCTTGGCTTCGTCAGACACGGGCAGGCTTTTTTGCAAATCCTGACGAAATAGGCGTACCAAATTCTGCAAGCGCTTGGCCGAAATTTTTCTCGAAAAGACCGTCAGAGTGTCTCGTTTTAAAACCCAGAGAACCAATTCCGTGGGCAGACTATAATAGGCCAAAAGTGCGGTACTGTCGTCCAGAGTTTTTTGCAAGACCGCAGCGGACACCGGTTCTACGGTGACCATCGAAGCCAGTTCCGGATTTTTTATTTTCAGATCATTCAGAAAAGAATCGTACGCGCCGCGCAGGCTGTCCAGACGAGCGCGCACTTTTTTGACGCTGTCTTTCAAAACCGGCGTCCACTCCCCCTTTTGGTAGAGAAGCGTCAGGTCATTTTGAAGGCGCTGAATTTTGTTCCGAATCGCCCTGCCCCGTGCCAAATCCGATTGACTGGCGCCGCGGCCAAAGTCAATCTTACGATTCCCCAACAAATCAATAAAACTACGGGATTTCGCCCGTTCGGCAAACTCAAAGCTCTGGCGGGGCTTTTTCATCCGCACCAATAGGGCAATCATTTTCCCGTAAACCGCCATTTTGTCCGAGAGAAACCCCGTTTGGAAATTTTCCACCCGAATTTGCGCGCGCATTTTTTCGATGACGTGAATTGCCTTCTGGTAGCTTTTCCGAGCATTTTGCAAGGAATCCTGCCGCGTCCACAGGTCTCCCAAAAAATCGAAGCCCTGCCACTCCAATTCAGGAATTTCTAACTTTTGAGATAGCGCAACAGCAGAGTCGGTTAGAGCAAAAGCCGAATCGCTCCGGGCTGTCTCGGCAAAAAGGCGAGCCAAACTCAATTGACAGGACGCCACATTTCGTTCGTCCCGTATGCTTCGGCTCAGGGCCAGTCCCTTCCTCAGATAGTTTTTGGCCAAACGAAATTTCTTTTGCCGCAAAAAGACCAAACCCAGATTCCGAAAATCGTAACCCAAACCGCGCCGCGCACCCAGAGCACTGTCAATGGCCACCGCGCGCTCGTACCACACTCGTGCGGAGTCCCACCGTGCCTGCTTTCCCAAAATGAGCCCAATGTTCTTTAGGATGGTTGCCTCGTCCAGGCTGTCGTGCAGACCCCTGGCGAGCTTCAAGGCCTGATTTTCGTAGGCCAGCCCCTTTCGGGGTTCATTCAAGCTCATGTGAATCAATCCCTTGGTAGAGTACGCCAAAAGCAAAGGAACGGTTTCCCCTAACTTCTGAAAAATAGCAATGGCTTTTTCCTGGTGCTGGACGGCGTGCAGGTAATCCCCCATTTTCCAGAAGACGTTGGCCAAATATTGGTGTTCCAAACCGCGGTCTTTGGACGTTCCCGATTTTTCCGCCAGAGCCGCGGCTTTTTGCTGGTACTCCAACGCGGTTTGGTACGAACCCAACCGTTCGTAAGCCAAACCAAGGTAGCGAAAAATCGTCATGTGCGTCTGGGTAAACGGCTGCTCCTCTGCGACCGCGGCGGCTCTTTCCAAGGTTGTAATGGCCTGACTGTAGGCATCTTTGTAGCGCAAATAGATGCGCGCCAGGTCCAGCAAATTTTCAACTACAGCCGCCTTTTTCCCCAATTTTCGGTACAGGTTGAGCGAACGTCGGTAGTACGTAAGCGCCTGATCGTATTGGGAGGCGTTTTCTTGCAGGCGAGCGATCTGGTGAAAGGCCTCGGCCTGGTCAAGCTGGCTGCCCATTTTCGTCAGCAAATTTTCGTATTTGAGACGGTAAACCTTTACCTTTTCCAAATTGCCCAATTTCTCGTAAAAAATCAACAAATTCCGCAAGCCGTCCAAAAGACTTTCCCGATCCCCCTGCGATTCGTACAAGCGATTCAAAATTTCCTGGTACCGAACCGCACGTTCCCAAAACTTGCCGTTGTACGACGCCAACAAAAGTTGCTGGTACAGAATGGCTTCCTTGTCCTTGGCTCCGAGCAGGTGTGCCATCTGGAGAGCCTGTTCGTAATTTCGAATGGCGTCCCACCAGTCCTTCCGTTTGGCAAACACATACCCGCGTTTGAATGTGGCATTTAGCTGCGTACGTGCAAATTGGCGTTTTTCCGGCTCGGACATGCCACCGAATCCGTACCACACAAAAGCGCCCCACACGCGCGGGTCGCGAAATTTCCTCCGGAGGGCCTTTCGAGAAGCAAGAAACGCGTCGAAATCCCTTTGAGCAAAAAGGCGTGCGTAGAACGCATTCCAGAAAAACCGCCGGGCTTTGGCTGGAACGGGCCAGAGCTGGAACAAATACTCCGGTACGCCGGCGTACGTAAACGCCTGCACAAACGTGGGGGCTCCGGTTGAAAAAAAACCGCTTTCAGCCAGAGCAGAATCTGTGGTCAACGCCAAAAAATTAGCACGCGTGTCCAACTGAAAAATCTCCTGAAAACGAAGCCGTCCGTTGTTTTTCGGGGGGAAGGGTGAAATTGGTTCACTGGCTCCGGAGCGCACTTTTACGCGCGGAAAGTGAAAAATCAGCGCCGAGCGCACGGGCTGAAACGGATCATTTTCCAGCGGCAGGTTAAAATGAAGCACGTCTGCGTCGGGAGCCGCCTTCCAGAAAGCGCTTTCCTCGGCGTGCCGTCCCGTCACGGCCAACAGTTGACTTCCCACGGGCGCTTGAGGATGCCATTTTTCCTGTCCAAAGCGAAAGTAAGCGATTTTTCTGCCTGAGAGGTGCCGTTTTTTGACTTCAAAGAAATAGGTCGTCAAGCTGGTAGCGTAGCGAACAGCGATTGAATCGGCCAGCAGACCGCCGCGAAAAGGCAGCAACTCAAAGGGGAACCCGGCCAAAACCCGGTCCGGAATCACAATGAGCTGCTCCGGCAAGGATTGAAGTCCCTGCAAGGGCTTGAGGAGAATCGCACCAAGCTGCCGAAAGGTAGGGTCCGCCCCGGGGTATTTCGGTCTTGCGCGCAGCGCCTGCCGCACAAGAGGTACCAATCGGCGACTGCCCGACTGCAGGGGAAAAACCCGAACCGTGTCGGGTGAAACCAGCCACACCCATCCGTGACGAAAACCAAACTGGAATTTGAGAAAAGCCTGCCCTTTCGCCAAAATCGATTGAAATTTGGAAACCCGTAATCGAATCGGCTGCACCAACGCCAAAAGTTCCGGGTCGTTTTGGATTTTTTGGTCAATGAGCTGGCGGTATTCAGCTTTTAGGCTGTCCAACTTGGCCTGCACGGCCGCCTGAGCGCGGTAGTTGACCACTGTTTCCGCCAGAAAACGGCGATTTTCGTTTTCCAGACGAGCAATTTCCTCGCGCAGAAAGCGCACATTTCCAAGGAAAATTTTGTCCGTTTCTCGCTTGGCCTTCAAGCGGTAGCCGGCCAGGACGTCCAAAAGCTGTTTTTGCTGCCACGCCTCACTTGTTTGAAGCGCCTGCACGGCCTGGCCTGCGCGGACTTGTCGTTGAATAAGCACGCTGTACAACAAATCACGATCCAGGGCGTTGAGTCCCCCCAGATCCCGACCACCTGTGGTGTCGGGCGTGTTTTCCAAAATCGAAATACTCTCTTGCAGCAAGTCCCGCGAAGCCTTTTTTAAGGCGGATTGTTCGGCCATGCTTTTCCCTTCTTGAAGCAGTCCGAGTGCCAGGTCCACCCGCCACAACAAATCACTTTGCCGGGTACGCAGCGCCAATCGACGCGCCTTTTCCAGATCTTTTTTGGCCTCGTCAGACCATCCGAGAAAAAGGTCAATTTCGGAACGATTTTTTCGTATTACAATTTGCTCGCGATTTAGATGAAATCGAACCGCCTCGTCCAGAGCGCGGTCCAAAATCTGGTACACGCGCGTTGCCACGTAAAACCGTTGAATCTTCGCCGTTCGATTGGAGTCTGCGGCAGACTTCTCCTTGAGGAAAATCAAGGTTTGCAGCAATCCTGTTTGGTAAAGCAGAGCCACCCGTTCTCGTGCCAACCCGTAAGGCAATTTGTGTAAGATCTGTTCTCCCCCGTCCAGCCAGTGTAATACCTCTTCGTAGGCAACCGGCAGTGCAGGGGCCGTTTCGCCATTTAGCTGCTTCTGGGTCCAAAAAAGCAGCGTCAATCGCGCCAAATTGTTTAAATTAATAACCGCTCCCGACCAATATTTTTTCTTCAAACAAAGCCGGTAGGATCGAACAAACGCCTGCCAGGCCGCCATCTGATCCCCGTAAAAGCTGTACAAATAACCCAAGTTGTTCTGAATAATTGCAACGCCCAAAGTGTACTTTTCCTTTTCAAAAACTTGCTGCTTCGCCCGAAGGGCGTCAATGGCACGCAGCAGGGATTTCTGTCCCTCGTAGTTCTTGGAGAGTAAAGTGTAGAGAAGGGCACGCTCGTCCGCTACCGTGAATGCTCCCTTACTTCCCCCGGCTTCCAGATAGGGCGCCAGATTAAACACGGGGATCGAATACCCCAAAAATTCCAGGCGAAGGTAGCCTTTGAGGGAGCGTTTGTCCTTGATTTTACCCGTGTCCAAAAGGTTCAATGCCAGCTGCAGATGTTTAAGGGATTCGGAAAAATCGTGGAGCTTTAAATAGGCATTGGCCAAATTTCGGTGAAGTCTTTCTACGGTGCGCTCTCGCTCGGGGATGTCTTGCCGTGCCCGAACCATTTTTAAAACCTGCAAATAGGTGTCCACGGACAAATCGTAGTCGCCTGAAAGAAAATACGTCCAGGCCAGACGATCCATGTTCGCCAACACCCGATTCTGGTTTTTTAGAGATTTGTAAATCGAAATCGCCTTCGAAATGTCTTTTTCGGCTTCCGGCCAATTTTCCAAAATCATGGCACAGTGCCCCATTTGCTCGTACACAATGGCCTCCTGCCGAATGTTGTCGAAGGTGCTGTCCAATTCCAGCCGCTTTTGGTAATAGAAAAAGGCCTTCTCGTACCCGAATTCCCCCAAACGGTAGTAATTGTTGGCCAAATTCAGCGACAACTTGGCCTCTAATTCCGGGTTCTTTTTTTCGTCGTTAATGGACACCCCAACCGTTAGCAGGTCAATGGCCTTCTCGTACCACAAATGCTGAACCGGTGGTTTTTGGAATGTGATTGTTCGGTACGCCCAAAAAATCGGAGCCAGAACGGCTTCTGTGGCGCGCTCTAAAAAAGGTCTGGGCTGATTTTTGAGACTGATTTCCAGGCCGGCCAGGGTTTCGTAGTTAAAGCCAAGGGTTAAATAGGCATAAACCAACGTGTAGTTCAGGCGAAGAGCGCGCCCCAAAAAACGATTGGATTTAAGCAGGAGAGCGTATTCGTCTCTCAAGAGTTTTTGCCGCGTGGCCAGGTAAGAATACGCCAGTCCCAAACTGTAGGCGTACACCTCCCTTTTGGGATGTTGGGTCAATTTCTTGTGGTACAGGGCAATGATTTGTTGCAATTCGTGGGCACGATCGGCACATTTGACCATTCCGCGGTGCGCCTGAACATTCAGCGAATCGTACCCAAGCACCGAAGAAAACGCGGAGCGTGCCAACTGCCAATCATTTTTGGCCAAAAGACGTTCCCCCTTGGCCAACAGGGTTCGAATGAGAACCTCTCGAATCCAGGCAATCTGATTAGTAGTCAACACGGAAGAAAAGCGGCTCAACCCCGATTGACAGGTTTCGAGAAGAGCCTGGCTGTCGTGCAAATCGTCGTAGATGAAAATCAAGCCGACAAGAGAACGAAAAACCGTCTCGCGCTGGTTTGGAAATTGGTCCAGGGCACGGTTGTATTCCCGAATTGCCGTTCGAAAATCGCCGGAATTTCTAAACGTTCCGGCAATTTGGAGTTCTGCCCAGCCTTGTAAAATCGGCAATTTCGGGTAAGTTTGAAGTAAATACTGGTACCCCCGTACGGGATTTTTCCAGGCAGAATTGGTTCGCACCGCCTTTTTCAATTGAAGAAGAGCCATCTGGCGATCGTAGAAATCGGCTTTCTTCAGGCGTAAAACCGCCACGTAGGCCTGTACGGCCGACGTAAAATTTTCGAGATTGACGTACAAATCACCCAGAGTCAGGTAGGCCTGCACGCGAAGGGATGCAAACGGCAAAGCGGCAATTTTCTGGAGCTGGGTCAACGCGCGATTTAGACGGCCGGTTTGAATCAAGAGCACCGATTGGCGCAGCGCAACAAGCCCCCAATTCTCCGAACCGGAATGGGTTTTTTGAAGAAGATTGCTGAGGCGCTTCATTTCCTTTGACGGCGAGAGGTGCCGCAACTGAAAAATTCGAAGGCGTGCTTGAACCGTCCAGAGGTTTTGCCCATTCTCATTCCGAACGGCCCTGGTGTACGCTTCCATTGCGGCTTGCGTGTACCCCAACAGGACATCTGTCTCCCCGATTTCAAAATAGAGCCTTGAGAGATTTCCTTTACGGCCGACGTTTTCCAGGGCTTTGTGCAGAACAAAAAGTCTTTGTAACAAAAAGTGTTGCCGATTTTGCTGCCAGGCTTCCACGAACGCGGAATCTCCTTGGGCTTGCAAAGTGCGTATTTCTTTGAGGGAAAATTTTTTCCGAAGAAAGACGAAAAAACTGTCCCGAGAAGCGGGCACGGGGAAAGCACCCGCTGTGGGAATCGTCAGGACGTTGTCATTGCCGGTAGGACGTGACACAAAAAGGACGCTGTCCCGCGTCGTGCGATTTGGGAAAAGCGCCGTCTCTGCGCCGGTTGTCAATTGCCGCAGGGGAAAGGGGGCCGATTTCGTCCAGGGGATTTTTTCCGAAAACGGACACTCCAACAGCACGCCGTTGTCCGTCACCGAAACCTGGCCGTCCCCGTTTGTGTCGTAGAGAAATCCCACAAAAAGAACGCGGTCCGTATTCGGCCAAACGGCAAAACCGATCGGTTTTTTCGATCGGTACAAGATGTGGCGGAGCGTTGAGCGCACAGGAAATTCGGCGGGCAGAAAGCGAACGGCTTCGATTTGCCAGGCTTTTTTTCTGAAACGGGTGTACGAAAGCCAACGACCGTCCGGCGAAAAGGCAGGGGAAAAACTTCCGCCTTGAACAACCAATCGAAACCTTTGGGTAGAAAAATTCAGCAGCCACACATTTTTTCGATTCGTGCGGCGGGTGCTGGTAAAGGCCAGCCATTTTCCGTCGGGCGAAACGGCGGGCTGTGCGTCGTAGCCCAGGTAGGTTGTGAGCGGGGTGATTTTTTGAACTCTCGGCCGGCCTCGTGACCAGCGTAGTTTGGCTAAAAAAATATCCCCCATTCCGTCCGAGCGTTTAGAAACAAAAACAAAGCCCTTTTGGTTGGGAAGCCAAACCGGTTGGGTGTCGTCGCTTTTGTGTTGGGTCAGTTGCACCAAATGGCTGGTGCCCACCTGCTTGGCCCAGATGTCCAGATTGCCGCTTCGATCGGAAGCAAAAAGGAGCCAGCGGCCGTCCGGTGAAAGGGAAGGGAAAATATCGGTGCCCGGATGGGTTGTTAAAAGGCGTGCCCTTTCCTTGACGGGTGAAAGCAGGCGAGAATAATAGGACGAAAGGGAGACGGTTTGAGCCGCCGCCGGTTTTCCGGCCACAAAGAAAAGACCAAGCGCTGCCCCAATACCGGAGACAAGAGCGTTCTTCAGGCGTATTGGAAATGGGTTAGAAAATCTCACAATTTTCCCCGGCAATTTTCCCAGACCCAACGCGTCCTCCTAGGACGCCGCACGTTTCCGTGTTCACTCGGAAGCCAGGCGAAAAACTCTCCCGCATTTTCCTCGCAGAGACTCCACGCTCAAAAGCGTTTCCAACCAATTTGACCTGGATTTTGTTCACCTGAGAAAAAAGCCTCCTATTTCTTTTTCACCCATTTTCCGTTGGGCAATTGAACCCACGTTCCCGGTTTGGAATTTTGCCGGTTCATCTTGGCAAACACGGCGCGTACCTCGTCGGGTGTGGCATTTTTCAAACTTTGATTCACTTGAACCACGCGGTCCATGATAATTTGACGGTCGTGATTTTCTTCCGTTAGAATCGTTAGAACACGCTTCTTGAGCTCAGGGTCTTTTTCAAGACGCTTTTTGTCCACAATTTCTAAAAGACCGCGATTGTTTTCGCCCAAAATACCCATCCGCTCAAATTCTTCCACATCGTCCTGATTAAATTTTCGGTTTTGAATGGCTTTCAGAACCAATTTTTTCTCAATGGACATGACCGGCGGTTTTTTCCCGGTGAGCGCCCGGGTGGAGGCGACCATGTCGGCGTCGTTTTGAATTTCTTCGTACGTGCCCAGCACCTGTTTTTCAAGGGATGTTTTTTCGCCCGTAACCGTCACTTCCGGGGCCTTAATGCTACAGCCCGTCCAGAGCGTTAGAGCCACAACCCCGCTTGCCAACAAACCCAACGTCATTTTCATTTCAAAACCCTCCTTAATTTACTGTGATTGCCGTGGTTATTTCTTTTTTCAATGCGTTTGACCAAGTTCAACGAACCAATTACCGGTGCACTGTGGAGTCGGGTACCAAAATGGCCTGCACATCTTTTTGAAACGGCTTTAACTCATTTTCAATGGCTGTTCGATTGGTAAGCTGTTCGTTCACGCAAATTTTACCCCAGGCGTCCATGTAAATAGCCCCCACCTGAGGCCACACCTTTTTAATCGGAAGCGTTTGCACTCCCTCCCGAATTTGACGGCGCACCAAACCGAAAATCGTTCGTTTCCAGGGTGACCGAACCAATTCCTCCGCATTTTCCACCAAACGCCGCCGGGTTGGTACTCGACCAAATTCCCTCAAGGCCCTGGACTGGAGGGAATCGCTGCTTAAAAATTGAATGAGTTTGAACGCAATTTTCTTGTTTTTAAACGTTTTGGGGATTCCCCAATACCACACGTACAGGCCAGATTCTTGTTTCCCCGTTCGAACCGGGCGGAGTCCCTTGCCCAACTCCAGAGAACACCCCCTGGGCAAAAGCGACAAATCCACCTCGGGCATCCGAATGTCCGTACGATTGGAATCCGTTTCAATTGCTTTGAAAATGTCAAACAATTCTTCGGGGGTAAAATAGCTCAAAAATATTGTTCGGTGCAAGAACTCGGACACCAGGTCTGCGCCGGTCCAGTTGTTTTCCCACATTTCGGCGTTGTAAAAGCCCTCTTTGACAAAAATCCCTTCCCACTGAAATTGGTCCAGGTTGGCATCTGACAAAAAGTTAAAAAGGGATTGTCGTGTACCGCCGAGTTCAAACACGCGGGACGCCAATTCATTTACTGTGGAAGCACACGGCAAGCCCCGATGGGCAATTCTGGGAAGAAGCTGCTTTCTGTACGGCCGGGCTGCCCAGTAGTAGCCCATAAACGCCAGGTCGTAAAAATTCCACTTGTCCGGGTCGGCTTCCAATTTAAAATTTGCCGGAACACCCCAGTGGTTGTATTTCATCATGACAAAAGAAAATTCACGCTTGTAAAGCTCCCAATTCTTTTCCACATCCTGAAGGGGCGTTTTTAAATAGGCCAGAAGAAAAAGCTCGGCGCGGTCGGGAAGCAAATAGGTTCGGGCACGGTTAGCCTGTGGCCAAAGCATTCGCGGTTCGAAAGCGCTCAAGCCGTGGGTCACGGAGCGACTGTCCCCAATTGGGTTGAAATTCGACAGATAGCCGCCGGAAATGAGGCGGGAACCGAGTTCCATCGGAATTTCCACCACCGCAATGGTTTTTTGCGGAGCCCCCTTTTCCAAATTCAACAGGTCTAATAAATCGTCACATTGGCCGTAATTTTGAACCTGAACTTTCCATTTGGACGTCCGCGTAAAATCTTGCAGCTGGGTTTGCAGCCAAAGAAGATATGGCTTTGGTGCGTGCACCAACAGGGTCAAATTCTGCGTCCCCTTCTTGCCACAGCCGGTCAAAAACATCCCAAGCACCACCCACACCCAAAATCCCCACAGGAAAACCCGTTTCTGTCGATTGGTTGTCATCTATGCCTCATTTCCGTTCACGCGACTGTGATTTAAAATCTCGGTTACCACTTCCCGCCACGCGGCGGGGCCTTTACCCGCCGGCCGCACAATCTTTGGAAAGGGCGAGCTTGACCCCGAAACCGGTCGGTCATTTTCCAGCCAGATCGGCACGTCGGCTAATCTTAAAAAATCGACGTCCTGCTCCGAGCCCCCTACGGCCGTCACCACGGGGCGCCTTCCCATTTCCTGCTCAAAAAACCGCACCAGGGTCTCAAAAGTTCTGGCCGGCGCCACTCTTTTTTGAAAGAAGTGGAAAACACCGTCAAAATAAAGGTGGCAATCCTTCCGACGAGCTATTTCGGAAAACTCCATCTGCCAGACCTCCTCGTGGTAAGGCGCCGTGGTGACCCCCAGGGAAAATTCTCGCTGTTGCTTTAGATCGGCCAGATGAGAGGGAAGGGCGTACAACTGCCCCAATTCCTCGGCAGTAAAATCCCCAATGAAGCGCAGCGGCATGGATTTCCGTTGGAATTCCGGTTCCATTTCGGTCAGGAGCTCAGACGTGGACAGGCCAAATTTCCAAAACTCGTACCCGCCTGTTTGTTGAGCAGAAACGTCAAAATCAAAGTAACCTAATGGCACAAAAAGGGCCGCCCCATTTTCCACCACGAAGGGGTCCCGAAGGCCGAATTGCGCGCGGTAATAAACGGCTTCGGCCCGCGTCAAAGAGGACCAGAGAACCACCGGGATTTGCTCCAAAAAAAGTTCCGAAAGAGCCGTGCGCGCTTCTTCCCAAAGCCCGCGGATCGGATCAAACAAAACATTATTAAATCCCAGAATAACCAGTTTTGACGCCATTTGATTTTTCACAGGTTAAAACTTCCCTCAAAATACCGGTTCTGCCGACTGCAACGCCAGATTCAAGACAAAAGACAGCGGGATTCGGGACAGGGCCACCTGTCCTCCGGAAATCTTAAACGGGAGGTACCAGGGCTGAATTAATTGAATCCGCGGGTACAAATTGCCGTGGCGGATTTGAAAGGAAATAATGCCCGGTTTACTTCCGAACCGAATGAGCTGCCGCACCTGTTGAATGCTTTTGTCCACCCCTTTGGGGTCCAGACTTCGCAACAGGTTGTCTGTTGTTTGCGGGCCCATTTGTGTAACCTCCACCCCTCCCTGAATATCCAGCCCTTTTGTAATGTCCAAACCCTTGCCCTGAAAATGAACGGAAGCGGCAATCAGGGATTTTTCCCTCTTTTTGCCGCGCGACCCGGGAAACTTAGCCGAATTTACCCGCGCCACCTGAGCCGAAATTGCGTAGGCAATGTCGTCCAGCGCGCCCGTACCCAAATTTAACCAAATTTGAGAAACAATGTTTCCGTCGTAGAGATTCATCTGGGTTTTGGGTAGAAGAATGACGCCGTCCCGAATGCGAATATCGCTTTGAAAATCGGTAATCCGGTAATTTAACACGTGAATCGTGTCCACCGTAATTTGCCGGAAAAGGGAATCTTCCTCAAAATAATAGGGTTGAAAAATTTCATAAAAGGGAAAAGAGAGGGATTCTTTTTGTGGAGACGGCACCAGCAGGCTGTTTTCCAGATTCACCGCTATCTGAAACGGGATTTTCCCGCGAATGCCGTCTGCCTGCACCGTTTTGGCCTCTTCCACCTGAAGTCCCTTTAGCGCAATTTCTCCTCCGATTGTCACAATTTTGGGTTCGGTTTCCTGAGAACGAACCTGAAATGTCCCGCCCATTTTCCCAGCCAGGGCCACATCGACTAAAACAGGCGTGGAAGTAGGCAGATCGAGTCCAAAAAATCCCCCCACACGAAGATGGGGAAAAACGTCCGACAAACTGTCCACGCGGCCAGAGGCGTGCAGGGTAAAGCGCAAATCCGGTTGGTTGAGATCAAAGGCGCTCAGGCGAATGGCATTCAAATCGGCCAGTTCCGCCTGCCCGGCAAATTGCGTTCTGTGAAGGGGATGTGCCAGCACATCTTTGAGCATGAATTCCTTCGCTCCGCCGCTAAACTGCGTTCGGAGCAAAAGAGGCGACCCGGAAAATTCCGCGTTCACCTGTACACCGTCAGCGTTCAAAAGCCACTCATTATTAATAAAATAGGGGAGAGAAACGGCCATTTTGCCGTGAGTCGTTATTTCAAGCGAATCGTTTTTCGGGTTCATGTGAACCTCGGACTGCGCCTTCAGGGTGAGGGTTCCGTTCCAATCGGCCAATTGAAAGGTCTCCTGAAGGTCAGAGGGCAAAAAGGGCCGTATTTTGGACAAATCGACCCTAAGATTCTGCAAGACGGCTTCCGCCTTTTGCTTTAGAGGAAAAGCTTTTGCGCTCGCCGTGGCGTGCAGGAGATCGTTCAACCTGAGCTGAAACTGATCGACGTCAATCTCCCCAAACCCGGGCGTACTACGCAAATTTCCTTTGCCTTCAAATTGAATTTTCGGGAGAGATTCAAACAAATTTTTGCCGTACAAATACTGAAGGTCGCTTGAATGAACCTGCATTTGTACAAAGGCATTCATGCCGTAATTGGCCGAGGCCAGGAGGCCAATGTTCAGGTGCCCGCGAGCACTGCCGGTTAAAAGGGGATTCACATCCAAATTTTGTATTCGGAGTTCAGTGGTTCCGCTAAAATCCTGAATTTTCAACGCTGCCAGCGAAGGAATTGGCGCCACCTGGTAGTTAGAAAAGCTACTGAGGGAACCGCCCAAAAGCGAATCGGCTGAAAAAAGAACCTGAAGTGTCCGTGGCACGCCGTTTCGGCCCAGGCGGGTGGAAAATTCTCCTTGCACCCCCTTTGCCGACACGGCAAGACTTTCAGCCGGTGCGGCCCGAAATGTGTGCAGCGCAAATTGTGCTCGAACTTTCCCCCCCGTGAAAACGGAATCCCGCGCCTGAGCACTAAAGTTGAGCCCTGCACTCAATTCTTTGAGAGTTACCTTCAGAGGTGGGTAAAAAGCCGACACCTGCTTCAGCGCCGGATTGCCTTCTACCCGCACGCGGGTGTGAAGACTATCCGTTCGGACGTAGAAGGAGAGATCGGAAAAGTCGGCCAGCCCTTTCAAATACACCTCCGAAAGGGGAGCAGGTCGTTCAAAATCCAGCCCCTTTAAATAGGCAAGTAATTTTGAAAAATCCAGTTGTCCCTGCGCAAACCGAATACCCAGAGCGGGCGTACTCAAGAGGCTGTCGCCGGTTACCCGCCAGCGGGCAGAAAGAAAATTTCCCAATGAAAAACGCATGGTCGGAAAATCAAACCGCGCCGCCTCTCCAAAGACTTTTCCACTGAAGCCAAAGCGCAGGGAAGGCAATTGATTCGAAAATGAGAAAAGGGAGTCGTTCTGCAAAATTGCAAGCTGCAGCCGGGCCGGGTACAGACGTGACTGCAAAGTCAGAGCCATCTCGTTTGGTCGATTTTTGCTCAGTGAATCGGCAATTCCTTCTTTTTGAGCCCGAAAATGAACCGCCCAATTTTCTTCCACTGCCAGACTTTTCAAAGCCAGCGTACCGGCTGTGATCGGCTTGTTCAAGTTGACATTTGCCCGTAGCTTTCCGTCGGGGGAGTCGACTTGAAAATCAAAAGAAACGGTTTGAAGAACAGTTTCAGGATTTAAGCCGGGAATTTTAAAATTTCGCAAAAACAAAGAAACCGGTCCCAGTGCAAGCTGCAAAGTGCCCAGAGAGTCCTGCACGTTCGCTTTCAAGCGAGCGCTTTTTAGCGCAAACTGCTGCAACCGAAAGGAAATACCGTTCACAAATCCGGGGATGTGGGGCGGCTTCGTTCGTTTTGGGCGCTTCGCCGCGTGAGAGGGTGCGGCTTGTTCCAGCAAATCCGAGAAATTCCACCGGCCGTCCCGGGTGCGCCGAACGAATAGCTGAGGAGAATCGATCACAATTTTTTTAATCTCAATCCGCTTTTTAAAAATCGAAAAAAAGCGGTAGTGAAAACGAATGGCCTTCACCCGAAAAAAGGGCGCGCTGTGGCGAGAAAGGGAATCGCGGAGCGTGACTTTTTCGATTTCAATGCCGGAAAGGGGCGAAATGCCCACCGAACCAATTTCAAGGTGTCGGTCAAGCTGTTCGGCAGCCAATTTTTCGGCCAATTGACGAATGCGGTCGGGGGGAAACTTTACGCGGACAACAAGGTAAAAAATCAAAAGAATCCCAAGAAAAACAGCGAAGGAAATCCCCAAAATGCGAATCAGTTTTTTCATAAACGAGGGATTCTTTTTCCGATTCTTCAGAAACGTGCGGGCAATTAAACGGCCTTTCGAACAGGCCCTTTGATCCGTTCGGTAACGGTTTGTTTTCGTACGCTTAAAGATATAAAAATATTTTGCTTTTAACAAGAAAAATTTGTACTATTAAGTTAGAAGACAAGTGGTTGGGGACAAAATCGAACAAGCCTTTTGGGGACTTAAAATAAAGGCAAAAAGGAGGGTTTCATGGATTTTTTAAAGAAAGTGCAGGAATCTCTTGACAAATTTTCCAAGACAAGCACAGAAGTAGCCAAAGAGGGTCTGGACAAACTGACCGAGAAGGCCGGAGAGCTTTCCAAATTGGGCAAAACCAAACTGGAAATTTTGAAGCTCCAGAAAAAATTGGACGCGCTGTACGAGAAGTTGGGTCGCAAAGCCTACCCGTTGCTGAGTGAAAAAAAGTACGATTTACTGGAAGGAGAACTGGCGGACATTCTGTCTGAGATTAAAATGACCCTGGACGAATTAACTAAACGCGAAATTGAATTGGAAATTTCCCGTCAGGAATCCGAAAAAACCAACATCGATTCCAGCCACGTGAAGGAATTGAAAAAAGATCTGGAAACCGGCGGCGGGGCCATTGAACAAATTACGATTTACGACTACTCGCCAATGGTGGGGAAAAAACTGAAAAACACAGAATTGCCCAAAGAGGTGCTGATTGGGACCATTTTGCGCGGCGACGAGGTGATTATTCCCGACGGGAATTACACCTTTCAGGTCGGCGACAAAGTCACGCTCCTGGGCAAAAAGGCCGATGTGGACGCAGCCATCCCCCTGTTGGCGGGTGAGCCCCCCGTTGTGGAAGTGGAGCCCGAAAACGAAACGGAAGAAAAACCGCCCGAATCCTGAAAAGAGCGCATGATTTGGAAATGCCTGTACTTCGGGAGCGAATCATTTTCGCTCCCTTTTTGATTTCCGCATTTTTAGGATTCCAATACAAGGGGCTTTGAAGCGTCGAAGTTGATTTTTTCCACGAAAATTTGCCGGTGCGGGAAGGGAATTTCAATACCGGCGTCGTCCAACGTCATTTTAATCTTTTTTCGCAATTCGTACCCCAGAGGCACCTCAATAGAGGGATTGTTAATCCACACCATGAGTTCCATGTCGATGCTGGATTCACCAATATTGGTAACATTGACTTCCGGTGCGGGATTCTTCAGTATTTGCGGCAGTTCTTGAATTGCCTTGAGGATTACTTCCTGAGCCTTGGGAATAAATTCCTTGTAGGCAATTCCGAAGGGAATGCGCACCCGCACAGCGGGATACTTGCTGTGGTTTACAATTTTCGATTCAATGATTTTGTGGTTGGGAAGATCGACCGTGGTGTTGTCCAAAGTGCGCAACAATGTGGAGCGCATGGTAATGCTTTCCACCTGACCGTACACATCGTCCAATTCGACATAATCACCCTCTTTGAACGGGTGGTCCACCAAGATAATAATGCCGGCAATCATATTGCTAATGGTTTGCTGAGCCGCCAAACCGATGGCAATTCCGGCTACACCCAAAGTGGAGATGAGGGTAATCACTTTAATGCCCATTTGATCAGCAGCTACCACCAGGCCGGTTCCCATAAAAATCAGCCGCAAAATTTTTACAATCGCCACAGACACACTTTTGCCCACACCCGATCGCTTAAAGGTTCGCAAAATAAAATAGCGCGCCACTCGGTAAAACAGGTACGCCAACACCAAAATAACCGTTGCCGCAATAATATTGGGCAGGTACAGCAGCACCTGCGTAAAAAGCTGGGTCACGTCCAAAAATCCCAGAGCGTCTTTCAGTTGTTGCAGCAAGGGTGTGCTGTTCAATTTTGACGGAATTGCGGAGATAAAAGCAAGCATTCTCAATCTCCCAAATAAAGTTCTCCACTGAACAAAATGTGGTCGGCGTCGATTTTCCTGACCAATTCCTGTTCGTCCAAAGCAAAGAGAGGGCTGATTTCAATCCGCCCGCGTACGTGCCCCTCCGAATCCCGTGGGATTTTGACGCCGGCTGCTTCTAACCAACGGCCAAAGAGGTCGCTCAAATCGCGCCGTGCTGTTTCGGGGGAATCCTCTCCCGATTTGTTTTTCACAGGACTGAATTCTTCCTCCCGCCGAACTTCCATGACCACCGAGGCGGTGGTGTCCCGAAGGGCGTCAAAAATAAACGTCTCAAATTTGAACCCATTGGGTTCTTCCGGTTCAATTCGGCGCCCGTTTTCGTCCACAAACGGAATCCGTTTGTGTGCCATGTGGTAGGGCAATTTTGTCCCCTTTTCCGTTTCGGCTTCCAAAAAATCCCGGCGAAACATGTGAATGGCAATGCTGCCGGCATTGTATTTCAGGGAGCCATCGGGGTTTCTGGCCAGGGCATCCTCCTCGGAAAGATCGCTGTATTCCACCACGGAAAGTTTCCCGTCCACCACGCCGATGACGCCCAATTTTTCAAAAGCGTGCTTTTTGGGAACAACCTTGCTGGACATTTCGGCCTTTGCCTGCACGTGGTAGCCGATAAAAACAGGATCGGCGATTTTTACCAGCACATTGTCCACTTGAAAATAAAAGAGCTGCTCAATCCCCCGTTTTTTCATATCGTCAAGTGCTCCGCTTTTCCGAAGCGCCAGAAGCGTGCCGCCGTGCCCGTTGGGGCTGGTAAACACGTGGTCTTTCCGATCCAAAATAATTTTTCCCGCAGCGTCCACTGCAGGAAGCATGTCCTGCACGAAAAAGAAAATCTGCTCGGGGCGCAGCCCAAAATACTCATTTTCTTCAAAAAAGGCGCGGGTTTGGGCATCGTTGGATTCACTGGTCATGATGTACCACGGTAAAGTGATTGCAAAGCGTTTTTCCAGAGCGCGAATTTTCTCGGCGTGCCACTGGAAAAGGGTTTTATTTTTAACAGGTGTAATCGGAAAAGCCCCCTTGGGCCCGGGGAACCCGAGCCGAGAGCCCTGTCCGCCGGCCACCAAAATGAGCCCCACTTTGCCTGCACGCAGGACTGTCTCCCCGACTTGACGTGCCTCTTCCTGCCGCTTGAGTTGTTCCGGTGTTTGCGGAATCGGAATGACTTCTGCCGGTTCCAATTGACCTGAAAATTTGGCTTTCCGGGGAGATCGAACCAATTCCTGGGCCAGGCGCGTGACCAAATCCAGATCAATTTTTTTCACCTGCTTTAGAAAAACACGACGGGCTTCCTCGTCCAATTCATTCCAAAAGCGAAAAACATGCCCCTGTCCCGCTGCGTCAAATTTACTTTTTAGGGTACGCCAATCGTCCATCTGTGAACCAACCTCCATTTTTCACCAAGTTGCGAACCGCCTGCTTTTTCCTTGGGTTCAAAATCTCGACAAAAACAAAAAGCCGGAGCAAACACCAGCCCCGACTTTTTTCTTTTCAGCGCGTTGTTTTTCCAAAAATAAGCCCGTTTTGTTCCTTCATCCCTGACGAACCTTTTCCAAGAAGTCAAACCGTTATTTTCCGTCGTCCGAATGAACTGCGGCCACCTCTGTTTCCACGGGAACTTTTCTTTTCCGGGGGTCTTCCCGAAGCGCCAGTTTGAAAACCTCGTCCAATTCTTCGACGAAAAAGAACTCCATTTGCTTACGGGCTTTCTCGGGAATTTCCTCCAAATCTTTCTTATTTTTCGCCGGTAAGATGACTCGCGAAATCCCCGCTCGTTTGGCGGCCAAAACCTTTTCCTTAATGCCTCCGACGGGCAGAACCTTTCCGCGCAGGGTAATTTCACCGGTCATGGCCAAATCATTTCGAACGGGAATTTCCGTCAGCAGCGAAAGAAGCGCTGTGGCAATGGTGACTCCTGCAGAGGGTCCGTCTTTTGGAATCGCTCCGGCGGGCACGTGAACGTGAATATCGTAGCGCTCGAAGAAATCGGGGTCCAAGCCGTATTCCGAGGCGTGCGCCCGAATATAGGACAAAGCGGCCTGCGCCGATTCCTTCATCACATCGCCGAGCTGTCCCGTTAAAATCAAGGATTTCTTCCCGCGCATTTTGGAAGCTTCAATGAACAGGATGTCGCCTCCCACGGGTGTCCAGGCCAAACCGGTAGCCACGCCCGGTTCTTTAATGCGTTCGGCCACCTCAAAAAAGAAGCGCGGAGCACCCAAAAATTCGGGAACTCGATCCGCCGTGATCCTCTCTTTTTTGGTTTTTCCCTCGACAATCCACATGGCCACACGACGGCAGATATTGGCAATTTCGCGCTCCAGATTTCGCAATCCCGCCTCGCGGGTGTACTCCCGGACAATCCGCAAAATAGCGTCATCTTCTATTTTGAGCTGAGATTTTTTCAATCCGTGGGCTTTCAATTGCCTCGGAATGAGGTACTTTTGCGCAATCAGTAGCTTTTCCTCTTCCACGTAACCGGGAAGCTCCAAAACTTCCATTCGGTCGCGCAAAGCCGAAGGGATAGGGTCAAGCAAATTGGCTGTGGTAATGAACATGACCTTGCTTAAATCGAACGGGACGTCCAAATAGTGGTCCACAAAGCTGTTGTTTTGCTCGGGGTCCAACACCTCCAACAGCGCACTGGAGGGGTCTCCCCGAAAATCCATTCCCAGTTTGTCCACTTCATCCAGCATGAAAACCGGGTTGTTGGAACCGGCATTGCGAATTCCCTGAATAATCCGGCCGGGCAAAGCTCCGATGTACGTTCGGCGGTGGCCTCTGATTTCGGCTTCATCGCGTACGCCCCCCAGTGAGATTCGCACAAATTTGCGCCCCAGGGCGCGGGCAATGGAACGCCCCAGGGAGGTTTTCCCCACACCGGGGGGCCCCACGAAACAGAGAATCGGGCCCTTCATGTCGGATTTTAATTTCCGAACGGCGAGGTACTCCAGAATCCTCTCTTTCACTTTCTCCAGATCGTAGTGGTCTTCGTCCAGAACCTTGCGGGCTTTCTCAATGTCCAAATTGTCCCGGGTGGATTTTGACCACGGAATGGCGATGAGCCAGTCCAGGTAAGTCCGGGCCACGGTGTATTCGGCGGCGCCGGGGGGCATTTTGGCCAATCGGTCCAATTCCCGCATGGCCACTTTTTCCACCTCCTTGGGCATTTTCGCCTTTTTGATTTTCTGCTGCAACTCCTTGATTTCCATCGTGCGCTCGTCTTCTTCCCCGAGCTCTTTTTTAATGGCTTCCAGTTGCTGCCGCAGAAAATATTCCCGCTGGTTTTTGCTGAGTTCCGACTGGACCTCGTGCTGGATTTTGTTACCGATTTCCAGCACTTCCAATTCACGATTAATGAAAACCGTCAGTTTTTCTAACCGCTTCTTGACGTCAATTAGCTCCAAAATCTGCTGTTTTTCGTCCAGGCTCAGGTTCAAATTGGAGGCGACCAAATCCGCCAGTTTGCCCGGGTGATTAATATTCATAACGGCAATTTGAAGTTCATCCGGCAGATGCGGTACCAAAGAAATGATTTTTTGAAATTGAATGGAGACATTTTTGGCCAGGGCCTCAAGCTCAAGACCTTCCTTAATAATATCCTCCAGCGGGCGGACGCGTGCTTTCAGGTAGGGGGTCATTTGAAGATAATCGATCACTTGAATGCGGCTAAGACCCTGAACCAAAACCCGCATGGTGCCGTCCGGCAATTTGAGCATTTTTAGAATCGTTGCAGCCGTTCCGTAATCGAAAAGATCGGAGGGTTTGGGGTCTTCGATTTCCGCCTTTTTCTGTGCCACCAATCCCAAAATGCGGTTTCCGTTGAGCACGTCCTCAATTAACTGAATCGACTTGGGGCGTGCCACGAAAAGCGGTGAAACCATGTAGGGGTAAATGACCGTGTCCCGCAAAGGGAGAATGGGAATTTCTTCCGGAATTTTCAACTGTTCGATCTCCCGGTCGTTTTTGATTTCGGAGAGCGCTTCTTCAGCTATTTTTTCTTCAATATGGTCATTTTCTTGCAGAAGTTTTTTTTCATCTATTTTCTGAATGGCGTCCATCCTCGTTTCCCTCCAAATTGATCCGTTTTTAGCCTTCAATAGGAATGTGCACCGGACCTTCGCTCGATTGCTCTGCTTTTGGAATTTCTACCCGCAAAATACCCTGATTGTAGATGGCTTTAATCTGGTCGCCACGCAGAGGGCGAGGCAATTCAATACTTCTGGAAAAACGACCGTAGCTGATTTCCATGAGGTGAAAATGACGCCGCTCGCTGTTCACTTCGTCATTCCGCTGGCCGCTAATGACCAGTGTTCGGCCGTCCAAACGAATGTGAACGTCATCGGGGGCTACGCCGGCAATTTCCATTTTCAGAATGTAATGTGTTTCCGTCTCGTACACGTCGATATGCGGCGTCCACCCGGATTGGGAAAGCATGAGAATGGGGTTTTTCGACACGAAAAAATCTTTGAGAATCCGCTCCACTTCCCTGTCCATTTCGTCGAAACGGCTGCGGAGTTTTTTGGAGGCTGTCTCTTTAAAAGGCATCTCTGACCCTCCCTTTTCAATTAAACGGCTCAGCAACGCGCTGTATTGTGATTTGAAACCACAGCTCTTTTACTCTAAATATAGAAAAAATTTGAGGATTTTACCACTGATTTTTGGGAAGAATCCGCTTTAGCGGTTGCGAGAACGGCCCGCTGACATGTCATTTCGGGAAGGAAAAGGCAGGCCATTTTGCCCGATTACTCCTCGCGATATTGCAGCAGAAAAGACTTCAAGTAGCCCGTTTCGGGAATATTTAACACGTAAGGGTGATCGGCCGGTTGAAAACCCTTGTGCCGAATCACCACATGCCGGTGCACGTCGGAAGCGGCATCAAAAAGAATTTGTTGAAAACGGGATTCGGAAAGATTGTGGGAACACGAAGCCGTCAGTAAAAATCCGTCCGGATTAAGCAGTTTAAGTGCACGTAGGTTGATTTCCTTGTACCCACGCACAGCTCCGGCCAGGGCCTTTTTGCTTTTTACGAAAGCGGGAGGATCCAAAATAATCAGGTCGAAGCGTTCCCCTTGCTGATCGTACGCTTTCAGGAGATCGAAACAATTGGCGTTTACAAAATCGATCTTCTCAGATACCCCGTTGGCTTTGGCCTGACGCTGCCCTTCGGCTGTGGCGGTGGCGGAAATGTCCACCGCAGTCACACCTACGGCTCCCCCGGCGGCTGCCGCAATGGAAAAGCCTCCAGTGTAACAAAAGCAGTCCAGCACCCGTTTTCCTCCGCTGAGCGTTTTCACTAAAAGGCGGTTGTCTCGCTGATCAAGAAAAAATCCCGTTTTCTGGCCGGTTGCCACATTGGCTTCAAAATGCAAGCCGTTTTCCACAAATGGAAGTGCGTTCGGTACATCCCCCCAAATCGGCCCCTTGCGTTCCTCCAGTCCCTCGTAGGTTCGCTGACGCACGTCGCTTCTTTCGTAGATGCCCTTCGGAGCAATCATTTCCGTCAAGAGGGAAACCAGTGTGTTCCGAAAATGCTCCATTCCCAACGTCAGGATTTGAAGTACCAAAAAATCACCGTAGCGGTCTACCACAAGCCCTGGCAGAAAATCGGCTTCGGCGTGGACTAACCGGTAGCCGGTGGTTTGGCCGGAAAGATGCCGACGCCGCGCAAAGGCGGACTCAAGTCGCTGTCGAAAAAAATTTTCATTAATGGAAACCGGTTTGCGAGAAAGTAGTCGAATGGCAATTTGCGATTGGCTGTTGAAGAAGCCGCGCCCCAAAAAGGAACCACGTTGAGAAACGACATCCACCAGGCCGCCATCTGGAACCTCATCCGGGACGTGGGTAAAATGCCCTTTAAAAATCCAGGGGTGCCCGGCGCGTACACGCTTTTCGGCACCCCTGTTCAACACAACACGGGGAAAAGAATCCATTCTTTCCTTAGCGGTTCAAAACGTCAGAAGCAGCGACAAATTAGTTTTCAGACCCGTCGTACCATTCGAAAATTTCTTTTGGAATATTGCCCGGGCTTCGAAATTCATTCACACCGCGTGCGTTTTTCTCTTCTTCTTGCTGACAATCGCGGCAGAGGCGGGCTGTGGGAATGGCTTCCAGACGCTCTTCGTTAATCGCCTTCCCACAACGTTCGCAAATGCCGTAAGTTCCTTCGTTAATTTTCTGGAGGGCAAGCCGAATTTCCTCCAACTCCCTCGAAAGGCCGCTTTCACGGGCAATCATTGAAGAGACGGCACTGTCTACGGAAACCCGGTCCACCCAGTCGGCAGCAGGGGTCGATTGCAGTTGGTCAATGTCCTCTGTGCTGGCACCGGCGTCCCTTAAAATTTCGCGCTGGCGATCCAGAAGAAGCTTGCGGTATTTTTCCAGTTTTTCCTTCGTCATAAAGCCCACCTCATGATTTATTTAGGATTTTGTTTGTTTACCAGTCGTTCCAGCTTAGATTTCGGCAAATCATTTTGCCACCTTTTTTGAGTGATTTTTTTTACGCCTCATCAATGTTGGTGTTCCCTAAAAATACGCTCAATCCTCGAATTTTTCGGCGCGGCGTTTTAAAATCGGTTCTTTTGCCCGTTTCCTTTAGTTCTGCGCTCGTTCCCCGTCTAAAAAATCGCATTCAACCGGTAATAGAACCGCACCGCCCACCGTCCCCAGTGCCGGCTACCCAAAAAGGAATCGCGAAATTGGCGCAAGGCAAGGAGTACCGCAGGGCTTCTGCTGAAAATCCGCGATAAAAAACAGCCGGGCTCTCCCGGTTGCGGTTGAGGCTCCACGGGTGACGGGGGCGGCGCGGTTTGCGTTAAGGCTGCGTACACGTCCAGACGCCCTTTGCCCTGAACATTTTCATCTCCCGTGTGAATGTCCACCGCGTAGGATTTTAGGCGACTTTTCAATTCCGCCGGAGAAAGAGTGGGTTCTTTTTCCAAAATTAACAAACCGCAGCCTGCCGCGAGAGGCGTCGCCATGCTGGTACCGGAAAGCTCGGTGTAGTAATTGTCAATAATGTGCCCAAGCGAGGTGCCATTAGCGCGCCCGGCAATGATGTTGACCCCTGGAGCAACCACGTCCGGCTTCGTCAGACCGTCTGGCGTGGGGCCGCGGGAACTAAACTCCGCCATATGATCGGAATCGTCCGTTGCGCCCACGGTAATCACCTTCGGAGAAACGCCCGGTGTGGCGATTGTCTTGTGCGCGGGGCCCTCGTTTCCGGCCGCACAAAACACGGCCACTCCGGCGTCCACGGCTGCCTCAACTGTTTGCTGCAAAATATCGTGCACGCCGGCCTGTGCAGGTCCGCCGAGGCTGAGGGAAATTACCTGCACCTTCGCCTCCACCAACCATTCAACGCCGTCGGCAATGTCGCTGGCCATGCCGGTTCCGTCGCTTTTCAAGCCCTTTGCCATCAAAACAGCCCCTTCGGGCGCTGCTCCGCGGTACTTGCCATCCGAAGCCTGGCCGTTTCCCACGGCGATGGTGGCGACATGGGTGCCGTGCCCGTTACCGTCGTAATCCCCCTCACCGGTAAAATCCTTTGTTCCCAGCACCCGGCCCTGTAAATCCGGGTGATTTTTGTCCACGCCCGTGTCACAAATCCCGATTCGCATGCCGGTGCCTTTTTCACCAAGATTCCAAACCAGATCGGCACGCACCCGCGGCACCGCTTTGTCCAAAAGCGCTTTCACCGGAAAATCGTCGTACACTTCCGTAATGGTAACCCCGGGGGCGGGTGCTTTCAAAAGCACTTCGGCCGTAACCGTCTCCGGCACTTCCACCTTGTACAACCCGGTTAATTTCATCCGTTTCAACACCTTAATTCCCTGATCCCGAAGTTTTTCTTCCAATTCTTCGGGTGAAAGGTCTTCCTTGCAGCGGATAAACTTAATCATTTTTCCTCCTTCGGAAAATCCCCCGCTAAGGTGTACCCTGGTGTCGTTTTTTGGGGATATTTCACAGTTTTTGAGAAAGAACAACCTGTTTTAGGATGCTTATATATATGAAACCAAAATTCGTTTGTCAAGATTTTTTTGAAGTGGCAGCGAACCTTTTAGAGAAAGATTTCTTGAGGAATAAAACGGTGCTTTTTTAGGCTGAGATGTGAGATGTGCCCAGAGCGACGGGTCGTTGCAAATAATTTCGCAAAAAACGCCCCGTGTGCGAGTAGGGAACGGCCGCAATTTCTTCCGGAGTACCCGCCGCGACCACACGTCCGCCGTTTTCTCCGCCCTCAGGGCCCAGATCAATTACGTAGTCCGCCGATTTAATCACCTCCAAATTGTGCTCAATGACCAACACACTGTTACCGGCCTCAAGCAGGCGATTCAGACTTTGCAGGAGCCTTTCGATGTCGGCCATGTGCAATCCGGTGGTCGGTTCGTCCAAAATGTACAGAAAATGTTTTCCGCGTTTCACGGAAAGGTGGGCGGCCAATTTAACCCGTTGAGCCTCCCCTCCGGAAAGGGTGGTCGCCGGCTGTCCCAATTTCAGGTACCCCAGCCCCACATCTGCTAACAATTGAAGCGGGCGGGTAATTTTGGGGAGTCCTTTGAAAAAGGACAGCGCTTCATCCACGCTCATTTCCAACACGTCGTGAATGGTTTTTCCGCGGAAGGTCACTTGCAATATTTCCCGTTTGTAGCGCTTACCGTTGCACGCCTCACACGTCAGGTAAACGTCCGAGAGGAACTGCATGTCCACCTTGACCACGCCTGCCCCCTCGCAAACATCGCAACGCCCTCCCTTCACATTGAAACTAAACCGCCCGGGTTTGTACCCCCGAATTTTACTCAGGCGGGTGTTGGCAAAAACCTGTCGAATCCCGTCAAAAGCCTTTAAATACGTGGCCGGGTTGGAACGAGGTGTGCGCCCAATGGGGGACTGATCGACCAAAACGGCGCCATCTACATTTTGCCAGCCCTCTAAACCGCGGTGAGCCCCGACACGTCCTTTCCAATTACCCCGCAAATGTTGAAGACCCGCGTAGAGCACATCGTGAACCAGAGTGCTTTTCCCCGAGCCCGAAACACCGGTAACCACACACAAAAGCCCCAAAGGGAAGCGAACGTCCAGGTTTTTCAGATTGTGTTCCGAAGCGCCCCGCACGGTGAGAAATTGCCCGTTTCCTCGCCGGCGGGTTTCGGGTACGGGAATCTGCCGCTCTCCTCGCAAGAATTTTCCCGTAACGGAATTGGGGTGGTGCAAAAGCCCTTCAAAGGAACCGGCAAAGACCACATTTCCCCCTGCCTCACCCGCTCCAGGGCCCAAATCCACAATAAAATCGGCTTCTTCTATAACATCTCGGTCGTGTTCCACCACAACAACCGTATTTCCCAGGTCGCGTATTTTTTGAAGTACGGAGATCAACCGACGGGTGTCCCGCGGGTGTAGTCCAACTGTCGGTTCATCCAAAACGTAGAGCGAGCCCGTCAATTTGGTCCCCAAAGCCGTGGCTAAATGAATCCGCTGCATTTCACCGCCGGAAAGCGTCGACGAACGCCGATTAAGGGTGAGGTACGCCAACCCCACATTGACTAAATAGGATAGCCGGTTTTTGACTTCTCGCACAATCTGTTCGGCCACAAGTGCATCTTCCGGCGGCAGGGTCAGGTTTTCGAAAAAATCCAGGGCCCTCTTAATCGTCATGTTCACAATATCACCGATTCGCTTACCGGCCACCCAAACATCTTGAGCTTCCGGCCGCAAGCGTGTCCCGTGACAATCGGGACAGCGTGTGTACCCGCGGTAGCGGCTAATGAAAACGCGTACACCGATTTTGTATTTTTTGTTCTCCAAATCGCGGAAAAAGCCCTTGACCCCCGGGAAACCGTCTGCACCATCGAAAACACGGCGCTTTTGCTCGGGCGTCAATTCGGAAAACGGGACATCCAAAGGGACATCGAGATTCTCTGCAATTTCTTCCAGCCACCTGAACATGTAGCGGTTGGATCGGGTGTTCCAGGGCTCAATGGCGCCTTCCCGAATTGTTTTGCGCGGATCGGGCACCACGCGATTCGGGTCAATTTCAATCACGTCCCCGAAACCGTGGCAGGTGGGACAAGCGCCGTAGGGATTGTTGAAGGAAAAAAGCCGGGGCTGAGGTTCCGGAAATCGGCGTTCGCAACGGGGGCAGCGGCGTTCCTCGGAAAAGGCCAGTCGGTCTTCTCCCGTCCAAACAAGAATTGCCCCGTTTCCAAACTGAGCTGCCAAACCGAGAGCTTCCATCCAGCGTGCCCGTTTGGTGGTTTGCACGAGCAGGCGATCCACCAAAACCATTGCCTCGGCGTTCTTCAGTTCGGGAAAAGTCTTTTCCGTCAGACGAAGAATGTCTCCATTTGCTTTGATTCTCCGAAACCCGTTTTGAATCAGCCACCGGGAATAGTCCGAAGGAGACGAATCTTCGGGCGGGGAAAAGGCAAACCCGACCAATGCTTCTTTGCCCAAATATTTTTCAAGCAGGAGGGCAAAAATTTCTTCGTGGGTGAAGCGCTTGGCCTCGATGCCGCAGACAGGACAAATGGTGTGGCCCGCGCGTGCGAAAAGCAAGCGAAGGTAATCGTAGATTTCCGTAACCGTGCCTACCGTGGAACGTGAGGTGCGCACCGTGTTTTTTTGTTCCACAGCAATCGCCGGCGAGATCCCCAAAATCCGGTCGACGTCCGGTTTGTCCATTCGCTCCAAAAATTGCCGGGCGTAAGCCGATAGGGATTCGACGTAGCGCCGTTGGCCTTCCGCGTACAGAGTGTCAAACGCTAAACTGGATTTCCCTGAGCCGGACACCCCGGTTAGAACAATGAACCGATTTCGGGGTAAATCCAGAGAAATATTTTTCAGATTGTGAACCCGCGCCCCCTGAATGTGAATCGATGTTACCATTGGGTGGGTTGCGTTCCAACGTCCACGTTAATCTTCTTCTAATTCCTTGAGCAGTGCCTCAATCTTTGTTCGCAGCAGATCAATCGCCACGTAATTCATGCCGCCTTCCGGAATAATGACGTCGGCGTAGCGTTTGGAAGGCTCCACAAATTCCAAATGCATCGGGCGAACGCTCTTGGTATACTGCTCAATGACCGACTCCACCGAACGCCCGCGTTCTTTAATGTCGCGTTTCAGACGTCGAATAAACCGAACGTCGGCGTCGGTGTCTACATAAATTTTAATATCCATGAGATTGCGAAGTTCCGGATTGTCCAAAATCAAGATGCCCTCAAGAATAATAATGTCCTCACCACCCACCGGAATGGTTTCCTTTTTGCGCGTGTGGGTGGTAAAATCGTAGATCGGCTGCTGCACCACTTTTCCGGCCAGCAATTCTTTGAGCTGCGCAATCAGGAGGTTTGTGTCAAAAGCGTCTGGGTGATCAAAATTCTGCTTTACACGCTCCTCAAAGGGAATGCCTGTTTGATCTTTGTAATAGGCATCTTGCTGTAAAATCAGCACCTTTTTTGAGCCCAGGTCTTTGAATAGATTTTTCGCGATTAACGTTTTGCCTGAGCCGGAACCACCGGCAATACCAATTAGAATACGTTTTTTCACCGCTCTCCTCAAAATTGAATACCGTCCATTTTCTATTTCAGGGGCGCAATTCTGGCCGAAACCCTTTATTCCTCTTTATCCAGAAAGCTCTGGTCGAAGGCGGCCGGAAATAAATCTTTGAGTTTGTATTTTTGGATTTTTCCCTTCAGATTGGAAAGGATGATTGTCAGGTTGGGCGCGTAATCCCACAGAACCTGCCGACAAGCACCACAAGGGGGACATAAATCGTCCGAATCCGTCACAATGGCCAGGGAATCAAATGATTGCTCGCCTTCCGAAAGCGCCTTAAACAGGGCAACGCGTTCGGCACAAATGGTCAGTCCGTAGGAACTGGATTCCACATTAATACCGCTGTACACGTGTCCTTCTTTCGTCCGGAGGGCCGCTCCCACCTTGAAGTGAGAGTAGCGTGCCAGAGCCTTTTCCCGTGCCTTTTTCGCCAATTGTACCAGTTCGGCATCTTCTTCTTTCATTTCGACCTCGTTTTTGATTCAGGCAAAAAAAATCCGAGGCCTTGAAAAAACCTCGGATTTACTGTCCTTTTCCTCACACATTGTGTGCTTAAAACGGTAAATCGTCATCGTTAGCGGTCATGTCACCATTGCCAGGAGCCGGGGGCTCGGCAATGTCCGAGGGAGCCACGCCTTCCCTGCGTCCCAACATTTGCATGGAATCAGCGACAATTTCCGTGGTCGTTCGTTTCATTCCGTTTTGGTCTTCCCACGTACGTGTGCGCAGCCGCCCTTCCACGTACACCTGACTTCCCTTTTTCAAATATTCCCCTACAATTTCGGCCAGCTTCCGCCAGGCCACAATTCGATGCCATTCGGTGTGATCCTTAAAGTTGCCTTCCTTATCTTTCCACCGCTCATTGGTCGCAATACTGAAGGTTGCCACTGCCGTTCCGTTGGGTGTGTACTTGAGTTCCGGATCGCTCCCCAAATTGCCGATTAAGATGACTTTGTTCACGCCATTTGCCATAATTCCCCTCCTTTTGGGTTGGTGAAAGGCTAATTTCTGTCAATATTTAAGAATTTTTTTTCAGGATGTCAAGCATTTTTTCCGGCCAAAGTGAAATTTTGCCCGATTTTCCCAAGATTTTCCAATTTACCGACAGGTTTGCCCTCCCTGTGCCCGCAAAAGGAGGAATTTTCACCCCTTCACCACACCAATAGGTTTCAATTTTGCTACTTTGCGTGCAATTCCGGCCCCCTCAACAGCTTCTACCACATCGACCACATCTTTGTATGCTTCGGGAATCTCCTCCACCATTGTGGCGCGACTGGCAGCCATGGAGAAAATCCCGCGCGATTCTAATTCCTGGTGAATGTTTCGGCCCCTCGCCGATTTTTTCGCCTGACGGCGGCTCATCTTTCGCCCGGCACCGTGGCAGGAAGACCCGAACGTTTCGGTCATGGCGCGCTCGGTTCCCACCAGAACAAAGGAGTAGCGGCCCATATCGCCGGGAATCAAAACCGGCTGTCCCACACTCCGGTAAGCCAAAGGCACGGCCGGATTTCCGGGCCCGAATGCCCGGGTAGCGCCTTTGCGGTGCACTACCAATTCCTTTTCCTGGCCGTCTACCACATGCGTTTCCAGTTTGGCAATGTTGTGCGCCACCTCGTACACTGTTTGGAGACCAATGTCCCGCGGCCCCAGATGTAGCCCCGCTTCAAAGGCTTCTCGAATCCAGTGAGAAATCACTTGCCGGTTTGCAAAGGCGTAATTAATGGCCGCATTCATGGCACCAAAGTACTCCTGCCCTTCGGGCGATTCAAAAGGGGCACAACAAAGCTGGCGGTCGGGAAGTTCAATACCATACTTTTCCGAGGCGCGCAGCATTTTTCGAATGAAATCGTCGCACACCTGGTGGCCGAAACCGCGGGAGCCCGTGTGCACAATGACGGCCACCTGTCCCTCAAAAAGCCCGAACGCCTTGGCCGCCTCCGAATCGAAAATGTCACTGACCACGTCCACTTCCACAAAATGATTGCCTGAGCCGATCGTCCCGAGTTGAGGGCGGCCGCGGGTGTAGGCCTCTGCGCTGACGGCGGCGGGATCGGCGTGCGGCATTTCACCGTGCTCCTCAATAAATTCCAGATCGTTTTCCGTTCCGAAGCCATGCTCCACCGCCCAGCGAGCCCCTTTCACTAAAACAGATTTTTCGTCCGTCGCACTCAATTTAAGCGGGCCTTTGGACCCCACACCGGACGGCACCCGGGAAAAAATGGCGGCCACCAAATCCTGAATTTTCCCCTGCACATCGGTTACGTGCAGCTTCGAGCGCAAAAGCCGGACACCGCAATTAATATCGTACCCCACGCCTCCGGGCGAAATAATTCCGTTCTTTCGGTCAAATGCTGCCACACCGCCAATGGGAAATCCGTACCCCCAGTGAATGTCCGGCATGGCCAATGCGTACTTTTCAATGCCGGGTAGTTGGGCCACGTTGACCACTTGCTGAACACTTTCGTCCGACTGAATGTCGGCCAACATTTTTTCCGAGGCGTAAATCCGCCCGGGCACCCGCATTTTGCCTTCACGGGGAATTTCCCACACGTACTCGCGGATTTTTTTAAATTCCATGACTCGCCTCTCCAAAATTTACAGGTCGAAAATGACGTTTGCGTACCAAAATTGCTTCCGCTTTTCAACAATGAGATGGTGGTAGGTCGCGGCTTTGATCTCCCGCAGAATTTCATGTCGCTCAGGGTTAAAAAGTTCCCCTCGCAGGGTAGCCATCAGATCAAACGCCCCGGTCAGGCGCACGTCAAATTCGGAAAACAACCAGCCTTCGGTTTCGAATTCGAAATTGAGGCGATTCAGCCACACCACAAGCAGCTCGTCCAGATGATCAGCTCGAAGGTTCACCGTTTTCTTCGAGAGGGGGTGAATCTTTTCCGGCGTCGTGAGAATCGCCGTCATACCGAAAGCGGCAAGCTCAAATAATTCTTCCCGTGTGCGGGCAAACACTTCCAGCCCAATGTCGGCCGTGTGTTCGGTAAATCTAAAATGAGGGATCACAACCGGGCGCTTTCGTTCGTTGAATAGTCATTTTTGCTCGAAATCTCCCATTTTTTCATCCGTAATTGAAAGAAATATTCGGCAGCCGTTGCTTTTGTCTACCGCCGATTTTTGTCCTCAAATCGAAAAACTCGCTTCATGGCAAAAAGCACGTCCTGTGCGGCCTGTTTGCCGACATCAGAGAGGGTGGCTTTTTGAAAACCGTAAACCTTTAAATCCAAAAGATTTCGGTAATTTTGAAACATTTCTCGCGTAACATATTGCCGTACCCATTTCCCTTTGGACGGAAGTTTTTTTCTGCGCCAAGACGGCAGAATTTTGTAGGGAACTTCTTGTTTCGCCAGATAGTGAAGCCAGTTTTCGGGAAAGGATTGTTCCACAGCAACGGCCAGAATTTTTTGTTCAAGGGGTCCAGCGGGGGCCGATTTCACCTGTAAGGTCACAACACAATTGGGATTTTTGTCCAGCCCGACCACCCTTACCCAAGTTACTTTCTCCAAATTTCTCCGAATTTCGCTGAGTAACAACTGCCTCACAGGAGTGAGTTTTCCAAATGTGGTCAACCCAACCGTGACAACACGGGGCGGATCTTGTGCCCTCAAGCTCGTCCCTAAAAGGAAAATTCCCACCAAAATGCCCACTGGTACGCGTACGGCGATTGTGTGCTGTTTCATCGTTCAGATCCTCCTTCGGTTTGGAATGAAACGGCTGCCAAGCGGTCACAAATTTTGAGGGGAAAACTCCTTTCGTTTAGAGATCGATCTTTTACAATACAAAAGAATCCAATTGCTCTAACACGTACGCGCGAATGTCTTGGTGGTCAGGTAACTCGAGCAGAAGCTCTTTGTGATCCAGAATCGGCTTGAGAAGCGGCTCGTAGGGAACCCCGCAGGCACACACCGGCCGGGGCTTTTGCCCGAAGGGCACCACGACCGAAGCACGACATTGAGGACACCGGTACACCTCTTTGCGCCCAGAGGCCTTCCCCCGTTTGGCCAATGGCTTGCCGTCAATTTCCACAATATCCATAGCAAAATCAAGCACGGGGGCACTGCTAATAGAGGTTCCGATTCCGTAGGCGTCCACCACTTCATTTAGTTGAGGAATTTTATTTTCGTCAATCCCGCCTGAAACAAAAATTTTGACCTCCTCGAAACCGCGCAGGTTCAACTCCCAGCGAACTTCTTTCAAAATACTCAAAAAATCGCCGCGGCGTGATCCGGGTGTGTCCAGACGAATGCCGAACAATTTTCCTTTCATGGCTTCCGCCACGCGGACGGATTCAAATTTTTCGTCCGTAAAGGTGTCAATCAAAGCCACCCGCGCGACTTTGGGGTCGATGATTCGGTCGAACGCCTTTACGGCTTCCACCGTGTCCCCCAAAATCAGAATAAGTGCGTGGGGAATGGTTCCTGAAGGGGGAATACCCAAAAGTTCGGCACTTTTGACCACCGCCACGCCGTCACACCCCCCTACAAAGGCGTTACGTTCGATCATTGGCGCCAACACGGGGTGAATGCGGCGGGCTCCAAAACTGAGCACAATTTTTTCCCCGGCGGCCTTTTTGCACCGCGCGGCTTTGGTTGCCACGCCGGAAGCCTGGCACAGTAACCCTAAAATGGCCGTCTCGTAGAGACCGAAATCGAGGTAGCGCCCTTCAATCACGAGCACAGGTTCGTTTTCCCGAAAAACGGTTCCCTCCGGCATGGCCCACACCTTCACGTCCAGATTACGGAGCAGCGCCACAGCCTCTTCCAAACCGGCAAACACCCCCCAGGTTCGCCCTTCCGGAAAACGCTTTACAACAAATTCGGCAACGACCGGTTTGTCCCTTTTTTCGGCTTCCAAAATTTCCTTGGTGCGGGAAAAATACACATCCACCACACGGCCGGATTTAATTTCTTCCTCCGTGGCCACATGAAAATGACGTCCTCTTTGCTCTGGCTTCATTGGGTTCCTCGCGCGATTTAAGTCTCGATATTTTTTTACATATTCGATTTTTCAAGCGTTTCAACGACGGCGCGACAAAAATAGGGAAGGTCCGCCGGCACGCGAGCGGTAATTAAATTGTTGTCCACCACAACAGGGGCATCCTGGTAAATAGCTCCTGCGTTGAGGAGATCATCCTTTGTGGAAATGTAGCCGGTCACCTTTCGGCCTTCCACCACGCCCGCCGAAATCAGCACCCACCCGCCGTGGCAAATACTGGCCACCACTTTGTTGGCCGCGTCGGCTTTTCGGACAATCTCCAACACGGCACTGTTGAGCCGAAGCTTATCGGGCCCCCAACCGCCCGGAATGAGAACAGCGTCAAAGACCTCGTTGACAAACTTCTCGGCGGGGCCGTCCGTTTCGGCCGTCAGCCCCTTTTTGCCACGGTACATTTTCTCCCCCAAACCGGCCACCGTTATTTCCGCTCCCTCTTCCTCGAGCCGAATTTTCGGGTACCAAAATTCCAAATCCTCGAAATACGGCCCGACAAAAATCAACACCTTTTTGCCTTTCAGCCGCATTTTCCTTCCTCCGCTTTCTTATTGAATCAACCGACGAAAAAGAATTTTTTCTCAATCGATTCGATACGGAGCGTTCCAATAAAAACGCGTCACACCGTCGGGTGTCCCCAACCACACATAATCGCCGTCCACCAAAATGGCCTGCACGCGGCGATTAATCAGTCCGTCGGCCGGTGTAAATTTCTTCCAGTACCGTTTTTTTCGATTGAATTTGTACAGTCCGTCCGTTGTGCCCAACCACACGGCTTTTGGCGTGGCACAAAGCGCCAGAGGTTTTAAATCGGATAAAATGGTTCGTTCGGGCGGGCCCAACCACTTTTTCTCTGCTTTGTTGAAAACTTCCACCCCGTAGCGCGTCCCGAACCACACCTCGTTCCCGCAAACGGAGACAGCCGTCACCGGAGCGTTTCCGGGGCCGTCCGCGCCGTAATAGTAACCGCCCTTCCGCGTGCTGCAATTGTACACGTACACCCCGTAGCCGGTGGCAGCCCAAAGCAGATCGCCGTCCTTTTCAATGGCGTACACCGAAACCTTTTCCTGCGGCTTGGTAATGTGCTGGACCAAGAGAGTGTCCCTTTTGCCACTTTTTACCTGCACGTGGTCCAGCCCTTCGTCTGTAGCCGCCCAGACCCCGCTGGAATCGGCTATTAGGTCGTAAATCAAATTGGAACTCAAGCCGTTAAACAGCGTGAAGCTGGTCCAATCATTCTTTTTTCGGTCGTACCGCGTCAGGCCATCCAGGGTGCCGAACCACACGTACCGCCCGGCCGGCGCAATGGCCATGACGTCGTCCGAGCGGAAACCCGACAAAAATCGCCCCTCAAAATAGTTCCACTCTCCCGTACCGCGATTCCACAGCGTCACCCCTTTCAAGGGTTGGTCTCCGCCCACACCGCCAAACCAAAAGTCGTTTCCCGAGAGAGCCATGGCTTGAACGTCATTTTGAAGAAGGCCAAAAGGCAGCGTTTCCAACACCTGCGTGCGCATGTCGGCTTTGGCCGCTCCCAATCCCCAACTGGCCAGCCACAGAGTTTGCCAGGGGTCTTCCTGGTAAAAGGGAATCTTAAAATCCCGTCCGTTTACATCTTCAAAATAGGGGTGAAATTTGTCGGGGTAAAAAAGTAACGAGCCGCTAATCAGAAAATTGGGTAAATTCATCGGGGTGAATGCCATCTGCCCGCACCACTGAATGGAGTCTTTCAGGCTGGCAATGTTTTGCCCTGTGGAGGCAACCGCTGAAAAATTGAAGTTGTCTCGGCTGCTTCGAAACAGGCTGTGGTCGTAGGCCATGAGGTAAATGTGGTGGGAATTGAAGCCGATAGAGCGGATGGCTTTTTTGCCCACTCCGATGGCGTCGAGTCGGAAATTTTGCCAGCGGCGGGAGGCGGGGTCCCGTACACAGAGGGCCGAGGGCGTGGTGCAGAAAATTGACCCGGAGGCAAAATCGAAGGCAACGGCAAAAATATTATTTTCGGGCAGGCCGTCACTGGTGGTAAACGGAACATCCCAGCGATTTCCAAAAACATCGTACCGGGTGATCCCTCCGGTGGTGGCAAAGTAAACGAAACGATTCCCCACGGCAAGCGAGCGTACGTAACGGCTGTTGGTGTAGCTCACCCAATCCCCGACTTCGTAATTGGGGTTGGTCCCTTCCACAAATTGGGAAGAGGCCACTTTGACTGAAATCACTACTACGAAAAGCACCCCTAAAATTCCAAACAGGGCAGCGCCTTTCCTCCGCAAGGATTTTTTTTGCATGGCGTCCCTCTTTACAATTTTTCCAACACCTCCAGTGCCAGATACGTCATAAAACCCGCCCCTACGGGCAGAGCGTCCTCATCGATGTTGTAGCGGGAATTGTGCCAGAATTCCGTGATTCCTTTTTCGGGATTTCCCGTACCCAATCGGAAAAAACTTCCCGGCGCTTTTTGAAGATAGAAAGAAAAATCCTCCCCTCCCATACTGGGTTTGGGAACTTCCTTCACATTCTCCTCACCCAAAAATTCCTTTCCGGCTTCCACCAACAACTGCGTGGCCTTGGCGTCGTTCAAAACGACGGGGTAGCCGAAATCATATTTAAATTCGTAGGTCGCGCCGTACGCCTCGGTAATGCCTTTAATGATTTGCTCCATCATGCCGGGGATTTTGGGCGTCAATTCCGGGTTCAAGGTTCGAACCGTTCCCAGCAGGTGTACTTCGTCCGGAATGACATTGGTGGTGTGCCCGCCTTCGATTTTTCCAATGGTGACCACAATTTTTTCGGTGGGGTCCACCATTCGGCTAGCGATTTTCTGGAGGCCTAAAACCACCTCGGCGGCAATGACGATGGGGTCAATAGCCAAGTGGGGTGAGGCGCCGTGCCCGCTTTTCCCCTTAATGGTAATGGAAATCTCATCCGGTTCAGCCATCATGGCACCGTAGCGGTAGGCGATTTCCCCGGGGCGGTAACGGGGGTCGCTGTGAAGCCCGAAAATCATGTCCACTTTTGGATTTTCCATGACGCCCGCTTTGACCATTAAAGAGGCACCCCCCGGATTTTTCTCTTCACCCGGCTGAAAAAGAAGCTTAACGGCCCCTGAGAAGTCATCTCGCAGTTTTTGTAAAAGAATGGCGGCCCCCAAAAGAACCGTAGTGTGAGAATCGTGCCCGCAAGCGTGCATGACGCCGGGATTCTTCGATTTGTAGGGAACGTCGTTCTGCTCCTCAATGGGCAGGGCGTCCATATCAGCGCGAAGCGCCACCACGGGGCCCCGACCTTTTCCTTCAATTAAACCGACCACACCGGTTCCGGCCACACCGGTTTTGTGCACAATGCCGTGGGCTTTCAAAATACTCGAAACGTACGCCATGGTTTCGTATTCTTGAAAAGAAAGTTCCGGGTGCTCGTGAATATGCCGGCGAATCTTAATTAACTCACCGGCCAGTTCCCCGCTCATGGCCTGAATCTTTTTTTTCAATTTTTCTGTCATCCTCAATCGCTCCAATCAGTCCAATCTTTTTGCTCTATTGACTACTCGATCTTCGAGTTTCTTTACAATCTTTGTTCCTCGTAAATGTCCAAGGTTCCCCCGGCTTGATTCCGAATCGACTGCAACAATCCCTGCTGAGCCCGAACCCGAAGCACCAATCGGTCGTCCACGTAGGTACTGTCCAAAACAACCGTTTGGCGGTAAATATCGGAAATGAGTTGCCGCTTTTCCGTAGGCACAGCCACATCCGCTTCCAGGAACTGCTCCTCAATAAATTCCACAAGCCGCCGCTTCAATTCCTCCAAAAAAATCCCCTTCGTGGCCGAAATAATGACGCCTTTGGGAAAATGCTGTTTCACGTACCCAATTTGTTTCTCGTCCTCTAACAAATCGACTTTATTGAACACAAAGAGCGTCGGCTTGTTTCGAACACCCAATTCTTGTAGCACGGTACGAACGGTGGCAATTTGCTCCTGAAAATGAGGGGTGCTGATGTCCACCACGTGAAGAAGCATGTCCGCCGAAGCGGTCTCTTCCAGCGTACTTTTGAAAGAAGCCACTAGGTGGTGCGGGAGTTTTCGAATAAACCCGACCGTGTCAATCAGGAGAAGCCTCTGCCGAGGATTCAATCGAACCGCGCGAACCGTGGAATCGAGCGTGACAAAAAGGCGGTTTTCAACCGTCACGTGCGCCCCGGACAAAATATTCATGAGGGTAGATTTGCCGGTGTTGGTGTACCCCACCAACGCGATTTTAAAGACCTCTTTTCGCCCCTTCCGTCGGGTTTTACGCTGATTTTCGATCTTCTTCAATTCAGCAGCCAGCGTTGAAATACGTTTTTTAATCAGGCGTCGGTCTACTTCGAGCTGGGTTTCACCAGGTCCTCGGGTTCCAATTCCCCCTTCCTGGCGCGAGAGGTGTGTCCACCGGCGTGTGAGGCGCGGCAACAGATACTGAAGTTGAGCCAATTCCACCTGCGTTCGAGCTTCTTTTGTCTGAGCACGACGGGCAAAAATGTCCAAAATAAGGGCACTTCTGTCCAGCACCTTGACGTGTGTGGTATTTTCCAAATTCCGCACCTGGGCAGGGGTCAAGTCGTCGTCGAAAATGACCACATCTGCGTCAAGCTGCGAAACCAAACCGGAAAGCAACTCGGCCTTTCCCTTCCCAATAAAAAATGTGGGGTCGGTGCGCCGCCGGTCCTGAACCATTCGCCCCACCACGTCTGCTCCGGCTGTGTCCGCTAAAAGCGCCAGTTCGTCCAGGTAATCCTCGACTTCCCATCGAAGTTGGAATGGGGTGCGGGTTCCGACCAGCACGGCCTTTTCTCGGAGTCGAGCCGTTTCAATTTGCGTCGGTTGCGTTCTTTTCATCGAATCGCTAAGGCGTTTCCTCCTCAATTTCGTCGGATTTTCCCGTTCGAGCCAGTACCATCTCCAACACCAGCAGCAAAAGTGCCGCGTACAAAAAATAGGTTGTCAATTCTCGGCCAAAACGGGATTCTTGAATCACCTGGGCAAAATTTTGTCCGGGCTGAAGTTCCCACACATTTTTGCCCAGCAATTTTTTAACCGCGGAAATAGAAAGCTGTTCCAGATCGGACTCTTCGGGGTGTACATTAACCGCCCAAACGTGCTTTTTAACGCGTCCGCCGTACAGTGTGTAAATGCCCGGCTCGTCGGTGTCTTTGAATTCAACCGTCGGCTGGCCGCCGCGCGCCACTGTCTTCACATCCACTTCCTGCCCGTTCGGTTTTACAATTACCAACCGCTTCTGCGGCTCATTCAACACAAAAGTAAGCGGTTCACCCACTAACAGCGGTTTTTGCTGCAAATTCCCCGTAGATGCCAGAAAACTCGCGGAGCGGTAGAGAAGCGGCGCAAAAATCGGTTTCACGGCCCAATCCGACCAATCGGGGCTGACACCGCTTGTAAAGAGAAAAACACGTCCCTTGCCAACCCGCAGATCCAACAAAAACGGGTTCCCATCCCGGTACTGAATAATCTCGTCGGCATTCTTCGCAAAACCAACTTTCAATGAAAAGAAAAAGTGAGGGGATTCAAGAACCGGGTGCTTTTCTTTAAACATCCCCTGAAAAATGGCGTGGGCAAAATCAATGCTGCCCCAGGTTTGGTAGGATTGGGTTTGTCCGGGCCGCCCGACTGGCTCCTTAAAAATGGGCAAATGCAACGCCGACAAAAAATCTTCGTTGTAGCGGCGCGGTGAAACCGCTCCACCAGGAATTAAAACAAGGCGCCCTCCGTTTTGCAGAAATTGCTGAATTTCATCGACTGCACCGGATTGAAATCCCGGTGGATCGACCAAAATCAGAATGTCCGTTTTTTTCAAGAAAAGGCGTCCCGGTAAAAGTCGGGGCATTTCCTGAATCAAAAATGAACGGGCTGTGGATTTTCCGGGTTCCAGTGCCAGACGGACAAAGCGGCGCTCGTCCGCTTTCCCCACCAACAAAACGCGGGTTTGCGTGGGAACAAAAAAAGTAAAATAGGCGCGATTGTCCTGCAAAAGAGGATCGTCTTCCAGAACAACCTTTCCGGTCTGAAAACGGCCATTCTCGGGTGTGAGTAAAAACAGGGCACTCCCGGCGGAGTGTCCCGCAAGAGACAGGCTGCTTTGTGCTACCCGCCGGCCGTTCAGGTAGGTTTGAACCAAAACGTCCCGCACGGGATCGGTTCCGTAATTTTTAGCCCGGGCCTTGACCTTGACGGGACGATTCCGCTCCAAAATCTGATCCAAAAGCGCAACCCTGGTGAGCCCCACATTGGGCTGGGAGGCTGTAGGAAGATAAAACAGGTAGGAGCGAATGGCCGGGTCGGTCACAATGGGGGTCACTTTTCGCGGAAAATTGCTGCGCTGGAAATCCGAAATAATGTACAATTCTCGATTGGGATTGGGCGATTGGGCAAGCCATTTGACGGCTTGCCGCAGCGTTCGGTCCATGTGTCCTACACGGTAACTGAGCGGTTCGGCTTCCAACAAATGTTGTGCCTTTTCGACGGAGTAGAAATTTCGGGTCATTTCCAACGGCTGCTCTTTGGTAGTAAACAGAACAGAAATAGCGTCTCCGTTTTGGAGATTTCCAATCACGTCCAACGCCGTTTTTTTGGCCTGCTCAAAAAGCTGTCCTTTTTCCGTATCCACCCCCATGCTCATGGAATTGTCCAAAACAATGGCGGCCGTTGTGCGTGCATGGCTTCCCTTCAAAAGAAAGGACGTGGTTTTGAGGCTGGGACGTGCAAATGCCAGCACCAATAGCCCCAAAATAATCGCCCGAATGAAAAGCAAAAGCCATTGTTTCAATTTCATTCGGCGCATTTTTTTGTGCTGCAGTTGACGCAGAAAGGCCAGTGAGCTGAAAACAACCCGTTTGGCTTTCTGACGGTTTAACAAGTGAATCAAAAAGGGAAGGGCAAGAGCCACCAATCCGACCAAAACGGCCGTGTTCAAAAAACTAAACATCGGAACGCATTTCCGCCCTGTTTCTCCAGATTTCCCAGGCGCTGTTAGCCAAGCCAATGGTAAAGAAGAGCAAAATAAAAACCTCCTCGTCACCGAAAAGCCAGTCGAAAATGCCGTTAACCAAGAAGCCGGAAACGGCTGTAATGGCAATTAAAACAATTGCCTTGAGGAAATTTTCCTTCTCTGGAATAGCCGCGTAACGCCGGTACAGCACCACAAGGATTTGTACAAATAACCAAATAAAAGCAGCCAGCCCCAGGACGCCTCCAACCATTGCCATCATGACAAAATTGTTATGAAAATGTCCGATTTTGTAGGCGTCGTCGTTTAAATCGGCGTTCGGCGGCGCATACTCACGGTGAATTTTATTCAAGTCGATCCAGCCGACCCCCAACACTGGGTAATGCTTCAAAATAATGACCGCGTCACGCCACTGGGTGAGGCGCACGCGCGTACTGTGAACCTTGAGATCCGTAATACTGCGCACACGTTGCCGAATCGACCCGGGGAAAAGTCCGTAAAAAATCACCAACAACACAAAAAGGTACAGGATTAATTTTTTACTTTTTACCCAGGCTAAAACCAAAAGTCCCGTCAAGAGACCCAGGTAAGAACCCCGGACGTAGGAAAAAACCTGTGCCACAAACTGGGGCAAAAAACCCAGTGCGTACACCATTTTCCAGCGCCGTTCCGGGATGAGAACCAGCAAACCCACCCAAAACAGCACAAAAAAAACGGAAAGTGCCCCCCACGTCATGGTTGTGGATTGAGTGGCAATGACCTTGAGAGAATGGGTGAGGAGGTGTTTGCCGATTCCGTAGAGAGCCGTGAGTGCAGCCATGAGCAGCAAAAGGTGCACCGTCCGCCGGAGCCGTTTTTCCGACCGCACAAAGGCCGGTACAATGTAAATGGCAGGAATAAAAAACAGTTTGCGCAGATTGTAAAAGCTTTCCCCGGGACGCGGTGAAAAAACCGACGCCACGAGCAAAACAAGCGCCAGGGCAAAGAGCGGCCATTCCAAGCCCGATTGGGAGGCCGGCACCTTCCGTTTTTTAACCCACAAACCGATCCAAACCAGTGCCGCGAAAGCGTAAGCAGTTTCTTCACCCGCAATGGAAAACGGAATAAAAAAAGCCATTATGTACAGAAAAAGCTGTCCCGCTTGCTCCCAAAGGCGGGCAGAAGGTTCTACTTCTCCGTAACCCACGTGCGCACTCATTCGTCGCGACCGAACAAAAATTGCTCCACGATGTCACACAAAATGTGCCCGATGGTAATGTGGCCTTCCTGAATGCGCTGGGTGTCAAAACTGGGAACAATGATCGCCGTGTCCACGAAATCCTTTAAAATTCCGCCATCTTTTCCCAACAAGCCGATTCGGTAGAGCCCCTTTTTTTCTGCCATTTTCAGGGCTTCCGCCACATTTTTAGACCCTCCCGATGTGCTAATCCCCAGTAGCACATCCCCCTCTTTTCCAAACGCTTCCACTTGCCGGGCAAAGATTTGTGTGTAATCGTAGTCATTGGCCATGGCCGTCAGGACGGATGTGTCCGTCGTTAGAGCCAGCGCGGGAATGGCCGCACGCTCCATCCGAAGCCGACTCACCAGTTCGGCCGCCAAATGTTGGGAATCGGCGGCGCTGCCTCCGTTTCCACACAGGAAAAGTGTTCCGCCCGCCTTGAGCCGCGTGGCTATTTCAAATCCGGCCTCAAGAATTTGCGGAAGAATTTCGTCCGCTATTTTTCGTTTCACATCGGCACTGGCGTGGAGTTGCTCTTTCGCCAGTCGCTGAAATTTCTCCTCAAAAATCCTGTCCATTTTACCTCAGCCCTAATTTTCGTAAAAAATTTCTGATTTTATTGGGTCGTCCGGTTTCCTCGCTCATGGGAACCGGCTCTCGCGGAACAATTTTCTCTGCCCGAATGGCCTTTCGCGGATTTTCAAACATCAGTTCGTCCGCTCGTTCTTTTCCCCAATGGTCGACCACGTAATCGTACACGTCACCCAGATAAATGGGGCGCGTGTCCACATTGTGTCCGTCCGAGGCAATAAAATGAATCATGTCGTGATCCATGAGCAAATGGGCCGTTTTTTTAGCTCGCTCGCCGAAAAAGCCCAATAGACTGCCGCCGTTTATTTGCAAAAAAACGTTCATTTGACAAAACTTGTAGGCGTAAACGGGAAATTCGGCAATTTTTAAATTTCGCTCGGGGTGAGCCAGAATCGGTTTGTACCCGGCCATGACCCATTTAAAAAGCATTTCAGGCACAAATTCAGGAATGGAACGAAGAGAAAATTCCACCAGCGCGTACCGTCGATTGTTGTCAAAGGTGGAAACCTCGTGGTCAATGACGGTGTCCGGGTGCATGTAGATTTCCGAACCAAGGTGAAACCGAAGGTCTAATTTTTCTTCGGCGGCGATTTCTTTTACCCGCTCGAACTTTTCTAAAATTTCCGGTTGGCGGTCGTAGTCCCCATTGGAAAGAATATGTGAGGTCGAGACAATTTCCCGCGTGCCTCCTTCGTAGGCCTGGCGAAGCATTTTCCGGGTCATTTCTTCGTCCATTGCCCCGTCGTCGTAGGACGGCAAAATATGGGTGTGAATGTCAATAATCATGCAATACCATTTCCATTCCGTTTCGTCAGAAATCGCTGTTCGGCACGTACCGGTACCCCTTCAACCCCAATGAAACTCGCTGGCATATTAGAAAGGAACAACAACGTGATTTTTAGGCCCTTTCTGCTTAAAAAATTCACAATTTATTCCGGTTAAAAAAGGATTCGCCTGTTTAGTTGCCGATTTTCCTGGCTCCCGCCCGGTGCACCGCCTCGGCAAAGGCTTTGACCTGCTCCGGGTCTTTCGTTCTTTCCAGCACGTTCCCCGTCACCACGAAGGCCGCACCGGCTTCCACCTTTTCCGAGGCTTCAGCTGGTTTGCGAATTCCTCCCCCCACAACGAGGGGAATGTCCACTTCTTTGGCCACCGCTTGAATCATTTCAGCGGGAATGGAATACTGCGCACCGCTCCCGGCTTCAAAATAGAGCATTTTCATTCCCAAATATTGAGCCGCCAGCGCGTGAGCCACAGCAATTTCCGGCTTGTCGCGCGGAATCGGGCGGGTGCCGCTCAAATATTCCACCGTTGTGGTTTTTCCGGATTCCACCAACACGTAGCCGGTCGAAATAGCCTCCAGATGGAGCATTCGAATAATGGGAGCGGCGATGACCTGCTCTCCGATCAGATAATTGGAATTACGCCCGCTAATGAGCGACAAAAAAAGAATAGCGCTGGCATGGGCCGAAATTTGGCGGGAACTCCCGGGAAAAATAATGACCGGCAAATCGGTGTTTTCCCGAACTGTTTTCACAAACGCGTCAAATCGACTGTCAAAGAGAAGGCTGCCCCCCACCAAAATGGCATCAACGCCGCAGGCCGCCATTTGCTGCACATGCTCCGCCACCTTTTCCAGTGGGTAGTTGTCGGGATCCAACAACACAAAATAGCCCGCGCCCTTTTTTTTTCGAATCTCTAACAACCGCTTAAAAGCTGTTTCCAATTTCCCGCCTCGTGGTTAAGCCTTTTTTATTTACGTGTTTAATTGAACCCCTTGCTTTTTCGGCCTAAGGCTTGCTTTTTCTTCCCAGATACCTGATGCCGTTGCCGGGGTTTTCGGTGCGAACAGCTTAATTCTGCAACAATTCCAAAATCACCTCGGGTGTTTTACGAAGCGCCTTACCCAAATTTTTCACATCCTTTCCGCCGGCCTGTGCCATTCGGGGATTCCCACCGCCCCCGCCGCCAATGTACCGGCCTAACTTCTTTACAATGTCCCCCGCCCGAAGTTTCCGGGACTGAATTAAATCGTCGGTCACGACACAAAGCAAAAAGGGCTTGCCGTTAATTTCCGATCCCAAAACGCCCACGCCCGATTTGAGCTTGTTTCGCAACACATCGCCAATTTGTTTTAGCTCGTCTACCGCACTCACAGCAAATTCGTTTGCCACCAATTTGAAACCGTCCACTTCTTGAGCGCGGTGTACCAAATAGTCCAGTTCGATTTGAGCCAGTTTTAATTTGAGCCTGGAGAGTTCTTTTTCCAGCGCCTTTTTCTCCTGAAGAAGCTGGTTTAACCGCGCCACAGAATCGTCGGCCGTGGCGCCCAATTTTTGCCGGAGAGCCTCGACCTCGTGTTTTTCCGCCCGAAGAAGGGAGTCTGCCGCTTCGCCTGTAACTGCTTCGATGCGCCGAACGCCCGAGGCAACGCTGGTTTCCGACACAATTCGAAAATAACCGATTTCGCCTGTGTAATTGAGATGGGTGCCCCCACAAAATTCCATGCTGTAATCGGCAATTTTAATGACACGCACAACGTCCCCGTACTTTTCCCCAAAAAGGGCCATGGCGCCCAATTTTTTGGCTTCATTAAACGGAAGAGTCAGAACGTCCACTTTAAAATTGGCGCGCACGGCCTCGTTTACCAGTCGCTCAATCTCGTCCAACTGTTCAGGGTGAATGCGTTCAAAATGGGTCAGGTCAAAGCGCAGGCGGTCGGGGGCAACCAGCGAACCTGCCTGGTGGACGTGCTCACCCAAAACCGTCCGCAGCGCCTTGTGCAGCAGGTGGGTTGCCGTGTGATTTCTGGCAATGGCTTTCCGGCGCCCGGCGTCCACGCGAGCCACAAGCTCTTTCCCGCGTGCGTCTTCGAAACGCCCCTTTTCAAGCTCTCCCACATGAATAATCATGTTGCCGTTTTTCAGGGTGTCCACCACGCGGATGCGTACGGAGCCGTCCGTTGCCACCACCTCGCCCGTGTCCCCAATTTGTCCGCCGGATTCTCCGTAGAACGGGGTTTTGTCTAACAAAAATTCATTCCCCGAAAACCCCACCAGTCGGACGGTTTCTTCCAATTTTTCGTAGCCCACAAATTGCGAGTGAGGCACTTCTTCTCCGTCTTTAAAAAATTCGTGGACTTCATACGTAAACTTTTGGGCGGCCTTCGCCCGTTGGCGTTGTTCCTCCATGGCTTTTTCGAAGCCTTCCATGTCCACCGTGAGGTCATTTTCCTCCGCCATGAGGCGGGTCAAATCGATGGGGAAACCGTAGGTGTCGTACAGGCGAAAAGCCGCTACTCCGGGAAAAATTTTCTGGTTGTTTTTCTTTAGATCGGCTACCGTCCGTTCAAAAATGTCCAACCCTCGGTCGAGCGTGTGGCCGAAAGCTTCCTCTTCGGATTGAATAACCATTGAAATAAATTTCTGTTTCTCCGGAAGTTCCGGGTACGCCTCGCCCATGATTTCCACCAAAACGGGCACTAATTTGTACAGAAACGGCTCGCGGACCTCGAGCTTACGCCCGTAGCGGGCCGCCCGCCGAAGAATACGCCGAAGCACGTAGCCCCGTCCTTCATTGGACGGTAGTGCGCCGTCTGCAATGGCAAAGCTGAGCGCCCGCACATGATCGGCAATCACCCGGTGCGCCACACCGCCGTCGGGGCCGGGGTACGCCACACCCGAAATTTGGGTAATCGCTTGAATGAGCGGACGGAACAAATCGGTGTCGTAATTGGAGGGAACCCCCTGCAAAACCGCCACAACCCGCTCAAATCCCATGCCAGTGTCCACGTGGCGTGCCGGCAGTTCGTTCAAACTTCCGTCGGCCTCCCGGTTGTACTGAATAAAAACCAGGTTCCACAATTCGATGTAACGGCCGCAATCTCCATTCACCTGACACACATGTCCCGGAACCCCCTTTTTGTCGCAGTGGTCCGGTCCCAAATCGATGTGAATTTCCGAGCAGGGGCCGCAGGGGCCGGTTTCACCCATTTCCCAAAAATTGTCCTTTTCCCCGAATCGGAGGACATGATCCGAACGCACATCCGTCACGGATTTCCAGAGGGTTTCGGCCTCGTCGTCGTCTTTGTACACCGTAGCCCACAACTTTTCTTTGGGCAGTTTCCAGACCTCTGTCAACAATTCCCAGGCAAATTCAATGGCCTCTTTTTTGTAATAATCCCCAAAGGACCAGTTGCCCAACATTTCGAAAAAGGTGTGGTGGTACGTGTCCTTGCCCACCTCTTCCAGATCGTTGTGCTTTCCGCTTACGCGAATGCACTTTTGCGAATCGGCCACACGCGGGTGAGGCGGTTTTTCCAATCCCAAAAAAACCTTTTTAAACTGGTTCATCCCCGCATTGGTAAACAGCAAGGTGGGGTCTTCAATGGGCACCACAGGAGCACTGGGCACAATTTTGTGTCCTTTGCTACGGAAAAAATCTAAAAACGATTGTCTAATTTCCTTTGAATTCATGTACACCAACTTCCTCTCTGCCAACCGACTTGTTCCTTCCCGCCCCAAGGTTTCCCGGGAACCAAGTCTTTTTCCCGCTTAAAAACACGCACCACCGCACATTTAAAATCACCCCAAAACCGCCTTTTACCGGGTCGACACCAACTCCGATTCCCGGCGGTTCAAATAAAAAGCGAAATAAATCAACACTCCGCCGTACACCAGAGAAGCTATAAAATTGACAGCAAGTGACCCACCCAAAAGATTCCCAATCGAAAGCTTACCCCAATTGGGTCCGAGAATCGGTTTTATGCCCGGCAGAACAAGGGTGAAAATCCAGCCGCCGAAAAGTCCGCCGACGATTCCGGCCATGGCGTCAAGAGCTCCCTCCCCCAGAGAAACCGCCAACGTACCGGGACAATAGCCTAAAATAGCCATCCCGGCACCAAAAATCAGGCCTCCTAAAACCACCCCGCCCAAAAGAAAGGGTTTTAGGTGAAACGCGGCCAGGCCAAGCCAAATTTCCAGGCTCAGCAGGATCGAGCCGATTCCCAAAGCCACCAAAAGCGCTTTTGCAATGGTCAAATCCTCTACCATTGCGAACCCACCAATGGTGTCAAAAGCATTTAAACGTCCTCGCTGCAAAATCAGGCCAAACAAAAAACCTAAAAGCAAAATCCAAAGAGTCATTTTCTTTCTCCTATTTTCGGTAGAAAATCTTTCCGGTTACCAGTACCCCCACCACCACAAACAGACCGAAAACCAGGCTGCTGATTGCCATTTGCATGCCCCCTGAAAGAATGTGTCCGCTGGTACACCCACCGGCCATTCGCGCACCGAAAATAAGAATAAATCCCCCAAAAAACGCCCAGAGAAGCCGTTTACCGGACGAAGTGCCTTTGTACTTTGTCCACCGGGCGTGAACGGCCGTTAGCTTGAAATCGCCGAAAATCAGCGAAGCGACCAAACCGGCGACAAAGGCGCCAATGAGGAAAATAAATTCCCAGTGGCCCGGTGTCTGAATCTTGAGAAAATAAGGATTCTTTTTCAACCCGGCAAAAATATCCGCCAAGTAGGGGTAAGTGGTCGACGCCCCGATGGGACGGTTCGCCACATGCACCCAAAAAACGACGGCATTGAGCGCCGCTAACAGCGTCCCCGCCCAAAACCAATTCAATCGATTCTTCATTTCTCCTCCTCAAGGTAGTTCCGAAAACAACGGAACATTTCGATTCGACCCAATTTTTTCGAGTGTCTTGTACTTTCGCCCAAACTCACTTTCTTCGTTTGGCTCAGTCAGATTTTGTCAAACAACTCCCGCACGCTCTCCAGCGCCTCTTGAATCACCTCCCAATCGAATCCGCGTTGTGAGAGGAAACGTACGGCTCGCTGTCTGGCCTTTTGGGGGGCGAGCCGCTTGAATTGGGGGGCCTTTTTCTGCAGGAGCTGCCTGGCCATCTCAGCTTCGGACGTCTCCGCATACGCTTCCGTCAGAACCGCCGCAACGACGTCCGAATCGATCCCCTTTTGCCGGAGCTCCTTTTCCAAAAGGCGCCTGCCCATTGGGTGGCGCAACAATCGATCGTGAGCAAAAAGTCGCGCAAATCCGGAATCGTCCAAAAAGCGGAGACGCTCCAATTCGGTCAGGGTGAATTGAATGGCCTCCTCCCCAAATTTGGCCAGCCGCAGTTTCTGTTCGATTTCCTTGCGGCTGCGGCTTCGGTACGAAAGCCACCGCACGGCGCGCTCTTTGGCAGCGTGCCGTTCCTCAGCCTTTAAAATTTCCGCCACGGCCTGCTCAGAAAGTTTCTTGCCCCGGTACAAATCAAAGTCCACCAGGAGACTTTCGTGTACCCCAAAGGCAAATTCGCCGTTTAGAAATACGGACACCCTGTCTTTGCGGCCCCTTTGCTGCTCGATTTTGGTAACAACCTTCTCAGGTGTGTCCATTGAAAAAGCCACACTCGTGCCCACCGACTATTTGGCCGGTGTTTCTTCTGGCTGCTCTTCTTTAATGAGCCCGAGGGCTTTGCGTACCTTGCGTTCGATTTCTTCAAAAATGTCCGGGTTTTCCTTGAGGAAAGTACGGACGTTTTCGCGGCCCTGACCCAGGCGTTCGTCTCCGTAGGAATACCAGGCTCCGCTTTTCTCAATCACTTTTTCTTCCACCGCCAGGTCGATGAGTTCTCCCTCGTGGGAAATTCCTGTGCCGTACATGATGTCAAACTGTGCCTCCCGAAAAGGCGGTGCGACCTTGTTTTTCACCACCTTAACCTTGGTTCGATTTCCCACAACTTTGTCCCCGCTTTTAATCGAGGCAATTCGGCGGATGTCCATTCGGACGGTTGCGTAAAATTTCAGCGCCCGGCCGCCGGTGGTGGTTTCCGGATTGCCGAACATGACGCCGATTTTTTCGCGAATTTGGTTAATAAAAATGACGCTGGTTTTCGCTTTGGAGATGGCCCCGGCCAATTTGCGCATCGCCTGCGACATAAGTCTGGCCTGAAGGCCCATTTGGGCATCGCCCATGTCGCCTTCAATTTCGGCTCTGGGAACCAACGCCGCGACCGAATCCACCACAATGACGTCCAGGGCGCCGCTGCGCACCAGAGTTTCCGTAATTTCCAGCGCCTGCTCACCCGTGTCCGGCTGAGAAATGAGCAAATTGTCCGTGTCCACCCCCAAATTCTGGGCGTATTTGGCGTCCAGAGCGTGTTCGGCGTCAATAAAAGCAGCCAAACCGCCGGCTTTTTGTGCTTCCGCCACGATGTGGAGCGACAGGGTCGTCTTTCCCGAAGATTCCGGGCCGAAAATTTCAATGATTCGACCGCGCGGCACGCCTCCCACACCAAGTGCCGCGTCCAGGGCAATAGACCCCGTTGGAATGACATCGATGTCCGGAATGACCTGACCGGCTCCCAAACGCATGATGGAACCTTTCCCGAATTGGCGGTCAATTTGAGAGATGGCCAAATCCAGAGCTTTCAATTTTTCATTCTTTTCTTCTGCCATTTTCTTCCTTCCAAGGTTTGGTTTACCCCGTACTTAAAAGCTTCGAAGGAATCGGAGATTCCTTTCCGCTGGCTTTTTCTCGCCTATTTAATTTGTTTTTGTGAACGCAATGCGTTTTAGGGGTTCGTAAATAGAACCCCTGGACGTCAAGGTACTCTTCATGAATACCATTTCTCGGACAAGAACGTGCTGAGGTTCAAAATGAATTTTCCGAACCGCTTCTACAATTTGGTCACAATTTCGCCCGTCTCGAATGCGCCCGAAAGTCAAATGAGGGCTGAACCCTCTTTTTTCCTTCTGAAAACCCAGGGGACTCAGCTCCTTTTCTACCGCTTTCGCCAGCCGTTCCAGGTCTCCGTTGGGCTCCCGAATCCCCACCCACACCACACGAGGACGGCGTCCGTTGGGAAAAAAGCCCAGAGTTTCCACAGAGAGCGTGAATGAAGGGGTTCGGGCCCCCACACGGGTTAGGGCGTCAGAGATCAGTTCCACTTGCGCCGAGTCGATTTCTCCCAAAAATTTCAGGGTCAGGTGAATATTGCCCGGACGCACCCAGCTTACCCGCACCGGGAGACTCCGCAATTCCACCTCAAGGGTGCCGATAGAATCCCGAACGGCGGGCGGCATTTCAATAGCAACAAAGGTACGAATCATTCCGCCTTCATTTTGGACAGGGAGAAAAGGATTCTCTTTTTTCAACAAGATAATTTAAGGAATTTAAAAGAGATAATCAAATGAATTTTAGCAGACGTCGACGAAGTATTTCCAGAGCGGCGTAGGCGGCCCGTTCTTTATTGGCAAGTCGATCCGTGGTAAAAATGAACCGCCGTACGGTGCTTTCCTCTTCGCCGGAGAGTCCAATATACACCAACCCCACCGGTTTTTCGGCAGTTCCTCCGCCCGGTCCTGCAATTCCTGTTGTGGAAAGACCCCAATTGGTTCCGGCCATTTTCCGCACGCCTTCAGCCATTTCGCGCGCAGTTTCTTCGCTCACTGCCCCGAACTGCTCCAAGGTGTGAGGGCTCACGCCGAGATTTTCAATTTTGGAGCGATTGCTGTAGGAAATCACGGCACGGTCAAAATAATCCGAGCTGCCCGGCACATTGGTAAGTTTGTGGGATAAAAGGCCGCCCGTGCAGGATTCGGCAACCGCCACTGTTTGCTTTGTTTGAAACAAAAGCTCCGCAACCTTCTGTTCCAAAGTGTCCTCGTCCACACCGTAGATGTAGCGTTCCACCCGAGCCCGAACCAATGCCTCCGCCTTTTTGAGCCGTTCCTCACACTCCGAATCGCTGTTCGATTTAACGGTCAGGCGCACATCCACCCCGTAAAAGTGAGGCAAAAAAGCCACCTTGGCAACCTGTTCGATTTTCTGAACGTCGCCCAAAACTTCCATGAGCTTCGACTCAAAAATGCCGGTGGTACGCAGGGTTTTGAACCGTAAGCAGGTACGTTTTTTTTCAAAGCGCCGGGCCAAAATCGGCAAAACCGATTCTCGCGTCATACGCTCCATTTCCCTCGGTACGCCGGGCAGAATAAAGCAGAGTTTTCCATCCTTTTCGAAAAGCAAGCCCGGTGCCGTACCAATGGGGTTGGACAAAATCGTTGCTTTCGTCGGCACCTCGGCCTGGTTTCGATTCACCTCTGGCATGGGGCGCCCGCGCTCTTCGAAGCGCCTTTTTAGACCTTCGTAAATGTCGGGGTTTATTTTCAGGGGAGATTGAAAAAATTCGGCGGCGGCATATTTGGTCAGGTCATCGTGGGTGGGCCCCAGACCACCGGTCACCACCACTACGTCCGCGCGTTTTAGGGCGATTTTCAATCCGTTGAGAATGGCCTCACGATCGTCGGCCAGGACGGTAATCCATTTCGGTTCAATACCTGCACTTACCAGCGCCTTGCTCAAAAAGGTCGCGTTTGTGTTCACAATTTGACCGAGCAGGATTTCATCCCCCACATTGACAATTTCGGCCTTCATTTGACCACGACCCGGAGCACATTTAAAAAGAGGCTTGTGTAAACACCCACAATCACATCGTCAATCATGATCCCCAAGCCGCCACCGATGTCCTGGGACTGTTTGGCCGGCCAGGGCTTGACAATGTCCAAAAAGCGAAAAATAAAAAAGGCCGCCAGCCACCAGCCGATTGTTTTGGGCAAAAAGAGCAGAGAAAGAATCATACCGACGTCTTCGTCGATGTTGACCGATCCCGGGTCTTCTTTTCCCATAGCTTTTTCCGTAACACCGGAACTCCAAACACCCACCACAAAAAGAACCGCCGCTAAGATAACGAATGTTAGCGTCGATTGCTCGGGAAGAAACCAGAGAACAAGAACGGTGACCAAACTTCCAACCGTGCCGGGAGCCAGTGGGAAAAGACCTGTAAAAGCGGTGGTTGACAAAAACTTGGCGACAAAATGCTTCATATTCAGGCGTCCGAGGTTTTAGCAGCGTGAATGAGATCGTTCACAATTCCCTTCACCTGCATTTTGTTCACAACCAAATATTGAATGCCGGTTAGAACCGTCAGCAGCACTACAATCCACATGAGCACGTCAATCACCCAAAATTTTTCAAGAAACGTGACGGTGCGAATGGCAAAAAGGGTCGGCCTTTCCACACTCATTTGTTTGAGAATGGCGTACAAAAGAATGACATAAATGACAATCATTTGGGCAGTGGTTTTGGCTTTTGCCGTGTACGAGGTGCGAATGGGGCGTTTTTTGTACATGGCGTACCAGCGCAGTCCGGTGATCATCACATCCCGAATCACAATCACAATAACCATCCACCATGCCACATAATGGGTTGCGGCAAAGACGACAAAAACAGTGAGCACCAAAATTTTGTCCGCCAGCGGGTCCAAAAATCGCCCCCATAAACTGGTCATGCCGTATTTGCGCGCTACGTGCCCGTCGTACCAATCGGTAATAGAGGCAATGACGAAGAGAACCAGGGAGATTTCTTTCCACTCCAGCCCTTTTGAAAAAAAAGCCCAAACAAACAAGGGCGTCAGAATAATCCGCAAAACCGAAAGCTGGTTCGGGGTTGTGTTAAACAGGGGTCTCAACGCCGTGTCCTTACAAAATATTTCGTCCTTCTAACGCACGAGAGAGGGTCAATTCGTCTACAAATTCCAAATCGCTCCCCGTTGGAATTCCCCGTGCCAATCGTGTCACCCGCTTTCCGAGAGGTTTAATCAATTTTTGAATGTAAAGGGCCGTGGCTTCCCCCTCTACATTTGGATTGGTAGCCAGAATGATTTCCTGCACCTCATCTGTCATGCGTGTGAGTAATTCCTTAATTTTCAAATTTTCCGGACCTACACCGTCCAGGGGTGAAAGCGCCCCCCCCAAAACGTGGTACACACCGTGGTACATGCCGGTTTTTTCAATCGCCAGCACGTCGTTTGGCTCTTCCACCACGCAAATGGTTCCATGGTCCCGGCGCGAATCACTGCAAATGGGGCAGGGGTCGGTTTCCGTAATGTTAAAGCAAATCGAGCAGAGCTTGGTTTTTTCTTTGACGTCCACAAGCGCCTGTGCCAGTGATTCCACTTCTTCTCGGGGTTGCTTCAGCAGATAAAAGGCCAGGCGTTGCGCGGTTTTACGACCGATTCCTGGTAGCTTGGACAATTCCCCGATGAGTTTTTCAAGCGATTCGGAGGTGTAAAATTGCATAAATTAAAAGCCCGGTATTTTAAATCCGCCTGGCAAATTGGACAACAACCCGCCCGTGGTTTGATTCAAATGCTCGTTGGCCGCTTGTTCCGCTTTCTCCAGAGCTTGATTTACAGCTGCCAAAATCAGATCTTCCAGCATTTCCACATCTTCCGGATCGACTACTTCGGGATCTATTTTAATGCGCTTGAGTTCGCGCTTTCCGGTGGCCGTAACCGTCACCATTCCGCCGCCGGCACTTCCTTCTACCTCAATTTTGTCCAATTCTTCCTGAGCCTTTTGCAACTGCTCTTGCATTTTTTGAACCTGCCCCATTAGGGCATTTAAATTGGGTTTTACCATTGAGATTTCCTCCAAATTTACAATAATTCACCGTCGAACATCTGAAGAATTTTTTTGACCCGGGGATCGATTCCGTTGGTCCTCGGTACGCTGGGCGGCGTTTCCGCGGCTCCACCCGGAGGCACGTCTTTCGCGGTTTCTCCGGTTGAGAATTTCAGCGTCAATCTGGCTCCCGCAACGTGCCCAATAACCTGACGCACCAGATTTCTTTCCTTTTGAACGGCCTGAAGGTGAAACCCGTTCCCCGGCGGAAATTGAATTTCCAGAACATTCCCTTTTAAAGCAACAGGTGTGCCTTCCTGTAAAAAAACCCCGAGTACAAGTTTCTTTTTCTTAACCTCCTGCAAAATTTTTGGCCATTGGACTTGAATTTCCTGCAAATTCACGGAAGGCGAAGCCTCGTAATCCGAGTCGGGCTCGCCCACAAATGGAGAGGGCGGTTCTTCCTCCTCGGGCGGCGGGGCGGGGGCTGCGGAAGCGGGGCTTTCCGCCGACGGGCTGGCCGGTTTGGAAACGGACGGGGACTGCCGAGGCACAGACGGTGGAGAGGTTTTGGGCGGTGTTTTTTTGGGAGCAGCCATTTTGAACAAATCGGGGCTGCCAGCCTTTTTCTTGGGCTTCTCCTCCAAAACGAGCCGCGACGGACGAGATTCGATCTTTTTAAGCCGTTCCACCAATTCCCCGATTGTCACGCTCCGTCCCATTTTAATCAATTTGACAACCATCATTTCCAGACGAATGCGCGGATTGGGGCTGCGTCGAATGGTGACTTCCGTTTGCGACACCACCTCGATGTAGCGGAGAAGGTCTTCTTCCGAAAAATCGCCCAATTCTTTTAAATACCGCTCTTTGTAGGCAGCGGAAACATCTAACAATTTGTCACTTTTCGAGGCCAGAACAAAAAGTTTATTCCGAAAATGTTCGATCAAACCAATCAGGAAACCGGAAATGTCCAGTCCCTGAACTATAAAACGATCGACAAATTCCATTGCCTTGTGCACATTGCCCGATTTCAGAAGATCGGTAAATTCGAAGTACAAATCCTGGTGAATAATGCCCAGCGATTTCAGCACATCGTCCAGGCTCACCTCATTCCCGGCAAAGGAAATCATTTGGTCTAAAATGCTTTGGGCATCCCGCATGCTGCCGTCCGCCTTTTTGGCGATTAGGCGCAAGGCATCTTCCCCGATGGTGATTTTTTCTTCCTCACAAATCACCTGCAACTGATTCATAATAACTTGAATGGGAATCCGCTTAAAATCGAACCGTTGGCAGCGGGAAAGAATGGTGGCGGGAACCTTGTGAGGTTCCGTCGTAGCGAAAATGAAGACCACGTGCTCCGGCGGTTCTTCCAGTGTTTTCAAGAGGGCATTAAACGCCTCTGTGGTCAGCATGTGGACTTCATCCACAATATAAATTTTGTAGCGGGAACTGGCCGGGGCGTAGCGAATGTTTTCCCGAAGATTGCGAATTTCATCGATGCCGCGGTTGGAGGCGCCGTCGATTTCCATGACGTCCATGCTACGGCCGGCGGCGATTTCCACACAATGCGTACACACATTGCACGGTGTAGGCGTTGGACCCTTCTCGCAATTGAGTGCTTTGGCAAAAATCCGGGCGGTGGTGGTTTTGCCCACTCCGCGAGGGCCGGAAAAAAGGTACGCATTGGCGACGCGGCCGCCGCTAATAGCATTTTGCAAGGTGCGGGTTACATGTTCCTGAGCGACTACCTGCTCAAAAAGCGCCGGACGCCATTTTAACGCAAGAACTTGGTAAGCCATGAATTTTGTCTATCTTCAGGGGTGACCTTCTCAAAAATCCACTCGATGATCAAATGGGCAAGCGACCCTCCGGCACATAGTCCGAGTGCCGACCGCTGCTACCTCCCGGTCCTGACGGAGTTGAGCACCTTCCTATTGCGGAGGACTTGCCCATTTCATAACCGAATCTCAAAAATCGACGTTCTGAAAAACAGAACTTTTTGTGGAGCAGAGCGGATTCGAACCGCCGGCCTCTTCCGTGCGAGGGAAGCGCTCTCCCAGCTGAGCTACTGCCCCAAATGACAAATACCCTTATTTTTTCGAAACGGACGCTTTACAACCAAAATTTAGCGGAGAGGGTGGGATTTGAACCCACGGTACCCGGAGGGTACACACGCTCTCCAGGCGTGCTCCTTCAGCCGCTCGGACACCTCTCCAAATGGGCCTACTCCGAAATAACCCAAACAATTGTTAGCGAAAAACGCGTAACGTGCGGAAGAAACGTTGGAGCAACGCCGCCGATTCCTCCGCCAACACCCCCGTAACCAATTGGACGCGGTGATTTAGGCGCACGTCCTGAACAATATTGTAAAGCGAGCCGCAGGCCCCGCGCTTGGGATCAAAGGCTCCGAAAATCAATGTTTCAATTCTTGAATTGACGATTGCGCCGGCACACATGGGGCACGGTTCCAACGTAACATACAAAGAAGTCCCCTCCAGGCGCCAGGAGGACAAATAATTGGCGGCGGCAGTAAGCGCCAGAATTTCTGCGTGGGCGGTCGGGTCTTGCAACAATTCCGTTTGATTGTGCCCTCGGCCAATAATTTTATTGTCCAAAACAACCACCGCCCCCACGGGAACTTCCCCCTCGTGGAACGCCCGTTCCGCTTCGCGAAGAGCCTCTTGCATCCAACGCTCGTGGGCCTCTGCGCTTGATTTTTTCTCTACCATGGTGCGCCCGGGAGGACTCGAACCCCCAACCTTCTGATCCGTAGTCAGACGTTCTTTCCAGTTGAACTACGGGCGCAAATGAGCGGCGCATACGGGAGTCGAACCCGTGTTACCGACGTGAGAGGCCGGCGTCCTAGGCCACTAGACGAATGCGCCAAATCAATTTTCTGGTGCGCCCAGGAGGACTCGAACCCCCAACCTTCTGATCCGAAGTCAGATGCTCTATCCAGTTGAGCTATGGGCGCGCGCCAAATGGTTTCCCTGCCGAAGATCGGACAAAAAAATAGCTGGGGAGCAGGGATTCGAACCCCGATTGACGGATCCAGAGTCCGCTGTCTTGCCGTTAGACGACTCCCCAGTAAATCACAATACTTTCAGCCCACGCTCAAACCGGCGGAGACAGGTTTCTTTCCCCAGAACTTCCATCATTTCAAAGAGCCCCGGACTAACCGAAAAACCTGTCAGCAGTATTCGGGTTGGGTGAATCAACTTTGCTGCCGGCACACCCAATTCAGCCGCCAACGAACGCGTCACTTCTTCGATCGGGCCGGCTGTAAAATCGTCCAGAGCTTCAAGGCGTTCTTTTAACTTCACCATCCGCTGTTTGGTTTCCTCACCTTCCCAGAAACGCTTCAGCGCCTTTTCGTCGTACCGTTCCGGATCTTTAAAAAAATATCGGCCATATTTGGCCAAATCTTTGGTTGTCTTCATCCGAGCTTTGAACAACTCAAGCACCTGCAAAAGGTACGGCACCTTGCGCTCGGCATCAAACTCGGTTACGAGGTGCGCTTCTTTCAACGAGGGCAACACCAACTGCAAAAGCTTTTCCGTTGGGTAAATCTTAATGTGTTCGCTGTTTACCCATTCCAATTTTTTTTGATCGAAAACGGCACTCTTTCTCGAAATGCCGCTGATTGAAAACGCCTCAATAAGCTCCGGAATGGTGTAGATTTCCCGGTCGTCTCCTGCCGACCACCCCAAAAGAGCCAGATAATTGACCAGCGCCTCAGGCAGAATCCCCATTTGAGCATATTCCAAAACCGACGCCGCTCCGTGCCGCTTGCTCAGCCGCTTTTTATCCTCCCCCAAAATAAGAGGAACGTGGGCAAACCTGGGCAAATCCCACCCAAGAGCGCGGTACAGAAGCACGTGTTTCGGGGTGTTGGAAATGTGGTCGTCCCCGCGAATAATGTGGGTAATGCCCATTTCGTGGTCATCGACCACCACGGCCAGGTGATAGGTCGGAACTCCATCGGAACGTAAAATAACGAAATTGTTGATTTCCGAATTATTGAATTCCATCGACCCGTACACCAGGTCGTCAATAACAGTGGTGCCGTCAGGAACCCAGAACCGAATTGCTCGCGGCACACCCTTACGATCCAACTCTTCTTTTTCTTTGACCGTCAAAAGGTAACACTGGCATTTGTTTGACTCTTCCCAGTCGTATTCTTCATCCGGATCGTCATCGTGGCCACAATAGCAATGATACGCTTTGCGCTTTTGGACCAACTCCTCGGCATACTTTCGATAAACGTCGAAGCGTTGGGATTGGTACCAGGGTTTTTCATCCCAATTGAGACCGAGCCAATTCAAGCTGTCAAAGATCGCGTCCACCATTTCGGCGGTGGAACGGGCCTGGTCAGTATCTTCAATGCGAAGAAAAAATTTACCGTTATTTTTCCGAGCAAACAACCAATTGTAAATGGCCGTACGCGCTCCGCCAATGTGAAGGTACCCCGTCGGGCTGGGGGCAAAGCGTACGCGAACTTCCGGTGCGGAATCTTCCATCGATTAAATCTGCTCTTCCTTCACGGGTACATTTCCTTCGCTTTCCAGCTCCATTTTAATACCGCCTGTCCAGCCCACAAAAATATTGTACAACACGGCAAATAGGGCTGCCACAATGGCGTAAAGCACGGCAATCAAAACCGACATAAAAAGGGCCATGATGAGCGCCAATCCCCCCGTTAAGTGGGGGAAAGCAGACCCGAACTCACTGCCCAACCCACCCATTCCGGCAAAACTTGCCAGCAAAAGCACGTAGAAAATACTAAAAAAAAATCCAATAATCAAAAAAATTATAAAAACTACCTTGGCGACCGACCAAACATCCAGATGTTTGATTTCATATTCCATGTGTCGGGGTCCTTTGTCTTGCGGAGAGGGTGGGATTCGAACCCACGGTAGACTGACGCCTACAACGGCTTAGCAGGCCGCTGCCTTCAACCACTCGGCCACCTCTCCAAGCCGCAGATTTATGAACTTCTTTCCTCAACCGAATTTCACATTGAGGTCTATTCTGCTTGTCAAATAACCAGCGGAGAGGGAGGGATTCGAACCCCCGTCACGACTGTGCGTGAAGCGGTTTTCGAGACCGCCGCCTTCAGCCAGCTCGGCCACCTCTCCTCAACTGATTGTAATTGAATTTTCTCCGGCGGAGGGCGAGGGACTCGAACCCCCAAGGGCAAACGCCCAGCGGTTTTCAAGACCGCCGCCTTACCAATTAGGACTAGCCCTCCGGTAGCTCCGCTTAAGTGACTTAAAATATACGAATATTTTGTGGATATGTCAATAAATTTTTGTTGTTTAATTGGGACTCTTGTTTGCCCCGAGCCGGGTATTTTTCGGGTCGTTTTTCTCGTTGGGGCGATGATCTTTTTTTAAAAAAACGGGGGGTGCCCAGCCATTTTTTAGGCAAAACTTTCCACAAAGGTTCGAATTAAATTTTCGGCGGAGTAATCACCGGCTGAAATGCGGGCCAAGAGGGGAGTGCGGTGAAAAAGCCGCTTTTTGATTTCCCCCATTGAGGCCCCGCTTCTGTACAATCCGACAATCTTTTCCTTCAGTTCGTACAGATAGGCCAATTTTTTCTCGAGTTCCTCGCCAGGATTCAAAACCGGATGCCCGCTTCCCGGAAATAGAATGCGCGGCTGAAGGGATTTCAAAAATTCCAAAGATTTTATCAAAGCCTTGGCGTTACTTTTTCGTCGAAAGACAACATCTCGCCCCCGGACAAACAGATCGCCCGTAAAAGCCCACCGTTGATTTGGTTCGAAAAGGGTAATGTCTTTTTCGGAATGCCCTGGGGTGTAAAAGATCTGGTAGGGGTGATCGTTCACTTGCAACGCCCGCCCCACGGGCAACCCACGGCTGGGCGGCGGCACGCCCCAGGTCAGCCGGCGGTAAAGCGCCATGTTCAACAGAGACGGATTGGCGAGGGTGGGGAGAGCAAGCGAAAAGGCGTAAATCGGCATTCCAAACCGTTTCTGCAGAACCGCATTGTTGCCAATGTGGTCTTCGTGGTGGTGGGTGTTAACGAGAACCCGCACGGTCTTGTCTCGTAAAAAAATCAGAAATTCGCGCTCCAAAACGGTCGGCCCCGAATCCACCAAAAGCCCGTCCACATAGTAGCTGGCCGTGAAATAAATCGGATGTCCCCAAATTGTTCTGGCCATTCGTGCGACAAAAACCTGTTCAATCTGATTTAGTTCAATCATATAGCCAACCGCCGAAGAGATCGGAATATTTCAAACCAAGGTGAGCGGATCAATCAGTCCACCCTTATTTTTGGCAGGGCGCGTTCTTGTTTTTCCAGGGCTTTCAGACTTTTTAGCACGTCGGCAAAATTTTGGTACGCAATAAAATTTAAGTTATTTTCCTGGCAGAACGAAATCAGCTCGTCCTTGGCAAAGACAATGTCCGCTTCCAACACGCCGCAACGGTCAGAGAGTCCGTCACCGACGTAAATCAGCACGCTCTGTCCGTTTCGCGCCTCCCGCAAATGGTAACCTTTGCAATTGGCGCAAACCCCGCAGGTGTGTTCCCAATAGGGAAATTCGGGACGAATATGGTGGGGATCTACGAACACCAATCGATTTGCTTTAACGGGAACCCAAGCCAGCCCCTCCCGTTTGAGGATTTCTTTAATGTAGAAATCCATCCCATCGCTTAGAATTTCTACGGGGTAGGCTTTTTCTTGGCAATAAGCCGCAAAATCGTGGAAAGCAGAGTCAATGGGATTGGCGGCACAAAAGGCTTTTAATTCCTCTTTGGAAACGGTCGTCACGGCACATTCGCGTTCCAGACATTCTTTGGAGGTCAGTTCCCCCGCTTTCCACGCTTCAACCGCTTTTTCCCATTCAGGGGTGGCAAACGCCCGGAACAATTCATTTCCCACATCTTTGACGGCAACCGTTCCGTCAAAATCGCAAAAGATTTTAAATCGGGGTTCGTGCATTGCTTTTTCAACCATAAAAATGCCCGGCCGCGTCCCGCACGACCGGGCACCCTTGTTTTTGAACTTACTTTATTTTTTGTGTTTCAGAGTCGCCTGAGCCGCAGCCAACCGGGCAATCGGCACTCGATAGGGTGAACAACTGACGTAATTCAGACCCAGCTCGTCGCACAATTCGATAGAAGCCGGATCGCCACCGTGTTCACCGCAGATTCCTACTTTGAGCTCAGGACGGGTCTTGCGACCCTTTTCCACTCCGATTCCCATTAGTTGTCCCACGCCGTTCCGGTCGATACTCTGGAAAGGATCGACCTTGTAAAAACCGCGCTCCACGTAGAGCGGCAGAAACTTACCGGCGTCGTCACGGCTGACTCCCAAAGTCATCTGGGTAAGGTCATTTGTTCCGAAGGAGAAAAACTCGGCGGTTTGAGCAATCTCGTCAGCCGTTAGCGCGGCGCGAGGCACTTCAATCATGGTACCCACTTTGTATTCGATTGTGACCTTTTCTTCCTTCTGAACTTCGTCGGCTACGCGGCGTATGATTTTTTCCTGATCGTCCAATTCGGCCTTGTGCCCCACCAGCGGCACCATGACCTCCGGGTACACCTTTTTTCCTTCTTTAATCAGTTTAGCAGCGGCGTGGAAAATAGCCCGTGCCTGCATTTCCGTAATTTCGGGGTGCACAATCCCGAGGCGGCAACCGCGGTGCCCCAACATGGGATTGGCTTCTTTTAGTTGAGCACCCTTCATTTTCAGTTCATCCGCGGGAATACCGATCCGTCCGGAAAGCTCCTCGTACTCTTCGTCGGTGTGTGGAAGGAACTCGTGCAAAGGCGGGTCCAGCAGGCGAATGGTGACCGGCAGGTCTTCCATTTCTTTGAAAATCCCCTCAAAATCACCTTGCTGCATGGGCCGGATTTTATCCAGGGCCTTTTTCCGTCCTTCTAAATCGGAGGCAAAAATCATTTCCCGCACGGCGAGAATCCGTTCGCCCTCGAAAAACATGTGTTCGGTGCGGCACAGGCCAATGCCTTCGGCACCGAATTTTCGCGCCACCCAGGAATCGTGCGGCGTGTCGGAATTGGTTCGGACGCCGAGCCGCCGGATTTCGTCGGCCCAGGTCATGAGTTTGTGGTAGTACGTGTACAGGGGCGCCTTTTCCGGTTCCATTTGTCCCAAAACAACGGCTGTTATTTCCGAAGGGCTGGTCGGCACGTTGCCCACGTAAATTTCCCCCAAACTGCCGTCAATGGAAATCTCATCGCCTTCTTTCAGTACCAGGTCGCCGGAGCGGACTTCTCGCTTGTTGTAATCGACCTCAATGGATTCTGCACCCACGATGCAGGGCTTGCCAATACCGCGCGCCACCACGGCAGCGTGCGAGGTGGCTCCGCCTCGAGAGGTCAAAATACCCTTTGCGGCTACCATCCCGTGGAAGTCGTCCGGCGAGGTTTCGGTTCGAACCAAAATGACGGGTTTGCCTTCTTTCGCCCATTCCACGGCGCGGTCGGGGTCCAGGGCGATTAAACCGCTGGCCGCCCCCGGCGAAGCGTTAATGCCTTTTCCGAAATGTCTTTTCTGCGCTTTGGGGTCGAAGCGTTCGTGGAGCAATTGGTCGAGTTGGGCCGGTTCCACCCGCATGACCGCTTCTTCTTTGGTAATCAGCCCTTCTTCCACCATATCCACGGCAATCCGAATGGCGGCCATGGCCGTTCGCTTGCCGTTTCGGGTCTGGAGCATCCAGAGTTTGCCTTTCTGAATTGTGAACTCCATGTCCTGCATGTCGCGGTAGTGTTTTTCCAGCTTTTTGTAGATATTTTCCAGCTCCTTGTACACCTCGGGCATTTCTTCTTCCAGGGTGATTTGATCCGCGCTGGTGCGGCCCGCTTTGTTGATGGGCTGAGGCGTTCGAATTCCGGCCACCACATCTTCGCCCTGAGCATTTTTCAGAAATTCTCCGAAGAAGCGCTTTTCGCCCGTCGCCGGATCCCGTGTAAACGCCACTCCGGTTGCCGAGTCTTCACCCATATTTCCAAAAACCATGGTCACCACATTGACCGCCGTACCCCAATCCTCGGGAATTTTGTTGACTCTACGGTAATCCTGTGCCCGCTTCGTGTTCCAGGAACGGAAGACAGCCATAATGGCATCGGTTAGCTGTTCCCACGGGTCTTGAGGAAAATCCTTACCGGTGTGGGCTTTGAAGATTTTCTTGAACCGCTCCACCAAATCCTTTAAATCGTCGGCGCTTAAATCGGTGTCGTACTTCGCCCCGACCTCTTTTTTCTTCTTGTTCAACTCTTCTTCAAAATGCTCGGAATCAATGCCGAAAACCACATTCCCAAACATTTGAATAAAACGCCGGTACGAATCGTAGGCAAATCGGGGATTGTTTGTCTCCTTGGCCAGCCCCAACACCGTTTGATCGTTTAGACCCAAATTCAGCACGGTATCCATCATGCCGGGCATGGAAACTCGTGCACCGGAACGCACCGAAACCAATAACGGTTTTTCCGGATCCCCGAATTTACGCCCCATGTCTTTTTCCACCCTGGCCATATTTTTTCGGACTTCTTCCATCAGGCCGGGAGGCAATTGATTATTATGCTCAAAATATTCCATGCACGCTTCGGTTGAAATGGTAAAACCCGGAGGTACCGGAATACCGATTCGACTCATTTCCGCAAGATTGGCGCCTTTGCCGCCGAGCAAATTGCGCATGTCGGCCCCGCCCTCGGTCCCCTGGGGACCAAAATAATAGACATACTTTTTCATGCTTCACACCCTCCTGATTAGGTCCAGTAACTATTTTCCACTTTCTTACCTTTCGACTAAAAGACAAGTTTCAAAAAAATCCCGAATAAAAACACACCGAAAAATGCCCGAAGCCATTTCGGCGGCAAAACGGAATTCAAATACGCGCCCAACTGCGAAAAAAATAACGAGCCCAACAAAATCGGGGCAGCCGCCAACGCGTACACGTACCCCAGGCACCCGGGCGGCAAATTCGGCGTGCCCAAACCGTGAATAAAATATCCCACCGCCGCCGCAAATGTGGTAAAAATAATAATGGCGCTGGACGTTCCGGCCGTTTTCTTAACCGGCAAATGTACAAATAAAATCAATGCCGGGACGAAAAAAACCCCACCGCCGATTCCGGCCATGGCCGCGAAAAACCCCGCCAAAAAACCAATCGGAACCGTTTGCCGCCAGTCCAGGCGGAAAGCCTTTCCCGCTTTTTCACCCACACCGAAAAACACCTGCACTGCCAACACCACCAGCACAAGGGCCAAAATCTTTTTTAAAATTTCGCCCGGCAGTTGAGAGGCAACGGAAGACCCCAAATACGCACCCACAATGGCGGACACGGCCAAATAGGGTACCACGCGCCACTCCACATTCCGCTGGCGGTTGTGCCGGTACACGCTGAAAACCGAGTTAAAAAAGGCACAAAACAGGCTGGTTCCAAATGCCAATCGCGCCGCCAGATTGACTTCCAGCCCTTGAGCTTGTAAAAAGAACAAAAGGAACGGCCCCAAGATAACACCGCCACCGACGCCAAAAAATCCCGCCAAAAGGCCGGCCAGACTCCCTACGCCAAACAATAGCAGCAGATGGGAAGCAATCACTTCTTCAGGCCGAGTTTTTGCCGGTACACCTCCGGATGGGTTAACGCCTGAATCGCTGCCGCCACCACGCGATCATCTTTCAGCGAAGAGCGGATTTCGGCCTTGCTCCCCTTTAACTTTCCAATTAGCTCCAGTCGAAGCCGCCGTTGAATAAAATCACGGCTTTTGTTAAATTCGGCCTCTTTTAATTGATCCAAGTGCCTTTCGAGAGTCGCTATTTCGTTTTGGATTTCCGGGGAATAGTTTTGCTCTTTGGCGGTTTTCTTTAACGCCTCTAAAGCTTTTTCCCCCTCAATCTGGAACTTAAAATGTTTTTCTTTCAAGAAATTCCGAAACGCTTTTAGAACAGAATCATCTACCTGCACCGGCTTCGAGGTGTCTTTCATGGTGGCGGCATACCGCGCTGCAAAACTGAAAAACATCGATTTTCGAATCAATTCCCATTCAAAATTACTCAATTTCGGATATTTCACCACAATATCCGGCTCAATGCCGCCGCCCCCGTACACCACACGGCCGTCCTTGGTGTGAAAGACCTTGCGAGTCGTGTCCGACGAATCCTTTTTCGAGTGGACAAACACATCTTCCGAATGCATGAAGGTGTGCTTGTCATTGTTAATACACCGCCCGCTGGGGATGTAATATTTGGCCGTGGTAATTTTGACGGATTTACTTTTGCTCAGGGGAATCACCGTTTGAACAAGTCCTTTTCCGAATGTCCGGGACCCGACAACCAGTCCGCGGTCTAAATCCTGAATGGCTCCCGTCACAATTTCCGAAGCGGAGGCGGAATTGCCGTCCACGAGAACGGCCAATCGCATATTCCCGGCCACAGGTTCTTCCTCGGCGTAGAATTTCTGGCTGGCTCCGCGCACGCGTCCTTTGGTGTACACCACAAGCGACCCTTTCGGCAGAAACTGATTGGCCACATCCACGGCCGCTGGCAGGAGTCCGCCCGGGTTGGCGCGCAGGTCCAAAATCAGCGAAGTGGCCCCGTTTCGGCGCAAGTTCTTAATGGCCTGTCCAATGTCCTCTCCCACATTTTTGGAAAATCGCCGCAGTTTCAAATAGCCGACGTGATCGCGAATCACACCGGCGTAGGTGAGATCGTGTACGCTAATAACGGCTCGAATCAGATGAAATTCCAGCGGGTCCGGTAAACCGGGCCGACGAACCTTAATCACCACACTGGTTCCCGGCCGTCCCCTCAGACGGGCGGCTGTTTGGGAGATTTTTTCACCCTTTGTGCTTTTCCCGTCCACTTCGATGATCTGATCGCCTTCTCGAATGCCGGCCTTTAAGGCGGGTGTTCCGTCAAAAGGCGGCTCCACAACGGTGGGCCACCCGTTGCGAATACTGATCGTCATGCCGACGCCGCCGTATTTGCCCTTGGTCATGATGTTCATTTCTTCATTTTGATCCCGCTCCAGAAGAACCGTGTACGGGTCAAGGGCATCCAGGAGACGATTAATCCCCACGTGCATGAATTTGTCCGGATCGATTTCGTCTACATATTTCAGCGTGACTTCTTTGTAGATGCGGACAAAAAGGCTGAGATTTTTTTGAACGCTCAGGTAATAATCCGGAGCGGCAGGCGCACCCATATTGGCCATCCAGCCGCCGAGAGTGATGGTCAAAGCCACGAGGACCACCACCCATATGCCTTGTTTTTTCCAATTCATACAAACCTCCAAATTTCAACGTCGCGTATTCTGAAAATCACCCCGTGTTTTTTCAATAAAGTCATATAAAAAAACAATAAAATCGATTAAATATCAAGTTTATTCTTTATCCAGACCCAAATATTTTCGTGAATTCGAGCGGGATTGGCCAAACCGTCCAAAATGACAAAGCGATCGGGCTCCTTCCGTGCCAGCTCCAAATAGCCGTTCCGAACACGTTTGCGAAAAGCCAGATCTTCCTGTTCCAATCTGTCCAATTTTCGAGCCTTTGTTTTTCGGCGAATGGCCTCTTCGGGGGCAATGTCCAAAAGAAACGTAACGTCCGGCCAAAGCCCCTCAATGGCCAACGAATGGGCGCGTTGAACATCTTCCAACAAAAGTTTACGGCCAAACCCCTGGTAGGCCGTGGAAGAATCCGCGTAGCGGTCGCAAAGGACGATTTTCCCGGCTTCCAAAGCGGGGCGGATTTTCTCCCGAACCAACTGAGAGCGCGCCGCCGAGTACAATAGCAATTCCGTCATCGGCAACATCTCGGCGTGTGCCGGGTCCAATAGAATCTGTCGCACCTTTTCGGAAATAGCGGTTCCGCCCGGTTCCCGAAAAAGCGCCACCGAAAATCCGGCCTTTTCCAATCGTTCTTTCAGCAAATTGGCCTGAAGCGATTTTCCGGAGAAATCAATGCCCTCAAAAGACACAAAAAGTTTTCGGGCCAACTTTTTTGGCAGCGGTTTGTCCACTTTCACCCTAAATTTTAATAAATTTCCAAGCCCCTCGCTTAAATCGACCATAATTGATTAACAATCGCGCTGTTTCATCCAGACCCTGCACCAACCACAGTCCGAGTAAGGCCAAATGCAAGGGAAAGGCAAAGAGGTAGGTCAGGCCGGTTTCGGACACCAGAGCACTGCCCATCGCCCAAAACATGAGCCAGCGTAAATCTCCCGCGCCCCGGAGATTTCCGCTTACCACACCGTTAATGGCTTTTGGAATTTGCACGAGGGCAAAAACAAGCATGACCTTTTTTCCGATCGCCCACACCTGAGTTTCGCCGGTAAACAACGCAAAGAGCGGTTTGTCAAAAAGAATTAAGGAAGCTACGATGATCGCTACGAAGCCCGCCACCACGTAACCGGCCAGGTGGCCTGTTTCTTCCGCCCGGTCGTGTTCTTCGGCTCCGATATTCTGCCCTACCAGCGTCATGGAACCCAGGCTAAACCCCATGTAAACCATTGACAAAATGGCCTGAATGCGCATAAAAACCTGGTGGGCGGCTAAATAGTAAATCCCAAGGAGTGCGGCGTAACTGGTAATGACCATTTGGCCGTAGGCCCAAAAAAGCTGTTCAATGGTTGTGGGAATCCCCGCGGAAAAAAGGCGCTTGAAGCTTCGGTAATTGGGTGTGGTGAGCTCCCGAAACGAGAGAAAAAGAACCGATTTCCGCGACCGAAGCACATAAAGCGTGAGAAAAAAGCCGACTGTGTGCGCAAATCCGGCTGCGTAGGCGGCTCCCCGAACCTCCCAACGGGGAAATCCCAAAAGTCCAAAAATGAGCAGCGGGGCCAAAGTCAGGTTGATCAGATTAATTGTCAGATTAATGAACATCGTCACCCGGGTGTCGCCGGCGCCTCGCATGATGCCCATGGCCACAAAATTGGTCAAAATAAGAGGCGAAAACGTGGCGATAATCCGCAGGTACTGAATCCCCGATTGCCGGGCGACCGGTTCTTTTTCTCGAATAATGGAAAAAAGAGTGGAAGCCCCTAAAAACCAGGTCAGGGCGACCAGTACCGCCATGAGGATGCCAATCATGAGGGCCTGGCCGAAAATATGATTGGCTTCCCAATTTTCGCCCGCCCCCAAATGGCGATTAATAATGATCGAACTTCCCACAATAAAGGTGAGGAAAATGGTGAAAAAGAGAATAATCACCTGAATGGCCATCCCCACACCGGCAAAAGCAGCCGCTGAAAGATGCCCAATGAGAATGGCCTCGACCGTCCACATAACGGTTTGAGAGGACAAATCGATCACGGCAGGAAGAGACGTTTTCAAAATGTCCACAAGGGGGGAACTTCTCTTTTTCACAATCGCAGCCATTTCTTTTCGACCAGTAGATCTTCCCAATTACACCAATCCCCCTAAATTCGGGGGGATTGAGAAAACATATTTTTTATTTTACACAACGGGCGGAGCCAAAAGCCCCGCCCATTTTTATGATTAATCTTCGTAATACTCGATGCCGAGATGGGTAATTTGCTCTTCACCCATGAGGTACCGCAAGGTATTTTTCAGTTTTGTTTGCTGAATGAAGAGGTCGTGCTCAGGGTAAAGCTCCGGTTTTGTCATGGGGCTTTTGAAATAAAACGAAAGCCATTCCTGAATACCTTTCATGCCGGCACGCTTGGCTAAATCCATAAACAAGACCAAATCGAGAACAATGGGAGCAGCCAAGATACTGTCTCGGCAGAGAAAATCGATTTTAATTTGCATCGGGTAGCCCAGCCACCCGAAAATATCGATATTGTCCCAGCCCTCTTTGTTGTCGCCGCGTGGCGGGTAATAATTAATCCGCACTTTGTGGTAATAATTGGCATATAATTCGGGGTACACGTTAGGTTGAAGAATGTAGTCCAGCACCGAGAGCTTGCTCTCTTCTTTAGTTTTAAAAGACCCGGGATCGTCCAAAACTTCGCCGTCACGGTTACCCAGGATATTGGTGGAAAACCAGCCCGTCAATCCCAAAAGCCGTGCTTTCAGGCCCGGAGCCAAAATGGTTTTCATCAAAGTTTGCCCTGTTTTGTAATCTTTGCCTGCAATCGGTACACCGTTTTGATTGGCCAATTCCATTAGGGCTGGAATATCCGTGGTTAAATTCGGGGCGCCGTTTACAAAAGGAATGCCCATTTTGAGGGCAGCGTAGGCGTAGATCATACTGGGAGCAATAAACTCATGATTCTCCTTGAGCCCCTTCTCAAAACTTTCCAGTGTGCTGTGCACGTCGTGGGGTTTAATAAAAACTTCCGTACTGCCACACCAATCGACTACGATTCGATCGAGATTGTTTTTTTCTTTAAAATTGGCGATATCTTCCATGAGCATCTGAGCCAAATCCCATTTGGTGGGCGCCTTTTTCACGTAGGTTCCGTGAAGTTTCTTCACATAATTCTGATCGAAAACCGCTTTCATGGGTTTGATTGCTTCCAATTCCGGTCGAATTTGATCCAGAAGGCCTTTCTCAAGGACGCCGGCTTTTAACGCCGCCTGGTACACATTGTCCTCAAAAATATCCCATCCGCCGAACACCAAATCTTCCAAATCGGCTAGTGGGACAAAATCTTTGATCATGGGCACCCGATTTTCGGTCCGTTTCCCCAGACGAATCGTTCCCATTTGCGTCAAGGAACCGAAGGGCTTGCCCAAACCTTTTCTCACTGCAATGACACCGGAAATAAAAGTCGTTCCCACGGCCCCCATTCCGGGCAACAAAACACCCAATTTGCCTTTCGGCTCTTCAATCTTTTTCAACGTTGGTCTCCTTTCAAACAGTCACTGTGAAACAATTTTGTTTTTTTCGTTCACCAAAACGACCGTTGGCTGGAAGTTTTTTGCCTCCTCCTCAGTCATGACGGCGTAGGAAATAATAATCAAATAGTCGCCTTTTTGGGCCAGTCTGGCAAGGGCGCCGTTCAGGCCGATTTTTCCCGAACCGCGAGAGCCTTCAATCACGTAGGTTTCCGCCCGTTCTCCGTTGTTAATATTCAACACCTGAACCTTTTCGTTGGGAAGCAAATTGGCGGCGTCCATTAAGTCCCGATCAATAGTAATGCTGCCCTCGTAGTCGAGGTCCAACTCATTGACGACAGCTCGGTGAATTTTGGACTTGTACATATGAAGCCACATCTTGCTGCTCACCTCTTTTCTACCCGTTAATCCAATTTCTCAAGATCATCGAGTTTTTCGCTTTTTTTGCCATTTTCTTGCGCCCAAATATAATAGATGCGCTGAATGGCTGTAATATTGGCGAAAATTGCCACAAAAATGACCCCTGCAATGAATACGTACAAATGAATCAGGGCGGTTATTCCAAGGGTTACCACGCGCTCCGGACGCTGCATAATGCCAACCTTACAGGAAAAGCCCAATCCCTCCGCGCGTGCGCGCACGTAGCTCACCATAATGGACCCACCCAATGCAATCGCCGCCATAACGGAGGCTACCATGTGGTCGGCGCCGACAAAATAATAAATAATCCCGAAAAAAACGATAACTTCCGAGTAGCGATCCAGAGTGGAATCGTAAAGGGCCCCGAATTTGGTCACCTGTCCGGTGGCACGGGCTACCCGACCGTCCATGATGTCAAAAATACCCGCGATTAACAGCAGCGCTCCGCCTGCCCGAATGGAACCCACTGCAAAAAAATAGGCCGAAAACAAACTCACAATAAATCCGATGGTGGTAAAAGTGTTTGGATTGATCTCCGCTTTAATAAAAACGTCAATAATCGGCTGCATGATTTTTAAAAATCCATTGCGGAGCCAATCCGGCAAAATAACAATTCTAATCTTTTTCTTCTTCGTGTCGGTTTCCGCTTCCAAATCGTTTACCCTCATGTCGGTTTGAGGCCCCTTCAACAATCAGGACCAGTTCACCCTTCAATTTTTTTTGTTGTACTTGTCTTAAAACCTCCGATGCGCGGCCGCGAATGAATTCTTCGTACAGTTTTGTGAGCTCGCGCCCAATAACGACTCGCCGATCCCCCCAAAATTGCAGAACGGCTTCCAGTGTTTTCGTCAGGCGGTGCGGAGATTCGTAAAAGACCATCGTCCGTTCTTCGGAAGCCAGTTGCTGAAACAGCGTTTGGCGTCCTTTTTTGGTCGGCAAGAATCCCTCAAAAACAAAACGCCGCGTTGGCAATCCAGACGCCACCAAAGCTGCCACAAAGGCGGTAGCCCCGGGAATCGGCACAACCTGAATTCCGTCCGACAACGCCCGCGTAACCAGAAAATAGGCCGGGTCCGAAATCCCGGGCATACCTGCATCCGTAATCAGGGCAAGCGATTTGCCGCTGTGTAAGTGGCTCAGCAATTCGGGCGCTTTTTTGGCCTGATTGTACGAATGGAAGCTGGTTGTGGGAGTCTCAATGCCGTAATGTTTCAGCAAAATTTGAGATTTCCGTGTATCTTCGGCGGCAATGAGGTCCACATTTTTGAGCACGTCCACCGCCCGGTACGTCATGTCGCTTAGGTTTCCAATGGGCGTGCCCACAAGGTACAGAATACCCACCTCCACTTCTGTGCGCCTAATGCCCAAGTCGAACCCTTTCGACCAAGCCAAAGGGTTAGAGACTTTTCAAGACGTTGAAAAGAACGTCAAAACCCTGGTCAATTTCAGCGGGCTGAATATTCAACGGCGGCCGAAACCGAATCGAGTCAAAGCCACTTTTTAGCACAATGACCTTATTTTCGTAAGCCCGCTGGTAAACCCGATCGCGGATTTCCGTGTTCGGCAAACTAAATGCTGCAAAAAGGCCGCGCGCTCGCACATTGCTCACCAGCTCGGGAAATTCTTTTTCCAGATCATCCATTTTCGATTCGAAATATTCCCCCATTTGGGCAGCATGCTCCACAAGCTTTTCCTCTGCGATAATTTCGAAGTATTTTTGGGAGCGCACCATGTCGGTTAAATTGCCACCCCAGGTGGAATTAATCCGGCTGGATTCCTTGAACACATTGTTTTCGACTTCGTCTACGCGGTCGGTGACCAAAATTCCGCACACCTGTGTTTTCTTGCCAAAAGCCATAATGTCCGGCTGAACTCCAAAATGCTCGTGTGCCCACATTTTTCCCGTGAGGCCGACACCGGTTTGAACTTCGTCAAAAATCAACATAATGTCGTTCTCATCGGCAATTTTCCGTAAAGCTTGGAAAAATTCAGGCCGAAAATGATTGTCACCGCCCTCACCTTGAATCGGCTCAATAATAATGGCCGCAATATCGTCCGGGTTCTGCTCAATCGCGCGCCGGATCTGCCGAAGGCTCTCTTCCTCGGCGGCCCGCACTTCTTCCAGTCGCTCCAGAGTAAGCGGGAATGTAATTTTGGGATTCAAAACGCGCGGCCAATTAAACCGGGCAAAATACTGGTATTTTCGCGGATCAGCGGTGTTGGTCAGCGAAAGGGTGTAGCCGGAGCGTCCGTGAAAAGCCTCCTTAAAATGAATGACCTGATGGCCTTTTTCTTCCTGAATCCCTTTCGCAAAATTTTTGCGCACCTTCCAGTCAAAGGCGGTTTTTAGGGCATTTTCCACTGCGAGTGCTCCGCCGTCGATAAAAAACACATATTTAAAGTAGTCCGGAACGGCTACATTAAAAAATGTTTCCACAAATTCAGCCATTTCCACCGTGTAAAAATCGGAATTGGACGGCTTTTGCACGGACACCCGGGCAAGCTTTTGCTTAAATTCATCCGTCGTCATTTTGGGATGATTGAACCCCAAGGGATTGGTGGCGAAAAAGCTAAAAAAATCCAGATATTCCGCTCCCGTGCGGGCATCCACCATATAGCGACCGTGGCTTTTTTCCAGGTCCACAACAATGTCAAAGCCATCCACCAACATATATTTTTTCAACACTTCAAAAACTTCGTTGGGTTTTACATGAACCATCTTCTCTCCTTTCCGGCAGAAATTTCTATTTCACGTCATCCGAATGCACACATACCGGACAAGTGTTTTGTTACCCAAAGCGGTCTTACAAAATTGCTTCTGCGTCCCTTTAGGCGCGATTAGCGGTTGTCAATTTGGGCACGCTGAAGCTTGCCGCTAAAATCGACATAAACCGTTTTGGTTTCGGTAAAGAATTCGTAAACCGCCCAGCCCCCTTCTCGGTGCCCGTTGCCCGTCTCTTTGACACCGCCAAACGGCATATGGCATTCGGCTCCGATGGTCGGCCCATTAATGTACGTAATGCCGGCTTGAATATCCCGCATCGCTCGGTACGCTAAATTGACATCCTGGGTGTAAATCGAAGAAGAAAGCCCGTACACCACACCGTTAATGACGCGAATGGCTTCGTCAAAATCCCGAACTTTGATAACGGACAAAACGGGGCCGAAAATTTCTTCCTGAGCAATCCGCATTTCGGGCTTTACATCGACAAAAATAGTGGGTTTGTAGAAAAAGCCTTTCTTCAAATCACCTTCCTCGGCATATTCACCGCCAATGAGCAGCTTGGCCCCTTCGCTTTTCCCGATCTCCACATAGCCGTGAATTTTCTGGCGAGCCGCTTCATTAATAACCGGCCCCACATCCACCGATTCATCCAACCCGTTCCCCAATTTTAATTTCGAGGCACTGTTCACCAGCATGTCCACAAATTTGTCGTACACTTTTTCATGAAGAATCAACCGGCTGGTAGCCGTACAACGTTGACCCGTCGTTCCGAAAGCCCCCCAAAGAACACCTTCAAGTGCCAATTTCAAATCGGCGTCATCCATAACAATCTGTGCATTTTTGCCGCCCAATTCCAGCGACACCCGTTTCAAATCCTTGCTGGCTCGTTGAGAAATCATTTTGCCAACGGCGGAGGATCCGGTAAAGGAAATTAGGTCGACATCAGGGTGTTCCACAAGGGGAATGCCCACGCCGTTTCCGGTGCCGTGCACCAGATTAATTGCTTTTGGCGGCACCCCGGCTTCCAGCAAAATTTCGACAAATTTGGTTGCGGTCGCAGGCGTATCGCTGGCAGGTTTAAACACAACAGTATTTCCCGTTAACAGTGCCGGGAAAATTTTCCAAGTTGGAATTGCCATCGGAAAATTCCAGGGCGAAATCACTCCGGCCACCCCGATGGGAATCCGCATGGTCATATTGAATTTGTTGGGAAGTTCCGACGGAACCGTTGCCCCGAAAAGGCGGCGCCCTTCCCCAAAGGCATAATAGGCGGTGTCAATTCCCTCTTGAGTGTCGCCCCGAGTTTCGTCAATTACTTTGCCCATTTCGCGCGTCATTAGGCGGGCAATTTCCTCTTTGCGCTCCACCATGATGTCGCCCGCTCGCTTCATAATTTCACCCCGAACCGGCGCAGGTACCAACCGCCATTCCTCAAAAGCTTCTCGCGCGGCTTTTACTGCCAGGTCTACGTCTTCTTTACTCGATTTTGGGAAAATGCCGACGATTTCACCCCAATTGGCCGGATTGCGATTTTCAAACGTCTCGCCGGATTTTGCATCGACCCATTCACCATTGATAAAATTTTTATAACTGTCTGCCATGGTTTCCTCCTCGCTATTGCCGTTGTTCGAAAAAAAGACCCTTTTCTTAGGTTCTTTAAACTGCACCGCATATGTTTTTTTACCCCATGATATTTTTGACTTGCAGTTAGGGAACCAACCAATTGCCCTGCACCTAAACTTCTAATTTTAAACCTAATAATGATAACAAAAAATAAGGTAAAAGTCAAGTTAATTACAAGGGTAGTCAATCGGTTAAAAAATAAAAGGGTCGGTGAGGATCTCACCGGCCCTTGTGGTGGGTAGGAAACGATGCGAGGAAGTAAAACCCCCTTCGGCGGCTATTCCCCCAAAAAATCAAAGACTATTTTCCGTAAAACAACCAACCCCCTAATGAAATTACCTCTGTCTGTAACCCTGTCGCCAAAACGATTTACAAAATCATTGAGATAGGTAAAAGTTCCCTGTTCGTTTTTTTCAAAGAGCTGCCGGGTAATATCGGCCGCTGCTCGTTGCATATCCCTTTCGGAGAATATGGGAACTGCATTTTGAGGTAGATTCCTGACGGCCCCATATTTCAGATTGGCTATGATAATTTTATAGGTGACTTCGACCCAACTCATGTCCCCCTGAAATTGAAACGGGTGATCTGCCTCTTGACCGGTAACTCCCCACATTTTTTTAATCGATATCGTTTGCGGATTCCATCTTCTCATTGCCTCTACTCCTCGTCACACCGTTCTCTTATTTAACAATTACCGTGCCAGAATCAAAGAGGCGGAATCCGATTAGTCCAATTTGCTATTATTTAAATAGATACAAAAACGGTTACCTGACGGTATTTTTTGTTCGAGAAAAATATCTGTTGTTTTTTCTCGACAAAAAGGGCCTGTATGTTGCAAAAATAACACATTGGGTTTTGACAAATGCAAAAAGTCTTGGAGGATTTTCGAATCGGATTGACGGGGTCTTTTTCCTATCGACCCAATTTGTGGGCTTGAATTTTTTTGTAAAGATAGGTACGCGCAATTTTGAGTTCTTGAGCCGAACGCGCTACGTTCCAATCGTTTTTTTCCAGTACTTTTTGGATTAGATCGCGTTCAAAATCTTCTTTCGCCTCTTTCAGTCCTTTTCCGTACAAACGGCTCAGTTCGGCGCGCTCTTTCGTGTCGGGTAATTTGATTGGGCGTTCCCAGAATCTCATCATTTCCTTCCGAGAAACCTGTTGAGAAGCGCCTAAAAGAGCCAATTTTTCAATCAATTGGCGCAGTTCCCGAACATTTCCCGGCCAGGAATAGCGCATGAGAGTTTCAATGGCTTCAGGGTGCAATGACTTAAGGGGCAGGGCGTATTTTCGAGAGTAAAAACGGAAAAAATAGTGAACCAGAACCGGAATGTCCGTCATATGGGCTCGCAGCGGCGGCGTGTGAATGGTGACCACATTTAGCCGGTAATAGAGCTCTTCATGAAATGTCCCGATTCGCATTTCATCGACCAGGTTTTTTTCGGTTGAGGCAATAATACGGACGTCCACATGAACCGGCTGAATGCTTCCGGCTTTTTGAACAACCCCTTTCTCAATGACATGCAGGACTTTCGTCTGAATTTGAAGGGGCATCTTACTGATTTCGTCCAAGAAAAGTGTGCCCCCAGAAGCACGTAGAATTTTACCTCCGTAATTGCCAACGGGGATGCCGTGGGCCATTCGCTTGCGGCCGAAAAGCTCCGCTTCAAAAAGATTAGGCGGAATTGACGCGCATTTTACCTCAATAAACGGCCCCTGTGAACGGTTGCTTTTGCGGTGAATGGCACGGGCCACCAATTCTTTTCCCGTTCCGCTCTCACCCAAAATTAAGACACGGCTGTTCGTTTTCGCCACAAGGTCAATACTTTCCTTTAAGGATCGGATTTCCTGACTTTCACCCACAATATTTTCATGAATGTCTGCTTTTTTCCTGAGTTCAATATTTTCCACAATTAGTCGCTTCCGTTCCAGACAATTTCGAATGGACAGGAGGATTTTTTCCAAAGAAATCGGTTGTGGAAGAAAATCGAAAGCGCCCCATTTTATAGCTTCTCGAAGAGCGTTCTCATCGTCGTATTCGCTAAGAACGACCGCTCCCACGGAAATACCGTTATTGCGAATGCTGCGCAGGAGGGCCAGTCCATTTCCATTATTCATTTTTGTGGACAAAAGCAGGACGTCTGCATCGCGTTCGTGAAGGAAATCAATGATTTCCTGTTGGTCATCCAGAGCGATGGCGAAATAGCCCCGGGATTTCAGAAAATTTTGAAGCTTTTCCCGAAATTCGGGGCTGGATTCTCCAATTAGAATGGTTTCCCCTGCCATTTAAATTGCCCTCGATTTATTTAATTCTTACAAATTCAATACGCCTGTTTTCTGCCCGGCCCCTTGCTGTTGCATTAGTCGCGATGGGGTCTGCCTCTCCATAGCCAACGGCTCGCAATCGCTTGGGGTCAATTCCTCGATTAACCAAATATTGCCGCACGGCTTCGGCGCGTTTTTGAGACAACCGAAGATTGTATTTCCAGGAGCCCACATTGTCCGTGTAGCCCCTAATTTCAACTTCCACCTCCGGATTTCGGGCAAGAGATTCGTACACCGTGTCCAATACGGCATACGAATCGGGGGTAAGTGCCGCACTTCCGCTTTCAAAATTAACCCCTCTTAAAATAATATGGGCACCCTTTTTCATAGCCGGGGCAGGTTTTTCGTCGGGGCAACCGTCGTCATCTTGGTACCCGTTCACGGTTTCTGCCTTGTTGGGACATTTGTCTTGGACGTCCGGGATGCCGTCGCGGTCGTTGTCCAAATCGGGACAGCCGTCGGCATCTTCAAAGCCGTCCATATCTTCGGCCTTATTGGGACAGTGATCCAGAGAATCGACAATGCCATCTCCGTCGTTGTCTAAATCGGGACATCCGTCTTTATCTTGGTACCCGTCAAAATCTTCGGCTTTGTTCGGGCAATGATCCAGGGAATCCGGAATGCCGTCGCCATCGTTGTCGTAGTCCGGTTCGCCGTCGTAATCCATATAGTTGTCAAAATCTTCAGGGTGAAGAGGATCCAAATCCAATCGATCCTCGATGCCGTCTCCGTCCGTGTCTTTGTGGCTTGTGTTGTAAAATTTAAGTTCCAATCCGGCTTCCACCACCGCTCGATTGTCATCCGAAGGCCCGCCTTCGTAACTTAATCCAATGGTGTCCTCATTCCCCTTGAAAATATAGTGGAAACGAAAGAAAAGAGAAGCCCCCACTTTATCGGCGAAGAACTTTTCCAGTCCAATCCCTGCAACCGCCATGCCATTTATGACATCTCCCTTAACATATTCTCCTCGCTCAATGAATGAGGTGGTGTTTTGAATGTCGCGAATTTCCCAATCGAGAAGGCCGCCTCCCAACGAAACAAACGGCCGAAAATTCAATTTCGGAAAGGGTACGTACACCCAATTGAGCCAAATAGGGGTTAAAAGCGTGTGGTAATGGCTGGTATGTTGAAATTGCGAGCCACCGGATTTGCGCGGGTAAACCCACCCGTAGGCGCCATTCAATTCCATTGCCAAGCGATTGGAGAATCCGTAGCGAATGGAAAGGCCCGCCCATTCATCGATGGTGGAGAGATCGGTTTGTCCCAACACCATCTTAATGCCGCTGCCGTAAAAACCAACTCCCCAGCGTTGCTGTAAATCCTGAGCGCCAACCGGTACATTCAATCCCGAAACCAAAAAAACAACCAGTGCAAGCCAGAATCCAAATAGACGGGTTTTCATGGCGGAACTCCTCCTATTGTGAGTTTTTTGAGACAATTGTATCGAGGATAGACAAATTCAAAGCTCAAGATAGAAATGCGTACATAAAATATAAAAAAATACTTGCAATAAACAATGAAATTTTTGTAATATTTAATGAATAAAAGACCCTTTCGACAAAGAATCTCAAAGAATTTCCCATAAAATTTCGGATTTACACGCCAAGGCATAGAATTTGTTGTCTTTCTTGTGAAAAATTTTCAAACCAAAAACGGAGGTGCCCAAAATGCGAAATTTTTCAAAAATTGTTTTACTTGCAGCCATTGTGTCATTTCTGACCACCAGTGCTTTTGCTAACGGTCAAAGAAAGTTCGGCGTCGGCCTTGACGGCGGCTTCCAGCGTGTGCAGGGAGGGTCCCCAATCAATTATTTTAGCGCCGTGTACGGAATTTACGGCGTGTACAATTTAAGCCCCAAGTACAGCATTCATCTGCGGGCAAGTTACGGCAAATTGGAGAGCAACAATCACGGCTATTTCTGGTCGTCCTTAACCCCGGTTGAGGCTTTCTTTTCCTACAAATTGGGTCAATTTTTTCACGGGAAGGTAGAACCAGCGCTCCACTTCGGCGTGGCCGCTATTCGTTTTACCAACAAAAATTACAACGGAGCCCACTATTACGACGGGGCTGTTTTTCCCGGTTTTAATCTCCAATATTACCCCATGCCCAATGTTTCCATTTTGTTTTCGGCGGATTTGAAGGCGACGTCCTCCAAAAGCTTTGACAATGCTCCCAATCGAGATCTGTACGCAGTCATTCGCGGAGGGGTTACTTATTACTGGATGAAATCCTCCGCCAAAAGACATTTTCGTCCCAAATACAGACGCCAGTCCACCACTCAGGTTGCCGCCAAACGACAATCAAGCGGGAAAGCTGGGGTTCAATCGACGAAGTCCAACGAAGACGCCTATTTGAAAATTGTCGAACTGAAATCCACCATTGACAATTTACAGCAACAATTGAAACAAAAAGATGCCCAGATCGACGAGCTAAAGGTTTTGTTAAATATTAAAAAGGAAAAAGTGGCTGTTTTGGAAAACAAAATCAAGGAACTCAAATCCAGTCCCTCCGCTCAAACGCCAACGCAATACGCCGTTCGTTCAGGTAGGACGAACGCGGCGGCCTCAGGCGTTTCCGCAGTCCATTTCCGACGCACGTACAAAGAAGCCTTAAATGATTTTCGAGCGCGTCGGTACACAGACGCCATTCAGAAGTTTTCAATTTTGGTGGCCACCAATCCCAACCATCCGTTGGCCAGCAATTGCCATTACTGGATCGGCGAAAGCTACTATGCCTTAAAAGACTACGCCAAAGCCAAAACCGCTTTTCAATCCGTTTTGGGATACGCCAAAACCTACAAGAAAGAGCCGGCTCTTCTTATGCTGGGACTGAGTTACCTGCGAATGGGCGATCGCCAAAAAGCAGCGGAGGAGTTTCGCACACTTTCCAAATTAAGTCCTAACTCCCACTACGGTAAAATTGCCCGGCGCTATTTGAGCAAGTTGGAACGTGAAACCATTTCGTAACTCTTTTCAAACGGGGGACTTTCCTTTGTGCACCTCCTGAAACAAAAAAGCCTGCTGAAAAAACAGCAGGCTTTTTTGTTTGTCCGAATAAAACGAGCTTAAAATTCCAGCTTGTCGCGAAAATACTCTCGCAATTTCGCCGAAGCCACCCGCACCTGTGCCATTGAATCCCGCTCGCGTACCGTAACGGTCTGATCTTGCAAGGTTTGGGAATCTACCGTCACACAAAACGGCGTCCCGATTTCATCCTGACGCCGGTAGCGTCTGCCAATGGCACCGCTTACATCATAGAAAACCTTGTATTTCTTGCGCAAGTCGGCGGCAATTTTCAGCGCAACTTCCGGCATTCCGTCTTTTTTAACCAGCGGAAAAACAGCCACTTTTACGGGCGAAATTTTAGGATTCATCTTCAAAACTACCCGTGTTTCACCCTTAATCTCTTCTTCGCGGTAGGCATCTGCCAAAACGGTTAACAGGGTTCGATCCACACCGGCGGAGGTTTCGATGACGTACGGAATGTACCGTTCGTGGGTTTGATCATCGAAATAGGTTAAATCCTTCCCCGAAAACTGCTGGTGGCGGCTCAGGTCAAAATCCGTACGGTTGTGAATTCCTTCCAATTCCTTCCAGCCGAACGGAAATTCGTATTCAATGTCAAACGCCGCTTTGGCGTAGTGCGCCAATTCATCGGGTCCGTGTTGGTGAAAACGAAGTTTTTGGGGTCGAATACCCAACTCGCCGTACCAGGCCATTCGCGTGGCTTTCCATTTCTCAAAAAATTCTTCGTCCGTTCCCGGTTTAACAAAATACTGCATTTCCATCTGTTCAAATTCACGGGTTCGGAAAATAAAATTCCCGGGGGTAATTTCGTTGCGGAATGCCTTTCCGATTTGAGCAATACCAAAAGGAATCTTCTGACGGGAGGATTTCTGCACATTTAAAAAATTGACGTAAATACCTTGCGCCGTTTCCGGACGCAGGTAAATGGTGTTTGTCTCATCTTCTACCGGTCCCATGAAGGTTTTGAACATCAGATTAAATTGTCGCGCTTCGGTCAGTTCCCCGCCGCAAACCGGGCAGCGATCGCCTTCGATTTCGTCCGCCCGAAACCGCCGCTTGCACTGCTTGCAATCGACCATCGGATCGGTAAAGCTTTCCACATGTCCCGAGGCCTCCCAAACCTTTGGGTGCATAATAATGCTGGCGTCCAGACCCTCGATGTCATTTCGCCAAAAAACCATAGAGCGCCACCAAAACTCTTTAATATTGCGTTTCAGTTCCACGCCCACAGGCCCGTAGTCCCAGCAACTGTTAATACCGCCGTAAATTTCACTGGATTGAAACACAATGCCCCGGCGTTTGCTCAGGGAAACCAACTTGTCCATGATCGTCTTTTTGGCCATACCAGAAAAACCTCCGCGCCTAATTCGTCACTTTCTTTAAAAAATCGACGGCGTGAATCGTTGTTAAGCCGTCAAAATGATATCGCAAATAATACAACAAAAATTGGTCAATTTCAACCGCAATCTGCGGCGGTACCTCAATTTTCGACAGGTCACTCCAGAACGAATCGCGGAGAGCTTGCAATCGCTTCAAAGCCGCAACCGAAAACCGGTACCCATTCCGCGAGACGGCGCATTTTTCGCAGTGAAACGCCCCTCGGGCAATGTCGAAATAGACCCGTCGCCCCACAGGTTCTTGACCACAAACTGAACACCGACGGAGCCGCGGCTTAAATCCGCTTATTTCCAGAAAGCGGATGAGAAAGGCCCTGAAATAATTGGAAAAAGCAGGACTCCGGTCAATTCCTTCCAACGCCGCAACAAGGGCCGCAAAAAGGCGTCCGTTGGCTTCGCCGACCAGTTGTGTGCGGTAAATGATCTCTGCCAAACTACTGGCCGTAGCAAATCGGGACAAATCCGACCGTATGTTGGAAAAGGGGCGCACAAATTCGGCGTTGGAGAGGAGCTGAAGTTCCCGTGTTTCTTTGAAATAATAGACGAGATTCAGGTAATTTAAAGAATCCAGTACGGCGCCGAATTTGCTTTTGGACGACCGAACCCCTTTGGCCATTAATTGAACGCGCCCGAATTTTTTGGTGTAAACCGAAAGGATTTTGCTGGTTTCGCGAAAATCCTGGGTTTTCAGCACCACAGCTTCTGTCTTTAAAATCGACATTCAAATTACAGAAATTTTAAAAAGATCGTCACCATCGAGAAATAGATCAGCAATCCAAAAATGTCGTTGGATGTGGTAATAAACGGGCTTGTGGCAACGGCCGGATCGATCCCGATTTTTTTCAGCAGAAAAGGAATCAGCGCTCCCAAAAAGGCGGCATTTTCAATGACCACGATCATCGAAATGGCAATCATGAGACCCAATTTGGGATCGTGAAGCCAGAGAGCGGAGATGGTGAAAACCAGTGTGCCCAAAAAAAGACCATTGAGCAGCGCGACCAGAAATTCGTGTGCCAAACGCCGTCGGGTGTCCACCAAGGCGATCTCCCCCGTTGCCAAGCCGCGGATCACCACCACGGCCGCCTGATTGCCCACATTCCCCCCGACGGCCATAATCAGCGGCACAAAAAAAACCACTGAAATCAACTGCGCAATGGAAGTCTGAAACCGACTCATTAAATAACCGGAAATAATTTCTCCCCCAAAGGCCACCAAAAGCCAGGGCAGGCGCGAGCGGCTCACTTTGAAGGGTGAGGTCTCCGGAATGTCCGTCTCCGTAATACCGGCCATCATGGTGATGTCCTCGGAGGCCTCTTCTTCCATGACGTCTATGACGTCGTCAATAGTAATTCGCCCCACAAGCCGGCCTTCCGAATCCACCACCGGAACCGAAACCAGATCGTATTTTTTAACGATTTTAGCCACTTCTTCCTGATCCATGTCCGTGTAGACAGTCACAATATCGGTGTCCATGACATCCTTCACGCGGGAGCCCGGACGCGCCAAAATCAGATTTTTCAACGGGATTTCCCCCACCAATCGTCCCGCTTCGTCCACGGCGTAGACGTTGTACACATCCTCAACCTCTTCGGCCTTTTTCCGGATTTCCTGAATAGCTTCGTCCACCGTGTCGTTCTGGTTAACCGCCACAAATTCTTTGGCCATCAGGCCGCCGGCGGTTTCGCTGTGGTGGGACAAAAGCTCTTCAACCTCCAGCCGGTCTTCCTCGCTGATGTTGGAAAGCACATTTTCCGCCACCTGCTCCGGAAGCTCGGAAATAATGTCCGTGGCATCATCGGAATCCATTTCCGTCAACACCTCCGAAATCTCTTTCGGATTGAGATCGGACAGAATTTCGTCAATGACCGGCTGGTCTAATTCCGTCAACACCTCCGACGCCACATCCTTGGGCAAAATTTGAAACAGGTAATGCCGCTCTTCCTCGGACAAATACCGCATGATTTCGGCAATATCGGCCGGATGCAGATTGACCAAAATATTTCGAATAAAGGAATCCGCCTTTTGCTCAATGAGCTCACGAAGGTCTTCGAGCGTTTCCTTCAATGTCTCTTCATTCAGAATCGGTTCGTGTTTGGCGACAGACTGTTCGACAGTTTCACCCATTCCTGAATTGTGACCTCCTCTGCGCGTCGATCGAAATTAAACGCCAATCTTTCCTGTTCTTCCGGCGAAATCAGCGACCGGAGAGCGTTGCGCAAAAGCTTCCGGCGTTGTTGAAAAGCGGTTTTGATTAAGTGTAAATAGTAGACGTCGTTTTTTAAATTTGGTTCCCCTTGCCGCCAAAATAGCTGCACTACGGCCGATTCCACCCGGGGGCGGGGCCGAAAAACCGACGCAGGAACGCGAAACAGCAGCTTCACCTCGGCAAAGGTCTGCGTCCAGACAGAAAGAATGCCGTAGTTTTTGGTGCGCGGCACCCCAACCAGCCGTTCCGCTACTTCCAACTGCATCATGAGCGTTGCAGACCGCACCCATTTTCGCTCGCTCACCAGTTTGAACAGAACGGGACTGGTAATGCCGTAGGGCAAATTGCCAACGACGTGACCGGCGTTGGGCAAAATTTCTTGAAGCGACTGACGGAGAAAATCGCCGTGAATTAAAGAAAAATTTTGGCGTGTTCCGAATCGCTGTACCAAATAGTCGGCGTAGAAATCATCCAATTCCACAACCGCAAGGCGAAAACCTTTTTCAAGCAGGTGCTCGGTTAGGATTCCCTTTCCGGGGCCAATTTCCAGCACAGCCTCTCCAGGCTCTGCCGGAACGGCTTCCACGACCTTCCTCGCAATATTATGGTCAATGAGAAAATTTTGCCCCAGACTTTTTTTGGCTTCCGGAAACGGAGACTCGATTTTATTTGGGCGCATTCATCAACTTTGGGAACAGGCGCAGGGCGTTTTCCGTCGTAATCTCTTCAATTTCCCGAACGGAAAGCCCTTTCACCCGCGCAAATTCCTCGGCAATCAAGTGAACGTAGGCCGGTTCGTTTCGTTTCCCCCGGTGGGGCACCGGCGCCAGAAAAGGAGAGTCTGTTTCGAGAAGCAGCCGGTCGAGCGGAAGCTCTCGAAGGACATCCCGAATATTTGAATTTTTAAATGTGACGATTCCGGTAAAGGAAATGTAGTAGCCCAGATCCAACGCCTTTTGGGCGGTAGCCAGATCACTGGAAAAACAGTGAAACACCCCGATTACCTCGGAAAATTCCGGCCTGGAAAGCACGTCCAAAATAATGTTATCGGCCTCGCGGTTGTGAATAATGACCGGCAACTGAACCTCTCTGGCCAGCTCGACGAATCGCTCCAACACGGCCACCTGCCGTTCGCGGGGATTGTAATCGCGGTAAAAATCAAGCCCTAATTCACCGATAGCTACAACCTTGGGGTGTGCCGCCCACCTCTTAAAGTGAGGAATCTGCTCTTCCACAAATTTTTCCGCGTCTTGCGGGTGTACCCCAACCGCTGCGTACAGCGGCGCAAACCGTTCGGCCAATTCGACAGCCCGTTGGCTACTTTCAAAATCGACCGATGCCACAACAATTTTTTCCACCCCAACACTAACTGCTCGCCGAATCACAGCCTCCCGATCGGCGTCAAAGGTCTCAAAATTCAAGTGGGAATGGGTGTCAATCAGCATTATTTGATTTTTGCCCCGGGCTCAATGTCCTTGTCCACAGTCAGGACGGAAATGTAATCGCCGGAAGAAGCAGCCAGCAACATGCCGTTGGATTCAACTCCTCGAATAACGGCCGGCTCCAGATTGGCGACCACAATAATATTTTTCCCCACAAGGGTTTCGGGTGGGTAAGCTTTGGCAATACCGGCCACAATTTGACGTACTTCGGTGCCCAGATCAATCTGAAGCTTTACCAGGCGGTCTGCCCCTTCCACAGCCTCTGCCGTGAGGACTTTCGCCACTCGCAAATCTATTTTCTGAAATTCTGTGATTGAAACGTGCTCCATTTTTCTATCCTTTTTTTCCTGTCGAACCGCTTTTTTCTTTGTGTTCTCCGCCGCCCGGGTCTGCTTTTGCAGAATGTGCCGCTCCGCCTGGGGCTTTCCCTGAGCAATAGCTTCGAGGCGTTTGACTTCTGCTTCGATGACGTCGTCCTCGATTTTCTTGAAAAGAATTCGGGCGTCCCCCAAACGATGCCCCGGCCGCAACACCAATTGCGCTGCGTCGTCCCACTGCTGGTCGGTTACGGCCCCGGGCAGATTAAGCATCCGCCAAATTTTTTCCGACGAGAAGGGTAAAATCGGGTGCCACAAAATGGCCAGCGCCCGGCTCAATTCCAGACAAAGGTAAAGGGTTGTCTTACATTTTTCGGGATTGGTTCGCCGCGTGTTCCAGGGTTCCTGATCATTAAAATATTTGTTGGCAAACCGCGACAAATCCATGAGTTCGCGAGTTGCCGCACGGACTTCGTATTTTCTCAGGAGATTTCCGATTCGATCGGGCGCCGCCTCCAACCGTTTCACCAATTCTTCGTCCAGCGAATCGAAGGCACCCGGAACCGGAACCCGCCCTCCGAAATAGCGCTCCACAAACGACAGGGTGCGATTAATAAAATTGCCCAGAATGTCAGCCAGTTCGTTGTTGTTACGGCTTTGAAAATCGCGCCAAGAAAAATCCGCGTCCTTGGTTTCGGGAGCATTGGCCGCCAGCGTGTAGCGCAAGGGGTCCGGCGGGAATTTTGCCAGGTAGTCGTCCAGCCAAACGGCGTAGTTTTTACTGGTCGAGAGTTTTCGTCCTTCCAAATTCAAAAATTCATTGGCCGGAATATCCTCCGGCAAAATGTATTCGCCCCTTCCCATGAGCATGGCGGGCCAAACAATGGCGTGGAAAACAATATTGTCTTTTCCGATGAAATGAATGAGTTTGGTCTCGGGGTCCAGCCAGTAATCTTTCCAACGTTCGGGCTGGCCGATTTTCTGGGCCCATTCCTTTGTGGACGAAATGTAACCGATCGGCGCCTCAAACCACACGTAGAGCACTTTGCCTTCGTGATTCTTCAGGGGAACCGGCACGCCCCAATCTAGGTCCCGCGTCACGGCGCGGTCTTCCAATCCTTCCTCAAACCAGCCGTAGCAGAAATTCTTCACATTATCCCGCCACGTGGTCTTGGAATCAATCCAGGCTTTCAGCTCCTTTTGAAAATGGGCCAGGGGTAAAAACCAATGAGTGGTTTCCTTTAATTCCGGTGTGGTACCACAAATGGCACACCGCGGTGCCTCCAATTGAGTGGGTTCCAGCCAGTGGCCGCACTTTTCACACTGGTCACCCCGCGCGTCCGGATTGCCACAGTAAGGGCAGGTACCCACCACGTAGCGATCGGCCAAAAAGCGTTTGCACTTGGGACAATAATACTGTTGCGTTGTGTGCGTTGTGAGGAGCTTTTTTCGGTACAGTCGCAGAAAAAATTCCTGAGCGGTGCGGTGGTGCAACTTCAGGGACGTGCGGGAAAAATTGTCAAAATGAATGCCGAATTTTTCGAAATTCACCCGGTGGTTTTCGTGGTAAAAGTCGACGATTTCCTGCGGCGTCGTTTTTTGTTTTTCCGCAGCAATGGTAATGGGTACCCCGTGTTCATCCGTACCGCAAATAAAAACAACGTCGTTTTTCTTTAACCGCTGGTACCGAACAAAAATATCCGCCGGCAAATAGGCTCCTGCCAAATGACCGAGGTGAATCGGCCCGTTGGCGTAGGGCAAAGCACTCGTTACCAGAAATTTTTCCTTTTTTTTCATCGATTTGCTCGTCTCTTCTTTGAACCTTTTCTCTTTCCGCGTTTTTCACCGGGGTCTTGCAAAAGGAGATTTGAAATTTCGTCCATACTAAATCGAACCACTCCTTCCCCATTTAACTTGAGATAAATTTCTTCTTTAAGAATGTCAATCCGCTCAACAATTCCCACGCCTTCCGGCGTTTGGATTCGGCTGCCTACTCCGGGAAAACGTCGATTCGCCTGCTGGTAGAACTCCTGCTCAAAACGCAGGCAGCATTTCAAGCGTCCGCAGACCCCGGAAAGTTTGGTGGGATTGAGGGGCAAATTCTGTTCTTTGGCAAATTGGGTGGTAATGGGGTCGAATTCCGTTAAAAAGCTGGTGCAACAGAGCTGCCGTCCGCAGGGGCCGTACCCACCTAATCGTCGGGCTTCATCCCGCACACCGATTTGTCGGAGTTCGATGCGGGTTCGGTAAACCGATGCCAAATCCTTAACCAGCTCCCGAAAATCCACCCGCCGCTCGGCGGTAAAGTAAAATGTCAATTTATTTCGGTCGTATTGGTACTCCACATCCACCAATTTCATATTCAATTTGTGTTTGACGATCTTCTCTTTACAAACGGAAAAGGCGTCCCGTTCCAAGGCGCGATTTTCCTCATAGCGCTTTAGGTCCTGGGCATTGGGCTTCCGCAGAATTTTCTTCAGTGCCTTTTCGTCTTCAATGCCCTTCAAAGAAGCCAAAATGCCCACCTGAAGAACCACACCTAAGTCTTCCCCTCTGTCCGCCTCTACAATGGCGTAATCTCCAATCCGGAAAGGAAACTGCAGAGGATTGCTGAAATATTCTTTTCGATTCCCCTTAAAACCGATTTCAAGCACCAGTCCCATCTATTCACACCTCGCTGAACAGTCAAAGCTTTTTTTCAGGATGGACTCGCTGCGAAGGGCAAAAAGGGCGGCTATTACACAAAAAAGAATCGGTTTCGGAGAAAATCTCTATGCCTGAAACTGTGAAAACACTCTTTCACGCGCGTCGCACCGCGACGATTGCTGTCACGCTTCAGGTTCCCCTGCTTTCCGTAAAAGCCTGTCGGCGATTTTCTCAGGAGAAAAAAGGAAGGTTTCGCGATTTCCAAAGCCCCGCGATCCTTCTCAACAGTAATAGTCAAAACCCCGCCGCTGACTGTTGCCCAGTCTTCGCAACGAGTCAAAACTCAACCGCCACCGATGCCCTAAAAATCAGGGGAAAGCCCTTCGGGCAAATGGCGGAAAAGATTCATAAAATCAATTAAAATCAAATTAATATAAATATTTTTATCTACTAAATCAATAAGTTTTTCCGTTTTCGAAATGGCCTCAGCCACATCCTTATCCTCTAACAAAATCGCCAATTTTTCCAAATCTTCCTTGCGGTCGAAGTTGGTCAGCACCTCGTCCCAATCGGGATTCTCGAAGCGCAATTGGTGAAAAAAATACACATCCCGTAAAAAAAGCAGTGCCAACAACAGGAAATCTTTGACCAAAGATTTGTTTTTCCCCGAGCTGAGCGTTTCTACAAAATCCAATTGCTGCACAACGCTTCCGGTTGCCGCCAATTGCAGGGCCCTGTAGGCCAGATTCCGAAGGGCATTGTAATCCTCCTGAAGCAAAATCATGGCTTTTCGAAAACTCCCCTCCGCCAGACGGGACACCACCCGTGCTTGTTCTGGCTCAACACCTCGGCGCTCCAATTCCGTTTGAATTTCCCCCGCCTGAAGAGGAGCAAAATTCACCACCTGACAGCGAGACACAATCGTTGGCAAAAGCCGATTGATTCGAGAGGTGGTAAGAATAAAAATCGTTTGTGGGGGTGGCTCTTCCAATAATTTAAGGATGGAATTAGACGCCGCTTCGTTCATTCGGTCGGCTTCCGAAATGAGCACCACGCGGTGGCGGGCGCTGTGAATCCGAAGCGAAACGAACTGCTTAATTTCCCGCATGTTGTCAATGAGAATTTTGGCCAGCGCATTTTTGGCCAGGGGGAAATAGGGGTCCTTTGCTTTCTTTTCCAGGCGTTGAGCCCCCTCTTTTTGCAAATCCTTGGCCGAAGCCGGGTACACCACCCGAAAATCGGGATGCACCAGCGCCCCAATTGGGCGGCAATTGGCGCACCTCTGGCAGGGAACTTCTCCGTCCGAATTGAGACAGTTCACCGCTTTTGCAAATTCGATGGCCAGGGCATCCTTGCCCACACCTTCCGGCCCGTTAAAAATGTACGCTTTGGAAAGCCGCTGATTTTCCACAATGGCGCCCAGGATCTTCTTGGCGTCCATCTGTCCCAAAACGCGATCAAAATTTACCTTCACATTTACCCTCTTTTTTTCCGAAGCCAGTGTTCCGGATTCATGATTTTCGTTTTTTTCCAGATTTCAAAATGCAACATGGAACCACTGAGGGAGCCGGAATTTCCCACCTTGCCAATCTCTTCTCCCTGCCTGACTTTTTGCCCGGGGACGACCAAAATTTCGGACAAATGGGCGTACACGGTGTAGTACCCCCCGTAGTGATCAATAATCAAAATATTTCCGCGCCCACGCTGCCACGTAATAGCCGTGACCACGCCGTCCGCTGCCGATCGTACGGGGGTTCCGAAAGGTGCCTTAATATCTACCCCAATATTTTCCTGAACCGTGTGCAATTTTTTATTGCGGATTTTGCCGTAGTGGTGCAGAATCCGTCCGTTGGTTGGCCAGGGCAGTTTTCCTCTCAGAGTGGCAAAATGGCTCACCTCCGTTCGGCGACTCAACGAAGAGGTTCGGGCCACTTCTTTGGAACGAATCAAGCGTTTAATAGCCGCTTCGGCCTCTTTGTATTCCCTTATTTTTTGGGCGTAAATCCGCTTGTTGTTTCGAATTTTTCGCAGCAATCTCTGGCGTTTGCTTTTTTGAATGGCAAGATTGCGTTTCTCGCGCATTTTTTCGGCGATCAGCGCCTTTTGCTTCTGCAATGTTTTCCGCAACTGATCCGTTTGCTGGCTGATGCGTTCCTTTTGAATCTGAAGTGTCCGAAGCCTGCGCTTGTCCGCATCCAAAATCAGTTTCCGGTATTTGAGCCACACCAGCGCCTGATTCACCGAATGGACCGAAAGCAGAATGCCCCAATCCAACAATGGGCCTTCCTTGTAATAATGCACCACGCGACGGCTGTACTCCTTTTTTAAGATTGCGTATTGGGAGGTCAGTCGGAGTAGGCTCTTGTTTTGATCGAGGATTTTTTGCTTCAGCAACGCCTGTTCAATAGAAAGCTTTTGGAGCAGCGCCCGAGTTAAATCGATTTCCCGCTCGATTCGGGCCAGCTTTTCTAATGTGGTGGCCTCCTTTTTTTTCGAGGCGGCTAACTTCTGTCGGTATTGGCGAATCTGTTTGCGAATGGACTGGAGTTTGTTCTGTTGTTTTCGCACGCGGGCGTTTTGAGCTTGAACCGGCCAAACGGTCAAAAGCAGGACAAATAAAATCACCCCAAAATGGATTGTTTTTTCTTTCCGGTAGAGGGAAATTCCCAAACCCGCTCCTTTCGCCAAATGGGCTCAGCACCGCCCGCTAAACGGGAAAAGCGTGCGGCATGTCATTCTGTAAGTGAGTAAAAAATAGACAAAAACGACGGCAAAATCAACCCAAAATAGAAACGGCGGCGTCAAATTTTTCCTTGACAAAATCATATTTTTTTTGTAATATCTAACGTTACAAAAATCAATTTGTTACTTTCGTGGAAACGCTATTTGCAATTGGGTCGTTTTTTGTGGAACCTGGTAAAATTTAGGAGGGAAGATGGTCAAGCTGCATTTTAACTACAAGGATTTATTCCGGTCTGCACGCCTGGCGTTCAGCATTCAGCGAGTGTGGATTAATTTTGTCGGCTTGGTGGTCGGGTTCGTGGTGTACGACGTGCTGACATACGTCAGCTTCCTTGCGGCGGGCAAGGGATTCGTACCCATGTGGGAGCGCTTCGGTCTTTTTCCCTGCCTGTACGGAATTGGCGGCCCCTGGTACAGTTGGCTAATTTTCTGGGTAGGGGTGATTTTGCTAATTGCCATTTTGCTCCTTACCAACACAGCGGTGTCTCGCGCCGTTTACATGAATTTAAAGGGCGAAACCTTCTACACGTGGAAAGAAGCCTTCGGATTTTCGCTGAAGCGCTGGGGGTCGGTACTCGCGGCGCCAACGGCCATCATCGGAATCATCGCTTTTTTTGTGGTCGGTGCCATCATCATGGGATTGATCGGCCGGATTCCCTACGTGGGCGAGTTGGGTACGGCCTTTATGACGATCTTTTACATGAGCTCGGCTTTGTTTGTTTTTTTCCTGATTTTGGTGCTCGGCGTCGCCCTTTTCTTTGTGCCGTCCATTATCGCCACCACCAACGAAGACGCCTTTGAGGCCGTTTTTCAATCCTTTTCAATTTCTACAGGGCAACCCTGGCGTATTATCGGCTACGGGGTGGTAGTGGCTGTTATTGAGATTTTGGCTTTCGTGATTCTTGCCTGGGCGGTAAAAGAGGCCTTTTTGATTTTCAATTTCCTGTTTGTGATCGGAATGGGCCCCAAGTTCTTAGATTTAATGAACAACGGACTGGCACTGGTTCAAAGCTGGGTGTACCCCACGTTTAATTGGATTCAATATGCCTTTGGCAGCTTGTCTCAGTACTTCTATTTTGCGCGTGATTTTGTTCCCAAAGAGGTTCCCGTCGTCATGGAAATTTCTGCCTGGATTTTTGCAATTTCCATGCTTGCCGTTGGTGTTTTGGTGGTAGCTTACGCCGAAGCCACGGGCAATGCCGGTGTTACGCTGATGTATTTGGTCATGCGGAAACATCAAGATGACGAAAATCTTTTAGAGCGCAAGGAAGAAGAGGAAGAGGAGGAGGAAACCGAGGAGACGGCTGGAGAATCCGAAGAAAAAGAAGAAGCGAAAACAGAAGAAGGGGAACCAAAGGCCTCCGACGAATCGGCCACAGACGACGCCGAAAAACAGGCTTCCGACGAGAACAAAAAAGAGTAAAAACACATTTCATTTAAATCTTGCGGGCGTTAGCCTTTGGATTGGCTAACGCCTTTTTTGTAAACCAGGGCTTAAGGGAAAAAGTCATGTGGGTCTATTCAGGCAAAATTACCTTGAAAAAATTGTTGGGGGAACGCATTTTTTATCGCGATTTAAACCCGGTTGACCCCCTTCTGCCCCGCTTTTCCGATATTCTTCGTGAAACGGGCCTGGAAATGTCCTTTGCCCCGCGCAAAACTTCAACTCATTACGCCAGAATTATTTTGCAGTTTCTACGGCGAAGTGCCCCCGCCTGGCCCAAACAAATTTTCTTTTTCGGGGACACCCCCGGAAACGACGGCGCCGTCGTGCAAAATCTGAGTCGATTGAGCGGCGCCCGTGTGTTCGGGTTTATCGGGCGGGACGCGCAAAACCAACCACCTCGCCTGGAAACACGTCCCCCCCTGTTTTTGGCCAATCGCTGGGAACTCATCGTGCGATTTTTCGAAGAATTGCTTACCGAGGGATTGGACCTGCGGGCTCCAACGGCGGTTTTCTTTGACATGGACAAAACGCTCTTGGGCGCCCGCGGGCGCAACGATGCCCAGATCGACGCCGCCCGTATGGACGGCGTCCGAAACCTCATTCAACAAACGGTGGCCGACCGCTGGAAAGAGGAGCAATTTTTCTTTATCTACAAAACCCTTAATCAACCCGAATACCATTTTTTGACGGAAGATAATCAGGATTACCTTGCGTTCATTTGCCTCATGATTATGGCCGGCGTGTGGAATTTTGACGAGCTGCTTCATCTCCTGATTCAGCAGAAAATCACTTCCTTCGGGGATTTTCTCAACCGAACCGGAACGCGAATCCTGCAAAGCGCTGACGCCCCTGTTCAAAATTACTTTGAAGAAGTCCTCAGCGGCACCGCCGCGGGTGACCCCACACCCTTCAAATCCTTTCGTTACAAGGAATACGAAGCCACTCTGGCCCGTATCGACCGAACCGATTCCACCGACCCCGCTATTTTGATCGATCAGGAAATCCTATTAACCCAAGAATTGGTGGAGCTGATTACCCTTCTAAAGCAAATACCCAATGTTGCACCGTTTTTTTGCATTTCGGACAAACCGCCCGAAAGCACATTTCCGCCACCCTTGAAAAAAGACCGTGCCGCTTTGCCCCTACACGACGTTCCAATAAAAATCGTAGGAACGACAGTAGCGGCAAAATTACGCCGGCTCTTCTCCTTGTCGTAGGGAAACTTTCGCCTCCTTTTCCAATTATTTTTTTCAACAAGATAATTCCCTGTCGGGACGAAGTTTCGTCTATTTTTATTATTGACAATTTCCGATAAAATTGCTAAAATGTAAAACGAAAAGCTGACCGGGACCGATCTTTGCGATCAATCCCGGTGCTTTGGGCGGACTGCTTCTATTTTTGCAAACAGGCGATCTAATTCCTTTTGGAATTCTGCCCCGGTGCCGGGCTGTTCCAAAAGCTGAGATGTAGCAAAACCCGGTCGAAAAGCATTGGACTGTTCCCGGGCTAATTTCAACACCGTGGTTCGGGGGTGGGTTTTCACCGTTACAAAAGCCCGAACGAGATTTGCCAGAGTTGCTTCGTGAAAGACAAGGAGGTGTTTGTCCGTTTCAACCAAAATGCGTAAATGCCGATGTCCTGTGGGCGTTCCGACCAGGACCTGTTGAATCGTGTCGTTGGGGAAAATGAGCATTTGTTTCATCTTGTACTCCTTTTTTCCCGTAATGAAACCGGGCGTTTGGGTGAAGCGTTTTACATTTGGGGTTGAATGTAAGGTCGAACTGAATGACCAAAAACAAACGGTGGCAATTTAAGGGAAAACGGACGGAGAATCAAGATAAAAGGAGAAAGCCATGATTACAATGGAGCAGATTGAAGAATTGTTGCAGTTTAAGGCGGATCCCTTGTTCATGACCAGTTTGTACCTCAATGTCAACGAAAAACGATTCTCAAAAAAGGACTACGAGATTCAGCTTAAGGATTTAATCAAAGAACGGCGACAGGAAATCAAAAAGATGGATCTGAGCGCTGATGTGAAAGATTCTTTGGAAAAAGACTTTGAAAAAATTTTGGCGTACGTTACGCTGGAATTCGACGGGCGCGGCACGCGTTGTTTGGTTATTTTTTCCTCAACAGGGAAAAACTTCTGGCAAATTTACCGTTTACCCCAGCCGGTTAAAAGTCGATTGATTGTCAGCAACGAGCCCTACGTTCGGCCGCTAACCACACTTCTCGATGAGTACAAACGCTACTGCACGGTTGTGGTCAGCCGCGACAAGGCCCGCATTTTCGAGGTCTATTTGGGGGAAATCACCGAGCACTCGGATATTTTGAGCGAAATTCCCGGTAAAGTGCGGATTGCCGGCTGGTACGGCTTGGAAGAACGGCGCATTGAGCGCCACATTGAAGACAAAGTGCACCGGCACCTCAAACAGGTGGCTGATGCCACATTGGAGTTTTTCAAAGAAAGAAAATTCGACTGGCTCATTTTGGGGGGCAAAAAGGAAATCCTTGGCGCTTTTGAACGCCATTTACACACTTATTTACAAGAACGCATTGTGGGGCGCGTCGATCTGGAACCCGACACGTCCTTGCCCAACGCACTGAGCAAGACACAAGAAATTGCGCGTCAGGTGGAACGGGAAGAAGAACGACAATTAATTCAGCGTCTGATGGACGAAGCAAATTCCAACGGCCTGGGGGTTTTCGGTCTGGAGAACACATTGAAAGCGCTTTGGCAGGGGCAAGTTAATATCCTCATCTTAAAGGATGACCTGTCCGTTCCCGGCTACGTTTGTCCCAAGTGCGGCTATATGAGTGCGGAAGATTCGGACTGCCCGATCGACCAAATTCAAATGAATGCCACGCCAGACGTGTTAGAAGAAGCGGTGGAATCGGCCATTCTTCAAAATTGTGAGATCGAACATGTATTGGAATCGCAAGAATTAGACAATATTGGCGGAATTGGTGCTATTTTGCGGTTCAAGGTTTGAACCGCCGCACCCGCCCCACGTTCGCCGTCCCTGCACGGGATGGCTTTTTTTGCATAAAACCGTTTAAAAAGGGCTACGCAGGATGAACCAATTAAGACGAGACCCGGTCACCGGACGATGGTCGATAATTCTTTCGGAAGAATTTAAGCTGAACGATTTAACGGACAATTTTCCGGCTACCCGTCAGAGTCCTGAAATCTGCCCTTTCTGTGAAGGAAACGAAGATTTGACCCCACCGGAAATTTACGCCCTTCGCCCGCCCGATTCCAAACCCAACACGCCGGGCTGGCAGGTGCGCGTAATTCCGGATCGCTACCCGATTTTGGAATCCCACGGTGACGTGGACAATCGGGCTGTCGGGATGTACGACATGCTCAACGGGGTGGGAAAGCACGAAATCCTTGTTGAACACCCTCAGCACGATATACAAATACCGGATTTCTCGCCGGAACATTTTGTCCGTGTCCTCAAAACCATGCAATTTCGCATTCGGGAACTCAAAAAAGACCCGCGTTTTCGCTACGTGTTGATTCACAAAAATTACGGTGAGGCTTCGGGCAATACGCTCCGGCACGCCTATTCCCAAATTCTGGCGACACCCATTACCCCCAGACGAATGCGCGACGAATTGGTAAATGCCAGGGACTATTTTGCTTACAAGGAACGCTGCGTTTTTTGTGACATCGTGTCACAGGAATTAGAAAGCGGGGAACGGGTGGTCTTAAATGACGGGCATTTTTTGGCTTTTGAGCCTTTTGCAACGGGGCGCCCTTTTGAAACGTGGATTATTCCTCAACAACACGAAACTTTTTTTGAAGACAACACCCGGCTCGAGGCTCTGGCGCAGGTGCTGATTACCGTGTTTCGAAGAATTCGAGATGTGCTCAATAATCCACACTATATCTTGTCGCTTCACAACGGCCCCAATATTTCGGTGGCGGTTAAGCGGCGCTATTGGAAAACCCTCAAAAAGGATTTTCATTGGCATTTTGAAATTGTGCCGAGGCTTCGAAATCGCAACAGCTTCGAGCTTGGTTCCGGAATTCCGGTAAACCCTGTTTCTCCAGAAAAAGCAGCAGCTATTTTGCGGGAAAAGCTGTGAACCTTTTGTTTTCACCGGACACTCTTCCCATTGATTCCGGAACCTACGTTCTTTGGATTCGGCTACAAAAAGCAAAGAAACTGACTTTTTCTTCTCTGGGAAGCGCTGTTTTTTTGCCGGGCTTTTATTCCTACACTGGACGCGACAGCCGCCGGTTGCGTGCTCGGCTTTCGCGGCATTTGAAAACACAGAAAAACTGCCACTGGCACGTGGATTGGCTGTTGACGAGGGAAGCTTCTGTGGTTCAAATTTGGGTTTATGCCAATCACCCCGAGTGGGAATGCCGGGTCAATCAGCTACTGGAAAAATTACCCGGTGCAAGCATCCCCCTTCCGGGTTTCGGTTCCAGTGATTGTACAAGTGGATGCCGGGCGCATCTGATTCAACATCCGGTTTTGGTCAAACCAGGCCTGTTGTCACTTCAGCCGGATTGGATTCTTATTCCCGAAAAATCAACGAAGGTTCTGGTGACGGGATTTTCGATTTCGTAAAAATCAATGAGGAGAAAAAATGAATATTGTACGAGAACGGGGCGTCGGGTGGATTGAAGTCATTTGTGGACCCATGTACAGCGGAAAAACAGAGGAACTTATTCGGCGTCTGCGGCGTGCACAGATCGCCAAACAAAAAGTAGCAATATTCAAACCCAAAATCGACACCCGGTACAGTGACGACCACATTGTTTCGCACAGTGAACAACAACTCCCGTCCATTTCAGTGGAAACCGTCGAAGGAATTCGCCAACACGTTGGCCAAGCCGATGTCATTGGAATTGACGAGGCACAATTTTTCGGAATGGACCTGGTGCCTTTCTGTCAAGAATTGGCTGACGCCGGAAAACGGATCATTGTGGCGGGCCTGGACTTGGATTATCGCGGCGAACCCTTTGAGCCTATTCCTCAGCTCCTTGCCGTAGCCGAGTACATTACCAAAACGCTGGCGATTTGCATGGTTTGTGGAAATCCGGCCAGCCGAACGCAACGCCTCACGGACGACAAAGCGCGTGTAGTGGTGGGTGGTCAAAACATTTACGAAGCCCGCTGCCGCCGCCACTTTGAACCACCTTCAAATAAAAAACAGGGTGAGTAACCCGGGGTAAATGCGATTTCCCCAAATGGCATGGAATTCTGACTGGAGGTTTCTGAATGATTGAGCGTTTGATCAGTTTCAGCGGCATTTTTGTTCTTTTGGGCATTGCCTGGCTGATGTCCAACAACCGGCGGAAAATCCCGTACCGCACCGTCTGGGTCGGGATTGCCTTGCAGCTCCTGTTTGCTGTCATTATCTTGCGAACAAAACCGGGCCTTTTGCTTTTCGACTACTCCCGATTGGTCATTAACAAGCTGTTAAGCTTCACCGACTACGGTTCGGCTTTCCTCTTCGGGAACATTTACCGTTCCACTCCGGATATTGTGAGGGAATTGGGGGGGAGCGGCCCCTTCCAACTGGTGGACGGCGCTACGGGACATTTTGTCAATATTGGAACCATTTTTGCGATTCATGTTTTACCCACAATTATCTTCTTCGCTTCTTTGATGTCCATTTTGTACCACTGGGGCGTGATGCAGCGCATTGTTGCCGCAATGGCCTGGATCATGACCAAAGCCATGAAAGTAAGCGGGGCTGAGTCCCTTTCCGCCGCTTCCAATATTTTCGTTGGACAAACGGAAGCCCCTTTAGTCATTAAGCCTTACGTCGCCACCATGACCATGTCCGAGTTAATGGCCATTATGGTGGGGGGCTTTGCCACCGTGGCCGGCGGCATCATGGCGGCGTACGTGCGCTTTGGAATCGACCCCGGGCATCTCATGGCGGCCAGTGTGATGTCGGCTCCGGCAGCATTGGTCATGGCCAAAATTATTTACCCGGAAACGCAAAAACCCAAAACAGCCGATTCTGTTCATGTGAACATTGAAAAAACCACGGAAAATGTCATTGATGCAGCCGCTCAGGGAGCCGCCGAAGGCCTTAAATTGGCACTGAATGTGGCGGCCATGTTGCTGGCGTTTATCGCTTTGATTGCCATGCTCAACTACGGATTGGGTTTTCTGCACACCAGCCTGAAACAAATTTTCGGCTACATTTTCATGCCCATTTCTTTTTTCATGGGGGTTCCCACCAAGGATCTGGTTGAATTCGGCAACCTCCTGGGTACAAAAATCTCAATTAACGAATTTGTGGCGTACGTGGAGTTGGGTGCGGTGAAAAGTCAGCTTTCACCCCGCACGGTGATTATTGCCACTTACGCACTCTGTGGATTCGCCAATTTCAGTTCCATTGCCATTCAGATTGGCGGGATCGGCGGCATTGCCCCAAACCGCCGGAGTGATTTGGCCAAATTGGGCCTTCGTGCCATGTTTGGAGGCGCTCTGGCTTCGTGGCTAACCGCCACCATCGCCGGCATGATTATCTAATTGCACGTCTCATGGGCTCGACCGTAAATGTGGTTCGCTACTTTTGGCGCCATCGGAAAGAAGGGATGTCCCTATTGAGGCACAAAACACGGAACAAAACAAGTGGCAAAACAATGTCGATTTACCAAAAGAAATTACAGGAAGCCAGTGATTTTCTCGCGGAGCGAGTGAAGAAATTCCCCCGGATCGCTGTCATTCTCGGCTCCGGATTGGGCAATTTTGCAGATGAATTGGACCACACCATCGAAGTTCCCACAAAGGAAATTCCCCATTATCCGATTTCAACTGTTCCCGGTCACGCAGGGCGCTGGGTATTTGGCGAGGTCTCGGGCAAATACATCCTTGCCATGAAAGGCCGCGTCCATTTCTACGAAGGATATCCGATGGAGCAGGTTGTTTTTCCTGCCCACCTCATGGCAACCATTGGCGTTCAAACCTTGCTCGTAACCAATGCGTCGGGGGGCGTGAACCCCCTTTTTGAGCCGGGCGACCTCATGCTAATCGAAGACCACATCAACCTTTTCTTTGCCAATCCGCTTCGGGGCAAAGAGAGCTCCACATTGGGGCCGCGTTTTCCGGACATGTCCCAACCCTACAACAAGGAACTCCAGGCGCTGGCCTTGCGGGTGGCACAAGAGGAGGGAATTTTACTGAAAAAGGGTGTGTTGGTCGGAAGTCGGGGACCCACTTACGAAACGGCGGCTGAAATTCGCATGTTTCAGCGGTTGGGGGGCGACGCGGCCACCATGTCCACCGTACCGGAAGTCATCGCTGCCAATCAGAGAGGCTTGCGGGTTTTGGGCATTTCCTGTATTACCAACATGGCCACGGGACTTTCTGCCCAACCGCTGACGCACGAAGAGGTGACACTTGTGGCGGATCAGGTTCAGCAAAAATTTCACCGGTTGGTAAAAGCCATTTTACAAGCTCTTTAGCAATCGGCATGTAACGGTTTTCCGGAATTTTCAAAAGCAATCTTCGGGAGAATTTTATGCAGAAGATCGTAGAATGTGTCCCCAATTTTAGCGAAGGAAATGACCAGGGAATTATTGACGCCATTGCCCGGGCTATTTCCTCCACGGAGGGTGTACTTTTATTGGACGTTGACCCGGGAAAGGCAACCAATCGCACGGTGTACACGTTCATCGGACCGCCGGAGAGCGTAAAGGAGGCAGCTTTCAAAGCCATTCAAACAGCTGCCGATTTGATTGACATGCGCAAACACTCGGGAGAGCACCCCCGTCTGGGGGCGGCCGACGTCGTGCCTTTTGTGCCTGTTTCGGGGGTCACCATGGCCGAGTGTGTACAGCTGGCGCGCGAACTGGGTCGGCGCGTGGGTGAAGAGTTGGGCATTCCGGTGTTCCTGTACGAGGAGGCCGCCAGTCGTCCCGAACGACGCAATCTGGCTGATATTCGCAAGGGTGAGTACGAAAGCTTACCGGAGAAATTTCGGGATCCCAATTGGCAACCGGACTTCGGACCGGCGAAATTTAACCCCAAAACAGGCGCAACGGTCATTGGCGCCCGAGAATTCCTAATTGCTTACAACGTCAATTTGAACACGCGCGACCGAAAACTTGCCCAGGAAATCGCCCTGAATTTGCGCGAATCCGGACGAGCCAAACGGGACGCCAACGGGACTATTATTCGAAATCCTGACGGTACGGCCGTAAAAATCCCCGGCAAACTAAAGGCGGTCAAGGGGGTTGGGTGGTACATTGACGAATACGGCATTGCTCAGGTATCCTACAACCTAACCAATTACAAAATAACCCCGGTACACATTGTTTTTGAAGAAACCTGCCGGGAAGCTGAAAAATTGGGCCTACGTGTCACGGGTAGTGAATTGGTGGGACTCATTCCCCTGGAGGCCATGAAACAGGCGGGACGTTATTTTCTCGAGAAACAGGGAAAAACAGCGGGCGTGCCGGAAGAGGAAATTCTTCACATCGCCGTGAAATCTCTGGGCCTTGACGAATTGGGGCCCTTTGACCCGAACCAAAAAATCATTGAATATCGATTCCAAAAGCGCTTTGGTTCCCTCGCTCAGATGAAACTGTGGGAATTTACCAACGAGCTTTCCATGGAATCTCCCGCGCCGGGCGGCGGGAGTGTGGCGGCACTGGCCGGGGCCCTGGCCGCTGCTCTGGTGTCCATGGTCGCCAATCTGACCCACGGAAATCCAAAATACAAAGCCCACTGGGGGAGTTTGAAAGACCTGGCCGAAAAGGCACAAAATTTAAAAGACCGCTTGTTGCAGGCCGTTGACCGTGACACGGAAGCCTTTAACGCCGTCATGGCTGCTTTTCGCCTTCCCCGAAAAACCGAAGAAGACAAAGCCGCTCGGGCAAAAGCCATTGAAGAAGCCACCAAAGGCGCCACACAGGTCCCGCTTGAGGTTATGGCTCTGGCACTGGACGCCTTGAACCTGGCGCTGGAAGCGGTAGAAAAAGGCAATGTGAATTCCGTTAGTGACGCCGGCGTAGGCGGCATTTTGGCTCTAAGCGCGGTGGAGGGAGCCTATTTAAATGTCAAAATTAATTTAGGGGGACTTGAAGACGAGGCCTTCAAAACTTCGGTCGACCAGCGTGCCCAGGCCCTTTTGACGGAAGCCCGGCATCTGAAAAAACAAATCTGGGAGAAAACGCGTGAAAAGATGGGCTAAGCAGAATGCGAGGGGCAAACGGGAGCAAAAACGGACGGGTTTCAATGTCTGAGCTGACCATTAAAAATGCCCGTATTCTCACCCTGACCGATTCTCAGCCGGAGCCTTTTGACGGGGACGTTTTTGTTCAAGGCAATCGCATTGCTGAAATCGGGCAAGCCCTCCCGAAACGCGGACGGGTGTTAGACGCAAAGGGGCTGTTGCTCATGCCGGGGTTCGTTCAAAGCCATATCCATCTTTGCCAGACCCTCTTTCGAAACACGGCAGAAGACCTGGAGCTTTTGGACTGGCTACACCAAAAGATCTGGCCTCTCGAAGCGGCTCACAACGAGCGCTCCCTCCGAGCTTCCGTTCAATTGGGGTTAGCGGAACTCATTTCCGGCGGAACCACGGCCATTTTGGACATGGGGAGCGTCCGCCTGACAGACGTCATTTTTGAAGAAGTGGCTCGGGCCGGTTTCCGCGCCAACGTCGGAAAAACGTTCATGGATTTCGGCGAGGGAATCCCGGACAGCTTGTGGGAAAACGGGCGCGACAGTTTGGAAGATGCCGTACGCCTTCACAAAAAATGGGACGGTCAGGCCAACGGTCGACTCAAAGTAAATTTAGCACCGCGATTCGCCCTGTCTTGCTCCGAAAACATCCTTCGAGACGTCGCCGCCCTCTCCGAAGAACGTCGAATGATTGTGCACACCCACTCTTCCGAAAATCGGAAGGAGTTGGAAACCGTGCAACGGCAGACGGGAATGCGCAATCTTCTGTACTACCACCACCTCGGTCTGGACCGATTCCACCTGTCGGCTGCCCACTGCATTTGGCTGGACGAGGAGGAAATGGAACTTTTAGCCTCAACCAACACCCACGTGCTGCACTGTCCGTCTTCCAATTTGAAATTGGGTTCCGGAATTGCCAAAATTCCGGAAATGCTCTCCCGCGGAGTCCGTGTTTCCGTCGGTGCCGACGGAGCACCGTGCAATAACAACTTAGACGTCTTTCAAGAAATGCGTCTTGCCGGACTCATTCAAAAACCGCGAGTTGGGGTGAACCATTTGTCCGCGCGCCAAATCGTTCGAGCGGCGACAATAGGAGGCGCTCAGGCCGCCGGTTGGCACCAGGATTTAGGGTCTGTTGAGGTGGGAAAATTGGCGGATCTAATTCTTTTAGACCTCCGTCAGCCCCACGCCGTTCCTTCGGCCGACGTGTACACACAGCTTGTTTACGCAGCCCGTGCAACGGATGTGAAAACGGTGATCGTTGACGGTCAAATTCTCATGGAAAATCGCATCCTGACAACGCTGGACGCCAAAGCTGTTATCCGCCGCGCCGAAGAGGAATTTTCCGCCCTTCTAAAACGCACCCGCTGGCCTTAATTTTTCCTACCACACGGAAAACCCGAGGTCATTCTTTTTTCCTGAGTTTTTGCTTGATTTGCTTCGCCCTGAGAATTAAATTAAAAAAAGAGGGCTCACTCGTATTCACCCTAAAAAATGAGGCTTTACATGAAAAAAAGAGCCATTTTGACCATTTTGTCCGTTCTCGTAATTTTTCCTTTTTATTTTTTCGTCCCTTCTCTTAAGCGCGATCGAAACCGTTACCACGGAGACGAGAAATTTAAGGCGCAGCAATGGGAAAAGGCCGCTCATTATTACGAAAAAGTGCTTCGGTTCAAGGGTACTTTTCCCAAACTCACTTCCCGCCTGGGCTATTGCTACCTCCAATTGGGCGACACCACGAAGGCCCAGCGATTTTTGAAAGCCTCTTTACAAGAGGATTCCACTCTCCTAAAATCTTACCGTTGGTTGGGGGATTTGCACACGGCACAAAAAAACTGGCCGAATGCTGCCAGGGACTTTTCCCGCCTTATTCACCTGTACCGAGCTCACCACACATTGAGCAGTGAAGAAGCCGCCGACTATTTGTACGCCCTGGATCGTCTGGTCTTCTGCCAACTTCAACTCAAACAGGATTCCACCGCGCTGCGGCAGCTTCACGATTTTGCCAGCGTTTTGCGAACCAGGGTAACCCCCTAATGCTTGTAGCCGTGGCTTCTACCCGGCCGGCCAAAGTTGAGGCCTGTCGGCGCGCTTTTACCCGGATTCAGCAAAAATTTTGGCCGGAACGGGCGCTTTCGTTCCAAACTTTTTCCGTTCCCAGCGGCGTTCCCAACATGCCCAAAAGTTTGGAAGAATTGGCTCTTGGCGCGAAAAATCGCGCCCTGAATTTAGTGTCCCTTGCCCCCCAGGCCGATTTTTTCGTCGGACTTGAGGGGGGCTTTTTTCGACCGTCTTTCGCACAAGAGGAAGCGGGGACCTTTTTGCAAGGTTGGGCTTTCGTTTACAACGGAAAAATTGGATTTTGGGGAGCAAGCTACGCCGCTCCGGTACCGGCCGCTCTTTCCAAAGCCGTCTACGAAAAGGGATTGGAGTTAGGAGATATCATAGACGCTTTTTCCGGCAGACAAAACGTACGGGACAACGAAGGCGCTTTTGGCGTGTTTACCGAGGACATTCTGACGCGCGCCGACTCTTTTGAAAAGGCCCTGTTGGCTGCATTGGCGCCCTTTTACAATCCCTTCACCTACCAAAAAAACGTGTAGCAAGCGATGGCTTTTTCCGTGTCCACCATCATTTGGAATTTGAAATCCCGGTACTACCGCTGGCTTCGGCGCTTTTTTGTGACCAAACGGATTTACCAAGCCGAAATTCGCCCCTTTCGCCGCTGGCTGGAAAACCAATTTTCACCCAATGGCCGCTACCTGGATTTAGCGGCCGGCAGCGGGGATTCGCTTTCGCTTTACCCACCCCACGCCCAAGTTGTTGCGCTGGACCTTTCACTGGCCATGCTGCATCTTCTCAAGAGCAAATTTTCGGTGCCCGTTTTACAGGCCCGTGGCGAACGACTTCCATTTCAACCGGCTGTTTTTTCAGGGATTACGGCAATTGGGTTGATTGAATACGTCCCCCTTCTCGAAATGCTCTTCGCCGAGCTTCACAGAATTCTCCTGCCGCACGGTTGGCTGGCGGTGACCTTTTCTCAGCCCAACGTTCTTAATATTCTGCGGAATTTTACAGGCAATCGTGTCCGCTTTTACACCCACCGCCGTTTGGCGCAAGTGGCGAATCACCAGGGATTCGAAATTGTGGGCTGGAACAAAACCCTTTTTCAAACGCAGGTTTTCTTGCGGAAGCTTCCGAAAAAAGACCAAACCTCTGCGAATCATGAAACATTTTAGTTGCGAGAACTAAACCGAAATTAACAGGGAACTAAGGTCATTCTGTACCGGACGGGCTTTTTAAAAAAAGGGGGTTCTGGGAGAGCCAAACTGGAAACTCAGCGTAAAGTCGTTTCCGGCGCGGTTCGGGCAAAAGGTTTCACGGTTTTTTCTTCCGAAAGGCGTACCCGGCGGAAAGAGACGGCAAAAGACCACACCCTGTTTTCGAACACAAAAGCGCAATATTTACCCCCCAGGAAAAGGAATGTCCGTTTTTTAAAAGGTAGTCGGCCCCTACTGCCAGCCCAGCTCCGGCTAACCAAACCCGTTCCCCCTTCCAGTTGGCGTCCATTGCGGACAGCAGCACGCCGTACGCCTTGGTGAAAACTTTCTTGTTTTCCGGAGGTGAAATGTCGAGGCTTGGCGTAATGGTCAAAAAATTAGCCGAGAGGCTTTGGCCCCACAAATCTTCTTTAAAAAAAGAGTGGTCCGCGCTCATTTGAATGCCCACATTTTTCCTGCCGCCAACTAAATAGTGCCGACGAGCGATGCCCGCACCCACAATGCCAACGGTACCGTTCAGGAAGACACTCCAGTCCCCCGTGCTGGTGCCGCGGGTTTCACTGTAATTCAGGCGAGGCAGGTAAAGGAAACCGGGCTCGGTAATGGAAACCGTTCGCACCACCTCTCCCTTTTGCAAACGTCGGGAAGAAAGCATCTGGTTAAAGGAACAATTCAAAAAAAGCGCCGAAAAAAGGACACCGAACAACAGCCGAAAGACCCTGGTCATTTCGCTCCCATTTTGGTTCGATTTAAGACCTCGCCATTGCTTCACCCTCAAACGGCGACAGCATTCCCGATTCTTCAACGTTCAACCGATTGTTTGAACATGAGTTAGGTCTTTTGTTTCTTTTTCTTCGCCGCCGGAAACAGCACATTATTGAGAATTAATCGGTAGCCCGGAGAATTGCGGTGAAGTGAAAGTTGTGTGGGCGGATCGCCTACGGCGTGCTGGTAATCCTCGGGATCGTGGCCGCCTAAAAAAGTGAATGTCCCCTTCCCGAAATTTCCGTGGATGTACTTCACCATGTCCGTTCCGGGAACTTCGCCCAAAATGACCACGTAGGGCTTGATCCGTTTCCGATTGAAAGCCGTGGTCTGTCCCATGAATCCCTTTACCACATTCACGTGATCTTGCGTCAGCATGGTGGGCACCGGATCGTACTTGGCCGAAAAATCAAAGAGTGTAAAGGCTTCCGCTTCGGGCCCGCGCAACGGGGCAGCGTTGCTGGGCGGAATGTCAATATCCGAGTACTCGTAGATGTAAGGATTTAAAATGAGGTGGAAATTTGTAAAGGCAAACGTATTGTTAAAATTCAGTTTTGCCTGACAATTCGGGTCGGGCGGGTCCCCGTCAAACACCGCCGGGACAATGTCTACATGCTGAGCGGCCAGCGCAATGTCAATGGTGTCCGTCGCGGAACACATGGCAAAAAGAAAACCGCCGCGCCGAACGTAATCCTGAATCATTCGAGCAATAAATTTCTTTTCCTCTGAAACCTTTTTAAACCCCAATTTGTGTGCCATGGCTTCGTTTCGTTTCACATCCTCAATGTACCACGGGGCGTTTCGAAAACTGGCGTAAAATTTACCGAATTGGCCGGTGAAATCCTCGTGGTGCAGGTGCAACCAGTCGTATTTCACCAGATCACCGCGAGCTACTTCTTCGTCCCAAATTTTGGTGTACGGAATTTCCGCGTACGTCAACGCCAATGTCACAGCGTCGTCCCAGGGGCGTTTATTGGGGGGCGTGTACACGGCGATTCGCGGGGCTTTTTCCAGCAGCACAACATCCATGTTATTATTTTGAATGACGTTGTAAATCTTGGCAACGGTCGATCCGTCCACGCGCTCAAAGGACACCCCGCGCAGTCTCAACACGCGTTCAATTTCGGGGTAGTCGTCCATGAGAAAGGACCCGCCGCGGTAGTTCAAAAGCCACTCCACGTTGATTCCACGTTCCAGCGTCCAATACGCCACTCCGTAAGCTTTCAGATGGTCGGTCTGGTGCAAATCCATGGGCACCAGAATTTTTTGCGCAAATGCTGAGCTAACGGCAAATCCAACAAAAACAAGGGCAATGAGCCCGGTTTTCACCCATTTCATGGCTGTGCCTCCAACCGCCGAAGTTTTGCCCGCAATTCGTCGGCCAACACGCTGTTGGGATATTGAATAAGAACCGATTCGTAGGTCTGGCGGGCTTTGTCCAGGTCCTTAATGTCTCGTTCGTAAATTTCACCAATATTTTTTTGCGCCAGATCTGCGTACACACTTTTAGGATAACCGGTGACTAACATTTCGTAAATTCGAATCGCTCCGTAAGGGTCTTTCAACTTTTCTTTCAATTTTCCGGCTTCCAACAAAGCCCGGTCGGCTAAAGGTGCGTTGTGAAAATCAGCCACCGTTTTCAAAAGCGTGTCCACGGCAGCTTCAGCTTTCCCCTGTTTTTCCAGACACATCCCGCGGGCGTAGCCGGACAAAGCGCCTGGGAATTGGCTCTCGTTGTTTCGAATGAAAAGCTGCAACTCAATGGCGTCATTTACGTAGGGACTGTCGTAATGGTCCGCTGAAGTTTTCAACAAATCGGCCAATTTCGCTTGTGCCGATTGAAAATCTTTTTTGAAAAAATACAACTGAGCCAACTTAAATTGCGCCTTTTCCCGAAGATTGCGTTTTTGCGCCGCGTGCAAATAGGGCAAGTGCAAAATCGACTGAACAACCTGAATCGCTTTCTCAAGATTCCCCTGCTTCAGGTAGCAATCGGCCAGTCGGAAGGTGGCGTCCACTTCCTGCCGCGTGTTGGGGTAATTGTGCCGAATCCGCTCAAAGTACGGGATGGCCTGCGCCGGTTTGTTTTCCACATCTAAAAAAATTGTGCCCAACCGAAGCGAAGCCTCCAAAGACCAACTGGATTTCTGAAATGTGGCAATGATTTGCCGGTACAGCTTTTTCGCCTTTTCAAATTGTTTGGTTTGAAAAGCCCCATTTGCAAGGTAGTAAACCGCCTGATCTTTTTGTTTAAACGAGGGAAAGCGTTTAAGCAACTCTTGAAAGGCCTTTTCGCTGAGTCCATATTCCTTTTCGTGGTACATATCCAGCGCAAACCGGTACAAAGTTGACCCCGGGGTGTATTTTGGGGTGTGCCCGGCCAACGATTCAATTCTGAGAATTTCCTTCAGAGCGGCGTCGTAATTACCGAAACTTTGGTAAAATCCTGCCAAAATCTTGTGACCGATGAGATTTTTGGGATTTTTCTTCACCCAGGTTTTCAGAACCTTTTCGACCTGCGGGTAATTTTTCTCGGTCAGGGGCAAACGGGCAATCATTGTGCGCACGTAACTGAGCTGGTACGGCATTTTCACCGCAAATTGAAGATATTCCGTCACGGCTTTGGCGTAAAGCTGTTGGTACGTGTACAATTGGGCCAATTCCAAAGCAAAAAGGGAGGAGTCTTTTTTCTCCCGACGGCCCCTTAAATAAACCTGAATGGCGCGGTCGAAAAGGCGGTTCTGCAACAGGGCGCTGGCCACCAAACGGTACACGGCCACATTTCCCCTGTATTTTTTTAAAATACCGTCCCAAATCCGGTAGGCGTCTTGCTCGCGTCCCATTTGAAAATAGACATCGCCCAATTGGGCTTCCAGTTGAATGTCACCCGGCCGCACGAGAAGGCGGTCTTGAATCAAGCGGACAAGTTCGTCGTATTTTTTGGCGCGTAGCAAATTCCGCCGTAAACCCTCAAAATAGGTGTAATTTTGGGGGAAATTTTCGGACAGCGATTTGTAAATTGCCGCTGCCTGATCGTACTGCCCCAATTGTTCAAATTGTCGGGCAAGCCGATATTGACTTTCTTCCACACCTGTTTTAGGAACCTGCGCCTGAATAGAGCCTGCCATTCCCAAAAAGAACCCCAAAATCACCCCCCAAATAGCTTTTCTCATTGATTTCATTCGCATTTCACACTTCGTCGTAATCGTTCAAACGATTCTCAACCGGTCAAACGGTAGCTAATTTTTCGCCGCCCCGTTTTACGGCGTTTCCACTTTGTTTTTGTACAAGGCCTGGTAGTAAGCTTGAATTAATTGAATAAAATCTTCCGAATAGCCGGCTTTTCTCGCCCGCAAAATATCTTCCTGAAGCTGGTCCTTTTGTTGCAAGACCTCCCTGGGAAGTGCACCCGGACGCCGAATCACGTAGGCCTTCCCCGCCTCCGAGCGCCGCTTCCGGCTGTAGTCGCGCTGGCGGACGGAGCGCTGGGCATCCAACAAACGGGAGAGGATTTTCTGCTGCCGCCGAAGCGTCTCCCGATTCAATTGCCCCATTTCCAGCCGTTTGGCCACCTCCCCCATGTCTTTGGCCATTTTTTGCAAATCACCCAACACGTTGGAATGCTGACCTGCGTTTTTGCGAAGCTGCTCCAAAGCCTTTTGCAGAGCGCGCTGCTGCGCCGCCAGGCGCCGCAATCGCCCCTGCTCGCTTTCCGTCAACCGCCCGTTTTTCCCCAACTTGAGACTAAGCTGCAAACTCTGTTGGTTGATTCCCTGTTGCTGACCGGCCATTTTTTGTAGCTGTCGCAGATACTCCTCCATTCCAACCGAAGAAGAAGCCGCCGCCAAACCCTGCATGGATTTTTCAATGTTCAATACCGCCTCGTTCAAGGCACCCATGGCCATCCGCTGCCGCCCAGCCGCGCCCCGCCCGTTGCGTTCCTCCATTTGACGCAGGGCTTCCTGCATGTTTCCAAGCGCTTTGCCGACAGCTTTCCCAATTTCCGGCGTTACAAAAAAGGTTTTTTGCGAGAGCTGGTAGAGCCCTTTCGTCAGAAGGTTTAGATTATTGAGCAAGCTGAGTTGCTGTTCAGCAATTTGGTTGAATTTTCGGCTCATGGGCGAAAGTTGCCCGGTTTGTTTCTGCAGCGCTTCCTGCTCCTTCGAAAGGCGCAACATTTCCGACGACGTGCGCGCCAATTGCTGCATGATTTCGTTTTTCTGCTTGTTGACCAAATTCTTTTTCATCTGGTTCAACATCGCGCCGAGTTGTTGAAGGCTCTGGTGACTCTGCTGCCCGGATTGCTCCGCTTGGTTTTGTTGTCCCTGAGATAAAGCCGATTGCATTCTCTGCATCGATTGACCGGCCTCCTGTGCCTTTCCGATCGCCGGATTCATTTTGGCCGCGTGCATGTCCGGAAACTCGGTCATCTCCTTCTGGATTTGTTTTAACTGCTCCCGAAACCGTTCCGTTTCTTTTCGCAGTTTTTCCTCCAATTGCTTCAAAGCTTGCCGCTCTTGATTGGAAGCGGCTTTTTTCAAAGAGCGATTAATGCTTTGCTGCCGCTCTGCAAGATTTTCCGCCATTTTCTTCGCCTGATCCAATTTCTGTTCAATTTGAAGCCGCTTCAATAAATTCAGGGTGCGCTCTAACGATTGCTGAAAATTGTCTTCGCTCATACGGAATTTGTTGGCCGACTGGTTCAGCTTCCGCGGATTCATTTTTTGAAGCGCCTTTTGCAATTCGGCCAATATTTTTTTCATCTCGGGCGTCAGCACCTCGTTGAACAGTTTCTGGATCTCCATGTATTTTTGAATGGTCTCTTCGCTTACCATGTTGTTTTTTTGCAGGCGATCCATGGTGGCGTCGAGATTTTTTCGAATCTCGCCGGCTTTTTGGGCAAGGCGCTGTTGCTTTTGGGCCAAATCTTGAAGTTGCTGTTGTTTGGTCCAATTCATCTTGGGATTGCGTTTCATTTCGCCGGTCACTTTGTCCACCTGCCGGCGCAACTCCTTGCTTTCGCGCACCAATTCTTCCAATTCCTGAACGGACTCGTCCTGCGCCGCGGTGGTTTCGTGGTAAATTTCGGCCATGGAAGGAAAGCGGGCCAAATACGTTCGTGAGGAAGCGGATTTAAACCCCGAAACGGCATCGTTATCCCAAACCTTGACAAAATACTCCACAAAATCGCCCGGCAAAAGCTGCAATCCCGTCAACTGCCAGGTGTAATCCATTTGCAATTGCGTCCCTTTTTGCTCGGCCAGGCTTAAATCAATCGGCACAAAGAAGGTGTCCTGTTGAGTGACCTGTACGGTGTGGTGAACCCTGTAAAAAAGCTTCGCCCCCGAAAATCCAAAATCGTCTTCCGCCTGAATTTGAAGCGGTAAGATCATTTCCTGCGTCAAATCCACATCCTGCCCGGGCTGTTGAATTTGTACTACCGGCGGCTGATCCGGCACAACCGCAATTTTGTACCGAATGGGCTCTGCATTGGTGTACCCCTTTTGATCCCAAAGCCGAATAAAATAGACGTCGTTTTTGTGAATCGTGAATTTCCCGTGGGCTTCTTGATTTAAAATCCGCAGCGGGAGAACGTTTCGTTTTTGAAAAACAATTTCCGCCTTTTTTAGCGGCTTGCTGGCCTTAATGTGAAGTTTGACCCGCGTACCCCGAAGCGCAGTAATTTGTCCCTCATTTTCCTCCAAAAATTTGGGCGAAAGCCCTGTGTAGCGCGGAAAAATCAATTCCGCTTGCAAACTGCGCACCAACGGGCGCTTTTCGACCGAAACTCGAAAAGGCCGCGTCTTGGCCTTCCCGGCTTTGACGTAATAACTCAGGCTTTCCCGCAAACGCTCCAAACGGAAGTGGTACCGCCCGAAGGAGTCGGCGGGCGCCGTTTCCGTGTGGCCTTCTTTTTTGGATTTTTCCTTCCAAAAAATCTGGACGGGACCCCGGTAGGTACCGTCAATTGAAACCTTTACCAGGAGTGTGTCTCCCGAGAGGCACTGCCAGTCGCCCGGCGTCACCCGAATGGCCTGGACTGCAAGGGGGCGAAACGGACGCGTCGGGTGCGCAAAATGGGACAGACTGGTTTCAAACGATTTGTGAAAAGGAAGAGCCAGCAAGAGCAATCCCAACAAAGCCGTGGCAAAATTCCGGGCTTGAACGGCAACAGCTCTGCCGGACACCAGTGCCTGAAAATCTTTCGGGCGAATTTTTTCGGATACGGCACTGAGCGAAGCTTCGGCCAATTCTGGCGAGTAATTTTCGCGGTTGTTTTCAATCTCCCGAAAAATTTGCAGGGCATCTACCAACGAATCCTTGACGTCAGGAAAGGCCTCGCCGATTTCCGTTGCCAGGTGGTCGGTGCTACCGGCGCCCTTTAAAATGAACCGATTTCCCGAGAAAAGAAACTGCCGAATGAAACAGAAAATTCCGATCGCAGCTCCGAAGCCGAGCAAAATTTGCCGGGGCAAAGGCGGCAGAAAAAGGATCGATTCAACGACTAAAAGGGCGAGTACGAGAACGGTTCCACAAGCCAAAAAACGAAACAAGCCCGAAATAATTTGCACGCGGCGCTTTTTTCGACCGTAAGCTCTTATTTTTTCAACAATCGCTCGATAGCTTGGGGATTTTTGTCCATTTTCTCGCATAGAGGCCTGTTACCTATTGGGAAGTTTTTATTAAAATCTACCGCTTTTTTTAAATCCGAAAAAATATTTGGACGATTTGGCCAGTCAATTGGGTGTCAAACAAATCGTTCCGATTCAAAACCCAAAAGTAAAGAGAGCAAAACTCTTCACAGAAACGCTCTTGCCTTTTTGACTCCGAAACTTTTCTTCTACCGGCCAAGATTGGGAACGAATTTTATTCAACCGGCCGGTTTTCGGAAATTGCTCTTTTATCCGGCGCACGAAATGCCTAATGAAACAAGGCCCAGATGACAATGTTAACCCCCATTTTCAATGCCTGAACCCGAACGGGCTCGGGATCGTGGTGAACATTCGGGTCCGCCCAGCCGTCTGAAATATTGGTATTGTACGTGTAGTACACCACCATTCGACCGTTGTAAAAAATCCCGTAGCCGTGCGGCGGCCCCGGGTAGTGCTCGTGGGTTTTGGGCAATCCGTTTGGAAACTGAAAATGAATGTGGTAAATGGTGTGCGAAAAGGGCAATTCCACCAATTTTTTATTCGGGAAAACCTTTTTGATTTCACGGCGGAAATACTTGTCCATGCCGTAATCGTCGTCTGCGTAGAGAAAACCGCCGTGCGTTAAATACTCGCGCAGACGCCGTACTTCCGGTTCCGAAAAGACGATGTTTCCGTGTCCCGTTAAGTAAAGAATGGGGTACGAAAACAACTTTTCGTCCGTAAGTTTGACGCGCGCCTCCGTGTTGGCTACGCGCATTCCGGTTTCGTGCGAAAGAAAGCGCAGCAAATTGGGAATGACCGAGGGGTCGTTGTACCAATCGCCTCCGCCCTGGTACCACACGCGCGCAATTGTAAACGGTCTTGAAGGTTCGGCTCCCCGAGTCTGTATTGGAAGAGCCAAAAGCACAATCCCCAAAAACAATGTGGTGAGTTTCATTTCAAAAAGCCCGAATAAGAACGACCACAAGCATGCCGATGGCCGTAAGAATTTTCAACATCTTCCCCCCGAGAGCACCTAAAAACGCCCCCCAGCCGGCTTTCAAGGCCCGGTGGGCATCCCTTTGGGAGAGTAGCTCCAACACAAAGGCTCCGACAAAAGCCCCGGCAAAAGCGCCCACAAAGGTACCGATCGGCGGAAACAAGGGCGTCCAATAGATGGCCCCGAGAAAACCGCCCAACAGGGCTCCCCACATTCCCCAGGCGGAGGAGCCGTATTTCCGGGCGGCCAGAGCGCCGAAGAAAAATTCAATCCCCTCCACAACCAAAGAAATAGCCAACAAAATACCGACAAATTCCAACGTCACCGGTCGGAACCCCGTTGCCCACCCGTAAATGAATGAATCCAAAACAATGACAAATGTTCCCGGGATTCCAAAGGGAATCACGGCCAAACCGGCAAACAACACCAGTACAAAGACGACACTTCCCAAAATGTGTCCCATCGGGTGGATTCCTTACCGCTTTTTGCCCCGAGGCGCGACGTCAACAATACGGCCGTCCACCCGGCTGACAATCACTTTTTGCTTTTCCGCCGCCTGAATCATAATATCCCGATCCATTCCGTTAAGGCGCGTCAACGGATGGTTTTTCGGCGGAATTCCGAAATTTCGGTACATTTGTGCCGCCAAAAAATTGTTCGTGCACACCGAGTAGGTTCGATCGGGGTTCAAGGGTTTTCCGCCCACCCAAACCGTCAACACACGATGCCCCACCGGCTTGCGCGAATCGTAGGTAAATTTCAGTCCCGAAACCTGCAGGAACTCCCCTTTTCCGTTGACATTTGTCTCTAAAATTCGCCGCAATTCTCTGCCAGTAACGTTAAACGTAACAAAATAGTTGCCAAAGGGATTAATTTCCCAGAAGTCCCGCTTGCGAATCGGCCCGGCGTACACATTTTTCCGGAGGCCACCGCTGTTCATAAAAGCCACGTCCGTTCCGGCGTACGTTCGCATGACATCAGCTTCCCAATCACCCAAATTGGACTCGCTACGCTCATTGCCGCGAATCCAGTTGGTCTTCAGTTGAGCGATCACGACATCCAACTGCTTCGAAACCTGCTGTTCCAACTCCGCCACCTTTTTGGCCACCACGGGGTTCGGCCGGATGGAATCGGTCAGCACAGGGATTAATTTTTCATTGTAGCGCACAATGGTGTCGCGCGCAGTGTCCACCCAGAGGTCTAATTTACCCAAATAGGAACCGTGAGCTCCCGCCTGACAAATAATAGTCCCGTTTACAATTTTCGGGCGTTTCAGTACCGTGTGGCTGTGTCCGCCAATAATGACCGCGATTCCGGGGACATTGGCCGCCAGCTCTTCGTCACGGTGCACCCCCATGTGACTGACCACTACGATCAAATCCACCGAATCGCGAATGACACGCCGGTATTTTTCAACCGACTTTTCCGGGGACAAAATTTTCAGCCCGCGAACATTTTTGGGCAGGGTTAAGCCCAGCAAATCGGGTGTAATGACGCCAATAAACCCGATTCGCACGCCGTCCACCTTTTTAATCAGGTAGGGACGCACAAAAAGGCGGCCGTTTTCTTTGTCAAAAATATTGGCGGAAATGACCGGTATTTTCAGCAATTTTAGTTCGTTGGTGAGGCGATCGCGACCGTAATCGAATTCATGATTTCCCAGGGTAAAAACATCAGGACGCATGAGGTTCAGCATCTCAATTTGGGACATCCCTCGGCTAAGCGTGGAAATCGGTGTTCCCTGAAACTCGTCGCCTGCGTGGACAGTCACTACCCAGGGTTTTCCCTGACCGTATTTTTCAAGATAGGCTTTCAGTGCCGCGGCCCCACCGATTCGAATCGTCTTTCCCCGGCGTTTGTAGACTTTTGGCATATTTTGAGCATGAAAATCATTCCAATGTAAAATGCGAATATGTTCGGCGGCCAGCAATCCGGTGGTGAACACAAACAAAAGGACCAACGCGCCGAAAAATTGGGTGATTCTTTTCACAATCATTTTAGCTTTTTCCTTTCCAAAAACAACAATGTGGAGCGCCAACCCCACATTAAATCAACCGGTGATTTGACCGAAGAGCGGTGTTGCTAAAAATGCTTCATTTTGACGTCAATGTACACATTTTTGCGAAGGCTTTTCACCCACTTCTGAAATTCTCGATTGCGTTTTCGGGCGAGGGCAAATTGCTCAATCTGCTCCCAATCTTTGTCCAATGTCAACTTTCCCCCTTCACGCCGATCGTTCATTTTCAAAATGTGGTAGCCAAAACGTGTTTTAAAGGGCTCACTTACCTCTCCAACCTTAAGGGTTTCAGCCACGGCACGAAATTCTTTAACCTTGAGCTGGTCCAATTGAAACCAACCCAATTCGCCCCCTTTTTCACGGGTGGTTTTGTCGTCGGAATATTTCTTGGCCAGCTCGACAAAATTTTCACCTGCCTTTGCCCTTTTGTAAAGTTCCTTAATCTGCTTGACGACGGCAAGTTCGTCCTGCTGCGTGGGCGCCACCCGAATCAAAATGTGACGCACGTGGATTTTTTCCCCCTTGCGTTCCAGAAGCTGAATAATGTGGTAGCCGAATTGTGTTTCCACCACATCGGAAATTTGCCCCGGTTTCAAATTGAAAGCAATCTCTTCAAACGGCTTAACCAGATCGCCCCGTTTGACAAAACCCAAATCGCCTCCGTTGGCGGCTGAGCCGGGATCCTCGGAATATTTTTTTGCCATTTCGGCAAAATCGGCGCCCTCTTTTATTTTTTGGAGAATAGCTTCCGCCCGGTCGTAGGCTTCCTTTTTGGCAGCCGGACTGGGTTTGACGGTTAGCAAAATGTGACTGAGGTTAACGCGCGTTCCCTGTACGGGTAAACTGTCCTTCATTGTGCGATAAAATTGCTCCACCTCGGGCCGCGAAATGTGAATCTTCTGGAATTGCTGCTGTTGAAGTTTGTCCACCAGCATTCGATTTTTGACATCTTCCCGAAAACGGCGTTTTATTTTGCTGAGCGAGCCCCCAAAATACTCTTCTACCTTTTGTTGGGAACCCATTTGTTGAATCCACTGCTGCACCTGATTGTCCAACGCCTGGTCAACCTGACTGTCGTCCACTTCAATACTGTCCTCTTGAGCCTTCTGAAGCAAAATTTTCTGCACAATGAGATTTTCCAGAACCTGTTTTTTCAGAGCCTTTAATTTTTCGGGGTTTTTCTGCAGGTCAATTCCCATCTGCAGGGCCGTTTGAATCGTGTACTGATTCACCTCCGAGCGAAGGACTACCTGATTTCCCACAATAGCGGCAATTCCGTCCACAATCTGTTCCTGCTGCTGAGCCTTCAGCGGTGAAAAAATCCCCAAAAGACCGAAAAGGATTAAAACCAATCCCGATTTACTTTTCAAAGCCCTTTCCCTTCCTTTCTCGATGACTGGAATCCACCGACGCCGACTCCAGTGCCTTTAAATTGACAACGACTTTCTGTTTCCTTTTTAATTCGTTCAAAAGTCGATGGTAAAGATCCCTTTCTTTTTCCTGCTGTAAAAGCGCTTCAATTTTCGGACGAACCTCGTCCAGTGTCCGCTGGGAGCCCGCCGGTTGAACGTCTAACACGTGAATCACCACAAATCCACCGGCCGTTTTCAAGGGACCCACGGTTCGCCCCTTTTTTACCTTCCGAATCTTTTTCGCGAACACCGCCGGAATCTGATCCCGAGGAATCAACCCCGTGTCCTTCATTTCCACGGGTCGAAGGCTTGAGTCCGAAGCCACTTCTTTCGGTTTTTGACCCCGTTTCAAAGCGGCTACAGCGAAGGTTGCCTTTTTCTGCGACGTAAAAATAAGGTACACCAAATGGATTTCGTCCCGATTGCGAATAAAACTACCCCTATTCGCCTGGTAGTAGGCTTGCACAGCCGAATCGGAAACCACCGGTTTTTCCGGAAATGTCTGTTCCAACAGCTTGTTGGCCAAAAGGGAGCGCTTAACGCGTTTCAATTCCCGTTGGATTTCCGGCAATTTGTCCAGTCCGCGTCGGCGCGCCTCGAGGTAAAGCAACTCTGTGTTGACCCACCGGCGCGTGTAGTTTTTCTTTTCGTCCAGCGTAATACTTTTGGAAAGATTCCGCGGCACCTCCCGCTCCACATCTTCCCGAAAAAGCCGCTCCCCCCCCACCTGGGCTACAGGTACTTCCTGGGTACCCGGGCGAGAACAGAAAACCCACACAAGACCTACCAACAAAACACTCCCCCCAATCAGACCAAGTGGTCTCGGGTTAAATTTCATCTGTTTTGTACTCTTTAAATGTTTCCTTCAGATTTTTTTCAAAAATCACCACGGGCATTTCTTTGCGCAATTTGGCCATCCACTCTTTTTGCAATTTTTTCGTCAGTTGCGTGCGCAGGTCTCGTTCCACGTCAAATCGGGCTTCTTCGTAATTTTTCTGTCGCTCTGGACGTCTTTTGAGCACCTTAATAATGTAATAGTTCGTGCCCATTTTCAGAGGACCGCGAATTTCTCCGATCTTAGCCCGAAAGGCTTCATTTCCAATTAAACCGTACGAATTAATTCCGATAAAACCCAACATCCCCTTTGTTTTCTTTGTACTGGCCATTTGATTGTATTTTTCGGCAAGCCTGGTAAAATTCTGTCCTTTTAAAGCCATGTGGTACACACGGTCGGCCAATTTTTTATCTTTCACCATAATGACCTGAACCTTGACTTTCGGCGGGTCTTTGTAGAGCCCAAGGTGACTCCGGTAATATTTTCGGGCCAGACTGTCGGTAACGACCACCTTCTGCAGTACATTTCGCTTCCGGGCTTCCTGGTAAAGCTGGCTGTCCACATAGTCGCGAATTTGTTTCTGGTAGCGAGCTTTTTTCAAAAGTCCCCTGTGCCGACCCTCAATAAGAATGATCTTATTTCGAAGTTCCCCGTCCAAGATATTGCGAATGCCGCGGGCACCGCGAATAGGCTGCCGAAGAAAATGTTTCGGCCCTTTTCCCACAATTCTGGCAAAATCTTCAAGGGTGATTTTTCCTCCTCGGTAGGTAACGAGGGGCCGCTTCATTTCCTGAGCAGAAAAAGCAGAAAACGGGCCGGTCGTGTCCGGGGCAAATCCCTTTTTCTTTTTAAGAGGATGTGGCATGTGAAGGCTGTCCGCCAGGAATTTAATATTTTTGTTGTACCAGGTGACGTTGTATTTTTTCTGGAGGTTTTTCCAATAGGATTGGTACACCTGAGAGAGCTGGCGTGAGTGCTCTCGAATCAGGTTGTTCAGAATTTGCGTTCGGGCGATTTCGTAAGGCTGGCGTGGAAAAATTCGGCGTTCCAATACCTGAATAATCTCAATCCCCTGATTGGTTTTCAGCGGGTCGGTAATGTCGTACCGTTTCAAACGGAAAACGACTTCACGCACGGCCGGGTCCAATTGTCGCCATTTAATATAGCCAAGCGCGCCGCCGCGGTCGGCTGTCGCTTTGTCAGAAGAATATTTTTTGGCCAATTCCCCAAAATCGGCTCCGGAACGAATTTGTTGAACCAACCTTTGCGCCAGGGCCATTGTGGAATCGACCTGTTTTTTGGGTGCCTTTGCCGGAAGGCGAAGCAAAATGTGGCGTAGCTTCAAATCAATATTTGAGTGTTTCCAGATGTTTCGAATTTGATTTTCCGGAATCACCTGAGGAACCACATCCGCCTCCATGACCGCCCAAAACAGGGTCTGGTCTCGAAACAGTTTGATTTTCTTTTGAAATTGAGGGTCTCGGTCTAACCCCTGGGACTTGGCGGCCAGGACTTGCAGTCGGTGGCTAATCATCTCATCCAGCACCTTTTTCTTGTCCGAAAGCGGGGCTTCCAGGCCGGCGGTGATGGACCGCTGTTTCATGTAGGTTTCTTCAAACTGGCTTTGTGTAATGCTGCTGTTCCCCACGCGTGCTACCGGTTTGTCGATTTTTTTGCACCCGACCAAACTCAGCGCAATCGCAATCCCCAGAACAATACGACTTCCGAAAACAAAAGACCCGATTTTTTTCATTCACTGCCTCCATTTCAAACGTTTCAGGCTGCCTTCTCCGCAATTTTTTTCAGGAAGGTTTCGACTTCTTGAAGGGGCTTTTCCCGTCCTTGACGCAACTCAAATTTAAAGCCAAATTTATTCCCTTTCAAGAATTTTATTCCGCTTGGAGAAAGACTTAAAATTTTACGGACAACCTCTTGCAAAAGTTCCTTCTGAGGTTCCTCCTCGTAAAAGGCATCGGAGAAGTAAGCGGTCACCACACCTTTTCGAATTCGGAGCTTTTCCAGGCCCAATAAACGGCTGAAAAGCCTTAGTCGGGCAATGCCGAAGAGATTGCGAACCTCTACGGGCACGGGGCCAAAGCGGTCGCGCAATTCCTCCTGAATTTCCAAAAGTTCCTCTTCGGAACGTACCCGCATCAGCCGACGGTAAAGCTGCAAACGCTCGACATCCGACGCCACGTAATCCTGCGGAATTAGGGCATTCAAATCCGTATCTACTTCCGTTTCCAGTCCTTCGCTGGGTGCCAATTCCTCTTCGGCGCCGCGCTCCTTTTTCAATTTCTGGACGCTTTCATTCAGAATCTTGGTGTACATGTCGAAACCGACAGCATTAATGTAACCGCTTTGTTGGGGACCCAAAAGGTTACCGGCTCCTCTAATTTCCAAATCACGCATAGCCACCTGAAGCCCGGAGCCTAACTCCACAAATTCCTCCAGAGTTTGTAAGCGTTGGAGGGAAGCCTCGGTGAGATATTTGACGGGCGGAACCAAAAAGTAGGTGTAGGCTTGTCGATTGGAACGCCCGACCCGACCACGGAGCTGGTACAACTGCGCCAGTCCGAACCGATCGGCACGGTTCACAATCAGTGTGTTCACGTTTGGCAAATCCAACCCCGACTCAATAATCATGGTGGAAACCAGACAATCATACTCCTTATTCAAAAAAGCCACCATAATTTTTTCCAACTCGTGTCCGTGCATTTTGCCGTGAGCCACCGCAATACGCGCTTCCGGAACCAATCTCTGCAGCATTTCTGCCACCGCTGTAATGGATTGGACCCGGTTGTGTACAAAGAAAACCTGTCCGCCGCGGTGCAATTCACTCAAAATAGCCTGTCGAATCAAACGCTTGTCAAAGGGAACCACCTCCGTCAAAATAGGCAGGCGATTGGGTGGCGGCGTGTTGATGTTGGACATGTCCCGTGCCCCCATAATGGAAAAATGCAGGGTGCGTGGAATTGGTGTTGCGGAAAGGGCGAGCACATCCACCAGTGGAAATTTTTCTTTTAACCGCTCTTTCTGGGCAACCCCAAATCGGTGTTCTTCGTCAATAATTAAAAGCCCCAGATCCCGAAAAACCACATCTTTGGAAAGCAGTCGATGTGTACCGATTACAATGTCAACCGTCCCGTCCTTGAGCCCTTTAATGACCTCCTTTTGTTCTTTCAAGCTGCGAAATCGGGAAAGCAACGCTACTTTCAGCGGGAAAGAACGAAGACGCTCGCGAAATGTGTTGTAGTGCTGCTGTGCCAAAACCGTTGTGGGAACCAGAATCGCCACCTGTTTGCTGTCCATTGTGGCCTTAAAGGCGGCTCTCAGAGCTACCTCCGTTTTCCCGAAGCCCACATCCCCGCACACCAGCCGATCCATAGGTGTGGGCGCTTCCATGTCGCGTTTGATTTCGCGAATGGTGCGAAGCTGGTCGGGCGTTTCGTCGTAAATAAAGGATGCCTCCAATTCTTTCTGCCAGAGCGTGTCCGTTGAAAAAGCAAAGCCCTGTTTAGCCTTACGCACCGCGTACACGTCTAACAGTTTTTTGGCCATTTCCTCAATGGCTTGCTTGGTACGACTTTTCAATCGTTCCCAATCGGGGCCCCCGAGTTTGCTGAGCTGGGGACTGAATCCTTCCCGGCCTGTGTACTTTTGCAATCGGTGAACCTTGTCAATGGGTACGTACAGCTTGTCGCCGTCACGGTATTCAAGCTGGACGGTTTCGCGCTCGCTGCCATTCACCGTAATGTGGGCTAATCCCACAAATTTTCCGATGCCAAAATCTTCGTGAACCACAAAATCGCCGGGGGAAAGAACGGACGCACTTTTAATGGGAGCACCGCCCCGATACTTTCCCCAACGCTTGCGTTTGGGCACGCGTCCGTAAATGTCCTTCTCTGTAAAGAGGGCAAATTGGGCGTCTGGGAAATAAAACCCGTCGGACAGGTGTCCACGACCAATGGTGACACCATTTTGAAGCAGTCCTCTCTCCTCAAACAAATCGCGAAAACGCTGGACCTCGAACTCTTCTTCAAGAGAAATGAAAATCTTCGTTTTTTTCTCCGAGTGTTTCCACAAATGTAAAATCACTTCCTCCAAACGCCGAAGATTTCCGCGGAAACTTTCGTGCGTGACTATCGTTGCCACCAAGTCGGCCTGTCTTGTGGTGAGTAGGGAATTTTGAATCCAAAGGCGCTCACCCAAGTCCGTACGGAGGGATTCCAGCGAAAACAATGGCCCGCTCTTTTTCCCCAAACTGTCTTCTTTGTCGGATGAGCCTTCGACGCCCGTTCGTTCCAAAATGGCCCGCTCAATGGCTTCCGGCTGGTCGAAAAATATTATGCCGTCAGACCGCAAGTACGCAGGAAGAGAAACAGGCGATCCACCCAAGATTTCTCCCTCATCGGGCTTTAAAATCGAAATTTGATTGATGACTTTGGTTGACCGCTGAGTCACCACATCAAAACGCCGCACGGAATCAACGACATCCCCAAAAAACTCCACACGGACTGGCCATTCCTCCTCGAACGGAAAAATGTCCACAATTCCGCCGCGAACACTGAACTCACCCGCGCCACCGACCATTTCCACCCGCTCGTACCCAAAATTTACTAAGCGGGAAACCAGCTCTTCAAAATCCACCGTGGCACCGACTTGAAGGAAAAGTCGCTCACTCGCCATTTGACGCGGCGGAGGAAGCTTTTCTACCAGTGCCTGAGCTGTAGCAACAAAAACAGCCGTTGTTTCGGAAACCAAACTTTCCAGCGTGCGCAAGCGCTGCCCTTTTATTTCATAGTGCGCCTGGCTATACACAATTTTCCCGGACGGTTCCTCCGGAAAAAAATTAACGTGTTTTGAACCCAGTAAGTACAGCAGGTCTGAAAACACAGCCTCCGCACGCGAAGAATCCGGCACAACAACAAGTATTTGTTTTTTTAAGTTGTTAAATAGGAGAGAGAGCAAAATGGATAGAGCACTCCCCCGCAAGCCGCTCACACGAGGGGAGTGCCCTGAGTCTAATTCTTGAAGCAACGATCGGAAAAATCGGCTTTCGCCAAAACTTTGCAACAAATTGTTTTTTAACAAATTACACTAATTTTCTTTTGACTGGAGTCCCATTTCGATTGCCTTTCGCACCATTCCGTCGGCGTCTTTCAGAAGCTTTTCCGCCTCCTCTTTGGAAACTTTTGCCTCAATCATGACAATGGCGGTTTTGACATGTCCGCCGGCAGATTCCAGATATTTTTTGGCCGTTTCGTAGTCTACACCCGTTACAATCATGAGCGTTCGTTTCGAACGTTCAATAAGCTTTTTGCTATTCATTTGCAGGTCTACCATCATATTGCCGTAGACCTTTCCCATCTTGATCATGGCCGTGGTCGTCAACATATTCAGTACCAGCTTGGTGGCTGTGCCCGCTTTCATGCGCGTTGACCCCATAATGACTTCGGGTCCCACGACAGGGCAAATGGCTACGTCCACGTCCAAATTCATTTCGCTTCGCGGTGTGCAAGTAACGTAAAGTGTTTTGGCGCCGATGGAGCGGGCGTACTCAACGGCCCCCACTACGTAAGGCGTCCGACGACTGGCGGCGATTCCGCACACCACGTCTTTGTCCGTCAAATGCCGGGCTTTTAGGTCTCGAGCCCCGTCTTCCTTGATGTCTTCGGCCCCTTCCTGTGCCACGACCAACGCTTCGTACCCGCCGGCAATAATACCCTGCACCAATTCCACCGGAGCACCGTAAGTCGGAGGAATTTCCGAGGCGTCTAAAACGCCGAGTCGGCCGCTGGTACCCGCCCCTACGTAGATTAGCCGTCCCCCATTCTTGAAGGCGTTGACAATAATTTCCACTCCCTGAGCAATGTACGGAATTTCCTTTTCCACAGCAAGCGGCACCTTCTTATCTTCTTCGTTAATAATTCGCAAAATCTCTTCCGTCGATTTGGAATCAATCTCCGCCGAATTGGGATTGCGCTGCTCCGTCGCCAATTTCGAAATTTCTTCAAACAACTCTTTGTCAGAACTCAACCTCTACTCCTTTCTGAATTCAATTTCAATGATTTTCCGCTCAGCAAACCCTTCCCGATTGGAAATAAAATTTATGAAATAATCGTATAAATTCAAATTAATTTTACCCGATTTCACTAAGGGTTCCACAGCCTTCAATTCTCGATGGAGATCACCCCCCTTAATGGCGAAAAAGTGCGCTCCTTTTTTAAAAAGAGGTGCCGACCAGCCCAGTAATTTGGGCAGAGGAGCCACGGCCCGGGCAAATCCAAGATCAAATTGGTGGCAAAAGGATTCGTCCTGAGCCAAAACCTCCACCCGTTCTCGTACAACCGTCGCTTTTTTCAAATCCAATTCATCGAGAACCAATTGCAAGAAACGAGCCTTTTTGGCAATGGATTCGACCAACACAAGTTCCAGTTGAGGAAAAAGAATTTGTAGGGGAATTCCGGGAAAACCGGCGCCGCTGCCGACGTCTACCGCCCTTCCGATTAAGTTCCGTTTCAGCCGAAAAACCCATCCTACCGACTCCAAAATGTGGCGGGGCGTTAGACGATCCAAATCTTTTTGCGAAAACAGATTAAATTTCTGCCCCTCCCGCCACAAAAGAGACAGATACCGAGAAAATTGCTCCCTCTGTTGCGGGGTACTGTCCACGCCGAGACGATTGAACCCAAAGTCCAACTCCCGCAATTGAGCCGCCAGCCAGTGCGCAGGTGCCGCAAGTTCCACGTGAAACATCACCTCCCTGCCGAAGCCTGCCGCTCGCCCCGCGACAGAAAAACCATTAAAATAGAAATATCCGAAACGGAGACGCCGGAAATTCGGGATGCCTGCCCAATGGACATGGGACGAATTTTTTTCAGCTTTTCTCTTCCCTCGGAAGAGAGCGAGGGAATCACGTCGTAGTCGAAATTTTCCGGAATGCGCTTGTGTTCCATGCGCCGAAATTTTTCTACCTGCTCTTTTTGCCGCTGAATGTAGCCCTCGTATTTCACGTCGATTTCGACCTGATTCAGGGCTTCATGGCCTACCGCATCCGTGACCGGAAACGGCGCCAACCACTTTTGTAAATCCTCGATTTTCACTTCGGGGCGTTTAAGGTAATGGTACAAACTGTCCACTTTCGTTGAAGGCCGCCCCCCCTTTCGAGTCAAAATTTCATTTATATCGTCTGGAGCCACTTTCTTTTTTCGCAGAAAATCAAGTACATCGGCAATTAAGCGGCGTTTTTTCTGCATTTTTTCGTGGACGCCCCGGGGTAAAAGTCCGTATTTTCGGCCGTAATCCATGAGCCTCAGGTCGGCATTGTCCTGTCGCAAAAGAAGCCTGTATTCGGCGCGCGAGGTAAACATTCGGTACGGCTCCTTGGTTCCTTTGGTTACCAGGTCGTCAATCAAAACCCCGATGTAGGCCTCGGAGCGGTCGAGCACGAACGGTTCCTCGCCACGAAGCGCCAAAACCGCGTTGATTCCGGCCATTAATCCCTGCGCGGCCGCCTCTTCGTAGCCGGATGTACCGTTGATCTGGCCCGCAAAGAAAAGATTTTTCACCCGTTTGGTTTCCAGCGTCGGTTTTAACTGAGTCGGGGGGAAAAAATCGTACTCAATCGCGTAGCCGAGCCGGGTGATTTCCACCCGCTCCAGACCGGGAATGGTGCGAATGGCCTGAATTTGAACATCCTCCGGAAGGCTGGTGGCGAAGCCGTTCACGTACATTTCGTGCGTGTCTCGCCCTTCGGGCTCCAAAAAAATCTGGTGGTGCTCCTTGTCGCTGAAACGCACAATTTTATCTTCAATCGACGGACAATAGCGGGGTCCCACCCCGTGAATCATCCCTGTGTACAGGGGCGAGCGGTCTAACCCACTATTCAAAATCAGATGCGTTTCGGGATTGGTGTAAGTCAGGTAGCACGGAACCTGCTCTACGGTCAACCTTTCTGTTTGGTAAGAAAAGGGAGCCGGTTCTTCATCTCCTGGCTGGAGGGTCGTTTTGGAAAAATCCACCGTCTTTCCGTCAATCCGTGGCGGTGTCCCGGTTTTCAGGCGCCCGGATTCAAATCCCAGTGCCACTAAATCTTCCGTAATTCCGCGCGCCGGAAACTCCCCGGCTCTACCCGCGTGAATCGCCTGTAACCCGATGAAAATTTTCCCATTTAAAAAGGTACCCGCCGTCAAAATAACGGTTTTTCCGGCTATTTTCGTGCCGGTTTGCACCTTGACACCAACCACTCGGTTCTTTTCAACTAAAATACCTGTGGCGGGAAGCTGCTTGACATCTAAAAGAGGTTCCCGCTCAAGAGCAAGGCGCATTTGCCACGAATAGGCCAAACGGTCAGCCTGCGCTCTGGGCGACCACACAGCAGGGCCTTTGGAACGATTTAGCATTCGAAATTGAATGCCTGTTTTGTCCGTTACCTTGGCCATTTCCCCGCCCAGCGCGTCAATCTCTTTAACCAAATGGCCCTTTGCCAACCCTCCGATGGCAGGATTACAAGACATCTGAGCAATTGTAAAAATATTCATGGTTAGAAGAAGGGTTTTGGCGCCCATTCGAGCCGCGGCCAAAGCCGCTTCGCACCCGGCATGCCCCGCGCCCACCACGATAACATCGTAGTGGGGGTACAAACTCTCCGCCGAATGTTTCACGTGAAACAGTAATGAATTTTGATCATCTTTTTTCATTTTCCAACACAAAATTGATTAAAAATAAAATTCAATGCGTCGTCAGCCGAAACTTGCCCGATTATTTCCCCCAGCGATTCCAGCGCTCCGCGGAGGTCCACAACGGCAAACTCCTGACTTAATCCCGATTGCAGCGTTTTCTCAACAGCCGTCAAACTTTCCGCCGCCTTTTCTACCGCTTTTACGTGGCGGACATTTGTCAACACAACCTCGTTTGCAGATTTTCCGCCGCCTTCTACCAAAAAATGACGAAGAGCCGTATAAAAGTCGTCCATTCCCTGCCCTGTTTTGGCGGAAAGAAAAACAGCCGGTTCTTCTCTCACCTCCTCTGGTAAAGAGCTCAGTAATTTTCCTTGCACCAAATCCATTTTATTGAACACCACAAGAATCGTTAGAGTTCTTTCGCGGCGGACTGCCTGTAGCCGCTCCCAAACAAAGGCGTCCTCATTTGTCCAGCCCGTCTGGACATCCAGCACAAAAACCGCCAGATCTGCTTCTCGCAAATGAAATTGGGCGATCTCCACCCCCTTGGCTTCAATTCGATCGACCGTTTCGCGAAGGCCTGCCGTGTCAATGACTCGAAAAAGAACTCCATCCACATCCAGGAGGGCTTCCAGAGCGTCGCGAGTCGTACCGGGGGTTTCGTCCACAATGGCCCGCTGGCTCCCTAAAAGCCGATTGAGCAGGCTCGATTTTCCCACGTTGGGCCGCCCCACAATGGTCATTTTTACCCCCTCACGCAAAAATCGGCCCCTCTCAAAACTTTTTTTTAAGATGTCCAAATCCTGCCGAAGGGCCTTCACTTCTTTGACGAGCTCTTCCCGAGGAAGAAAAGTAATGTCTTCCTCTGAAAAATCCAGCTCTACCTCCAAGAGCCCCAACAGGCGAACAAGGCGCTTTCGAAGGGCATCAATACAGTCGGAAAGCGCCCCGGAAAGTTGTTGGATTGAAGCCTGTAAACTTTTTTCTGTGCGCGCCTGAATAAGGTCTGCCACCGCTTCCGCCTGCGCCAGATCTATTTTGCCGTTCAGAAACGCCCGCTTTGTAAATTCACCGGGCTCCGCTAATCGAGCTCCGGCCCGAAGAGCTGTCTCCAATACCCGCCGCGTAACGTAAACCCCACCGTGACAACTGATTTCCACCACATCTTCCCCCGTGTAGGAATTGGGGGCCAAAAATAGGGTAAAAACCGCCTGATCAATTGGCTGATTTTGTTCGGAGTCCACCACAAAACCAACGTGAGCGGAATGGCTACGGGCTTTTTCCAGATCGCTTTTTCCCCGGTACAATTTCACCGCAATGGCCAACGCCTGCGGGCCGCTCAGGCGAATCACCGATAGCCCCCCGCTTCCAAGAGGGGTGGAAATAGCAGCTATGGTATCCTCCCCCGAGGTTTTCCTTTCTTCGGGCGCCATGTAACCTTCACGATTTGGTTGTTTTCCATAAAAAAATAGCCCTGCCAGTGGTGTGACAGGGCTGGCATCACAGGCTGCTTTTTATTTTTTGCGCCTGGACCCGCGCACTTTGGCCACTTGCTTGGCGGGTTTTGGCTCCAATTCCACCGGTTCAATCTTTACCATTTTTTGCTGAATAATGGTGAAAAGATTAAAAAGCGTATAATACAAATTCAACCCGGATGGGAACGAATTAAAAAGTAAGACAAAGAATATTGGCATTAAATAGGTCAAGGACTTCTGTTTGGGGTCCTGTGTTGTCATTTTCTGTTGAAAAAACATCGTCACCCCCATTAAAATCGGCAGCACATTAATGGTGTTGCCGTACATGGGAATAGCAAAGGGCAGGGTGGCAATGGTATCCGGCATGGAAAGGTCTTTAATCCACCAGATAAAGCTGGCGTGCCGCAATTCAATCGTCGAGCGAAAAACAATAAACAAGCCCACCAAAAGGGGCATTTGCAAAAGGGTTGGCAAACACCCCCCCATTGGATTTACCCCGTACTCTTTGTAGAGCTTCATGGTTTCCTTGTTTAACCGCTGCGGATCGTTTTTGTACTTCTCCTTTATTTCAGCCATTTTGGGTTGCACGAGCTGCATTTTTTTCATGGAAATGTAGCTCTTGTGCGTTAAGGGATAAACCAGAATTTTAATCAAAATGGAAAAAATAACAATGACCCATCCGTAGTTCGGAATAAATTTGTGCAGGAATTTAAACGAAACCAAGATCGCGATGCTAAACGGGCGAAAGAACCGTTCGTACCAACCCGAAGCCATAATGACCTTGTCCAACTTTACGCCCAATTTGCGCGTGGTGTTGTATTCCAACGGGCCGATAAAGATTGTAAAATGATCGTTCGTCAGTCCACCGGAATTGAGGGGCATTTCCATGGTAATGCCGTACCGTTTGAACACATACTTGGCATTGATCGGCACCCCGCGGCCCTCGACAATCGCTCCACGGCCCTGTTTGTGGGGGGAAATCATCGCGGCTGTAAAATACTTTGTGCGCACAGCCCCCCATTTTAAATTCCCGCTTAGTTCCTTTTTCTTGTAAATTTTTTTGTTCCCAATGGAAAATTCGTCCAAATCTTTGCCGAACATTGTGTACACCTTGGCGTACCCCTCGTCGTCCCGAATACGCTTTTCCGTGTAGCGCAAGCCGGATTTCCACAGCAAATTGTAGCTTTTATTGCTTACCCAAGAATCAAAGCCTAACAGCCGAACATCCAAATCAAAATTATATTTATTGTTGTAAAATGTAAAGATTTTTTGAATCTTTTTGCCGCCGGTTAGATTGAGTGTGTACACCACGCGTGCCGAATCCCTTTGATTATTCAGGGTAATTAACGTGTCATTCGGACTGCCGTCGACAATTTCCTGAATGTAATTCACCTTGCCAAAATCGACCGTGTCACCCCCCACAACAAAGGAAAGCCCAAGATCGTTGTAGCCGTTTCCGGCAATAAGCTGCACCGGATGTCCCTTGCCGTCATCGTATTTAAAAAGTTCCCAGCTCGACACCACGGCCCCCCGAGATGAAATCTTCGCTTCGTACAGATTATTGCGAATGGTGATTGTTTTAGATGTGAGGGAGGATTCCTCTGCGGGCAATAGATTTTTCAAAAGTGGTTTTTGCTGAGATTGCACCGATGCTTTGGATGCCGTTTTTTCTTTCGACACGACCTTAGAAACCTCACCGGTAGAAGCGCTCTCCCCTTTTTGCGGAAGGATTGCTGAACTTTTTCGATGAAGGGTGTCTTCCACCGCCTCTTTTGGCGGAACCGTTGCCCTTTTCGGCATGACCATCTTTTTATAATAGCTGGTTTGCGTAAAAATCAGAATAATCCCAATTAAAATAAACGCAATAATTGTGTCGCGATTCATGTTTTTGTAAACCTTTTTTAATCAAATAGTTAAATCTATTTTAAGGAAGAGGGTCATACCCACCTTTGTTCAACGGATTACAACGTAAAATTCGCCAGATCGAGAGATAGGTCGCTTTGAAAAAGTTGTACTTTTGGTAGGCCTGAATGCTGTAGGTTGAACATGTGGGGTAAAACCGACACGACGGCGGAAAAAAGGGCGAGATCAGCATTTTGTACGCCCGAATCAGAAAAATAGCCAATTTTCTCAGCATTTTTCTAAAAACCTCTTCAAATTGATCAAATCCTCGTAAAAATCATGGTAACCTGGAACCCTTTCAGAATAGGGAACATAAAAGACAACTTTTTTTTTTGAAACCACGGCTTGTTCTTCCGATAGATTTCTCGAAGCAAGCGCTTGATTCGATTGCGGTCCACGGCACGCTTGAATTTTTTGCTGACGGCGATACCCATTTGTGCCTCTGTTTCGGGAAGGACAAAAAGGGTAACGACTCGACCCTGAATTTTCTCACCCCGACGAAAAATCTCTGTAAAAGCATTTCGGCCGCGTAAAATTTCGTATTTTTTTAATGTTTGGCGATTCACACGCAAAAACCTCCGACGCCCACAACACGGCCGATTCCCTTGTGTGGATAACTATTTATTGGTGTACTCATCGCTGACAGTCAAGCGCTTACGCCCTTTTTGTCGGCGGCGCTTTAAAACTTCCCGCCCAGCGGCTGAGGACATTCTCTCCAGAAATCCATGCTTATTCCGACGCTTTCTATTGCTCGGTTGAAACGTTCTTTTCATCCCTTTCTCCTCTGATATGTTTCTGTTTCTATAAAATTTAAAAAGTTGACGTTTAATATAATATGAAATCTGGTTAAATGTCAAGTTTTTTTTGGATTTCCTGTTGCAGAAAAACGCACTCAAAATATTTCCCAATTCTTTGCCTTTTCAATTGATTTTCTTGGAAAAAATCTTATATTTGAATCTGCAAAAAAAGACCTACCCTGTGTGGATAACTTGTGGAAAAAAGAATTTGTGTGACTCAAAATGCTTTACTCTCAAAAAGATGTGTCGTTGTAACTATGGCGAATTTCTATAATTAGTTCTGAACAAAATTTTTTTAAGGGATTCATTATGGCAGAAGTTTTAGAGGATGTCAATGAAATCTGGCAGACAGCCTTGCACTACCTTCGGGAAAATTTGGGGCCTCAAAGTTTTAGTACGTGGTTTAAGCCGATTGTACCGCTGCATTTGAGAAACGGAGAGCTCACCATTCAGGTACCCAGTCAATTTTTTTACGAATGGATTGACGAGCATTATCGGGATATTTTAGATCAGGCGTTGTACGAGGCCACCGGCGAGCCAACAAAACTGAAATACTCCATTTTAATTAACGAAGAAAACAGCTCGGGCCCCCCCACGCCTTCGCAGGAAGCGCTTCGCAAACCTTCCCGGCCTCGGTACAATCAAAATCGATCCTATTTAAATTCTCGTTACACCTTTGATAATTTCGTGGAAGGCAACAGCAATC
>CAZOHG010000002.1:0-130043 GCA_964579725.1 uncultured Deferribacteres bacterium
GGCCCAAATTGCGCTGAAAAAGAAACTGGATCGCAGGCCGGAGGCACAAAAGGAATTTGCCGAAAAACGCGACGATGTGCTGTACAGCAAAATGCTCATGGTTTTGCTGGACACTGTTCAGGTGACGGATGCCGATGTCCGAAAGTACTACCAGACACACCCGGAGGAATTTACCGAACCGGAAAAGGTAAATATCCGGGAAATTCTTTTGCGAACCCGCCCGGAAGCTGAAAAAATCTTGCAGCGGATTCGAAACGGGGAAGATATGGCCGCACTGGCCAAAAAATACTCCATTCGTCAATGGGCGGCCAAAAGAGGGGGAGAATTCGGTTACTTTTCCAAAAACGGGCACGGGAAATTGGGTGAAATCGCCGTCAGTCTTCCTGTTGGAACGTTGTACGGCCCGTTGGAAATTGCCGGCGGCCCCCCACACGGAGGCTATTCCGTGTTTAAAGTGATCGGAAAAAGACCACCGCACAAATTGCCCTTTTCAAAAATTAAGGACGATTTAAAGCAGCGCTTGCTCCAAAATCGCCGCTCAGCCGTGCTGAACCAATTTACGCAAAAATTAAAGAAAAAATTTTATGTAAAGGCCCGTTACGATTTGTTGAAAAAGGTCAAAACCATCGACGACAACAACAACGCGCCGCTACTCGTCATGCCCATTCAAAATTTTTAAGTCAATCTTTTCGCCCGCCTGCCGGCAAAAATGGTGGCGGGCCCTTTCTTCCAGTGCTTTTTTGGGCCTGCCGTTTTCGTATTTCAACCACAAGACTTGCCAGTGAAGGAGAACTTTTCCCGCAAAGCCCCGGCATGGTGCAAAGAGTTTGTAGAATCGAAAAAAAGGTTGGAGAAAAACGCTTCGGTAGCCATTTTCCTCTCCCAAGACGCCTGACAAGTAATTTCCCATCTGGGCAAAATTTGGCCAGATAACGGAAGATATCTCCTGCTCAGGAATCCTTTGAACTTGTCTTCAGAAAGAGAATTTGTCAAGAACGAAATTGTAATTGTGTAATTCCAATAGAATCAGTTAATAATACCTGTATTATTTCGAGACATCGAACATCAATGTAAAACACTTTCCGGACGTTTTTTTTCGGCACGCTGTTTGCACTTTGGCCATCTGAATCCAAAAATTGTCGGATGGAAAGGATTGGATTGTGCCCAAATATGTATTAATCGCAGATGACGAAGAAGATCTCACCTGGAGCATTTCAAAAAGTCTTCTGCGCGATAAAAAAGACATCGAAGTCATTTGCGCGAATTCCGGTGACGAAGCCATGCGGGTCATGGAGCAACAGCCCATTGATTTGTTGGTGACCGATTTGCGCATGCCCGGTTACACCGGTCTGGAGCTCATGGATTCGATTGTACGAGACCGAAAGCCGGTTAAAGTGATTGTCATGACGGCTTACGGCAATCCGGAGACGGAGAGCAGGGTAAAGGACAAAGGCGGGTTGCATTACATTGAAAAACCTTTTGAAATCAGAGAGTTAAAACGGCTAATTTACAGCGTTCTTTCCGAACGAAACAATTCGACATCGCTGGCGCACACTCCTGTAGGACGTCGTATTTACGAACTGAGCCAGATTCAGCAATCGCGAGACAGCTATTTTATGTTGGATGTGATGAGTGAGAAAAAACGGGGACAGGTCTATTTTTGGGGGAATACGATTATTCACGCAAAATGCGGGCGATTAAAAGGGGAAAAGGCTTTGCAAGAGATTTCTTCCTGGAAAGTCGGTGTTTTCAAGGTCCATTCCAATGTCAAACCTACGGAGCATTCGGTATTTGCTCCCCCCAAAAATGAGAAAAATCTTGGCAGGTCTCTCTCCGCTTCTTCGAAACGACCGATCAAAAATTAACCATTTCCAGTTGTAAGTTCTTTTTTTCTCCCTTGGTATTTCCCGTAGAAAAACGTGTTCCGCCTATTAAGCTCTGCTGAAACGGTGTGCAAAGTGCGTTTGCTTTAATGGCTAAAAATTGAAAGGGCGGCTGTTTCGGAAAGTAGATGATTTGAAAAAAAATCCTTTGGATTTTTTCATGTCCTTCCGATAATAGTAATGAGTGATTTGGCGGCATGAATGATAACAGCATGAAAGGAAAAGATTTATGGGTGAGGTCATCTCCATAGCAAGCCAAAAGGGTGGCGTTGGGAAAACGACAACAACAGTCAATTTGGGGGCGGCTTTTGCCTCCATGGGCTTCAAAGTCCTTTTAGTTGATGTCGATCCGCAAGGGGGGATTGCCGCCAGTTTTGGACTCAGCCGCTACGATATTAAAGCGGGTGTGCTCGAACTTTTCGCTGATTCCGTCGATGTGCGTGAAACCATTCACCACACGGAAATGGAAAATCTGGATGTCATCCCTTGCAATGTGTGGTCCGATGAAGAGGAAAAACGTCGGCTTATTGGCTCGGCGGCGGAATCCCGCTTAAAGGGAGCGCTCAAGGGCATCCGAAATAACTATGATTACATTATTATCGACTGTCCCCCTTCGTTGGGAAATCTAACCTACAACGCTCTGATTGCCTCGGATTCCATTATTGTTCCCATTCAGTGTGAATATTACGCTTTGAAAGCTCTGGGCCGATTTTTAAAAATGACCCGGGCCGTCAAGGAAGAACACAATCCCTTGCTGCGCTATCGAGGTTTTTTGCTCACGATGGTGGATATGCGCAGCAACCTGACGCGCCGCGTCATTGAAAAGGTCAAATATACGTTGAAAGGGATGGTTTTCGAAACATTTATTCCCCGAAATGTTCGTCTGGCGGAGGTTCCGTATTACGGGCAGCCCGTATTCTTGTTTGATTCACGGAGCAAAGGGGCACAGGCTTACATGAATTTAGCCAAAGAAATACTGGCTCAGGACTCCAATTCCCGCAACAAGGAAGTGGCATAAAACTTGCAATGACATTTTTGCAAATTTTTCTAACGGTTTGAGAAAAGGAGCGAAGGGAAGATGGGACCAAAAAAATCAAGCGGACACTTCTGGGTAGTCCTTGTTGCTACAGGCCTGATTTTGGGGATTTCCGCTTTTGGTTTTACATTTCGGTATTACGATTTTGAAAAAGGGACAGGGGACATTGCAAAAATCGAAAAAATGGTGAACGATCTGCGAGCGGCTATGAACGTGGATGCCGTTCGGCAGGCCAATATTCAAAAAGTTATGGCGTTAATTGAAAAATACAATCCCAAAATGCCATCGGACATGCGCTACAATATTGCCAATGAAGTGTATGAAATGAGCATTAAATACACCAATTTGGATGTGAACCTGATTTGTGCCACCATTACGCACGAGAGTGCCCAGAGCTGGAACCCGAAAGTGACCTCTCCCGTCGGCGCTATGGGCCTCATGCAAATCATGCCGGGAACGGGCATGTTTTTGGCCGAAGTGGAAGGCATCCCGTGGGTTAGCCCCGAGACGGTTTTGTTCAATCCCATTTACAATATTCGGTTGGGGTGCCGGTATTTATCCACACTGATCGATATTTACGGGATTGAAGGCGGGCTGGCAGCGTACAACGGCGGCGAAAAGCGGGCATCCATGTGGCTGGCGCACAATAAAGCCAACGGAATTTTATGGCCCGAAACCCAGAAATACGTCCCTGCAATTCTAAATTTGTACCGACAATTCCAAAATTAGAGGAAATATTTTCATGGCTGTTTCCACAAAAGAAACCACAGATGTGAATGCATTCCATCGCGAACTCATTGACCGCTTTTTCAATCCAAAGAGCTATTTTCTATTTAGTTTTATCGCCGATTTGAAAAACCGCGAATCGCTTTTGGAAAAGCCTGAAAATGTGGCGGCCATCGGTTTGGTTGTGGATGAAATCATTAATTCCGAAAATAAATTTGAGAAAATTCTGGATTTAACCCGCATCCCCGGTTTTGATTTTTTCTATCATACATTGATGGAAAAGGTGGAATATCTTCGTGTGGCCCAGCTGACCACGCAACAAATGATGGAAACGGTCAAAACCTTGGGTGTAACTTTGGCCGAGGCGTTCGAGCAAATCATGGCGGATGCCGAGTCGCGGGCCGTTCTGTTGGAGCATGTGGGGATTGTGCTGGAATCGGGCCCGGCCTCGGAAAAACCCGTTTCCGAAGCGGAAATAGAAGAATCCGCTTCGCAAGTCGAAGAATCTCCTATCGAAAAGAAAATCGATCTTTCTCAATTGGACAATCTTTTTGCTGGTGAAAAGCAAAAGGAACAATCCCCCGATCCCTGGGATTTCTTTTACGAAGACGTCAATGGAAAACTCAATCAAATTGACGACCTATTGAACGCCTTTGAGCAAGCCCCGAATGACCGGGCACTGCTCAGCCAAATTAAAGCCAATTTTCAGGAACTTCGGGAGTGGGCGATGATTCAGGGCAATGAAGGCATTGAAACCATTGCCATGCGGCTGCTGATCGCCCTGAATCTTGCGTTACGAACCTTTTCCTATCGCCTCGGAGACATTATTCCCCATGTTCGGGAAGCCATTCAAGCCCTCCGCGAAGTGAACAAATTCGGGTGGGCGGGCGAGAATCTGGATATTATTCCGGTCGTCATTCGACATTTGGAGCTGCTCTATTCGGAAATCAAAAACAGCGCTCATCCTTCGGCAGAGGCGCCGCCGCACGCGGAGCAGCCCTTTTCAGAAGAGCCCTCCGTCGCTGAGCCGGAAAGGAAGGCGGAACCAAATCCGATCGGCGAAAAATCGCAGCCTGATCAGGAGACTCCCGAGGAAATTTTTCTTGAAAAGGATGCAGATTCTTCCAAAATAGAGGCACAATTGCAGGAATTCGAAGACCCTGCACCGGAACCTCCGACGCCGGACAGGCAACCGGAGGAAATGCGTTCGGAGATTCCGCCCGAAGAGCCCGCCTTACAGGAAACAGACTCCGAAGAGGAGTTTGAAGAAATTTTGGTGGATTCCGATTTCGATCTGGAAACGCTTCAGGAAGAAGTGGCGTCCGGTGAACAGGAAACACCGCCTGAAGAAACCGTTGAGGAGCAGGAGCCGGAACCGATCGCTGACGAGAGTCCCTCCGTCGACGAATTGAGCGAAACGGTTTCGGAGATGGAAAAGTTGTACCAGGAAATGTTTCCCGAGGAATTTGAAGAGGAACCTGCGTCTCAGGCAGAGGCGCCTGAAGAAGAGAGCAGGGACGAATCGATTGGGGATTGGAACCAGCCGGAAGAACCTGAAATGAAATCCCCCCAAACGCCGGATGTGTTTCCCCCTGCGCCCGAAACGGACAACCCCGCGCCCGAAGGCAAAGAGGAACTCTATCTACCGGGAGAAGAGGACGACGACCTGCGTCAGATCATGGAAGAAATCGCTGCCGAAGAAGAACCGGTGTCTCAAAATCCGGTCGAACCGAAAACAACAGCCGAAGGGGAGCCTGTTCTGAAGGCAGCTCAGCCTCAGGACACAACTGCCGGACAAGCCCCACTCGAATCGGCACAAAAGGCGGTCCCCCCAAAGATTTCAGCGCCGTTGCTTCAGCGCGGGGGCAAGGATTTGGTGGAAGAAGCGGAAATGTATTTTCAATTTACCCAAAAAGCATTTGCCTCGTTGGAGAAAAATCCCGGATTGCACCGCTCTTTTGAAGACATTGAGTTGGCCTGCTACTCGCTCAAAATTTTGGCCCGCAAGCTGGGGTACCTTCACGTGGCCAAAATTGCCGAAAAAATCGAGGAGATTTTCAAGCAAGTATTGTCAGGGGAATTGCTTTTGAAGCCGGAACAAATCGGTTACCTTTCGACCGTCATGGAGGCACTGAAAAAACGGGGCATGGAAAATCGCCTCAGCGACGAGAAAATCTCGGCCTGGGCGGCGGACGTTTTGAAAAAGATGGATCAAATACAGGCGGTAGTGCCCGATGTTCACCAAAGCGTCAAACCCGAGGACATAAAATCGGAGGAACCGGAGGAAGACCCTCTGGAATTCCTCATGTACGAAGACACGGGAAAATATTTCAAGCAGTTATTAGACGACTAAAGGCAACGGAGGAGTTGCATGCAATCCATTATTAAATCAGCCAGGGAAGGCGGCAAAAAACGCCCGGTACGGGACATTTCGTCGGAATTTGACAAAGAGTTGGAAAAAATTCTGCAATCTCACCGTACGGTAATTAAAGTGGTGGGAACCGGTGGAGCCGGAAACAATACAGTGAATCGGCTCATGGAGTTGGGCGTAAAAGATGTGGAAACCATCGCCATTAATACGGATGCACAGGATCTTCTCTACGCCGTCGCGCACAAGAAAATTCTCATCGGGAAAACAATTACAAACGGCCTGGGCGCTGGAAGTGATCCTCAAATCGGTGAAGAATCGGCCAAGGAAAATGAAGAGGACATTCGCTCTGCCATCGGGGGTAGCGACATGGTTTTTGTGACCTGCGGATTGGGAGGGGGTACGGGGTCAGGTTCGGCACCCATTGTGGCCGAAATTGCCCGTGACATGGGTGCACTTACCATTGCCATTGTCACCATTCCCTTTTCCGAAGAGGGAGTGCTCCGGTGGAAAAATGCCCAATTCGGCCTGGAACACCTGAAAAAAGCGGCGGACACCGTCATTGTCATTCAAAATGACAAATTGTGGGAAATTGCCCCGGACGTACCGCTGAACGATGCTTTTAAACTTTCGGATGAAATTTTGGTTAACGGAGTCCTGGGGATTACCGATCTGGTCATGGAAAAAGGGTTGGTCAATCTGGATTTTGCCGACGTACGCATGATTATGAAAGATGGCGGTACGGCAATGATTGGTTTGGGCGAGAGCGATTCGGCCAACCGCGCCGTTGAGGCGGTGGAAATGGCGATTCAAAATCCGCTGGTGGATCTGGATGTGGTAGGAGCTCGCAGCGCACTCATGAACATTATGGGCGGGAGTGACATGTCCGTTAAGGACGCCAAAACGGCCATGCAAACCCTGGCCAAAAAGTTGGACCCCAACGCCCGCATTATTTGGGGAGCGCGCATTAATCCCGACTTAAATAATGCTATTCGCGTTATGATTATTGCTACCGGGCTTCGTGAGCGGAGTCAGGGGCACGAACCCAGCCGACATTCCGAGGGAATCTCCAAAGAACACGTGCTGTCAGAAGATGAATTTCAGATCAACGAGACGGAGAACTCAGGTGAATCCGGTTCCCAAAAGTCGGAGGGTGAAGCGACTGACGCCGATTCTTCCGGCAAAACCAAAAAGGTTTTTCAGGAGATTTTGGAGGAGGAATCCGAATCGGACGTTCAGATTTTTAAAGATGCGTTGGAACAACTCCGCAAAGACATTCAGAATTGGGACGCCTGGGAAGATTTGAAAAATGCCGCCTCCGCCATGTCGGGTACGGCACAATTATTTGATTTTTATGAAGTAAGCCGTTTTATGGCAGATGTGGAAGACACCGTTTCCGTGGTTCAAGCCCGTGAGCAAACCATGCCCGGAAATTTTCTGGACATTCTTGCGGAGGTTCCCGGTCTTTTCTTGGGCATGGCGCGTGCTGAGGTCGGCAAAGTTCAGCGCGCAGGCGACGTTCAGGCTAAGTTGCTGTCATTGAAAGAATTCATGGAAATTACAAAAGACCTAAGTTTCGAAATGATTTCCAAAAAAGTGGACGAAATCATTCTTACCCTGGCAGGAGCAGCGGGAGACAGCACCGAGAGTAAAAAAAAACAGCAAAATAATCTCGAAGGCGGACGTATTCAATCCGTCAACGACGCCGTAAAGTACGTGAACAATCTTTTGAAAGGGATGTAAAGGGGGAAAAGCCCACCGCACAACAGATTGTAAAAGAAGAATTTGTGAGGAAAGGAAATCAAGCGATGGCATACGAGGGCATTGTTCAGGGCTCTGCAAAAGAGTTCGTGGCCTATTACCAATCGGAAATTCAACGACAGGTTGAAAACATTCGCGAAATGGTGGCACAACTTCGAAAAGATGCGTCCAATCGCGCCCTCCTTGAAGAGATTCAGGGGGCCAGCGCCGCCATTGCGGACCTGGCGATGGTCTACGGATTCGAGGGGGTTGAGGTTATTGCGGATCGCATTCACGGCGCCGTCCGACGGCTTCGCGAAGAAGCGATTACGGACGAATTTTTGACTCGTTTAGATGAAGCCACCGGTGCCATCGAAAAGGCCATGATCTTAATTGACGAACGGCGCGAAAGAGAAATTGTCCGAAATCTCTCGGAACAGGCGTCCGATTCCCATGACTTTGTGTATGTGGAACCCGCCGTTCGGGAAGAAACCTCACCTGATGGGGAGGAGAGCGAGGGTTTTGACATTAAGGAAGATGAAAAATTACTCTCCATTTTGAGCGATGCCGACGGCGAAGCTTACGAGATTACGAGCGGGGAGATTTCTTCCGCTCATTCGGACAAAGCGGCAACGCAAAACAAGGAATTGGATTTTCATCCCCTTTCCTCAGATGAATTGACGCGTCATTTTGATGCAAAAGAAAAGGACGAGACCGTTTTTGAAGAACTGGATATGGAAGAAGAAGGCATGGAACTTGATTTTCAACGGGATGAATCCGAGAAGAAGAAAAAAACGGGGATTTGGGGTAAGATTAGCCGCTTTTTCGGTGCAAAGTTACCGCAAAAGGAAACGGCCTCACACGCCTAATCTTTGAGATTTTTTGATCCTCCTCCCCGGCCAGAGTTTTTCTCTGGCCTCTTTGTTTGCTGAAAAAAACAGTTGGTATTGGGGACTTTTTGTCCGTAAATTTGGACCTGGAATGGTAGCACGAAAGACTTTTCGCAGCGCACCGAAGCCGTTGCGAAATCCGCGAATAGAAGAGGCGTTACATGGAAAAGGAATTCCGCAATTTTTTAGATCGTCATGTGGCACAAGTTGAACCGCTTTCGAAAGAAGTAAATCTGAGCTATTGGAACGCCGCCGTCAGCGGGAAAAAAAGCGATTACGAGAAGATGGCCCGTTTGGAATTGGAACTGAGAAAAATCTACGCCGACTCAAGGGCTTTTCAGAAAATCCGGCGTTTTAGGGAAAGCGGCCAGATTGGGGATCCCCTGCTGAAACGCCAATTGGATTTACTTTACTTGGCTTACCTCGAAAATCAAATCCCCCCCGAATTACTCCAAAAACTGGTTTCCCTTGGTACCGAAATTGAAAATCTTTTTAATACGTTTCGAGCTGAAATCGATGGCAAAAAGATTACCAATAATGAAATTCTCAAGATTCTTCGCTACGAACACGATTCGGGGCTTCGGCGAAAAGCCTGGGAAGCCAGCAAACAGATCGGTCCCGTGGTTGCCGAAAAATTGCTTCAATTGGTTCGACTTCGCAACGAGGCGGCAACTTCCCTCGGATTTGAAACGTACTACGAACTGTCCCTGGTGACCGCCGAGCAAAATCCTGTTGAAATCGCTTCCCTTTTCGACGCCTTGGCCACTCAAACGGAAGCGCCCTTTCGCCGAATAAAGGCGGATTTGGACGCTGCCCTCGCAGAACGCTACGGAATTTCCGCTAAAGAGCTAAAACCCTGGCATTACGAAGATCCCTTTTTTCAGGAATCCCCCCACATTTTTGACGTGGATTTCGATAAATTTTTTGCGGAGCAAGATGTGGTTGCCCTGGCGCGGGATTTTTACGCCGGAATCGGCCTGCCCGCAGATGCAATTTTGGAAAGAAGCGATCTTTACGAAAAACCGGGCAAAGACCAACACGCTTTTTGCATCGACATTGACCGCCGCGGAGACGTCCGTGTTCTGGCCAATGTGAAAAATGACGAATATTGGATGTCCACCATGCTGCACGAATTAGGGCACGGTGTGTACGATTTTTTCATCGACCGGCGTTTGCCCTTTTTGCTTCGCACCCACGCGCACATTTTTATTACCGAAGCCGTCGCCATGTTTTTCGGAAGGCTTTCTCGCAGTGCCGATTGGCTGGGAAAAATGGTAGAAATTCCGGTGCCACAACTTCAGCAAGTTGCCCGCGACGCCCAAAAAGCTCAGCAGCTTCAACAAATGATTTTCAGCCGCTGGGTTCAGGTTATGGTCAATTTTGAACGGGAGCTGTACCGTAACCCCGAACAAGATTTGGACGCTCTTTGGTGGCAGTTGGTGGAAAAGTTTCAACTGGTGAAGCCGGTTGAGGGGCGCAAAGCGGCGGATTGGGCCACGAAAATCCACATTTGTACAGCACCGGTGTACTACCACAATTATATGTTGGGCGAGCTGTTCGCTTCGCAAGTACGTCATTTTATTGTGAAAAACATCCTGAATTTGCCACAAGATGCCGACGTGGGATTTGTGCATGAGCCCGAAGTGGGGCGCTTTTTCCGAGAAAACCTTTTTGCGCCGGGCGCCCAATTTAATTGGGCGGAATTGGTCCAAAAAGTGACGCACGAATCCCTGACACCGGAATACTTTGTTCGGCAATTTGTGGCGTAACCCGCGACCTTCGGGCTGGCTTGCACGAACGGGTTGAAAAATAACGGAATATCCCCGAAAAGGCGGGGAATCTGTCAGGCAGAAAGGTAAGGTTCTGATCCTCCGGCAGAAAACGAATCCGATTTTTTCGTCCAAAACTTCTTCCTATTTGGCCGCTAAAATTTTTCTTTGTACGGAAAAAACTGGAATTTTCGCAATACTTTCCTTACATTTTAAAAGGAATTGAAGAGTAAACCGGCGTTTACAAACTGCCAGACCATTCGTCCTCTATTTTTTTCAAATTTTAAATTGGATCACACGACAACCCTGGAAAAAACCCGGCCAACCGGAAAACTTCTTGGCTCGCATTCAGCCCGCGTTCTGTAGACACAGGGGAAAATGCACCAGCCCATTTTGCCGGGATTTTTCACTTTCAATCGGCGCTGGGACGCGCTTCCCAAAAAAATTAGTCTGCAATATTTCCAATTAGTCGGACCGAATCCGGCTCGCCACAAATTGCCCGAATTTCAAATTCTTTATCCCTGAGGGGCTCTGCATTACAACATCACCCATTTACTGGCAAGCCGTAGGCACAAGTAGTTTCTCTAAGAAAACGGCCCGTGTTATCGAAAATTAGCCGCCGAAATTATTAGCATTCTTGTGCAATGAGTGCTAATTCATTTGAAACAACTACTTAAAAACATAAAATTTATTCACTGAAAATATTGACATCGACAAAAGATTGTACTATATTTATAGTGAATTTTTTGCACGTTTTATTCGTCCCGATTTTCGGGAAGAATGTTATCTTAAATCGATTTAAAGAGTCAAAGTACGTAAAAAAACAAACCAAAAAGGAGGGTGACGTATGAAAATTCAACCGTTGGATGACCGGGTTTTGGTTGAGATTTACGAGGAAGAAATCGAAAAAACCAAAGGCGGCATTATTATTCCCGACACGGCCAAGGAAAAACCCAGAATGGGAAAGGTGGTCGAAGTGGGAACGGATGAAGATTTAAAAGAGTTAATTAAAGTCGGTGATAAAATCTTATTCGCCAAATACGGCGGCGAAGAAGTGGAAATGGACGGGAAAAATTACATCATTCTTTCCCGAAGCGACGTGCTGGCTGTTGTGAAAGATTGAGGAATCGCCATGAAAATCGCCGTGGGAACTGACGACTTGAAAAAAATCCGTAAAGGCCACTTTGGTGACAGTCAGTACTTTCTTGTTTTCGACGTGAAGGAAGGACACGTTGTGGACAAAACCTTGATTGAGAACCCGCACTCAGGTTCTCACGGGGATGAGGATGAAGCACACCACCACGGCAAAGCGGCCAGCATTTGGAGCGTCCTAAGCGGCGTGCACGTGTTTATCGGCCGTAGCATGGGACGTCATTCCGTCGAAAAGCTGATTCAAAAGGGGGTTACCCCCCTTCTAACGCAAATCGAGGATGTGGAGGAAGCGGTCGGGGCTTACCTTGCCCATAAAATGGAGAAATTCTATTCGTTTGATTTGAAGGAGAAAAAATTTAAGCCCGCCGTTTCTTAGAGCTAAATAGTCCGGCTCCGGAGGCAAAGCATTTCTACGGAGCCGGATTTGTTTTTCCGGTTCAAAAAGGTAAACACACCGGGGCAAAAGATGAAAATCGCAGTCGCCACGGACGATTTTGAGACGATTCCCAACAAAATGTTGGGTCGTGCGCGCTTTTACGCGATTTACACATGGAACGAAAACGGTGTGGTACGATTTGTGGAAAAACGACCCAATCCGTACGAAAAAACCCTGCAACGGGGCAAGACGTTTGATGTTTTACAGGTCTTGTCCGATTGCAGGGTTTTTATTTCTCGGCATATTGGGAAAAGGGGAATTGAGCGCATTCGCAATGCAGGCGTCGATGTTTTTTTGACATCGGAAAAAAGCATTGAAAAGGCAATTCAAGCCTATGGCTTAAAAATTGGGGGAAAGGTGGTGAAAATACAAAATGCAATCCCAAATTCATGAATTTGTTGTTCGGCCCATTGGCTACGTTCTGGACGAAAAAGACCCCGCCGAGGCTCCCCCTGAGGTTAAAGTTGTGGAAATCTTGCCCGGTTTTGCGCGCGGTTTGGAAGGAATTGAGCAATTTTCCAGCCTCTGGATTTTATACTGGTTGCACCAATTGCCTGAAGAAACGCGAAGTGTCCTGATGGTGCACCCACAAGGTGACCGCTCACAGCAATTGCGCGGAGTTTTTTCCACGCACAGTCCCTTGCGGCCCAATCCAATCGGGCTTTCTCGGGTTCGGCTTCTCAAGCGGGAAGGGAATCTGCTCTATTTGGCCAATCTGGACGCGCATCCAGGTTCCCCAATTCTGGATATTAAGTCGGGTCAGTAGCGTGAAGAAAAGGAAATCCCTTGCCAAAGTTTGGATGCGTTTATTCCCCATTTGGTGGGGAATTGGCCTCAGTTTTCTCTTTTTCTTTTGGAGTGAACAAGCCGTGGCGGCTCGAAATGCCAAAGGAGAAAACGAAATGCATTTCCAATTGACCATTCTCGTGGACAATACCGTGCGGGGGAAAAACCTCTGGAAAGATTGGGGTTTTTCCTGCCTGATTTCGTGGCGCGGTAGCAAAATTCTCTTTGACACAGGCAGCCAGCCCGATATTTTGGCCCAAAACGCCCGTGTACTCGGAATCGATCTCAAAAAGATTTCCACCGTTTTTCTTTCTCACATTCATTCAGATCACACAGGTGGATTACCGGCCATTTTGAGCGCAAATCCGGCCGTCACCATTTGGGTGCCGGTTTCTTTTCCGCAAAGCTTCACAGAATCCGTGGCTTCCTTTAAGACTACGGTTCGGCGAGTGTCGGGGCCTGAGGAAATTCTGCCGGGCATTTTTTCCACAGGTGAGCTTGGGACGAGCATTCGAGAACAATCGCTGGTGATAGAAACACCGCGAGGTCTCGTGGTGGTAACCGGTTGCTCTCATCCTGGGATTGTTACCATTTTGGAAACCGTTCAAAAACAATTCCACAAAAATATTTACTTTGTGGTTGGAGGATTTCACCTCAATTGGACCTCCGACGAAAAGGTGCGGGACATTGTACACAAATTCAAACAGTTAGGCGTGGAAAAGGTCGCACCGGCCCATTGTACCGGTTCCCGTGCCGAAAACCTATTCCAAAAAATCTACGGCAGCCAATATGTCCCTGCGGGGGCAGGACTGCTCCTCGATTGGGATTTGGGAGAATAACCCACCCTTTCCGGGATTTCCTGCAAATTCGTTCAATGGATTGGCTGCGACATGGGTCTATCGAGATCGAAAAATTTCAGCAAGAAGATTCAACTAAGCGAGGCAAAATTCGGCGCCCATTTTGTTTTGGGATTTTTCAAATTTTGACCGGGGAGTTCTATTTTAAAATTTCAGATTTTTCCTAATATGTGTCCGAAAGACACGGGGTGATTGGGAGCCCACCAAGTCACTGGTGGGCGAAAAGGCAATGCTGAAATTGAAACAAAGCTTCAAAATCAAGCCTGCCTGCCCTTGAATGAACTTACAGCCAAACGTCCCCTCGAGGCCGCGGGATGTGGGGAAAAACGTGGATTTGGACGCTCCGGTCTTGAGCGGAGCGCGCCTACAACGCCAATTGAAAAAATGGAAGCGACAGGTTCAAGGCTTTACACTTCCATGATTTCTTCTTCTTTGTCCGCCAGAATTTCGTCGATTTTCTTAATGAATTCATCCGTGAGCTTTTGAATATCCTCTAACTCGTCCTTTTCCTGGTCTTCGGTTAATTCGTGGTTTTTTTGCGCCTTTTTAATGTGATCGTTGACGTCGCGGCGAATGTTCCGAATGGCCACGCGTCCCTCTTCGGCCATTTTTTTGACCAATTTCACCAATTCTTTGCGGCGTTCTTCCGTTAGCGGGGGGAAAGGAATGCGAATAATTTTGCCGTCGTTGGTCGGGTTCAACCCCAAATCGGATTTCATAATGGCTTTTTCGATTTCGGGAATGAGGTTTTTCTCCCAGGGCTGGACCGACAGCAGGCGCGGCTCGGGCACAGTAATATTGGCCACTTGTTTCAGCGGTACAAGCGTACCGTAATAATTTACTTTAACCGTGTCCAACAAAGAGGTTGTGGCTTTTCCGGTGCGAATTTTCGCCAATTCTTCCCGAACAGCTTCCAGCGTTTTGTTCATGCGTTCTTCGGCGTCTCGATGGTATTTACTTTTCATAGTCCTCACCTATTACTTTGGTTCCCACATTTTCACCCAACAATACCCGCTTTAAATTCCCGGCTTTTGTCAAATTGAAAACAATAATGGGCAGTTTATTTTCCATGCAGAGCGTGACGGCCGTAAAATCCATGACTTTCAGCCCCTTTTTTACCACATCTAAATAGGAAATTTGCTCGTATTTCACAGCGTCTTTGTGTTTGGCGGGGTCGGCCGTGTACACGCCGTCCACTTTTGTTCCTTTTAAAATAGCGTCCGCCTCGATTTCAATGGCCCGGAGCGCTGCTGCCGTGTCCGTTGTGAAGTACGGGCTTCCCGTTCCTGCCGCAAAAATGACCACGCGTTTTTTTTCAAGATGGCGAATGGCCCTCCTTCGAATAAAAGGTTCGGCCACGGCTTCAATAGAAATGGCGGATTGGACTCGCGTCACCACATCCAATTTTTCGAGATAATTTTGAATGGCCAGAGCGTTAATGATTGTGGCCAGCATTCCCATGTGGTCGCCCATCACACGGTCAATTCCCTGATCGGATGCCGAAAGGCCCCGGTAAATATTCCCTCCGCCCACCACAATGCCGATCTCCACACCCAAATCACGGGCGTCCTTGATCTCGTGCGCCATAAAACGTACCACCTCGGGGTCAATGCCAAAGGGCTTTTTCCCCATGAGAGCTTCGCCGCTCAATTTCAGCAAAATCCGTCGAAAAGCCAGGTCAGCCATGAAATTTCCTGTATTTCAAAATCAGTGATTTCGTTGCTTTTTCAAAGGACAGATCAAAAAAAAGCCCAATAAAATTGGGCTTTTCATTTCTATTCTTCACCAAGTTGGTAGCGCACAAATCGGCGAATGACGATATTTTCACCGATCTTGGCAATCACTTCGGTTAACAAATCTCGGATTGTTTTCTCCGGGTCCCGAATGTAGCTTTGCTCGAGCAAGCAAACTTCCTGAAAATATTTCTCCAGCTTGCCTTCCACAATTTTGTCAATAATGTGGTCCGGCTTGCCGGATTCTTTCATCTGCTGGCGATAAATCTCACGCTCTTTTTCAATGGTTTCCGTCGGCAATTCTTCGCGAGACACCACAAGGGGACTGGCTGCTGCAATTTGCATGGCCACATTTTTGACAAATTGACGGAAATCGTCCGTATTCGCCACAAAATCTGTTTCACAATTCACTTCCACAAGCACGCCAATGCGATTGCCGGGGTGAATGTAGGCATCCACCACCCCTTCTTTGGCTTCGCGTCCCGAACGTTTTTGTGCGGAAGCCACCCCTTTTTTCCTCAGGTATTCGATGGCTTTTTCCATGTCTCCACCGGATTCCATGAGCGCCTTTTTGCAATCCATGATTCCGGCGCCGGTCTTTTTTCGCAATTCCATTACCAAATTTGCATCGACAGCCATTTATTCCTCACTCCTTCTTTATCAAAATTGGTTAAATTTTAGAATTTTACTTTATTTACGAAAATGCCCCGCTCTTTTAAAGAAGAACCGGGGCATTTAAATGGAAATTAAGCTTCGGCATCTTCCGTCTGAGCTTCTTCCTCAGCCATGTGCTCTTTGATCTCCAGAGCGGTGTTGGCTTCAATAATCGCATCGGCGAAAGCGTGCGTGATTAGCCCGATTGATTTGAACGCATCGTCGTTTGCGGGAATAGGAAAATCAATGGGGTCCGGATCCACATTGGTGTCCACCATGGCAAAGACCGGGATATTCAATTTGTTCGCTTCCGCAACGGCAATGGCTTCCTTTTTAATGTCCACCACAAAGAGAGCTCCCGGAAGCATATTCATATCTTTAATTCCACCCAACACCTTTTCCATTTTTTCCCGCTTACGTTCCAATTTCAACACTTCTTTCTTGGTAAGCTTGTCGTAGGTGCCATCCATGCTTAGTTTGTCGAGATTTTTCAAATGACGAATGCTCTTTTTGATCGTGGAGAAATTGGTCAGCGTACCGCCCAACCAGCGTTCGGTCATGTAAAATTGCCCGCACCGTTCGGCTTCGGCCCTAATGATGTCTTTGGCTTGTTTTTTGGTTCCCACAAACAGAACTTTTTCCCCGCCCTGCACAATTTTCTGAACTTCATTCAGCGCAACCTTCAACAATTCCAACGTCTTCTTCAAATCGATGATGTGAATATTGTTGCGCTCCATGAAGATGTACTTGCGCATCTTCGGATTCCACTTGCGGGACAAATGACCGAAATGGGCTCCCGCCATTAACAATTGTTCTAATGTTATTTCCTGCATTCAAATTCTCCTAATTTGAATTATTCCCGGCAATGGTCAGTAGCCCCCTTGCCATGTTTTTGTGAATTGGTTTTCCCCAACGCTCGAAAAAAACACACCTCTTTTTGCTCCGTCCGAAAATAGACGAACGCCTGCTTGCATTAACGTTTAGAAAATTGGAACCGTTTTCTGGCTTTGGGTTGACCGTATTTTTTGCGTTCCACCATTCTCGGGTCGCGTGTCAGAAAACCGGCTTTGTGCAACGTGGATTTAAAATCTTCGTTGACTTTCACCAACGCCCTTGAGATTCCCAACAGCAAAGCACCCGCCTGGCCGGAAAGTCCGCCGCCCCGTACCGACGCGGAAATGTCATATTTGTCAATGCTCTCGGTCATAAGAAGCGGCTGCTCAATCACCATTTTCAACACTTCGCGTTTAAAATAATCAAGCAGGGGTTTGCCGTTGACTTCCACCTTTCCCGTTCCGGGGGTCAACCAAACGCGCGCCACCGAATTTTTGCGTCGACCGGTGGCGTAGTAGCTATTGTCCTTCATTCAAGAAACTCCTTGCTTTTGCTCAAACTCATTTTAGACGTCCAAAACTTCCGGCTTCTGTGCCGCGTGGGGATGGGATTCCCCTGCGTAAATCTTTACTTTTTTTAATAATTTCCGCCCAAGCCTGTTGTGTGGCAGCATGCCCCAAATGGCATGTCGTAACACCTCTTCGGGCTTTTTTTCAAGCAATTTGCGGGCAGTGGTTTCGTGAATGCCACCCGGGTAACCAGAATGGCGGTAATATTTCTTGGCGTCCAATTTGCGGCCGGTCAGACGAATTTTATCTGCGTTCAAAATAATGACGTTGTCGCCAGTGTCCACGTGGGGGGTAAAAATGGGTTTGTTTTTGCCGCGCACAATAGAAGCCACGCGGGAAGCCAAACGACCCAACACCACGCCGTCGGCATCAATGACAAACCATTTCTGTTCCACTTCACCCTTTTTGGCCATATACGTTTTCAATTCTAAAATCCTCCAGTTCGACTTCAAACAAATCCTTGAAATTCAAACTTCTAAATTTAATAATTTTTTGAGCCTATGTCAAGTTTATTTTTGCCGTTGTCGGGCCTCTGCGCCTTCATTTATTGAAGAAAAGAGAACCTGCGGCGTGTTCCCCATGGTCTTTGCGGCACTTGTTTAAGAAAAATTTCGCCCCGAAAGGCACGTCCTTCTTGCCAAATCCATTACCATTTTCTGAAACAGCGGGTGTTAAAAATAGGACAAAAAACCGCCAAATTCAAATAAAATCGGTGCTTTTTCTAATTTTTTCATTTCAATGATTTGAGAGGCTGTGGCTGGGTCCCCCTTTGGCGCTTCGCTGAAAATTCCAGTGGCTGCACCCGAAAATTCCCCGATTTTTGATGCCTGTCTTTGGCAAAAAAGCGCCGGAATTTTCCCGGCGCTTTCTCAAAAAATCCATTTTTTCTAATGCTGGTTAGATGGTTTTCTCATAAATTCGATATTTTTTGTACACCCAGGAGCCCAATTTTTCCAGTGTGTGATTCATGGGGGCATTGTCCTCCAAAATCCAGGAAAATTCACCTTTGTAATAGCCCATATTGATGCCACGGGTGTAGGTTTCGTAGTAAAAAACGGCGTCAATACCCAGATTACGGTATTTGTGCCGCACCCCCATAATAATAACGCGAATCATGTCGATCTTCCGCTTGTACCACAACAATTTGGCCAATCCCGTCGGAAAGAGTCGCCCGTCTTTAACGTGAATGAGTGCTTGGTTGTAATCCGGAATAGACAGGGAAAATCCGGCCGGTTCTCCGTCAATCTCGGCCACAATGGCTAATTCGGGCACAATAATGGGTTTGAGCTCATGAGCGATGTGGTCGATTTCTTCATCCGTAAAGGGGACAAATCCCCAATTTTTGCTCCACGCATCGTTGTAGATTTGTTTCACCAGGCGCAGTTCCTGTTCCCATTTCTTCAAATTTGCCGAACGGATGCGAATATTATTTCGTTTGCGAATTAATTCGGCAATGTGCTTCACTTTTTCGGGAATGGGGACGGAGCTGTCCATGAAATAGGCCAAAAGATCCTTTGCTTTTTTCAAACCGTAGCTTTCCATGAGATCGAGATAATAGCGCGGATTGTAGGTCATCATAACCACGGGAGGAGAATTAAATCCCTCCAAAAGAAAGCCGCAGGAATCGTTGGTCGACGGGTTCATAGGGCCACGCAAAATGGTCATGCCTTTTTCCTTGCCCCATTTTTCTACGGTGGCCAGCAGGCTGTGGGCTACATTTTCATCGTTAATCGACTCAAAAAATCCAAAAAAGACGACTTTTTCTTCATGGAATGAATTGTGGTTGTCGTTAATAATCGCGGCAATACGTCCTACCGGTTGGCCGTCGCGCCAGGCAATAAAATATTCCCCCTCGGAGTGTTTCCAGAACGGATTTTTTTCTTTGTCCAAAATATTTTTCATGTCCATAATCAGAGGTGGCACCCAATACGGGTCCCCAGCGTAAATTTTCCAGGGGAGTTTAATAAACGTCTTCAGGTCTTTCTTCCCCTGAACGGGTTTAATCGTCACTTCGGAGCCCATTTTCAAACCCTTTCACATTTGTTTGTACCTTTTCAGAAAAACAAAAGGGAGGGCAGTTTGACTGCGTCCTCCCTGAGCGTCGATTATTGAAAATTTTGTACAGAAGAAAGAGCCATAATCAAATAATTCCCAAGGCTTTTCCCGCCTTTTTAAACACGTCTAACACGTAATTCATCTCGTCGTCTGTGTGCGTAGCCATGTAGCTGGTGCGAATGAGGGACATGCCGGGAGGGACAGCAGGGCTAATCACGGGGTTGGCAAAGATGCCGTTCTTCCACAATTCTTTCCAAAATGCGAAGGTTTTCATGTCGTCACCAATAATGATCGGAATAATAGGTGTTTGACTGTTTCCCGTGTTGAATCCCAATTCCTGGTAGGATTTTTTCATAAAATTGGTCACCTTCCACAGGCGTTCGCGGCGCTCGGGCTCATTTTCCAAAATGTCCAATGCAGCGATGGTAGCCGCCACGGAAGCCGGAGGCATACTGGCGGAGAAAATCAAGGAACGGGCGTGATGCTTAATAAAGTCAATAACAATAGCGTCACCCGCCACAAAACCGCCGATGGAAGCAAAGGATTTACTGAAGGTGCCCATGACGAGATCCACCTCGTCCTCCAAACCGTAATGCTCTGTAGTTCCACGGCCGTGGGCACCTAACACGCCGATGGAATGGGCATCGTCCACGTAAGTTCTGGCGCCGTATTTTTTGGCCAATTCCACCACGCGCGGCAGATTCAGGATGTCGCCTCCCATGCTAAACACACCATCCGCCGCGATTAATTTTCCGGGCACGTCTTTAAAACGCTCCAGCGCCCGCTCCAAATCGTCCATGTCCCCGTGGCGGTATTTGACCGTTTTCCCAAATGCCAGGCGGCTCCCGTCCACCAAACTGGCATGATTGTCCCGGTCTGCAAAAAGCAGGTCGTCTTTCCCGACAAGTGCCGAAATGACCCCCAAATTCACCTGAAAACCCGTCGAAAAAATCAACGCAGCCTCGCGATTCATGAATTTGGCCAGCCGGTCTTCCAATTCCTCGTGTAAATCGAGTGTTCCGTTCAAGAAGCGTGAGCCGGTACACCCCGAACCGTACTGGTCCACCGCTTTTTTAGCGGCTTCAAGTACTTTCGGATGCTGAGTTAAGCCGAGGTAATTGTTTGAGCCGATCATGACGAACTTGCGTCCGTCGATCGTAACGGATGTTTCGGCACCGGATTGAATCGCCTTAAAATAGGGGTACCACCCTTCTTGTACGGCCTGCCGCGCTTCGGTAAAATTGTGGCATTTATCAAATAGATCCAACGCTTTCTCCTTACGTCACTTGCTGTTCTTTTCAATGGACAACGAAATCTCTCCCGAATAAAAATGAGAATGAATCGCCGTTCTGTCTTTCCGCATTGTTCGATAAAATTAAATTGTTTGAATTTACAAAAATGTTACAAATTTGTCAAGGTTTTTCTTTTTTTTAACGTTTTGGATCAAAGCCTTCCCTTGGCCGTTGGCTTGAACTCTGCAAAGTCCATCCGACAAAAGGCCCCGATATTGATTTTTCCCGAGCAGACCGTCGCTCGCCTTTACCCTGCATTTCGATTTACAAATAGGGAAAAGGGAGTTCCTGCGCTCGTGCCCGAGCAAAAAGGCAAAAAAGAGGGCTGTTTTTGCCAATCAAGACGAACCACCTTCTCGAATACAAATCGACCGCACTTTTTTTATTTTCCACTTGCCTTGTACGACGCAATTCCTTACTTTAGAAGCGTCTCTCAGTGGGATTTTGTAGAGGAAATGACGCTTCCCATTCCCCTGAGGCACTCCGTTGCTTTGAAATCCTTTGGGAATGCAAGCGAACCGCCAGACTTTTGCAACTGCATTGCAGGCGAAAAAACGGCTTCCAAAATCCATTTTGACCTAACCCGGAGGAGAAAATGAAAAATCCGGCTGTTTCTTTCATTGAGTACGATCCCCGTTGGGGCATTCGCCCCACACCAGAAATCACCCCAGCAACAACCTTTGAACTGGTTCTACAATCCGCTGCTCGATTTCCCACCAAACCGGCTCTTATTTTTATGGGGAAAAAAATCAGCTACCGCAGATTGGTGGAGCAAGTCAACCGATTTGCTGCGGGGCTGGCGTCTCTCGGTGTTCGCGCAGGCGACCGTGTAGCAACGCTTTTGCCCAACAGTCCCCAGCAGGTAATCGCATTTTTAGCCGCCAACAAAATTGGCGCCATTTACGTCCCTATTAATGTTATGTACAAAGGTGAGGAATTAGCCTACGTCCTAACCGATTCCGGGGCGCGTGTGGCCATCACACTGGACTTGTTTTGGCCAAATTTAAAGGCCATTTTGCCGGAAACAGGCATTGAAAAAACAGTGGTCACATCCATCGCCGATTTTTTACCTTTCCCTCTAAACGGTTTGTACCATTTGAAAACCCGGGTACAGAAAACGCGCGTGGCCATTCCGTTCGGCGAAAAAGTCGTTCCCTTTCAATCCCTTTTCAAAAAACAGGTGCCTCTTCCCACAGCGCCACCTTTTGATTTTGACGCCACCATGATGATTTTGTACACGGCCGGAACCACAGGTGTCAGCAAGGGCGTCATGTTAACGCACCGCAATTTTGTGTACAACGCGGCTAACCAATCCGAAAACTTCGGCCTGGACGAAAGCGATGTCAATTTGGTGCTTTTCCCGATGTTTCACATTGGCGGCTATTTGTTGGCCACGGTTTGCATGTTTTACACCGGCGGCACCACTATTCTCGAACCGCGATTTGACGCCCGCCGCTATTTGAAAATTTTGCACAAATTTCGGGTGTCGCTTTTCTTTGCCGCACCTCCCGTTTACACCGCCTTTTTAAATCAACCGGATTTTGAACGCTACGATTTGACAGCGCTCAAGGTTTGCGGGGCGTCGGGCGCTCCGGTTCCCCTCACATTGCAGGAAAAATGGAAGGCAAAAACCGGTCTGCACCTCCTCAACGGTTACGGCCTGACGGAAACGACGGCCGGTGCCATTGTGTGCATGCCCAATAAATTTAATGACAAGGCTTTAGGAGTCCCTCTGGGGGCAGCCGTCAAAATCGTGAACGAGAAAGGGGAACCCGTCCCAATCGGCGAGCGGGGTGAAATTTTGTTCAAGGGACAGCAAGTAGCCAAGGGGTACTGGCGAAAGCCGGAGGAAACCAGACGCACGTTTGAAAACGGCTGGCTTCACACGGGGGATATTGGCACCATGGACAAGGATGGGTTCATTTACTTTGTAGACAGGCAAAAGGATTTGATTGTGGCTTCCGCTTACAAAATTTCACCCAGTGAGGTGGAAAATATTTTGCTTCGCCACCCGGCCATTCAGGAGGCGGCTGTAATCGGGGTTCCCGATCCCTACCGGGGCGAAACGGTGAAGGCCTTTGTCGTGCTTCGGAAGGAATTTAAGGGAAAAGTGACAGAAGAGGAAATCATTGCCTTTGGAAAGGAAAAAATGGCGGCGTACAAGTACCCCCGCCTGGTGGAATTTGTGGACGATCTGCCCAAAAATCAGATTCAAAAAGTGCTGCGTAAATTGCTTCGGAAACGAGAAGAAGCAAAGAGAAAAGAGGAAAAAAACAGGCAAAGTTAGCTAACTCCTTTTCCGGCAATCACAAACAAAACAAAAACGGCCCGCGGGGCCTTGCCTCCAAAGGTATTTTTGTACGGCCTAAAGCGGTGAAAAAATACACCCACAACACATAAATTTGGCATGTAAAACCTTAAATGTAAAAGGAGATTACCCAATGATTTTCGACGCCTTAAGTTACGTTCCGACGAAAGAGGTCATTTTGGATCTGATTGCCGCGCTTCCTCCCCAGATGTCGCGCTATTTAAAAGACGTATTCGGGCCTCGCGTGGCGCCTCTCATGGGCCTCACTCCTGAAAAGTTGTACGAAATGAAAACCACCCTGCCACAAGAGGAACTGAAAGCACAGCTTGCCCCGCGCTTGACCATGCTTTCCATGCCTCTAAATCAATTTGTGGCGCAATTGAACCAAATGGGCGTGGAAAAGGCCGTCATCTTTAATCTGGATGAGGAAACGCCCTCCGGACTCGCCGGTCTTCCCAACGATTACTACGCCGAGATTGTTCAAAAATATCCTGACAAATTCATTGGCATTGCCGGGATCGATCCGCTCAAAGGCATGGACGCTGTTCGCGAAATACGGCGAAGCTACGCGCTGGGGCTCCGTGGGGTGGCGGTTCGCCCCTTCATGTTTGGCATTCCGCCCACGCACCCCAAAATGTACCCCATCTACGCAACCTGCGTGGAATTGGACATTCCGATCTGGTTTCATTTGTCCATTAATTACTCTACCAACACAATGGAAGTGGAAAAACCCCTGTATTTGGATGTAGTGGCTCAGGATTTTCCGGAGCTAAAAATCATTGCGGGACACGGCGGTTGGCCCTGGGTGGCGGAAATGCTGGCCGTTGCGTGGCGCAACCCCAATATTTACATCGACATTGCTTCTTACGATCCCAAATATTTGGCCATGCCGGGCAGCGGCTGGGAGCCCCTCTTGAATATGGGAAATTCCATTTTGCAGGATCGGATTCTTTTTGCTTCTACCTGGCTTTTTATGGGAAAGACCATTCAGCAATTGGCCGAAGGGGTTCGGCAACTGCCGCTCAAAGAAGAAGTGAAAGAAAAATGGCTCTACCACAACGCAGCTCGCTTGTTTGGAATTGAAAAATAAGGCATTGGGATTCAATTCGGTTGCTTTTTTCCCGCTGCCTTTCCCCTCAATCCCATGTTGGGGACATTTTTAAAGAGCGCGCAGTTTGGAGAAGATGTCAGCCGAAAGACGCAAAATCGGGCTGAAAAAATATCTTGCGGATGAAGGCGGAAGAAAAAAATGGGGCGAAAAGCCTATTTTTTGACAGCGAAACTTTACGACATTTTTGTTGAGCCCTTTAATGCGGGTTTGCGGCACATTGGATTCAGCCTGTGTCCCCCCGCAAAAAACAGGCGTGTTTTAGAGATAGGATGCGGAACCGGCACCAATCTCCGCATGTACAGAGAAGCCGGTGCCCGCGTTTTTGGGGTTGAATTGTCGGAATTCATGCTTAAAATCGCCCGCCGAAAATTGGGACCGGGTGCTTACCTCCCATTGGCAGACGCCCGAGCCTTGCCCTACCCGAATTGTTTTTTTGACGTGGGATTGGCCATGATGACCCTGCATGAAATGCCTCCGCAGACCGGTCGGCGGCCCTTGACGAAATGATCCGAACCCTGAAACCAGACGGCTGCCTCGTGCTCACGGATTTCTGCCGGTCTCCCCTGGCTTTTCCAAAGGGCTGGCTGTACCGCGCCGTGAATTTTATTTTTGAGATAGCCGGCGGCTATCGACATTTTAAAAACTACCGTCATTTTATGAAACATGGCGCGCTGAGAACACTGGTTCAAACCAAAAATTTGCAAATTGAAGAAGAGAAAATTGTCAGCGGTGGGAATTTAGTGGTCATGCGCGTGCGTCCCAAAAAGTCGTCCTGTGAATGAACAGGACACGCCGCAAAACAAACTTAGGAAGAATTTGTTTTACTTTGGGCTTTGCGTTTGCCCGAGCACTGGAAAAATTAAGAAATTTAGTCTTGATTTCTCCCGGATATTTTCTTATATTTTCTACGCATTTCACGTGGCGCTCTAGCTCAGTCGGTAGAGCAACGGACTGAAAATCCGTGTGTGCCCAGTTCGATTCTGGGGGGCGCCACTGAGAAAAAACCCTTGTCGTACCAAACGGCAAGGGTTTTTTGCTTTGACGCTAATTTTGGTAGATGCTCTTTTCAATCGTAACCATACAAAACAGGCTTCGAGCCGACTACCCCACCCCACCAGTTTCACCGCCTCGCGCAAATTTTGCCCGATCGCTCGATGTAACTTGTCGTTCCCTTCCAATTTTGGACAAGCCTTGCACATATCGAAAAATGTAAGATTGCGGCTCCATCCTAATTCCCAGCACCGCTTATACTACTCCCCAATTGGCCCACAAATTCGCCTTTTCACTCAGACCTTTTAGGTCTCCAAAGACTTAAAAGGTCTAATTCTATTTGCCATTGTCCTGTTTTTTCCTCGGGTAGGGAACGCCCGGCCCTTTGGCGGCAAACCACAAAATCCGATTAAACGTGTCCTCGTCGGCGCGATCCACATCCTCCAAGTCCAATTTCAGCGATTCTCTTGCCCAGTGCAGTGCTTCGCCGTTCAAACTTTCAAGCTGAGGATTGATTTCGGTGAGTGGAATGTTGTTGGGCAAGGAGGTGTACGGAGTAAAATCGGCCGAATCCGTAAAACAATCGGTCATCGGTTGCGCCACAAGGTCGAACTGATTCATAGGTTTAATCCCCAAGATTTGTTCTATCGTGCGTACCATGCTAATTTGCGTGTAATACGTGGAAATCACCTTGCCGCGCTTGGTGTAGGGACTTATGACGAATCCCACCGTGCGGTGAGCATCCACGTGGTCCAGACCGTTTTGGGGATCGTCCTCCGTGACAAAAATGACGGTTTCCTTCCAAAATTTGCTGTGGGAAATAGCTTCCACGATTTGTCCCAGCGCCAAATCATTGTCGGCTACGGCGGCATCCGGCGTGGGGCGCCCGGGCCGCGTTCCGGAGGTGTGGTCGTTTGGCAGAAGCATTATCATGAAATTGGGAAAATTATTGTCCGCCTCAAATTGTTTGAGCTCCTTTATGAAAACGCTGGCCCGGTAAACATCGGAAACCGTGTTCGGAAATCCGATGTAATTTGGGCACAAATAGGGTTTCAGAGTCTCCAAATTGGCCTTGGCTTGAATGGAAAACTTGTGGGTTCCCAAAACAAAATCGTCGTAGATTTCCAGGAAATTACCTTTGGGCTTAATTTCCGCCCGCACAAATTCTCCGTAATCCCGAAAACTGAGTCCCTTTTCCAGAACTTTGTCCCAGATAAAACCGGAGCTGGCGTAAGCAAGGGCGTCGTCTCCGTCGTACGGGTAGCTGCGGGAAAAATCCCCAAAAGCTTTTTCCAGATAATCGGTCACGAAAGCCTCGTCCGTCCATTGGTGGCCATCGGCACTCAGCACGCCGCTGCAGTAAAAATTGTCCAATAGAACAAAATCTTCGGCCAATTTGTGGTGATTGGGGGTCACCCGTCTTCCAAACATGACCAGATTGGTGTCGCCGTTTGCTTGAGCCATATCCCCCAAAACCTGATCGTAGGTGCGGTTTTCTTTAATGATGTACACCACGTGTTTAAAAACGGATTTTTCTCCCGGGTGAACGGGCACCGGAACCAATTTTGTCCCGGTGGTGTCCAGAGCCGCCTGCGCCACCTGCCGAGCCAGATCATTGTTGATTTCTACCCGCTTGGTCTCGGCAGCCAATTCTTTTCGGTTCGGAACCGGAATAATGGAAACGGACCCCAAATGATCGTGGGAATTGTGTCCCAAGCGTGTGGTGATTTGATTAAGAGAACCCAATCCCTTGACGTTGGCGACGTAAAGAAAATTTCCCCGGGCGTTTGTGACGACAGCCCCCGGATACCATCCGGTGGGAATGGCGCCGATTAAACGGCTGGAAAAATACCGGCTGCCCAAAACGCCCGCTTTTCGTCCCAAAGCCACCACTGCAATGGCGTTGTTTGTTCCGTTGGCAACGTAAAGCGTCAAATCATCGGGAGAAACCACCAGAGCATTGGGAGAACTGCCAAAGGGGAGCGTACGACGCATTCTTACGGGAATGAGCTCAACCAAACTGTCGGTTTGTGTATTAATGACCGAAATTGTGTCGCTGTTGGCATTGGCTACGAAGAGGAAATTCCCGCTGTGACTTAGCGCCATGCCGCTGGGGTGCAGTCCCACGGGAATGCTTTTTATTTCTTTATTTTTGTCCAGATCGACGATCGAAACGGTTCCGTTGTTGGCAATGCCTGTTGCCGGATTGACCAACACCTCGCTGCCAGACGTCGGCCCGGTGGGTTCGCCCTTCCGCGGGCGCCGCCCTCCCCAATTAGACACGTAAATTTTCCCGGAAGGATGCACCAGAACCGTGTAAGGGGCTACACCAACGGGGATTTCATAGTACGTCTTGTCCGACAGATTGACCACCCCCAGACTGTTATTTCGACTCAGACACACCAACAAATATTTCCCATCTTTTGAAAAAGCCATTCCGGCAGGAACTGCATTTCCTTTACCCTTTGGGCCTTCAAATTCAAATTCCCGCGACCAGGTAAGAAAATGATCGGGCGAGATTTTTGCCTCCCACACGCGACGGCGCGCGTCCGACGTGTACAGTTTTTTCCCGTCTTTCGACAACAGAATCCCCACGAAGCTGTTGCCGCCTTTTTTCATGGGGAGGGTTTGCAGGATGGCGCGGTCCCGAACCCGAATGACCACAATATCCGATTGGTTTTTGACGTACAAATACCGTTCCTTGGGCCCCAACACAAGGTCAACCGGGCGACCCGGGAAAACCACCTGAAAGCCCGCCGGAGTAAGCCGCTGGTGCGTGGGTGTGACCACGCTGCCGTCGGGTTGAATGCCCACGGTTACGTGCGAAAAATCAAACTCTTGTGCGAAAAGGGAGGGCGTTGCGCTCAGGGCAAAAACAGAACCGAAAAATACCGTCCAGAAAAGCAGCCGCTTCATATTGCCTCCGGGAATTTGTAAAACCTGAAAAATGAATGAAAGGAACCCCCGAAAATCCGTTTGTTCAATCATCGCACTAATTTAACGGTTTTGAAGCGAAGATTCAAGCAAATAATCGGGTACGGTTCTTTTTTGCCTGACTTTTTAATCTTCTAACAAGCGTTTCCTCTTCTTCCCGTAGCCACGCTTTCAAACAGCTTACTCTGCTTTTGTTTGAGGGAAAATCCCGTCTTCCGGTAAAAATTTTACGAGCCGGTTCAAATCACCAAAAAAAGATGGAATGTTAAAATTCAGATGATTAAATTTAACAAGAATTTTGGTAATTCTGCGCTGGGAAATCATGAAATTCAACCTACTTCAAAATGGAGGGTTTTCAGATGGCCAAGGAAGTGAGAATTGAGCGGGATTCTCTGGGGGAAGTGGAAGTTCCCGCCGACGTTTACTACGGTGCGCAAACACAGCGCGCAATTGGGAATTTTCGAATCGGAAATGAAAAATTTCCCAAGGAATTTGTTCGCGCGCACGCGATTGTCAAAAAAGCGGCGGCTACGGTGAACCATGCGCTTGGACAGTTGGATGAGAAAATCGCTCGCGCCATTGAGCAAGCCGCTGACGAGGTAATCGAAGGAAAATTGGACGACCAATTTCCGCTGGTCATTTGGCAAAGCGGGAGCGGGACACAGTTCAACATGAATGTAAATGAAGTAATCGCCAATCGCGCCATTGAAATTTTAGGGGGAAAAATGGGGACGAAATCCCCCGTGCACCCCAATGACCACGTCAACATGGCGCAGTCGACCAATGACACAATTCCTACCTCCATTCACATATCGACCGTTAATTCCTTGCGAAAAAACCTGCTGCCCGAATTGGAGGCGCTGCAAAAGGCATTGGAGAAAAAAGCCGAGGCATTCAAGGATATTATTAAGATCGGGCGCACTCACTTGCAGGACGCCACTCCGCTGACCCTGGGACAGGAATTTTCCGGCTACGCTGCGCAGATTGAGATTGCCCGCGAAGCCATTGAGCACACACTGGATCATTTGTACGAACTACCCATCGGCGGCACCGCCGTGGGAACGGGACTCAATACGAAAAAGGGATTCGACGTTAAAATGGCCGAGGAAATCGGGAAAATTACCGGTTTTCCTTTCCGTGTAGCGCGCAACAAATTTGCAGGACTTGCGTCGCACGACCCCGTGGTAGAAACCTCCGGTGCGCTTAAAACGTTGGCCGCCGCTCTGAATAAAATTGCCAACGACATCCGCTGGCTGGGCAGTGGGCCACGATGCGGCATCGGCGAATTGAATTTGCCCGCTAACGAACCGGGCAGTTCAATCATGCCGGGGAAAATCAACCCCACACAGGCGGAAATGGTCACCATGGTAGCGGCTCAGGTATTCGGCAACGACGTGACCATTAACATGGCCGGCGCCAACGGGAACTTCGAGCTGAACGTGTACAAGCCCCTCATTGCCTTTAATATTTTACAATCGATTCACCTGTTGGCCGATTCCGCCAAATCTTTTCGGGAGAAAATGGTGGAGGGCATCGAACCCAATCTGGAACGCATTAATCGACATGTGAATGAATCGCTCATGTTAGTGACCGCTTTGAACAAATACATCGGGTACGACAAGGCGTCGAAAATCGCCCTGAAGGCTTGGCGCGAAAATAAAACCCTGAAACAGGCTGCTCTGGAATTGGGATTTCTCACCGAGGAGCAATTTGACGAATGGGTACGCCCGGAAAAAATGATTGGCCCGAGTGACTAACGCTTATTTTGGGCAAACGAAGTTGAAAAAATCGCCTATTTAAGCCGATTGCACTGCTTTGTGTGAAAATTGTGAAGCGCAATACGGACGGGGTGACAAGTTCCTGTGTCCTCCTTTGTCGATCAGGCAAAGGAGGACGTTTTTTTAGGGGCGGCAGTGGCGATTTTTAGTCATGTTGAGACGAAGAATCCTCTTCCGTCATTTTTTTCTTCTCGAACGCAAACCATTTTGGGGGAATTTTGATTTTCACGGCTATTCTGTACTTTGAGCCACGGTTTCAACCGGTTGTTTCTTCTCCTTTTCTTCCAGAAGGGATTGAATTTTTTCGGACAATTCTTGAATATTAAAAGGCTTGTGCAAATACCCCAAAACGCCGGCTTCCATGAGCTCCTGAGCCGAACGGTCCATGGAGTAGCCCGTGGCCAACAAAACACGAACGGTTGGGTCTAAAGATTTCAAAATCTGAAACGTCTCTTTCCCGTCTAAAACCGGCATGAGCATGTCGATAATAATGAGATCGAAATCCTTTTCGCTTTCTTGAAAAATGCGAATGGCTTCCTGGCCATTTCGGGCGGCCACAACCGAAAATCCCATTCGCTTGAGCATCCGTTCCAATACCGTGCGGATGACATCTTCGTCGTCAACAATGAGAATGTGCCCTCCTCGTCGGCCAAAATTTTTGAGCGCCGTCCGTGTGGTTTGCTTTTTACCCGTCTGAGGCACGCCGGGCAAATAAATGTGAAAAGTGGTTCCTTTCCCCTGTTCACTTTCCACATCGATGAATCCGCTGTGATTTTTAACGATGCCGTACACCATTGAAAGCCCGAGCCCGGTGCCCTTGCCGGGAGCCTTCGTAGTGAAAAAGGGATCGAAGATTTTAGAGATGGTCTGTTTGTCCATTCCCGAGCCCGTATCTTGAATCGCAATATGGACGTAAATGGGAGCGGTCGGTTTGGGAAATTGTTTTCTGAAATGGGGCGTATTTTCCACCACGTCTGAAAGAAGGGTCAGCGTGCCTCCCGAGGGCATGGCGTCAATGGCATTTAAACAAATATTCAAAATAACCTGCTGAAACTGAGATGCATCTCCCATGACGGCGGGCAGAGGCGTGGTGAATTGTTTCCGAATGGCGATTTTTTTCTGCAATCGGTGTGAAATAATTTGGTAGGTTTCCTCTAACACCTCATTTAGGGAGACCGGTTTGTTTTCGTACTTACCCTTTCGAGCAAATCCCAAAAGTTGACGAGTAAGCGTGGAAGCTCGCTGTGCAGTTTGAATAATACCGTCAACCATTTCCAATTCTTCGCCCTTCAAATTATTTTCCGCCTGAAGCAGCGAGGCGTACCCGATGATTCCGCCGAGCAAATTATTGAAATCGTGCGCAATGCCTGCGGCCAAAATACCGACCGATTCCATTTTTTGCGCTTGCAACAATTTTTCTTCCAATTTCTTTTGTTCGCTAATATCCTGGTAGTTTTCAATGACCCGCGTCACCTTTCCGTTTTCATCTTTTAAAGGAAAGGTGTTCAGCGAAATGTAGCCCTCGGGATTTTCCTCGCTGGGGAACGGCACCACTTCCGATTGCGGGAGCCCCGTTTCAAACGTGCGCCGTGTGGGACAAAAGGGACAAACCGATTGCCGTTTTTGGTACACTTCGTAGCAGTGTTTTCCTTTTAGATCCGGACCGTAGAGTTTTTCTGCAGTGGCGTTCGCCATTTCGATTCGGTAATCAGGCGTAATGACAGACAAACCGTTGTTGGTGGCATTGTAAATGGCGTCAAAGAGATGCGCCTGTTCGGCAAGGCGTTTTTCCAGCTCCTTCTTTTCTGTAATGTCCAAGAGAATGCCTTGAATGGCAGGTTGATTTTCGTACGTCACGTAGCTTACGTAACCCAAAATATGCCGAATTTTGCCTGTTTTGGTGCGAATGGAAAATTCGATGAGCGGCGGCGGACTTCCCCCTTGCATCCGAAGTTTGGCATTTTCCTGAAGTTTTTGAATTTCCTCAGGATGGATGAAAAAATCCCACACCTGCATATTTTTCATTTCTTCCGCGGAATATTCGGTAATTTTGGTCAGGTACTCATTAAAATACAAGAATTTCTGACCATCGTACACAAAGAACCCCGTTACTTCCGATTCCACTAAATTCCGGTATTTTTCTTCGCTTTGGCGAAGCTGTAATTCCATGAGCTTTCGCTCGGTGATGTCATTCAAATTCACCAACACGGCGGACTTATTTTCAATCTCAATTTTGCCAAAACTGTACTCCAGCCAGCGCACCTCGCCGTTTTTTCGATAAATGCGTACCTCAAAGTGCTGACCCTCGTTTTTGGCGCTTATGTTCGAATAGGCCTTTTCGACCATTGCCCGATCTTCCGGCAATATGAAATCTCTCCAACTTTTCCGGTAGATTTCTTTTCGACGATAGCCCAAAATGGCAGCCGCCGCCGGGTTGACGTAAAAAAAGGAACCTTCTCTCACAATGGCAATCCCCGACTGAAACTTTTCGGCAATATTTCGAAATTGGGCTTCACTGGCTTTGAGCTGACGCAACATGGCCAAACGTCCGGCAATGTTCCGGGCGCTGCCCTGAATTTCGACCACCTCTTTGTGGTTATTTTGCACGCCCTTTAGCGAAATTTCAACGGGGATTACCTCTCCGTTGGGTGCTTTTAAGCGCATTTCAAAGGGTTCTAACAACTCACCGCAAAGAACCTGATTGAATTTCTCGCGAATAGTCGGCCAATCTTCCGGAAAAACAAGTCTTTGAAAAGGAAAAGGCTCATCTCCTGCCGAAATATCCAGCGGAGGCTGAGAAAGATAAGTCAGACGAAAATCGCGGTCGATTCGGAAAACGCGGTCTGTCATATTTCCCAAAAGCAGGCGGTAGCGCGTCTCCGAGGCTTTTGCCTTCTGCAAAGCGGCATTGGTTTTTGTTAAATCATTGAGAAACATGGTGATTTGATCCAGTTTGCCGTGGGAAAATACCCCTCGCATTTTGAGCTGCACGTGCAGACTTTTCCCGTAAAGCGACGTGTAGTCGAATTCCAATTCCACGCTTTCGCCTTTTAAAATAGCCTGAGTTATTTTTTCAATTTTTTGAGGAGAAAAAGGGCCAAGTTCACGCACGTCTCTTCCAATGGCAGGCGGTTGTGCCTCTTTTGGAATGCCCATTAGCTCTCGGGCAGCGGGATTGTAATACAACACACGGAAATTGGCATCGCAAATCACAATGGGCATCGGGGCATCCTGCAAAAAATGTTGACCAAAATTCAACAATTTGGCAGAATCGTGTGCAATGCGGTCTAATGGAAAATTCATTGGTGATCCTCTATTTTTTTGATGGAAATCCAATAGTGGCGAAAATTTTCTCTGATGGATACAGGAGAGACGCAGATGTCAATTCGGTTGACCGGGCAAAAGCCTGATCGAACCCAATGGCGAAAGAAGGAGAAGAAACGGCAGACGGCCGAAAATGTTTTCTCTTTCCAAACCTGAAAATCATCACCAACCCCAATATTTTTTTTATGTATATCGGCCAATATTGGGAAATACTTGAATTCACAGGCGTTTTTTAGCCCTCGCGGATGGAGGTTTTTGAGGAATTTTTCGGACAGGAATGTTAATTCGGGGCCAGCCTTTGAGTTGGTCAAACTGCCCGGAATGGCCACTCCAAACAGAAGGCTAATTGTCCTCTGGCTACATTGACTTGGAGGCAAAATTCGCTCTTAAAAAATCGCAATCTGTGGGGAATTTTTTGAGAAGCGCCTCCCACCGCCAGTAGAATGTGAAAAATCATGTAAAATGAGCCGTTGCTTATTTTCCCCCGCGTCCGAAAAACACAGGCTGAATGTGAGCCTATCCCTTCACTGGCGGACGAAAGGGACGGGTTGACGGCGAGCCTCGACCTTAGTTAGGAATCTTCTTGGGAGACCGATGAAAATGAACCACAAATTCTCCCACAGCAACACCGATCGCCCCTCCCAAAAACACATCCGAAACCCAGTGCTGATTGTGGTACACCCGGGAGGCAGCAACCAGAGCCCCGGCCGAATACCAAAAAATCTTCCAAAACCGATTCCTCGCGGAGTTAGCCAACACTGTGGAAACCGCAAAGGCCACCGTGGTGTGCCCACTTGGGAGGGAATTGTAACGGTTGTCAAGCTGAAACGGCTTAAAATAAAACGGAGACGCCCCTCCGTAAGGCCGCCTTCGTCCGAATAAGATTTTCAGAACCACAGTCACTGTTCCTGCGTAGCCGCCAGCTTCGGCCGCGCAAAGACCCACCTTCCGAATTTTGTTCTTTTTAAGGAGATAACCCACCCCGTACACCCCCATAACTCCCGCCACTGTCAACCCGTTTCCGTAAAAACGGTCCGCGTTCAAAAGAAAATTACCGACGGCATTTTGATGCCCTTGCGCAAATTCCCGGGTTGCAAAATCCAATTGCGACAGCAAAACAGTTGCTCCCATTGCTCCGGCTGCAACAATCCACTGGCGGCGTTGAAAGTGAAAGGGGGCCGCCGCTAATTTTTTCCCAACGCGTGTAAAATCCAAAAAATCATTTTTCAAAACGGACGGTTGACAGATTGAGAAGTCGACGCTGGTGGAAGATGTGACGGCAAACACATCGGTTGTTCCAACCCAAAAAAGAAAAATCACACCCCCCAATAGGCTGAGCAGTTTTCTCAAAGAGTTGATTTTAGTCTCCTCTTACCTGATTTTTTGATCTTTGTCTTTTGTACCCCAGCATTTAGCCAACCCGGAGGCATAAAAGTCGGCTCTGAATGTACTCACCCCGAGTGAACCGTCGAAAATCCAGAAAAACTTTCTTTGAAATATACTGAGGCGTCGTCGGAAAATCAAGTTCAACTTAAAAGACCCTGTTTTTACGGCGGTGCACAGGTGTTGTTGCGGCTGAAAAAATCCCTGAAAATCTACTCTCGAAAGGGGGAAAAGGCGCTGTGACCGTTTGTTTGCCGAACCGGGGAATTTGCCTCTTTCACAATTGAAAAAAACGGCGGACAACTTTTCGAGCTGCCCGCCGCGGTCAAGGCTTTCGGCGGTTCTCGTTTACCAAATTCCGTACAGCTCTTGTCAAAAGATTTTTGGTTATTTCAGCAAAAGTAGTTTTTGGGTAGTCACTAACGACTGTGCGCCGTGTACTTTGTCCAGAGAAGCACGGAGCAAATAGGAACCGCTTGGAACGGGAAGACCTGAGCGAGAAGTCCCCGTCCACGTGAGACGAAGTTCACCGGCACCGATTTGTCCTTGGTAGAGCGTTCGAATGCGTTTTCCCAATGTATTGTAAATTTGGACGGTCAAATTTCCCTTTTGCGGTACCTGAATGCGCACATGAACCTGAGGATTAAACGGATTCGGGTACGCCTGAACCAAAAGCTGACTTTGCGGAATCCGACCACTCTTTTCACCAGCCGAGGTGGTTGTAATGGTTTTTTGCAAGGAATCCAATGTGAACGGGACATTGGGCGTTTTTTCGTAATACGAACGAAAGGCCTGCACCTGCGGCGTGTTGTAGCGGAAAAGGTCCTTTACGAAACGCGGACTCAAGCTCTGGTAATTCAATTTCACGGTTACCGTGTAGGTTTTACCTCGGACTACTCCCCCGATTCGGTAAATGGTGGTATCGGTTCCTGAGCCGTTGCGATTGAAATTCGAGTCGAGCAGGGCTTTCCCTAAAATCTGGGTGGAATCGTACGCTGCTCCGCCTATCCTGAAGCCCTCGGGTGGAATGCGGTTGTCTTTTAAATAGCCTGCCGCCCGCAAAAGAGTGTAATTGACCTTGCCGTCCACATCTTTCATGACCGATTGGTAAATCTGCGTTTCCTTCGGACTACGAATAACGGCGTGGTGGGGCTCGTAGGGGATTTCCAAATTCGCAATATCCCCGCTGTCCGCATTCCAAATACCGGACGCAAAAAGAGTTCGGCCTTGCCGGTCGTCCAATCGAAGTTCCAACCAAACGCGGCGGCTTGGGTACGCAGTTGGGAATTTATGACCGGTCTTATTTTTCACAGCCACTCGAATTTCTAGTGTGTCCGGGTTTGTCCAGTTGTAAGAGGCCGACAGGTCTGCCGTTTCCGTCCGCAGCATGCGCTCTGTTCGGGCAATCGTGCTGTCCAGTTGAGTCGTCGTGGCCGTTACACCGAGAGTGGGGCCATTCGCCCGAATTAGGCGGAGCATGTACAAATTCCCCCCGACGAAATGGTGTTGGGCAAAAGGACTTCGCCCTCCCAGCGAACGCGGTCTATTGGCGATCACAACCGGCTCGTCCAGATCGGGCATGTGGCACGATTGGCATTGCTTGTCATTTTTCGGGAAAATGCTATTCTTCCATTCCAAATAGGGGGTTTGTTCGGGTGCCTGTCCCACAACCTGGCCGGTGTTGTTCACATAAGGCGTAAAAAGCGTGTGACACGTCGCACACAATTCCGATTGGTGGGTTTGTTCTCCAAATCGAGGGGTGTAATTGGTTTGATTTTGCATGGGCATTGTAAGCGGATTTTCAAACGGCCCGTAAATAATGTGATCGTTCTGAATTAAATAGTGCCCGCTGTAGCTTTCCGGCTTTCCCAAATTATCCGCTTTGATCTGGTGGCAGGCGGTACAGCTGACACCGTCCATCGCCAAGGGGTCTGCATTCATTTCAGCCATTGTGTAGCTGGAACTTCCCTTGAAAATCGCTTCCGTGCGGCCCAAGGGTGAGTGACACGTGGTACACTTGTCCTCAATCACACTCCTCAAGTGGGGGTTGGCTGTGACTTCCGCCGAAACTTTTGCCTGCCAGAAGGGGTCCTTCGCAGCGTTTGCCATCATGGTGGAGCGCCAAAGCGTCACCGGCGAAACATCTTCCCCCCGAATATTCAGCAACGCGCTCGTGTTCGGGGAACCGGGCTGGTGACACAGAGCGCAATTGCCCGAACCACTGAAAAGGTTGGAGGTTTGTGTGGGCAAATTTTGGGCATTTGCGCCGGGAATAAATCCAGCGGTAAAAAACACAAGAAATAAAAACAATGTTTTTCGCATTCGGAAATCCTTTCTCTCTTGTTTTCGTTCTTCACATTCAAAAACGTCGGCATGGCATTTTTTAATTTCTGCGATTGAAAGTCCACTATGATTTGGTTGAATAGAATCCCCCCAATTCAAATTTTTCGCTGTCAAGCGGTTGAGAATGAAAAAGTCCGCTAAGAAATCCGAACAATTCTGGGCCCAACAGCCAAAATCCAATGACCGAGTGAGGCAATCTAAACCAATTTACAATCCTACGACTATTTTGTTCATTTTAGAGAATTTTGGGTTGAGCCTGATTTTGCCTTTAATCACAAGAAAAGCGTTCAGCAATAAATCCCTAACAGCCGGGAAAATTCGGGATGACGGGCCCGGCTTGCCAAATTCCCGGAGTCAATAATATTCTGCCCTGCGCGGTTTATTGGGGCTTTTTGCCATTCCGTTTGATGCCCCTTCAACACGTCGTAGGCAAGAAACCCACCAAAAGTCACCAATACAATGAAAATACTCATGCTTCTTCTCCTTAATTTTATGAATGTTCTTTTTCCACTTTGAGAAATCGAGCGTTAACGGCCACGATGACCGTACTTAATGACATTAACACGGCCCCCACGGCGGGACTCAAAATAACACCGTAGCTGAACAGAACACCCGCGGCCAGCGGAATGGCAAAGGCATTGTAGCCCGTTGCCCACGCCAAATTTTGCACCATTTTTCGATACGTAGCCTTAGCCAGCCCAATGACCGCAACCACATCCAACGGATTACTGCGAACCAAAACAATATCGGCTGTTTCGACGGCTACGTCCGTTCCTGCCCCGATGGCAATGCCCACATCCGCCTGGGCCAGAGCCGGCGCGTCGTTAACGCCGTCCCCTGTCATGGCAACGGTTAATCCGCGCTTTTGGATTTCCTTTACTTTCGAGGCTTTTTCGTGTGGCTGCACCTCGGCGAAAAATTCATCGATCCCAATTTGCTCAGCCACCCATTTGGCTGCTTTTCGGTTATCTCCTGTTAACATCATGGTTTGAATTCCCATTTTTTTGAAGCGCCGAATCGCCTCTTTGGATTCGGGTCGAATCCTATCGGCCAGCGCAATAGCGCCGCGAACAAATCCATTTACCAGAACAAAAATCACCGTTTTCCCCTGAGCGCTCAGTTCTTCCACGCGGGAATCGGTCATGGGAATATGGTTCTCACGCAAATACCCTGGACTGACCACCATGATCTCTTCCCCGTCGACCATTCCTTTGGCCCCTTTGCCCGGAATGGCCTTGAAGGTTCGAACTTGAGGAAACTCGTTGACGGACTGCACAATACTCTGAGCGATCGGGTGTTCCGAATGCGCTTCCACGGCAGCTGCTTTGCTCAATAACGCTTTGGCATTGGTATTGGAATCAAAGACCAACACGTCAGTGATGCCGAAGTTGCCCAGAGTCAACGTACCGGTTTTATCAAAAATGATTGCCTGTAAATGGCGCGCCTGTTCAAAAGCGGCACGATCGCGAATCAGTAGCCCATTTTTGGCTGAAATTGCGGTGGAAACCGCCACCACCAAAGGCACAGCCAGTCCGAGGGCATGGGGACAGGTAATCACCATGACCGTCACAGTGCGTTCAAGAGCGAAGGCCAAACTCTGGTGCAAAACCGCCAGCCAGACAAAAAGGGTAAGTCCTCCCGCACCGATAGCGATGATTGTCAGCCAAAAAGCCGCTCGATTGGCCAAATCCTGGGTTTTGGATTTGCTTTGTTGGGCTTGCCGCACCAATTCAATCACCTGAGCCAGAAAAGAGTCTTTGCCCGTTTTCTGAATCAAAATAGTAAGGGAACCCTCCCCGTTAATGGCGCCCCCGATTACCTCATTACCTACTTTTTTGCTAATGGGTTTGGATTCACCGCTTAACATCGATTCGTTGACCGAGCTTATTCCCTCAACTACCACGCCGTCCCCGGGAATTTTCTCCCCGGGTTTGACCAAAACGCGGTCGCCCGGTTTTAATGCATTTAATGGAACATCCTGAACGGTTCCATCTGCCAAAATAACGTGGGCATTGGCCGGCATCAGTTCGGCCAGCGCTTCTAAAGCTCGCGAGGCTCCCATTACCGATTTCATCTCGATCCAATGACCGACCAACATGATGTCAATTAATGTGGCCAATTCCCAAAAAAAGATTTTGCCCCCAAGACCAAACACCACTGCTGTGCTGTAAACATAGGCAACTGTAATCGCCAGAGCAATGAGTGTCATCATACCGGGTGTTTTTTTCTTGAGTTCGTCACCCATTCCTTTTAAAAACGGCCAGCCGCCGTAAAAAAAGACCGCTGTAGCCAACAGAAAAGACAGCATTAAATCGCCGCCGAATCGCAGGCTTTCGCCCAGACCCAACACTTTTTGAATCATGGGTGAAAGCAACAGAATAGGAACGGTGAGAATGAGGGAAAACCAGAAGCGCTTGCGGAAATCCCGGACCATCATGGCGTGGTGGTCATGGTGACTGTGTTCCGCATGCCCCTCATGGCGATGATAGTCATGATCAGCTTCGTGGCGCGTGTGGTCATGCCCCTCGTGGTGACGACCGTGCCCTGTGTGCGGGGGGGCCTCCCCCGATTTCATTTCAGGGGTCATTTCGTGATGTTGATGTTTGTTTTCCATGATTCAGTCCTTTTTAGGTGCGCTGTATTCTGTCAGGGAGAGACTCCCCGTTCAGTATCCTTCTCAGAGAAGTTCCTTTTTCATCTTCTCAAATTCTTCCTCTGAAATTTCTCCTCGAGCAAAACGCTTTTTCAGAATTTCAAGCGGCGTTTCGCCGTGAAAGGTTGGGTTTTCAGGGTGATTTTTCTTCTGATTGTTGGTAAACGAAATAACGGCCCAAATAATAATTCCCAAAAAGGCCAGCCAAAAGATGGAACCAAACCACATTCCACCGCCCCATCCAAATCCGTGCATCATTTTATTTCTCCTTCCGTTAGGTGAATAATTGGGTAGGGAAATGCTCCCTACCCTCATCTGTTTCTTTCCGACTACCGCATCATACCGCGGCCCACCATGGAACCGGGCTTGGCGGGGAGAGATTTTAACTTCTGTAACTGGTCAGGGGTTAGAACCTGGCGTCCGCGCTCAATGGTATTTAGAAACGCGGCGCGAAGTTTGCCCTCCAACACCGTTATTCGGTTCAATGTGGACTGTGCCTTTTTGAAATTTGGGCTTGTGTTCTTCAAAATTTGTTTCAGGTCGAGAAGTGCCACCTTACGATCCGCCTGATTTTGAATCGCCAATTTCTGAAATTCCAATTTCAAGGTCTGTAATTTCTCAATTTGAGCCTGTGTCAGGTCAAGCTGTTGCGAGAATTTCAGAGCAAATCCCGGGCAACCGTAGCTGTGCAACTGACCAAACAGGGGGTCTCCCATGTTCATCTCGCTGCCCTTGTGCATCATCATTCCCATCATCCGGCCCCGCATCTGGCCGGGTTTTGCCTGCGGGCTTTGCTTGCCCATCATTTGGCCCCGCATTTGCATGGCGTTTTTCATGGGCATTGGGTTCGGAGCAGTGGTTTGCGTCCAACCCGCTCCCGCCAATGTTACCGCACCAATGGCCACTGCAATGGCCGTAATCCATTTCTTTTTCATACCGATTTCTCCTTATTTTTTGAGATGCATTTTTCCGAATACAAGACATTCTAATTCAATGAACGTGCCAAAAACAAAACAGGAGCACAACACCAATAAATACAATAGGATACGTTTTAGAGGAAGTTCGAAAGGAATTTAGAAATTTGAAGAATACTCTAAAAGTGTAGAATATTCTACACTCAAGGGGGGCGATTTAACCATCGCCCCACCCTACATCACCGGGATTTTTTTTGCAGACTGTGTCCTTTCCAAAGAAAATAGATCGCCGGAATCACAATGAGCGTCAATAATGTCGAAGTGATCATCCCCCCGACCATAGGAGCGGCAATTCGTTTCATGACCTGCGATCCCGCGCCTGTGCTCCACAAAATAGGTAGAAGCCCAAAAATAATGGCAGAAACCGTCATCATTTTGGGGCGTACGCGCTTGACGGCCCCGTCGATAATGGCGGCATCCAAATCCGCTTTGTTTTTCATTGCACCGTTCATCTTCCGTTGGTTGTAAGCCTGGTCAAGATAGATAAGCATGACCACCCCTGTTTCCGCCGCCACACCGGCCAGGGCAATGAAGCCAATACTCACGGCTACACTCATGTTGTAGCCCAGGAAGTACATAAACCAAATACCGCCGACGATTGCGAACGGCAGAGAAAGCATAATAATCAAACTTTCGGCCACATTTTTAAAATTGAAATAAAGAAGAAGAAAAATCAGCACCAGCACAATAGGAATCATAATGCGCAAGCGAGCCGCCGCACGTTGCATGTATTCGAATTGGCCGCTCCAAACAATGCTGTACCCTGCCGGGAAATTGATTTTTTCCTCCACAACTTTTTGGGCTTGTTTGACGTACGTGCCCACGTCGACACCGCGAATATCCACATAGAGCCAGGCCGTTCGCTTGGAGTTTTCGCTTTTAATCATCGGTGGCCCCTTGCGAATTCGAATCCTGGTTATTTCTTCAATGGGGATTTTGGCGCCCGAAGGCGTTGTCACAAGAATCCTTCGAAGGGCAGGCAAATTGTCGCGGAGTTCGCGCGCGTACCGAACATTCACCGGGTACCGTGCCAAACCTTCCACAGTGGAGGTCACATTCATGCCCCCAACGGCCGATTGAATCACATCTTGGACATCACCCACCGTCAGGCCGTAGCGGGCAATGGCGTCACGGTCAATTTCAAAATCCAGATAATTTCCACCAATGGTTTTGTCGGGGAAAACACTCACCGTTCCCGGAACATTTCTCAGCGCCTGCGCAATACGATTCCCCAGCGAAGAGAGAACGGACAAATCGCTCCCCATGATCTTAATGCCGACAGGCGTTTTGATTCCCGTAGACAACATATCGATGCGGGTTTTAATAGGCATTGTCCAGGCGTTGGTCAACCCCGGAAAATGAATGGAGCGATCCAACTCACGCACCAATTTTTTCATGGTCATGCCCGGACGCCACGCCTTCTTCGGTTTCAAGGTAATGGTTGTTTCAATCATGGAAAGCGGAGCGGGGTCTGTGGCGGTTTCGGCACGCCCGATTTTTCCAAAAACATGGTCAACCTCCGGAAAACTTTTAATGATCTTATCGGTCTGCTGAAGCAATTCTCGCGCCTTTGTAATGCTGATGCCCGGATCGGTGGTGGGCATGTAGAGCAAATCACCCTCATTCAGCGGCGGCATGAATTCAGACCCGATTTTCCGGAACGGGAAAATGGTTGCCAACAAAATAAGCAGAGCCAGGAAAATCACCCACCCCTTAAAACGCAGTACTACATTAATAATCGGGTGGTAGATTTTGATTAAAATAACATTGAGGGGATTTTTGTTTTCCGGCCTGATTTTTCCGCGAATCAAATAGCCCATGAGAACGGGAACCAGTGTAATCGAAAGCAAGGCCGCTGCTGCCATTGAATAGGTTTTGGTGTAAGCCAACGGCTTAAAAAGTCGCCCCTCCTGAGCCTGCAAGGCGAACACCGGCAAAAACGAAACCACAATGATCAGCAGGGAGAAAAAAAGCGCAGGGCCGACCTCCTTGGACGCCTCGCTGACCACCTGCCAGTGCCCCTTCTTCCCGTCCGCATGTTCCAGATGCTTGTGTGCATTTTCGATCATGACAATGGCGGCGTCAATCATGGCACCAATGGCGATGGCAATTCCTCCCAAAGACATAATATTAGCATTAAGTCCCTGAAAATACATGACTAAAAATGCCAAAAAAATACCCATAGGCAGCGTAATAATCGCCACCAGGGCGCTCTGGAAATGGAGAAGAAAAAGGATGCTAATAAGGGCGACGATTATGCTTTCTTCAATGAGTTTGCCTTTCAGGGTCTCAATGGCACGGTGAATCAAGGACGAACGGTCGTACGCAGAGCGAATGGTAACCCCTTTGGGGAGCCCCTTTTGCAAATCTTTGAGTTTGGCTTTGACCAGGTTAATGGTTTTAAGTGCATTTTCACCGTACCGCATGACGATGATTCCGCCTACCACTTCCCCCTCACCGTTCCAATCGGCGATGCCGCGGCGCAATTCGGGTCCAATGTGGACATCGGCCACATCCTTTATTTGAATGGGAGTCCCATTTTTATCTACCCCCAATGCAATGGAACGAATGTCTTCCGCCGAATGGATGTACCCCAAACCACGCACCATAAATTCCGTTTCACCCATTTCTAAAAGTCGGCCCCCGATGTCGCGATTACTCCTTTTGAGCGCCCTTTTCACTTGAGCCAAAGAAATCCCGTACGCCTGCAACTTATTGGGGTCAACCTCCACCTGATATTGCTTGACAAATCCCCCTACGCTGGCTACTTCGGCCACGCCTGGAACGGAGGTTAGTTCGTACCGAAGATACCAATCTTGAATGGAACGCAATTCGCTTAAATCGTGGTTTTTGCTTTGCAACACGTATTCGTAAATCCAGCCGACGCCGGTTCCGTCTGGGCCCAGTGTTGGGTGCGCCTCGGCGGGCAAACGACTGGAAACCGCGCTCAAATATTCTAACACGCGACTTCTGGCCCAGTACAAATCGGTGCCGTCCTCAAAAATAATGTACACGAAAGAGGTTCCGAAAAAAGAGTACCCGCGCACGACCTTGGCGTACGGGACAGCCATCATCGCCGTGGTGAGTGGGTACGTGACCTGGTCTTCCACAACTTGAGGTGCCTGACCCTTGTATTCCGTGTAAATAATCACTTGAACGTCGCTGAGGTCGGGAATAGCGTCTACCGGCGTACACAACAGAGCCACCAGGCCCGCCAGGCCAATGCCGATCGAAAAAAGCAGAATTAAAACCCGGTTCCGAATCGAATAATCGATGATTTTTTCTAACATGCGTCTCCCACTAATTGAATGGTTTTGGCCCTCGCCTACTTCTTCTTTTCTGCCAGCATTTTTTGAATGGCTTCCTGCAACCGGCTCTCGGAATCCAAAAGGAATTGAGCCGAGGTGACAACCTTTTCCCCCGGCAGCAAACCCGAAGCGACTTGCACCTCATCGGCGTTCTGAATACCCAATTGAACCTGGCGCGGTTGAAATTTTCCTTTTCCGAGAGCAATGAACACAAGATCCCGTACGCCGGTGCGAATAACGGCTTCGGAAGGCACGACCAAAGCTTTTTGTTGAGGGCGCGTTTTCAGAAAGACCGTGGCAAACATGTTGGGCTTCAAGATTAAATCTTGGTTGTCCAGCGTCAATCGCACTGCCACGGAACGCGTCTTGCGTTCCAAATAGGGGTAAATGTACGAAACAGTTCCGCTGAAATCCCGGTTGGGAAAGGCATCAAACCGAACAATGGCTTTTTGGCCCAGGTGCACCCAGGGAATATCGTTTTCGTAAATTGTGGCATTGAGCCAAACCGTTGAAAGGTCGGCAATCTTAAAAAGTGGCGCGCCCGCCCGCACAAAATCGCCCTGAAAAGCCTTTTTCTCGATGACAAACCCGTTCGTCGGAGCGAAGAGCGTCAGGGTTTTGGTCAAAACGCCCCTGTTTTCTAAGGAGCGAATTTGCGCTGGCGAGATGTCCCACAACTTGAGGCGGTCGCGCGTGGCTTTTAGAAGGTCACGGGCACCCCTGGTAACTTCGGGGAAAGAGCTTTTCCCCAGGAGCTTTCTGTTTTTCAGCGCAAGCAAATATTCCTGCTGGGTTGCCACCAAATCCGGAGAGTATATTTCCAGCATGGGAGCGCCCTTTCTGACCCGTTTGCCGGTGTAATCCACAAAAAGGCGTTCAATCCAGCCGGAGATTTTTGTCGTGACCGCCACCATTTTTTGTTCGTCGTAGGCCACGGTTCCCACGGTGCGAATACTCTTGCTGATGGTCTTTTCCCGAACGGCCACCGTTCGCACGCCCATATTTTGCACGGTAATCGGGTCAATTTTTACCGTGCCGCCCTTTTGAACATCGCTTTCGTAGACCGGGACCAGGTCCATTCCCATTTTCGACTTGCCGGGATGATCGTAAATTTCTGTGGGGTCCATGGGCGCCTGCCAGTACAAAATTTTCCCTTTTTTCTCGGCTGACGTTGTTTTTTCTGTCCCTTCTTCCGAACCGGAAGCACCCTGTTTGACCGGGACTAAATCCATGCCGCAGATGGGGCACTGGCCGGGTTCTTTGGAAATGACCTGCGGATGCATCGGGCAGGTGTACAGGGTGGCCTTTTGGGTGTCAGACGTCCGTGCCGGTGTTTCTTTTTGACTGGAGTCGTTTTCCTCCCCCGGCAAAAAGAAAAAAAGTCCCCACCCAATGGCTATTCCAATGAAGACAAGCGCCAACCCCTGAAAATAGCGTGTGAATGTACCCATTTGTTTTTACCTTTCCTTTGCTCTCAAAAATAAGGGTTTGCCAACAATAATTTCCAATTCGGTAAGGGCGATTTCATACTCAGCCTGTGCTCGGTAGTAGTCGCTTTCGTAGCGAAACAGTGTTTGTTGATTGTTCAGGAGCGTCAGAAAATCGATCTTCCCCACCTGGTAACTGGTCAGAGCTGCGTCTAACGCCTGTTTGGCCTGAGGCAAAATGCCTTCCCTCAAAAGCTTAAGCTGCTTTCGATTTTTTTCCGCACGCACCCAGGCATCCCGCAACTGAAAGCGAAGGAGGTTCCGCATGTTTTCCAGCTCTGCTTTTGCCTTTTGCAAATTTAGATCCGCTTCCTCCGTTCTTTGGGCCTGTTTTTGCCCGAAAAAAACCGGCAGATTGAACGCAACCGTAGCGGAAACGTAGTCGATGCCGGGGGCTCCCGTTTTGAGACGGTCCCGCTGGGTGTACGCCACCCCCAGAGTGACATCCGGCCAAAAATCCTTTTTCGCCAGTCGAAACAACCGCTCGGCTTTTTGCACAACGAGGCGACTTTTTTTCAAAATCGGCCGCAACGCAAACGCCAGACTTTCCAGTTCCCCGAGCGTTTGGCTCAACGAATCCAACCGAATCGTTCGGATTTTCGGAATGGGGATGTCCACAGGACGATTGACCAAGATATTTAATTTGGCCTGAAGCGATTGCCGCTGTTGACGCAAGGCAATTTGACGATTCCGCAAGTTGGAATATTCCACCTGCGCTTTGAGAACATCCTGCTGGACACCTTTTCCCACGGCGTAACGGGTCTCGGCAATCCGGTTGAATTGCTTCAACAGGGCCATATTTTTGGCCGTCACGCGCAGCATCCGGTCTACAGCAAAAAGAGCAAAATAGGTGCTCTTTACCCTTCCCACGAGCTGATTTTCAAGTTCGATCCGGGTTTGTTCCGCAATTTGAAACCGCGCCCGGGCCACGGATTTTTTTAGGCCCAACTTCCCGGGAAAGGGGATTTTTTGCCTGAGTGAAAGCTGTTTACCCGACATGGGTTCCTTGTTGAATACGAAGGCATTCACCGGCAAATTCATGAAACTTACCGACAAAACTGGGTCAGGAAGACTGCCTGCTTGCGGAATTTCTTTGGCCGCTGCTTGAACGGCCAGTGCTCGGGCACGCAAATCCGGATTGTTTCGGAGCGCCAGGCGGACAAATGTTTCCACAGAGGGGGCAGTTTTCGATTGTTGAGCAAAGGAAAGTCCATTTAAACCGAGCCAAACAAGGGCTCCCAAAAGAATTATTTTTCTTCCGTTCATTCTCATTCCTACACTTGGTTGTGTCCCGCACCCCGCGGCGGCAGCCGATTTCACCTGTTTGAGGCAAACCGTCTGCCGCGGAGGAGTGTAAGCCAAAAATTTCCGTCTTTCTTACGAAAATTGTGGAGCGTGCCAGGGCCTGGGCTGTTTCACCACGCGTTTGAACGCCGCTCTCTTTGAAAGGCTATTTGACGTAGGCCGACGGTTTTTTCTTAAATTTCTCCAAATCGCCTTTGGCGCAAAAATAATAGGTGTGTCCCTTGTACGTCGTGCTGTATTTGGCCGTTTTGGGATTGACTTTCATCCCACAAACCGGGTCAATGACCCACGCAGCTGTTTGGCGCACGCGTTTTCCGTGTCTTTTCGCCATTGTGCGACCCATCCGATTTTGGGGAGATTGGGTTTGCTTCGGACGAGAAAGGTACGTCTCGGGATTTTTCTCAAATTTAGCTTTTTCGGCAGGACTACAAAAATAATAGGTTTTTCCTTTGTAGGTGGTTTTTGCTCCAGCCTGCGAAGGAGACATCGTCATGCCGCAAACGGCACACGTGACCGTTTGAGCCCTGGCCGCTTTTTCAGCCTGCGGATGTTCCTGGGCTACGGCCAAGGACGTGACAAAAAACAGGGCTACCCATACGCCAATCCATTGTCGGAATCTCATTTCGAAAACCTCCTTTTTGTGAGTTTGTCAACCAATTGCGTCTCTTAGATTCAATTGTTGTGCCAAAAAAGAGAAACAGAGCTAACCGTTTTATTTTCCGGTCGTAAGCTCAGTCATATTTTTTTGGGGCTTCGCCGATTCTACAGCGAATATTCTACAGCTTGGAGATTATTCTGCATATGCAACGCATTATTTTTAAAATGAACCCTCAAACCAAAACCTCGGCGAGTGGAAAAACAAGTTCTTTTCGAAACAACGCCTCCGAAAATGGCTTTCAAACCAACAAAAATATTCTGACCGGAGAAAAACCTTGAAAATTATTCCGATTTTTTTTACCTATTAAACGGGTTTTTCAATAAGGCTTTCGGCAAAAGTGAGGCGTTTTTGCCGTGCCACACATGTTGGCTCTACTTGGTAGCCCCTTTACCGGCCTTTCAAAAAAATTGGATGAGAGCGATTTAAAATCGACCAGGGAAAATAAAAATGGAAAAAGCGCAAGCAGATTTAACAGTAATCGGCAGTGGGCCTGGCGGGTACGTGGCGGCCATTCGCGCGGCCCAGTTAGGAATGAAGGTTGTGGTGGTGGAAAAGGCGGAATTGGGCGGGGTTTGCCTCAATTGGGGCTGTATTCCGGCCAAAGCTTTACTTCGAAGCGCCGAGGTGTACGCTTTGCTTAATCGGGCGGGGGAGTTCGGCCTACGAGCCGAAGGCATCGATTTTGACTTCCCTCGAATCATTCAACGCAGCCGAGCGGCGGCAGAGAAACTTTCCAGAGGGGTGGCTTTTCTTTTTCGAAAAAATAAAGTGGATTTGGCCGTGGGACGGGGCATTTTGGATACGGGCAACACGGTGCACGTATTGGATGAAATCGGCAAAGAAAAATTGCAAATTGTTTCCCAAAATATCCTGCTGGCTACCGGCGCGCGTCCGCGAGAATTGCCCTTTGCTCCCTTCGACCGGCAGACCATTTTAACCAGCACTGACGCAATGCTGCTGCCCGAACCGCCCCGCTCACTCCTCATCGTGGGCGCCGGTGCCATTGGGGTGGAATTTGCCGATTTTTTTGCCACCTTTGGAACGGAAGTTACGCTGGTGGAGCTTTTACCGCACATTTTACCTGCGGAAGATGCAGAGATAGCCGGCGTGGTGCGGCGTTCCTTTTTGAAACGGAAAATCAAAATTCTGGTCAACACATCTCTAAAAAGCGTGACCGTTGGAGAGTCGGGGGTGGAGGCGTGGCTGGAAGGCCCCAGGGGGGAGCAAGAACTGCGCGCCGAAAAGATGCTGGTCTCCGTAGGCGTCGTGCCCAATGTGGAGCATCTCGGGCTCGAGGAAGCGGGTGTGACAGTCGAAAAGGGTCACGTAAAAGTGGACGAATTTTTTCAAACCACGGTGCCCGGTGTGTACGCCGTTGGAGACGTCGTCGGACCCCCCTACCTGGCACACGTGGCTTCCGCAGAGGGAATTTCGGCCGTGGAACACATGGCGGGTCTCCACATGCCACCTCTAAATTACCAAACGATTCCCGGGGTGGTTTTTTCGCACCCACAAGTGGCGCGGGTCGGTTTGACGGAAGAACAAGCCAAAAAACAGGGGTTGAAAATTAAGGTGGGCAAATTTCCCTTTACGGCAAACGGCAAGGCGCTGACGAGTGGAGAGACCACCGGCCTGGTCAAATTGATTTTCGACGCGCAGGTTGGGGAACTTTTGGGAGGGCACATTGTGGGCGAAAATGCCTCCGAGCTCATTGGAGAAATCGGGCTGGCCAAAAGCCACGAGGCCACGTATTTGAGTATTTTGAAGACGGTTCACAGTCACCCGACACTGAGCGAAGCAATCATGGAAGCTGCTGCAAACGCCAACGGTGAAGCCATTCACATCTGATAGAAAGCAAACAACGGGAACAGATCGAACATTGTGCTCCAAATTTACGGTTCAAACGAAAGAATTACGGTGCACGTACCATTCTTTGGCGAAAAAGCGGGAAACAAAAAGTGGGATTTTTGCGGAAGCATTTTGGTTCCCGGCAGGTGTTCGCGGACTAAAATCTCCCTTTTTGCTTTTCTTTTACCGCTTGTTTCCTTATATTGAAGTAATTCTAAATTTGCCACAGAAAAACGGGTGAACTGTTGCGTACCAATTCCCAACCGGGAAAAATGCCGTCCAAATGGTGGGGATGGGGTGAACCTGAGCGAACGTACAACCTCAAAAATCGCCCCTATTTTTGGCCGTACCTCCGGCAAAAACTCGATTTCCCCCAAAAACCGTTCCTTTTTCCGCCGGACTGGCGAGAAATTCCCCTTCCGCCGCCCGCCTTTTCCGAATCCGCAAAACGCAAATTAGGGGCCATTTTGCGAGCCGACCAGATCGACGATTCAGCACCTACCCGACTGGCTCACGTGTACGGCAAAAGTTACCACGATTTGATTCGCATTCGTACCCGCCAATTCCCTGAATTCCCCGACGCTGTTGTTTTCCCCGAGGACGAACAGCAGATCCTGCGGCTTCTCCGCTGGGCACAGGAAGAAAACACTGCTGTGGTTCCGTGGGGCGGCGGCACCAGTGTGGTCGGGGGCGTGGAAGCTCGAATCGGCAAAGGGCAAAACAGTCTGGTGGTTTTAAAACTGCAACGAATGAGCCGCCTGGTGGGAATCGACAAAATTTCTCTCATTGCCGAGGCGGAGGCGGGAATTTTAGGCCCTAACCTGGAGACGGCTCTACAGGCTCAGGGGGTCACGCTTTCCCACTACCCCGAGTCCTTTGAATATTCCACCCTGGGCGGGTGGGCGGCCACGCGTTCAGCGGGACAACAATCCACGTTGTACGGCAAAATTGAAAAAATGGTGGAAAGCCTGCGGCTTGTGACGCCCAACGGTGTTTTGGAAACGCCCCCATTCCCGGCTGCCGCCGTGGGCCCCGACCTCAACCAAATGGTTCTGGGGTCGGAAGGCATTTTGGGGATCATTTCCCGCGTGCGCGTTCGGGTAAAACCCATTCCCCCCGAAAAATGGTACACGGCCTTTCTTTTTCACTCCTTTTCGGCAGGCCTGGAAGCCGTCAGGGCGATCTTGCAGCAGGGCTTTACTCCGGCTACGGTGCGCCTGTCGGATCCGGAAGAAACGGACTTTATTTTCGCCCTTCGAGAGAAAAAATCAGGGGCCGTGAGTCAAGGGTTTGAAAAATTGGGATTTGGGATTCTAAAGAAAAAGGGGTTTTTGCCGGGCAAGCGTTCTCTCTTAATTCTGGGATTGGAAGGAACGGAAAAATCGGTGCGATTGGAACGCCGAGTGGTGAGTGAAATCGTGAAAAAATCAAAGGCTTTTTCCTTAGGAAAAAATACGGGCAACGCCTGGTACCGGCACCGCTTCGAAAATCCCTACCTTCGCGACATTTTATTGGATTACGATCTGTTGGTGGACACTCTGGAAACGGCCGCCGAGTGGCAAAATGTGGGGGCTGTGTACGAATCCGGCCGAAGGGGAATTGAAACCGCCCTGAAACAGCTTGGCATTCCCGGGCTGGTGACGGTTCACGCCTCCCACGTCTACCCCGACGGGACCTCCCTCTATTTTATTATTTTGGCGGTTCCACACGTGGGGAAAGAATTGGAAGAGTGGTGGACAATCAAAAAGAGCGCTTCCGATGCCATTGTTCAGGCGGGCGGGGTCATAAGTCACCATCACGGCATCGGTTTGGACCACCGCCCCTGGTTGGAAAAAAATATCGGGAAAGAGGGCGTTGGCCTTCTTCGTCAACTCAAACAACAGGTGGACCCGGCCGGGATTTTGAACCCGGGAAAATTGCTCCCCGAACCGGGAGATTGACGCTTCGCCACTGGGCGCCTTCAGAAAAACAGAACCAAATCGGGTACCTTGCGTTAGGAGAAAAAAGCAGCGGCCTGTCAAAAACTGGAAACAGTGAGGACACATGAACAATCGAACAAATAAAAACGAAAGCCTGGATTTTTCGCCGGAAAGACGCACCAAAAATATTGACCTCATGAAACAAGAGCTGTTTGATGTTTTGGTGATTGGGGGTGGCATTACCGGGGTCGGCATTGCCCGCGACGCTGTTTTGCGCGGCTTGAAAGTAGCGTTGGTCGAAAAAGACGATTTCGCGGCCGGAACCAGCAGCAAATCGTCCAAGTTGGTGCACGGTGGCTTTCGCTACCTCAAACAGGGTGAATTTGCCCTAGTGCACGAGGCGCTGGTCGAACGCAAAATTCTCATGAACATCGCTCCCCATCTGGTACACCCCACTCCTTGCATTTTGCCAATCTACAAAAATTCGGCGGAGCCGCCCTGGATGATTCACATCGGGCTCTGGCTCTATGATTTGCTGGCTTTTACTAAAAACATCGGGCGGCACCGAATGCTGACGCTCGAGGAAATCGCCCAAATGGAACCGGAACTCCGGCAGGAAGATTTGCGAAAAGCCGCCCAATATTTTGATTGCAAAGCGGACGATTTTCGATTGGTGCTGGCCACGGTACAATCGGCTGCCCAGAGCGGGGCTGTCATTGCCAACTACGTCAAGGCTGTAGAAGTGCTGAAAGAAGATCACAGGGTTACCGGTATTGTGGCCAAAGATCAATTGACGGGAGCAACCTTGAAGATTCGGGCGCGAGCCATCGCCAATGCGACGGGACCCTGGAGTGACCGCGTCCAACAGGAATTGTTCGGGGAAATGAAACCGCACGTGCGCACCACCAAAGGGGTACACCTTTTGGTTCACCGCGACGATTTACCCATTCACCACGCTTTCATGCAATTTTCGATCCAGGACGGCCGACCCATTTTCGCCATTCCATGGAAAAATATTGTTCTTTTGGGCACCACCGACACTGATTACACAGGCGATCCCGATCGCATTGAAACCGAACGCGAAGACGTCGACTACATTTTGGAATCCTTCAACTACTATTTTCCCCGGGCACACTTGACCGACGACAAAGTGCTTTCGGCATTTGCCGGTCTGCGGCCGCTTTTGCGCGAAGAAGGCAAATCGGCGTCACAGGTCACCCGTGAACACCGCATTTTTGAGACAGCACCCGGCTTTTTCAGCATTGTCGGCGGCAAACTCACCACTCACCGTGTCATGGCTGACGACATGGTGAACCGCATCGCCAGCTATTTGGGAAAGAACTTTCACATTCGCCCGAAATTGCGGAAAACCGTCACGGCCACGGTCCCGCTTTACGGGGGCGACATCGAAAATTTCGACCTCTTTTACGCTCACTGGCGGGAAAAATTAACCCGACGGCACCAATTCGATTCGGACATTGCCGAGCATTTTATTGAAACATTCGGGACGAAAATTCCGGATTTGTTGGAAGCCATTGCCCAAACCCCGCACGGAGCGGAACGCATTCACCCCAAACTGCCCCATGTGTGGGGAGAATTAACCTACGCTCTTGAACACGAAATGACCCTGGCTTTAGACGATTTCCTCATTCGCCGCACCCACATTTTCTCCCTGGAAAAAAATCAGGGATTGGATGTGTACCCGAAAATTTTGCCCGTTTTGTCCAGGCGACTGGAGTGGACCAAAAAGGAAGAAGAAAAACAGGTGGCACGTCTGAAAATGAAGGTCGCGCTGACACAAGAATTCAGGCAAAAGGTTCGAAAATGACCCGAACCTGTTTTATTGTGAACCCCGTTTCGGCGGCGGGGAAAACAGGACGCTGGTGGCCCAGGGTGGAAAGGGTAATCCGGCGCCTGTGGGGACGGGATTTCGAGGTCGCTTTTACGGAACGTCCCTGGCACGCTGCGGAATTGACATCTCGGGCACTGCGTCGGGGCTGTTTGCGCGTCGTCTCCGTTGGCGGAGACGGGACGCTAAACGAGGTGGTGAACGGCTTTTTCGACCGGGGCCGTTTTATTCAGCCCCAGGCTGCATTAGGCCTTTTGGAACTGGGCACGGGGGCCGATTTCGCGAAATCCCTTCCCCTGCCAAAGAAGCCCGAAGAGGTTTTGGAAATTATTCGAAACGGACGTTCTCGAAAAATCGATCTCGGATTGGCTGAATTTACCGGTACAAACGGCACCGTTTGCTCGCGCTATTTCGTGAACATTCTGGACTTTGGACTGGGCGGTGCCGTCGTGGAACGGGTGAATCGAGCGTCCAAGCGGTGGGGCGGAAAAGCGGCTTTTTTAAAGGGCATTTTGGTGACCTTGGCCACGTACAAAAACAAAACCATTCGATTCCAATTGGACGACGGCCCGTGGCAAACTCGAAAATTGAACAACTTTATTGTGGCCAACGGGCGGTATTTCGGAGGAGGGCTTCTTCCGGCTCCTCAGGCCGATCTGTCCGATGGGAAATTTGACATCGTTTTCCTCGGGGATGTGGGACGCTTGGAGGCCGTGCTGAATCTTTCCAAATTGAGAAAGGGAACGCATTTTGAAAACCCCAAGGTTTCGGGCACCCGTGCCGCTCGTGTGCAGGCGGAATCGGAAGAGCCCGTTTTTATTGACATTGACGGCGAATTTGTCGGTACCCTTCCCATAAAAATTTTGGTTTTGCCTCAAATTTTGCCTATATTAATCCATTGATCTGGACAGGGCCTCTGTATTTTCGGAGACCAGAATCGGAGGTAGAAAAAAACGCCTATTTTCGCCCGTTTCGGCGAACTCAAACAGGTGCAAAAAAATACCCAGGCTCGAAATAGGGGATTTTCTTCGTAATTTTTCAAAGAACGAACTCTTGAACTGAGAACCAAAAAGGGAGTCTGTATGTTAGGGAAACATCCAAAGGGATTAAAAGTACTGTTTTTTACGGAAATGTGGGAGCGGTTCGGTTTTTACACCATGTTGGCGCTTCTGGTTCTGTACATGAAACACGTGTTCGGCTGGGACGAGCACAAAATGGGACAGGTGTATGGGCTGTTTTTGGGACTCGTCTATTTCACACCACTTTTCGGAGGCTGGATCGCCGACCACGTCCTCGGCTACCGCCGAACAATTATGTTAGGGGCAGTCACCATGGCGGTTGGCTATGGCATGTTGGCCGTTCCGCATCCGGCGGAGCTTTTTTTCTACTTGAGTCTGGCTGTTATTGTTATTGGAAACGGATTGTTCAAGGCCAATATTTCCGTTTTGGTTGGAAATTTGTACCCGCCTGACAGTCCGTTAAAGGACGAAAGTTACAATATTTTTTACATGGGGATTAACATCGGCGCCCTTTTGGCCCCTTTTGCCGCCAGCTACATGCGGAACACCTTTAGTTTCAACGCCGCTTTCGCCGTTTCGGCCGGGGGCATGCTCCTGAGCCTGATTATTTTCGAGTTGGGGAAAAAGCACTACCTTGTCCAGGGGGCCAAACCCAGCGAAGCCAAATTGGAAGAAGTCAAAATGACCAAATCGCAAGAAAAAGAGCGTATTTGGGCATTGTTAGCCATTTTTGCCATTGTTATTTTTTTCTGGATGTCGTTTCACCAAAACGGCTTTGCCCTCACCCTTTTCGCCGACCAAGCCACGCGGCCGGTGATTTCGCCCGAATTGTACCAGGCTTTCAACCCGATGTTTATTCTCATTTTGACGCCTCTCATTGTGGGCTTTTTCGCGATGTTACGCAAACGGGGCAAAGAGCCTTCCACCCCGGGCAAAATCGGAATCGGGATGTTTCTGGCGGGAACAGCCTTTGCCGTCATGATTGTGGCGTCTCTGGCCGGCGGAAATTTGGACAATCAGTCGCTCTCGCCTTCCTGGCTAATCAGCACCTATTTTATTATGACCATTGCGGAATTGTTTTTGAGTCCGATGGGGCTGTCGTTTGTGTCCAAAATTGCCCCAACCCGCATGCGGGGCACCATGATGGGAGGCTGGTTTACAGCCACGGCTATTGGAAATTACCTGTCCGGTTTTCTTGGCTCCTTCTACGGCACGTGGAAACACAGCACTTTTTTTGCCGTTTTGGTGACGGCCAGTCTGTTTTCGGCACTGTTAGTCTTTTTGCTTTTGAAGAAATTAAAGCACGCTACCCGGAGCGAAATTGACGTTCTCGAAATGGAAGCTGACGTGGCGGTGTAGCTTGCTCACATTTGCGGGAAGTTGTGGGGATTCGACATTTTGAATCCCTACAATCTCCTCTGGCAAAACAAGCCCGCATCCGATTGAACAGCCTTTCAGAGGGTCAACATTGAGCCGTAATCTTGCCGTTTGGCGCGCCGGAACAAAGGCGCGGGGCAATCTGATTTTTGCTTTCCAAATGGTTTTCTCGATTTTTACTCCGGGGGGAAATCCTGCCGCACAGATTTCAAAATCTTTCAAAATTTTTATTGACAATGCCGCCTGAAATGAGTAAGTTAAAGTGAAACCATTGCGGGATATTTAATCATGAAACATTTGCTCGTTTTCTCTCGCCGTTTTAGGGAAAAAACAAAAACGCAATTCTGCTGTAAAAACAAAATTCTTCTCTAAAATATGGCCAAAAAAGCCGCTCGGAAAATTGAGGAAAAAATCCTCGACTATTTGCGGAATTACCCACACCTGTCGGAGAACTTCTACCGTCAGTTACTCATCTCCCTTCACACCGAAAAAAATGTGACCGTCGACCAGATTTACGAGGCTGCGCACAAACAGCTTAAACAAGAAATAGAACGTGCGGACGAGCACAATCCCAACGAAGGCACAGCCCGCCGTTGGGACCAGAAAGAAAAAATCATCATGCATTCGCTCATTGTGCGGTACGCGTCCGAACTGTTCACCGAAGAAGAAATCGACACCATTTTCGCGGTGGCGCGGGGGCGCAGCGAGGCACAAAAATTGGAGGATATCGCCTCGCTGCCGGACGTGTCGTTTCGTCTTTTGGCCGACCGCCTCAAGGAATTTTGCGCTCTCACCAACAATTCGGAAAACATTCCGGAATCGGAGGCCATGGGGATTCGAGTCGCTCTGATTCGCCATTTCATCAGCGACCAGCTGGAATTTATCGGAGTAGCCAAACGCTACCTGAAAATTTGTGATTTCCTGCCCATCGTCGAAAATTCCATCGGCCCGAAACGAGGCATTGGGAAGATCGGGGGCAAAGCAGCCGGGATGTTTTTGGCCTACAAAATTTTGTGCCGCCAGCGGGAAAAATCCAAAGAACCCGGTTGCCCTGTGGCAATCCCGGAATCCTATTTTTTGCGATCCGACCTGTATCTGGAGTTCATTAATCGGAACGGATTGATTAAATTTTACGACGAAAAATACAAGCCCATTGAGGAAATTCGCGCTGATTTTCCCATGATTAAAGAAGTTTTTAAGAACGGCGAGTTTCCCGAAAATATCGTAAAAAAATTGCGCAAGCTTTTGAAAAAGTGGGGGAAAACGCCGATTATTGTCCGGTCCAGCAGTCTTTTGGAGGACAATTTCGGGTCGGCTTTTTCGGGCAAATACGACAGCATTTTTCTCCCCAATCAGGACACCCTGGAAAATCGCCTTCAGGCCCTGTTGGGCGCAATTGCGGAAGTGTACGCCAGCACCCTCGGCCCGGACCCCATTCTTTACCGACGTGAACGCAATCTAATTGATTACGATGAACAAATGGGCATCCTCATTCAAAAGGTGGTCGGCATTCAATACCGCCATTATTATTTGCCCATTTGGGCAGGGGTCGGTTTTGCGCGAAACGAGTACCGCTGGAGCAAACGCATTCGGAAAGAAGACGGTTTGCTCCGACTGGTCATGGGATTGGGAACCCGAGCCGTAGATCGCGTGGGTAGCGATTACCCGCGAATGGTGGCACTGAGCATCCCTTCTCTCCGCCCCGAAGCCAATATTGCGGATATTCGAAAATATTCCCAGCGCTACATTGACGTGATTAATCTCCAAACCAATCGCCTGGAAACGGTCACTCTGGATCACATGCTAAGCGACGAGCCCTTTCCCTTTCTCGATCAAATTGTCTCCATTGAAAAAGACAACGACCTCCAAACCCCCGTGGGGAAAATTCTCCGTCCCGCCGGCCAACGGTTTGTCATTACTTTTGACAAATTGCTCATGCAGACGCACTATCCGCAGATTTTGAAAAAGGCATTGAAAACCCTCGAAAAGGCCTACGGCTACCCGGTGGACATCGAATTTGCTTTTGACGGGCAAAGCCTTTTTATTTTGCAATGCCGCCCCCAAACACGTATTTCGGAACATCACAGACCCCACATTCCGGAAAATCTGCCGGAGGAAGCCATCCTGTTTACGGCGAACCACGACGTTCCCAACGGAGTGGTGCGAAAAATCGACACTATTGTGTACATTGATCCCAAGAAATACGACCAAATTCAGTCCTACCACGATAAACTAACCGTTGGTAAAATTGTGGGAAAACTGAACGTCCGGCTGGCTCATCGAAAATTCATTCTCATGGGCCCCGGACGCTGGGGCAGCAACGACATTAATTTGGGGGTACGGGTTCGCTACGCCGATATTAGCCGCACCAAAATGCTCATTGAAATCGCGCGGCAAACCGGTAATTACATTCCGGAAGTTTCGTTCGGTACGCACTTTTTCCAAGATCTGGTGGAAGCAAAAATTTACCATTTGCCCCTTTACCCCGACGAAAAAAATGTACGCTTCAACGAGACTTTTTTTCAGCAAGCCCCGAACGAATTGGCCGAAATTGTTCCGGAATACGCACAATTTGCAGACGTGGTGCGCGTTATTGACGTGCCGAAGGCCACTGGCGGCAAAACCCTGACCGTCGCTCTGGACGGCGAAAACGAACAAGCCGTCGCTTATTTTGAATAAAAACAGCGCACGCTCTCAGCAAAAAAACAAAGCAAATGAACCATTCTAAGGTCAAAAAATGAACAAAAAGTGGATTTTTGTTCTCTGGGGATTCCTTTTCAACTTCTTTTTCGGGACTTCCGGCGGACTTGCCCAGAATTTTGGGTACGATTGGCGCAAGGCCTACGACGTCAAACGGTACGATTTGGCTCTCAAAATAAATCCCGATTCGCAAACCGTGGCAGGGCGGGTGCGCATTTCGGGCATTTGCCTGCGCACGCGTTTGGATTCCGTCTTTTTGGATCTGGCCGACGGATTCACCGTAACGGCGGTCAAGAATGTGCCCAATGACTCGCTCTTGCCATTTCGCTACTCCCGGAATCAACTGGTTTTGGCTCTGAAACCACCGCTCCAAAAGGGACAGCGCTTTTCCGTGGACATTGTGTACCACGGAACGCCGCCTCCCGGTAAAGGCGGAATGAGCGAAACCGCTTTTATTTGGGGACGAACGCCGCAGGGTGCCCCCTGGGTGGGGACTTCCTGCCAAACCTTGGGCTCTCATTTCTGGTGGCCCTGCAAGGCAGCTTTTTTCCATCCTGAGGACAAAGCCGATTCCATTTCAATCGCCTTAACGGTGCCGGACACCCTGGTGGCCGTTAGCAACGGACGGAACTTGGGGGTGTCTCCCGATTCTTCGGGTTGGAGAACATTTCGCTGGCTGGTCACCCATCCCACGTCAACCTACTTAATTACCCTGTACGTCGGGCCGTACGTGGAACTGACCCAGCCTATTCCGCTGCCGTCTGAAAAAGACACTCTAATGGCCCATTATTACGTGCTAATGGGCAACGAACAACGCGCAAAAGAGGAATTTTTTCCACGCGTGCCCGACGAAATTCGTCTGTACACCCGCTACTACGGGCCCTTTGCTTTTGCCAGCGACAAATTCGGATTGGTACAATCCCCTTACGCGGGCATGGAACATTCTACCGCCGTGGCTGTAGGCCCTATTTTTCCTCACACGCTGCGGCCCGGCGAACCCAATCCCTTGCAATGGTACGACCATTACTTCAACTACATGGTAGTCCACGAGGTGGCACACGAGTGGTGGGGAAATGCCGTAACCGCTCTGGATTGGGGGCACTTCTGGCTCCACGAGGGGTTTGCCACCTACAGCGAGGCTCTCTGGATGGAACACAAATTCGGCCGCGAAGCGCTGCACCAATATATGGCCCAACTGAGCTTTCGGCTGGATTCCACCCAAAGCGTGTACCGTCCACGCCACAAAACGGCACGTGAAGCCTACAGCAGCGGTATCTACTGGAAGGGAGCCTGGGTGCTTCACATGCTGCGCTATGTCTTGGGCGACCGAACTTTTTTCAAAACGCTTCGAGATTTTAACACCGATCCGCAGTACCGCTACCACAATGCCACTACGGCCGATTTCCAAGCCACCTGCGAAAAAAACTACGGACGGGATTTGTCCTGGTTCTTTCTGGAGTGGATTTACGGCACAGGCTGGCCGCACCTAAAATTCAGCACAAAAATTACAGGAACCCACGCCCGGATTTCCGTCAGGGACACCTCTTTTAGCCGTACCCGATTCAAAATGCCCCTGGACGTCCTGCTGGTATGGAAAGGGGGGCAAAAACGCCGTCGCCTTTGGCTGAAACCGGGGGAAAACACCTTCACCCTAAAGGCGCCGAAACCCATTCTCGCCGTCAAGCCGGTGGGACTGCGTTGGATTTTGGACGGCCCCAAACGCGGCCACATCCGCTATTTTTCCGATTTGGATTTTGTCATGGGGAAATTTGGCCCCGGTCTTGTGTTCACTCGGGACCGTCGGCTTTTTGTGAAGGGAGAAAATGCCACATGGATTTCTCCGGCACGCCATCTTTTCCGCGGAGCCCGCTTCTTAAGACTTCGGTTGGACACTACCAAAGATCTGCGTTGGAAACGGGTTGTCCTTTTTGTTCGGGAACACAAATTTCGCAAGCGGGAACGGAAACCGTGGCAGAGGGTAGAATTGCAGGGGGAAATCCCCCCAAATGTGCAAACGGTGCGCGCCATTGAATACAAATTGGATTTTGGCGCCCTGCGCGGTCAAACGCTGCCCGTTCCCACGGTGATTCTCGATTACCGATAGAAAAAACCGCGGGGGAAAAAGATCAAACCGGTTCAGGGACGAAAGCCAGGCAAGAAGGGCCAATTTTAGCAAGCGGGTGTCAGGACAAGAAGGCGGACTCGGGTGTTGTCCCGGAATCTCTTTTCGCGGACACGGAGAATTTTGGTTTTTCATCCCAAAGATTCCCCTCATTTGACAATCCTGCCGTTGAATTTGTTCTACAATGAGACAATGCCCGCCTTTTTTACAGATTCCTGTGAAATTTAACCCGAAATTGAGGAAATTTGGCTGCAAAACGCTGGCACTGGATTTGCACCCTTTCCCCAAGCGAAAGTCTTCGAAAACGGTTGGGAAGGATGACGGACAACAATTGGTTCCCAAACTGACAAGGGAATCTGAAGGATTTGCTACGTCTGCAAACGGGAGGAAGAACAATGAAACGCTTTATTTTGCCGCTCTTAGGGGTGTTTGGGCTGCTTTTTTTCGGACAAACCGTTAGGGCTCAGGGGCCCACAATCGAAGCCGGATTTTACAGCCGGGATGTCCAAATGTTCTTCATGAACGATCTGGATTTGAATAATCCCGGCAACAATCCCCTTCTTTTCTGGGTACGGATTCGAAACGACGCCCGTCAAAGGCGCGTAACCATTTCCCTGAAAATCGTCAGCCAAAAGTACGGCGTGTTGGCAGAAGGGGTGTCAACCCCGTTTCTGCTGAAACCAGACACGCTGATTGAATTGGACAATCGAAAATTGGCGCAGGGACAGGGGCCCTTTGAATTAAAAGACTACGCGCTGAACGAAGAAAATCTGACCAAGCTTCGAAACGCTATTTTAAGCACGGGACTTTTACCCTCCGACCACTACGCTTTTCTCCTCAAAATTCAAGACGTACAGGAACCCGCCGTTGAAAACGAAAAGGACATTTCGCTCGACATTACCAATCCCACCGTGGTCGATCTGGTGTCGCCAGGCGTTTCGGTGGGTTCCGCCTCGTTGCCCACCGTGTACACCCGTCAACCGCAATTCGTGTGGAATTCCAATGCCTCCACATTCGTCCTGACCGTCTGCGAAAAATTGCCATCCGACTCCTCGCCCGAAGAAGTCATGGAAAATGTGCCCCGCTACAAAGGTGTCGTACACGGCAATGCCTTCCTCTACCCGGCTTCCGGCGCTTACCCGTTGGAGAGCGGAAAAACTTACTACTGGCAATTGGAAGCCCTTGTCCAAACGTCGCGCGGATCGCAAAAACTGAAGAGTGAAATTTGGGGATTTAAGATCGCCCGCTCGGAAGCGCCTGACCGGCAGTTCGCCGAGGAACAGGTCCGCCTATTTTTACAAAGTGAACAACTGCGGAACCTTCTAAACACCGGTGCCTTGCAAGGCTACAAACCTACGGGAGTAGTTTTTGTCAATGGCCGACCCGTTTCCATGGAAGATGTTCAAATGATCTTGCAGAAAATCGAATCGGGGCAGTTCAAGGTTTTAAGTGTTGAGATTCAATAATTGGGAGGGGCTATGTCACGCACAACCATTTTCATTTTACTTGCCACTTTCTTTTTCAGTCTTGGGACTGCCGGAGCCAAAACCGATCGTGACGTCGCGCTTATTTTTAAGGTCAAAGGCCAAGTCAAAGTGGTGAAACAAATAAAGAAGCTGCAAAAAGCGCGGCGGGGACTGCGTCTGGATGCAGGCGACCGAATTGAAACGGACGAAAACGGCTTTACAGCCTTGATTTTTACCGACGACAAAAGCATGATGAAAATTCGCGCCAATTCCGACGTGGTCATCCGCGGCAAGCGAATTAAAAAATCCTTTGCCAAAAGAATTTACATGGAGGTAGGTGAAGCGTGGGTACACGTTTCGCCCCAGTTTGCCAGCGATTTTCGAATCGAAACCCCCACCGGGGTGGCTGCTGTGAAAGGCACAGAATTCTACACAATTGTCGATCAAATGGGAAACATGACCATTCTGGCAACAAAAGGCATTGTGGAACTCATGAATCAATTTGGCAGTGTTCTGGTGCACGCGGGCGAAGCCGGTCACATTAGGGGCAAGGCACAGCCGGAAGTACGGCGCGCCAAACCGGACGAAATCCCCAATTGGGGGAAAACCAGGGGCACGGAGGAGGGCAAAGTGCTCGAATTGGAATTTGAGGATCAAAACGGTGCGAAAAAACATCTTAAAATTCGCTACAAAGAGAAATAGCTGACCAGGGACGGTTCGCAAAAAAGGTGCAGGAGCGGTGAGAGATCAGAAAGGTGAACCAAAAAACGGGCAGCGTATGAAGTTTGTACGATGGGTGGCTGGTGTGGTTTTCACTTTGGTGTGGGCGACGGTCGGTGGCGCACAAATCAAAATTGTGCACATTCCGCAGGCATTTGTGGAAGAAAATGTGCCCATCCCAATCGAGGTACGTTTGGAGAATGACGGCACGCGAACCGATCAGGTACGGGTGTACTACAAGCGGTTGAAGGAAGCGTCGTTTCGCTACGTCGAGCTTCAACCGCAGGGCGACGCGTACAAGGGGGAGTTACCGGCGCAGCCGATTTCAGCGGAAAAACTGCAATATTTTATTATGGTTTTGCCGCGGAGCGGAGGGCCTGTGACCTACCCGGAAGTCAATCCCTACTACCGGCCGTTTGAAATCCAAATTGTGCCAAAGGAAACCATTCACGAAGAGCGTCAGAAAGGCCCGCTGCCAGTTCAGCGGGCCCACAGGGCGCCCGTCAAAACGGCGGAGAAAAACCCGCCTCCGGCTCCCAAACCCGGCAAAACATTTCCGGCGCTTGCTCCGGCGGACTACTTGATCTTAACCCCTGAACCCGGCAGCACCGTTGACCCCGGCGAGGTGGTTATTGCTGTTTCCATTCGAGCCGATTCCGGCACAGTGGACCCGGCGAAAACCGTGCTTTCTCTGGATGGCCGGCCGCTTTCTTTGGAAAAGTCCGATTTCCTTCTTTCGGCGACCCCTGAAATTTCCTCTCCGGGAAAACACGTCGTGACCGTGACCTTTCGAAATCCCGCAGGAAAACCGTTCCGCCCCGTCCACTGGACATTTGCCGTTTCTTCACCCAAGCTCACGACGGCTCAATTGTGGCAAAAACGGACTCACGGTCGAGTTTTCGTGAGTTCCCGTCAAGAGAGAGTAAGCGGCCGCACCCTGACAGACAATCGCCTCGGCGGACAGGTCACCGTTTCCAAAGGGGACCTTCAGGTCGGTACTCGATTCAATTTGACCTCCCAGGAAGATCCCCATTACCAGCCCAGAAATCGGTTCCTCTTCTACCTGCGGTCGCCCTGGGCGCAGATGCAATTGGGAGACACCTCCCCTGTTTTCACCGAACTCATGCTTCGGGGGAAACGCGTTCGCGGCTTGAATACCATGGTGGACGCCGGTGTTTTTCACTTGAATGTGGTAACGGGACAAACCTACCGTGCCGTGGAAGGCAAAGCCTACACCGATTTTCGCATTAATCCCATTACGGGCGACACAACGTACATCGATCCTGTGACCGGCGACTCCCTCTCGGCCAAATTTGTGCGCGAAAATAAAATCGCCCAATACGGGACGTTTGCCCAAAATCTTTTGGGGCTACGAATGGCTCTGGGTAAACCAAGTGGATTTCTGTGGGGACTCAACCTACTGAAGGTGAAGGACAATGTTCACTCCATTCGGAAAGGAAACCGACCCAAAGATAATTTGGTGGTGGGAACCGATTTTCAATTGAGCCTGGATAAACGCCGTTTCTATTGGAAAACGGAAGCGGCTTTCAGCGTGCTGACGGAGGATATCGCTTCCGGCCCAATCAGTAAGGTAGAAGTGGACACGACATTCAAAACGGACCTTCCGCTGGACCCGCAGAAATTGCAAAAGTGGATTATTCTCAATGCCAGCACGGTTCCGCTGGACCCGACTCATTTTTCGTCGCTGGCGGTTCTTTCTCGCCTCCAGCTCAATTATTTTCAGAATTTTGTCAGTCTGGAATACAAATCCATTGGCGCTGCCTATTTTTCGTTGGGAAACAGCTACCTAAGGCGTAATATTCAGGGACTGTTTGCGTCCGATCGTATTCGCCTCTTTGAAAATCGCTTTTATCTGAATCTTGGCTACGAGGATTACGCCGACAATTTTGCACGGGTTGACAACAGTCCCGCCACGCGCATTCGGACGTTCCGCAGCGGACTCAATTATTTTCCGGGTGCCGGACTGCCCAACGTGAATCTTAGTTTCAGCCATTTTGGACGCAACAACGGCGTCACCACCCTCGATTCCTCGGCGGGCTATTTGGTGGACACCCGCGAAAAAAACGGCGCCAATCAGGTGACATTTAATGTAAATTACGCCTTCGACGCCTTCCATTTGCGACATCGTTTACATTACAATCTGATTCAAATGTCCAAGGTGGATGCCTTTGCCCGTTCACGGCAGCCTTTTTTTTATCCCATTGGCATGAAAAACTGGATTCACTATTTGACACTGGAGACAACCTACCACGGACCGTTTAAATCGATTTTAGGGATTGCAACCAATCGAAATCAATACCAGGGCGGCTTAAATCGTTACAACTTTGACACGGCCAATTTGCGGGTGGAATACTCCCCTCTGCAACGCTCTCTTTTCGGTTACTGGGGATTGCGTTTCTACCGGGCTAACGGGCTGGTCAAAAATTTGACCGGCGCAAAATTGGCCAAGATTGATTTTCAGAAATACCAAATTGAATTGGGTGGGCGCTTTGAGCCCTGGCCGCGCCACGCTCTTTCGCTGGATGCCAGTTGGATTCTTTTTGAAGATCACGGCGGCCGTTACGTTCCGGACACGGGGAACCTGGTGCCCAATGCTTCACACCACGACTACCTTTTTCAGGTGCGGTACGATTATCGCTTTTAGCGAAACGGTAACCCCAGAATGTTAGGGCAACTGAATATTTTTTGAACGACGACTTAAAAGATCGAACCATTGAAAGCAGACTGTTGAGGGCAAAATGCTAAAAAAGGCGGGCAAGAAATTTTGGGTGGTTGGGACAATTACTCTCATTGCGGGAATACTGACCTTTGCGCTGGCCAATTTCAAGTCGGTGCACAATTTGGAACTCAAAAGTCTGGATTGGCGATTCCGAATGCGCGGCGCCGAAGCACTCACGGATTCTTCAATAGTTATTGTTTCGGTTGACGATCAAACCTTTTCGTCCATTCAAACCAAATGGCCTTACCCCAGAGCCTATTTTACGAAATTAATCCAAAATTTGAACGAAGCCGGAGCGCGCCTGATTATTTTCGACCTGGAATTTACGGAGCCGTACACACAAGATTTGCGTCAGGACAGGGAATTAGTGAATGTCGCCCGAAAGGCGGGTAACGTGATTTTTGCCGGAAAGGTAGTGACCGAATTCGGCGCCAACAATACTCTGAATCAGTACGTTTTGAAGCCCTTCCCCGACGTCAAAAAAGCTGCTGTTCCCTGGGGACTGGTGAATATTGTGGAAGACCCGGACGGTTTTTTGCGACGCTACCTGCTTGGAATTCGGCTGCACAAAATTTTCTACCCCACGCTGGATGTCAAAGCGCTCCAAATGCTCAGCAAGAGTCCCCGATTAAACGATTCCCCCTCCAGGTTGGTGGCGGGTGCGTACGTCATTCCCAAAATCACACCCGAAACCATGCTGATTAATTATCTGGGGCCGGCAAAAACCTTCCCCACGTACTCTCTGGTAAACGTTTTGGACGATTTTACGTTTGACATCGGCCCGGAGGACACGGACATTTTTGAAATGCACAAACTCTGGGGGACTTTTCGCAATAAAATCGTTTTTGTGGGGGCAGGTGCCGAAGAATTGCAAGACGTCAAATTAACCCCATTTTACGATTTTGAGGGAAACAAACGCAAAATGCCGGGAGTTGAGGTACACGCCAACGCACTGTACACCGTCTTACACCACCAGTTTATTCGCCGCGCCACTATTTTGTGGATCTACCTGTTTTGGCTGCTGTTGGGGCTGCTTGCCGGTGGGATTGTGCTGTGGCTCAAGCCGATTAAAAGTTTCCCATTCATTCTTTTGTTGGGGATTGGGGTGCTTTTCGGCGTCTTTTTGCTTTTTGTAAACGGCAGAATCTGGTTCCCCATTTTGTCCCCTCTCCTGATGTTGGGATTAAGTTATTTGGGCAATACCTTTTACATTTTAGGTACGGAACAGCGGGAAAAATTGCGCTATCGCCGAATCTTCCAGAAATACGTCTCCAAAAATGTCGTGGACAAAATGCTCGAAAGCGGGCAATTCCCTGAGTTTGGCGGACACCGGGAAAAACTAACGGTTTTGTTCTCGGATATTCGCAGTTTCACATCGTTTTCCGAGCAGTTCCCACCTGAAGAAGTGGTAGGCCGATTGTCCGATTATTTGACGGCCATGACGGACATTGTGCTCAAAAATGACGGTACACTGGACAAATTTGTGGGCGATGAGATCATGGCCATCTTCGGAGCGCCCTACTTTTATGAAAATCACGCTTTGAAGGCCTGCGAGGCGGCTTTCCAAATGATTCAAGAAGTACGGAAAAATCAAGCAGCCTACGCCGAGCGTGGGGAAACCTATTTTAATATCGGGATTGGCATTAATACAGGCGAGATGATCTTGGGGAATTTAGGTTCGCAGCAGGTTTTCGACTACACCGTCATCGGAGATGCCGTCAATTTGGGCGCCCGTTTGGAAGGAGTCAACAAATTTTACCGAACCAATATTATTCTCTCCGAATACACTTACGCGGAGGTGAAGGACCACGTGGTAGTGCGGGAGTTGGACACAATTCGCGTGAAGGGGAAAAACCTACCGGTGAGAATTTACGAGCTCCTCGGAATTGACCGAATTCCCGAAAAGGAATTCGAGCTTTTGGTGCAGGTGTACAGCCTGGCACTGGAGAATTACCGCTCGGGGAAATGGTACGAAGCCGTCAAGAACTTTCGAAAAATTTTGCGGTATTTTCCCAACGACGGCCCCTCTAATCTTTACATCCGGCGCAGTCTGGATCTTCTGGAAAACGCCCCCGAAAATTGGGAGCCCGTTCACAACTTCGCCACAAAATAAGAACGTGCCGCCCCCTCGATTGGGGGCGGTATGTCTTCCAATTGAAGAAAAACGTGCGTCTACCCTCCGAAATTTTTTCGTCGGTAGGCGTTCCCCGTGATTTTGGCCACCACGCCGCTCAACGCAATGAGAGCAATTAGATTGGGCACCGCCATAATGGCATTGAAGGCATCTCCGATATTCCACACAATATTAATGTGCTCGCCGGTAATAATGGCTCCAATAAACAAAAGCCCAATAAAAACAAATCGGTAGGGCACAATAGCCCGAATCCCCCAAATGTATTCCAAACACTGTTCGCCGTAGTAAGCCCAGGCAATAACGGTACTGTACCCGAAAAGAAAAGATGCCAAAGCAATAATTACCCCTCCGTAGGGAATAACCGTATTAAAGGCGGAAACGGTTAACTGCGTACTGGTCATTCCTCCGGCACCCAAAGCCATGCCCGCGGCCGGTGTCAGTTTCCATACACCGGTCACCACAATCGTAAAAGTCGTCAGAGTATTGACAAAAATAGAATCGATAAAGGTACCGGTCATGGCGATGAGGCCGTTGTAAACAGGATCAGGAGATTTGGCAGCGCTTTGAGCAATGGCAGCTGAGCCCAAACCGGCTTCGTTGGAGAGCACTCCCCGCCGAACGCCCAGGCTAATCGCTTTCTGAATCGATGTACCGACCAAGGCGCCACCTGCCGCTTTAACAGAGAAAGCCGACTTGAAAATCAGGACCGCGGCATCCCAGAGATAATTGACACGGACAATCAAAATGACCATGACGCCCAAAAAATAGAGCAAAATCATGGAGGGAACCAATTTTTCGGAAACCGCCCCAATGCGTTTGATGCCCCCAATTATAACCAATCCGGCCAAAATGGTTAAGACAACGGCGCTGACAATCGTCGGGATTCCGAATTGGGATTTGAAGGCCAGAGCCATGGAATTGGATTGCATCATATTGCCCGTGCCGAAAAGGGCTGTCGCTCCACCGCAAACGGCAAATGTCATCCCAAGAACTTTCGCAAATGTTTGATTTTTAATACCATAGCGAGCGTAGTACATGGGGCCTCCCGCCATAGTGCCGTCCTCTGCGACCTTGCGAAATTTAACGCCGAGAAAACCCTCGGCGTATTTTGTGGCCATTCCGAAAAAAGCGGAAACCCACATCCAGAACGGTGCTCCCGGCCCGCCCGCGGCAATGGCTGTGGCCACACCGGCAATATTCCCGTTTCCTACCGTAGCGGCCAAAGCCGTCATGAGAGCCGCAAAGGGAGAAATATCCCCCTCTTTCTTTTCCGTTTTGTCTTTTCCCATGGCTCCCCGAAACACAAAGCTTAAAGAGAGGAAAAATTTTTGGATTTGAATGCCTTTGGTCACAATTGTCAGTAAAATTCCTGTACCGACCAAAAGGGCGATCATCCAATTCCCCCACATAAAATCGGCAAAATGCTGCGTTGCAATCAAAAGCTGATCCAGAAAATGTGACATCTGTAGGTCTCCTCTGTATTAGGCATGCCATCAGGAAAAATAAATTGACAATAGTTTACAAAAATAAGGAGAATGAATCAAGCGAAAAATGGAAGATCGGGAGCAAGGAGGGGCAGAAAACACAGAGCTCCAGCAGCACCCGTGTTTTTATTCCTTGCATTTTGAAAGCGTGGAAACCATCGGCCGAAAGCGCTATTTCAATTACATTTTCCGCACCGGACTTTAGCACGTACCGTCCGCCAAACACATTGCATAATCTCTGCGGACCTTTAAAATGTAGGGCATTGTCCCGGGAAACCAAGGCCATAATGCCTCTTGCCGTGATAATGCCTTCTTTTTCAAGTATCCTTTTTTGCCTCAAGCATGGTTTGCAAATCATTCGTCAGGCACCGGCGGACTTCCAAATAGACCCTGTCAATCGTCAAATATTTCCGCAATTCCTTTAGGCTTCGCTTCCGTGCAGTAAACCGCTACTTTAAAATGCTGATAAGCAAAACCCGATTTAAAGGCGATGAATAAAAAAACATCGAAAACGAAAAAAGAAATTTTCGCATAACTCCCTTTCAAAATAAATTTGAAGTAATTTAATGCTTCCGCCCGACTCTTTCGACTTACGCACTTTCGGATTCCAAAATATCTTTAAAATGAATAATTTCTGCTAAAAAGCGCTTCTCAAAATGTGCTGATTCTGTTTTTAACTTCGTCCGTTCATTCAAATTGAATAAAAAACCGATGGATGGGCGATATTTCTCCAAAGAACTTCGGTAGGAACGAGTAATGGAAGCATCACGCATTTTAACTTCACTGGGAATGACCTGCCCGTTGATTTGCAGAACAAAGTCGACTTCGGATTTTCCTTTTGTGCACCAGAAGTTAGCATTAAAGCCTTGCTTTAATAGTTCTTGTAAAACAAATGATTCATAAAGTACCCCTAAATCCGCGCGTTGTTGCAAAAAATTATTCAAAACAATATTGCGCAATCCGTTATCGAGAAAATACAATTTAGGGTTCTTAATGATTTCCAATTTTTTGTTCGAAAGATATGTTTCAATCAATGTAATGATAAACATGTTCCGAAAAATAAACAGTAAGCGTTTAACTTCGGCAACGGATATTCCGGCCTCTTTGCTGAAGCTCATGAAGTTCATCAAACTTCCGCCACGGCCTACAAACGGCCTGCTGACAATAGTTTTTCACAAAAATGGTTCCCCCTTGCCAGAGAATCAATGGTGGGAGAAAAAACAAATTTGTCCACGCAACACCCAAGGTTAGGCTTCAGATCAACCACAGCAATAAACAGGATGTTCAGGAGATGTGTTTTCGCCCCCGCTTAGAGTTGAATCTGGCTGAACAGCAAAAATAAAATCATTACCATGAGTTTCAACATTTTTCTTTACCTTCGAAGGCCGAATGAACGGCAAGCCACCCGATTTTTTCTCTCACTGCTCCTTATTTTACCAATTCAAAACGCGCCTTTAGCATGTGGGGATCGGCTGAGGATTCACCCACCATAATCGTAAACCAACCGGGCTCCACCCAATAATGGGCGTCGGCGTCGTAAAATCCCAATTTTTGCGGGTCAAGCGTAAAGGTTACGGATCGTTGCTCGCCCGATTTCAGAAAAATCCGTGCAAATCCCTTTAATTCTTTGACCGGCCGCGTGTACGACGACACCTCATCCCGAATGTAAAGTTGAACGATCTCGCTGCCGGCCCACTTGCCGATATTTTTAACCGAAACTGTTGCGGTCAGTTTTTGTTTTTTTGTGATTTTCGTGGCGCTCAATTTGAGTCCGGAAATCACAAATCGGGTGTAACTCAACCCAAACCCAAAGGGGAAAAGCGGCGTTGCTTTTTCGTCGATGGTACGGTGAATGTACATGGAGGGCTTGTAATTGTACACCATTTGAATTTGCCCCTCGCAGCGCGGAATCGTGACAGGCAGTTTCCCGGAGGGGTTGACCCGACCAAAAATCACTTCCGCAACAGCCCGTCCGCCCATTTCGCCGGGCTCCCAGGCTTCAATTAAGGCATTGACGTTTTCGGCGATCCAGGGAACTCCCAATGGGCGGCTATTGACCAAAACCACTACGCAAGGTTTTCCGGTGCGTTGAATCGCCTTCACCAATTGCCTCTGTTTTCCAAATAAACGAATGTGCGCCCGATCCACATTTTCACCACTGGTTTTTTGCTGATTCAGGAGTTGCAAGGAACGGCTTCCTACCACCACAATAGTCAAATCCGCCTGTTTCGCCAATTCTCCAGCCTTTTTAATTTGGCTGTCCTTCATGTGAAAAAGGTCTTCGCCGGAATTGAAAAAAGTGACCGTGGCTTTTGGTCCGGCCACCTGCTGCACACCTTCGAAAATGGTGATCACATTTTCCGCAGGTTGCGGAAGTGACCAATCCCCTAAAATGGAGTGGTTGTTGGCATTGGGACCCGTTATTAGAATTTTCATTCCTTTTTTTAGGTGAATGGGTAACAAACCGTCGTTTTTCAGAAGCACAATGCCCTCTCGAGCCGCTTTCAACGCCCATTGCCGGTGCTCCTTTGTCTGGACTCGTAAGGGAATTTTTTTCACGTCCACAAAACGATGTTCAAAAAGGCCCAGGCGGAATTTCGCTTTGAGAATAGCGCGTACCGCTTTATTAATCCGACTTTCCGGGATCTTTCCAGATTGAACCAACTGCACAACGCCTTTCGCAAATCCCGGGCCGTGCATGTGCATATCCACTCCGGCATGAACCGCCAGTCGGTAAGCGTCCTGCATGCTGGGAACCACGTGGTGAACATTGTACAGACGCTCAATGTCCATCCAGTCACTCACCACAAATCCGTGAAATCCCATCCGCTTACGGAGGATATCGGTCAAAAGGTACCGATTTCCATGGCAAGGTAAACCTTCGATTTCATTGTGCGCTGCCATGATTGTGTACACACCGGCATCCACCGCCGCTTGAAAAGGGGGCAGAAAAATATCAAACAACGTTTTTCGGGAGATATCCGTCGGGGCAGCGTTGGCCCCATTCAAGGATTCCCCACCACCCACCATGTGTTTGGCACACGCAATGACCCGTTCCTCCGCCGTGGGGTTTTCTTTTTGCAATCCGAGAATCATGGCCACTCCCATTTGCGACACCAGGTAGGGGTCTTCTCCAAACGTCTCCCCTGTGCGCCCCCAACGGGGATCGCGCACCACATCCACATTGGGTGTAAATGACCAGTGCATGCCCTCCGCTCGCATTTCAATGGCCGTTTGACGCCCGATCTCCTTGACCAACGCAGGATCCCACGTGGAAGCCAATGTAATAGGGGTAGGGTAAACGGTGGCACCCTGTACCAAACAATTCCCGTGGATTGCGTCAATTCCAATTAAAAGGGGTATTTTTAACCGACTTTGAAGCGCCAGTTTTTGCAATTGATTGGCCTCAGTAGCCGTCACCACATGGAGAAAGGACCCCACCCGCCCTTCTTTTACCAAATTCATGACGTCTTTCGGACTCAAATTGCGGTAAAAACCGTGGGCATCGTCCACATTTAATTTGCGTCCCAATTTCATTCGAGCCACTTCGCGTTGATGCTCCAGTCCCACATACTGGCACATTTGCCCCACTTTTTCTTCCAGGGTCATACGCGCCAATAAATCGTCCAATCGCTTTTCGAGAGGAAGTTTTGCATTCAAATAAGCCGGCCTTTTTTGCGCGGCCTGTATTTCGGGGCTCAAGATTAAAATCACCCCTAAAATTAGGATTTTCCATTTTCCCTTCATCTCTTTTCCTCTGTTTTTTTCCTGTCAACTGTTGTTTTGTTCTTTTTTGGGAATGGCGGTGGCGTTTCTACCTACCGCAACAAAAGCATTTTTCGAACCCTCTAAAAATTACGGCCTTGAAGCACAGCGAAATAACCGCCGGATGCCACTTTTTGCCCGAAATCGTCCCGTGCCTTCCATCTGAGTATGTGCGAACCGGGAGAGTGTATTCCGTCCATTTTTCCGGATGGCCCCGTCAAATAGTGTTGCCCCCTCTCCCCGTGAGTCAATTTCCACCGAATCGTTGGGTCGGTAAAATCTTAGTACATTGATGGAATCGGAATCCCAACAGGCCAGGCGGGGGCCAAAAAATCGAAATCTTCCGTTTGAATTGTGGCCGGCAACGGCCAGGGTTAGCCTGCAAACCGACGCTGGTTGGTCAGTACATTGAGTCGTTTTTCGTCCCAGCTTTCCAATCGCCGGCAGTAAACATATTTGTTGGATTCCGGGGCAGCATCCCAGATAGTGAAGGCAAAACCGCATCGGATGGCTCCGTTTGCCATAAGAGCGAGGGGCGAACGGCGTTCACGCTGACACAAAGTTCACCTAAAAGAATCGGCTTGTTGTGTCTCGTTGGGTGATTTTGGGCAAGGCGGATTGCCGCGACGTTTGTGCGCGGGCCGATTTCAGCCAACTCCTTTGAAGTAAAAAGAAAACCAAGACGAAAAAAATCTTCGCATTTTCTTTTGACCGCTCGTCCGCTCCGCCGTTTTACAGGGAGTTCCCGACTTGCCTGAAAAAGCCTGGTTGGTTGCCTTTGGGCCTGGTGGGCTTTTCCCTAAAATTTCACCTTAAACGACCGAATGGCGTTGTGGCCGATGGAAAATTCAAAGGTCCGGCCGGAAAACGGCACCACCCCCTGCTCGTCCTCAATCAAATTCACCTCCGTGATCCGAACCGGCGTCCGGAAAAAGTGCACCCGGACACGCGTGTCCTTGCCCTGCCACTCGTAAAACCGAAAAATAACCCCGTCCTGCGACTCCGCTTCCTTCAACGCCGCCAAAATTACCGTCCGCGGCTCCACCTGTACAAACGAAAACTCCGGCGGCAGCGCCCCCTTGTGCGACGACGCCCGCACCGCCAACAACGGGACGTTGTACTCGTACCCCCGTAGCACCGTCTCCCCGTCCCGCCAATCCCCCGCATGCCCGTACAACGCGTACCGAAACCGATTCACCCCCCTGTCCGCCGTCGGATCCGGACTCAACGGCGACCGCAACAGCGTTAACCGAAGCGTGTGCCCGTTCGGCGTGTCGTACCCCTGCTTCACATGGTTCAATAAACTCACCCCGTAATCCGGCCCCGATAAATCCGCCCAATTCTGCGCCGAATCCTCAAACCGAGCCCTGTCCCACGAATTCGACCGCCCCGTCGGCCGCTCTATCGTCGCGTACGGAATCTCGTACGTCGCCTCCTGACTCTGAACCGACAACGGAAACGCCGCCTTCGCCAACACGTGATCCTCCCACCAATCCACCGTCATCTCACAATCCGCCCACGGCAAATCCCGGTACACCGTCACATCCTGCGTGAAAAACGACGAAGGAAAATCCTTCGTCGGATACCGCCGCGACTTCGACGGCCCTAAAAAACTCTTCTTCACCCGAATCACCGCCCGAACCGGCCCGCGCTCTTTCACAAAAACCGTGTCCGCCCGGTCAATCTCCCACCGCTTGCCCGTGTACCCAATGTTCCAGGCATCGTTGCGCTTGGGAATGTCCTGGAAAAGCTGGAGGCGATTGCCTTCCTGCCCCTTTTCCAACAATTCTTTTTGGTGTTGTTTGTCAAAAACCTCCACCCAATTTCCCGTTTTGGGGTCCACTTTAAGACGCAGGAAGCGGTTTTCCAACTGAAAACCCTTTACGGAAACCCCTTTGTCCTCGGACAGCTTGGAAGTCGGTTGAACAAAATAAACCCGGTAACCCAGAGCCGGCACATTTTTGGCCACAAATAAAAGCGTGTCGTCTTTCGGAGAAACGACCCACTGGCTGAGCAATTTTCTTCCGGCCGGATCGCGCACAACCACAGGGCCAGGATTTTGGGTGTAGGGAATTTTGACCAAACCGTTGCGCGGCCAGGACAAGGTGTTAAAGACCACAATGGGTTGTCCCTTTCCCCGAGTTCGAACCGAAGCTGCAATCGCCTCAAGCCCCGAATGAAGTTGGGCATTTCCCTTTTTCCCCACCTTTTGGTAGTCCTCCATGGCATCCTGGTAAACAGGGGTAATACTGGAGCCCGGTAAAATGTCGTGAAATTGATTAAACAAGTAGAGCCACCAGGCTCGCACTATGGCTGCTTTTTGGTACACCTTTTTTCCCAGGAGTTCGGCCAGCGTTGAGACTTTTTCGGCGTTGGTTAAAAGAATTTCTTTTTCGCGGTTGTTGCGCTTAATTTCGCCGTGCGTTGTGTACGTGCCGCGGTGAAGCTCAAAATACAACTCATCCCGCCAAACGGGCAGATCGCTTAAATTGCTGTTGAACAGCGCCTGGAAAAAATCGTCGGCAGAAGCCAGCACAATTTTAGGAAATACCTCCGCCGTCTGAGAAAACCGAATGGTGCGCAAAATTTCACGTTCGGGGCCGCCGCCGTGGTCACCCGTTCCAAACGGAACCCCCACTACGGTACGCCCGGTATTCGCCAGGTTCATTCGGACGGCCGCCAGGAGCAAACCGAAGTAATCATCCTCGTCCGGGTCAACAAACGGGAAATACGTCAAAACGCGGGAACCGTCGGGAGCCTCCCACCAGAAAAGATGGTAGGGAAATACATTGGTGTCATTTCGATTGATTTTCAGGGTCAAAAAGCCGCGCACGCCGCTCCGTTTGAGAAACTGCGGCATATTCCACGTGTACCCAAACGAATCCGGATTCCATCCCAAATCCACATCCACGCCAAATTTACGGCGAAAATAGTGTTTCCCGTAAAGATACTGCCGCGCCCAGGATTCTCCCCCGATTAAGTTGCAATCCGATTCAATAATTGTTCCCCCGACAATATTCCATCGCTTTTGTTTCACCCGTTCCCGAATCTCCTTGAAAACGGCGGGGTAGTCATCTTCCATCCACTTGAAAAATTGAGCGGAACTCTCGGTGAATTTGTATTCAGGGAATTCGTTCATGAGGTCTAACTGCGTTTTGAATGTGTTTCGACACACGTCAACCGTTTCGCGCCAGCGCCACAGCCAGGCGGCGTCAATGTGGGACTGTCCCACCAAATAAATGGTAAACTTCTTTGCGTAGGCCGCAACCGGTTGAAGCATTTTCCGGGCCTCGGCCAGGGATTTTTGAAACACAGCCCAGTCGCCCCGTTGGGCGGCTCGTACATTCACGGTCTGAACCGCCTGCTCGAACAGCGGCCTCAGTGCTTCGCGTTTGGCCTCTTCCTGAAGTGCCAGGTCCACGTAAAAGGGTTGATTTCGAAAAAAACGTTTGGTGTCCGCTAAGAGCATCTTGGCCGCACGTAAGCTAATCCGAAACCGATTGAGATCGGTTTGTACCGCCTGTGGGGCGTCAATTTTCTGATTCGAAAACAGAAGCGTGGCTTGGGTGAGGGAGTCGTCCGCCTTCACCGGTACATTCAAGGCCACCGCTGCCGTGACCAAAACAACAAGAATTCGAAAAACCTTCATTTCTGCTCCCGATTTTTTTTGCCTTTCACCTTCCTCTTAAGCGCAATGAGAAGGGAAATATCTTCACATTTTTCTCTCATTAAAAATATGCTTCCGTTCCAGCTGTCATTCCGAACGGCCAATTTTCCCCCTGTTTTTAGCAGACGGAAAAATAAAATTTTTTCGCGCGACTTTCAAGCCCCCTTTTTAGTAAAAGAAAACCGGACGCGAATCGGTGGAAATCCGTTTTCCATTCGGTGAATAAACATTAAGCCGGACAAACAGCATATTGTTTTTCACGCCGTATTTTTTCACGTCCACCAATTTTCGGGGAAGAAATTCTTTGTGCAAAACCGATTTTTTCCGCATGTTCAAAGAAAGATCAAACAACGTGGCCACCGGCTTCCCCTGTTCCGTTTCCAGGATCACCTTGACGGGGATCTTTTCGGGTCCAAGGGGCATTTCAGCATCCGAACGGAGGGTTACTTCCCACACGCGCTGTTGACCTTTCGGCACCAAGACGGTGGCCACGCGAATGCTTTGAGCGTCAATGGAAAGAACTCGTTTGGACGGCAAATTACCCGGAATCATGATCTGTAAATTTTTTAAGGGGCGATCCCTCATGTCCGTAAAACGAAGGCAAAAACGCCAATCTCCACCCCCCTGGTCAATCTTGACTAACAGAAAATTTATCCCTTTGTGCAATGTGACCGGGACAACATCGTTGTCGCGTTGCATGCCCCGCTGGGCTGGATTGTCGTGCACAAGCTTTCCGTTCAGCCAAATGCGCACGCCGTCGTCACTGCCTACCTTCAGCAAAACACGCTGTTTTTGGGGTGATTTCAACCAACCCGCGGCGTAGGCCGCCACCCGATCTCCGGGTGAAAAAATGGATTTAAAATCAATCCGATAGGTGGCAGAAAGAAAAAGCTGCCACACGGTGTTGTTGGATTTTTGAAGCGAATCCACCGAAATCGGGCCAATGGTTTTAAACGTGTACACCTTGGTTTCTCCCCCTTGTTTGGCCAGGAAATCCACCGTCCGGTCTTCCAGCGTTCTCAGAGGAAACGGACCGCGAACAAGCCACGTTGTAATAAACCCCTCTGAATTAGGGTGAAAAGCCAGGGTTTTGGGCTTGTTTTTGGCCCCGGCGCTTCCGACCGCTACGACCAGCAAAAAAACAATAACAAGAACGGATCGCGTTTTCATTGAAGACTCCTGTTTTGTTTTGAAAATAAGGGTTGTTTTTTCCCTAAAATTTCACCTTAAACGACCGAATGGCGTTGTGGCCGATGGAAAATTCAAAGGTCCGGCCGGAAAACGGCACCACCCCCTGCTCGTCCTCAATCAAATTCACCTCCGTGATCCGAACCGGCGTCCGGAAAAAGTGCACCCGGACACGCGTGTCCTTGCCCTGCCACTCGTAAAACCGAAAAATAACCCCGTCCTGCGACTCCGCTTCCTTCAACGCCGCCAAAATTACCGTCCGCGGCTCCACCTGTACAAACGAAAACTCCGGCGGCAGCGCCCCCTTGTGCGACGACGCCCGCACCGCCAACAACGGGACGTTGTACTCGTACCCCCGTAGCACCGTCTCCCCGTCCCGCCAATCCCCCGCATGCCCGTACAACGCGTACCGAAACCGATTCACCCCCCTGTCCGCCGTCGGATCCGGACTCAACGGCGACCGCAACAGCGTTAACCGAAGCGTGTGCCCGTTCGGCGTGTCGTACCCCTGCTTCACATGGTTCAATAAACTCACCCCGTAATCCGGCCCCGATAAATCCGCCCAATTCTGCGCCGAATCCTCAAACCGAGCCCTGTCCCACGAATTCGACCGCCCCGTCGGCCGCTCTATCGTCGCGTACGGAATCTCGTACGTCGCCTCCTGACTCTGAACCGACAACGGAAACGCCGCCTTCGCCAACACGTGATCCTCCCACCAATCCACCGTCATCTCACAATCCGCCCACGGCAAATCCCGGTACACCGTCACATCCTGCGTGAAAAACGACGAAGGAAAATCCTTCGTCGGATACCGCCGCGACTTCGACGGCCCTAAAAAACTCTTCTTCACCCGAATCACCGCCCGAACCGGCCCGCGCTCTTTCACAAAAACCGTGTCCGCCCGGTCAATCTCCCACCGCTTGCCCGTGTACCCGATGTTCCAGGCATCGTAATATTTGGGAATGTCCTGAAAAAGTTGAAGCCGATTGCCTTCCTCCCCGGGCGCAAGAAGATTTCGGTTCTCCCGCTTGTCCACTAACGAGGCAATATTCCCGGTCTTCGGGTCTATTTCAATGTGGTAGAATCGATTCTCCAGACGGTAACCGGTTGCCGTGGCTGCAAAACGAACCTCTCGCGGCGTTCCCTTCCGGATGCTGTACACCCGAAAACCCAGCGGTGGCACCTGCTTCGCCACAAAAAGCAGGGTGTCGTCTTTTGGGGAGACCACCCACTGAGAGGCGATTTCCTTGCCGTTGGCATCCCGCACCACAACCGGTCCCGGATTTTTAACAAACGGAATGCGCACCAGGCCGTCCCGCGCCCACGAAAGTGTGTTGAAAACCACAACGGCTTGTCCCTTTGTACGCGTGTCAATGGAGGCGGCGAGTGCCCTGAGAGCGGCCCGCAATTGGCCGGAGGCCTTTTTCCCAATTGCTTGGTAATCTTTTAAGGCGTCTTTGTACACCGGCCGAATGCCGGACCCGGGCAAAATGTCGTGAAACTGGTTAAACAAATACGTCCACCAGGCCCCGGTGAGGGTGTTTTGACGGTACACCTTTTTCCCCGTCCAACCCGCCAGTACCGCCATTTTTTCGGCATTGGTCAATAAAATTTCTTTTTCGCGGTTGTTCCGCTTTATTTCGCCGTGGGTTGTGTAGGTTCCGCGGTGGTACTCCAGGTAAAGTTCATTCCGCCACACAGGCAGCCCGGACAAATCACCCTGAAAGAGCTTTTTAAAATAATTCCCGGCCGGGCTAAACACAACCTTCGGGAAAACCGTGGCGGTTTGGTAGAAAAGCACGCGTTCCAACATGCGGCGTTCCGGCCCCCCGCCGTGGTCGCCAACGCCGTACAGCACCAGCACATCCCGCCGTCCGGTATTGATTTCACTCAGGCGAATGTCCCGCAAGAGGGTGTTCAAATCCAACTGCCCTACGTAGCCGCTGAACGGGAAATAGGTCAGTACCCGGGAGCCGTCGGGGGCCTCCCACCAAAAAAGATGGTAGGGGAACACATTGGTGTCGTTCCAACTGATTTTTTGGGTGAGAAAAGCCCGTACGCCGCTCTTACGCAAAAATTGGGGCATGTTCCAGTTGTACCCAAACGAGTCGGGATTCCAGCCCAGGTGAATGTCCACCCCAAATGCCCGACGAAAATAGCGTTTACCGTACAGATGCTGACGCACCCAGGATTCTCCTCCAATGAGGTTGCAATCCGCTTCCACAACCATTCCGCCCACCATTTCCCAACGGCCTTCTCTGACCCGCTGCTGGATTTGGTGGAACAAGTTGGGGTAGCGCGTCTGCATCCAGCGGAAAGCCATAGCCGTACTCTGGGTGTACACGTAATCGGGGAACTGATTCATGAGGTTCAATTGCTGTTGAAAGGTATTTCGGCACACCTCCACGGTCTCGCGCCAGCGCCACAGCCAGGCCATGTCAATGTGGGCATTTCCGTCCAAATACAGAGTGTAGCGGCGGGCAAACCGGGCAATCGGCCGCAAAATTTGGCGAGCCTTTTGCAAAGAGCCCAAAAACCGGGGCCAATTTTTTCGCGCGAATGCCTGTCCGTCCACAGCGGCCAGCGCTTTTTCGTACACCGATTGAAGCCTCCGCCTTTCGTTGTCGGTAGGTCGGGCCAAATCCACCGCAAAGGGCAAATTGGAAAGGAACGATTGGGAAGGTTTTAATAGAATTCGGGCGGTTTGTACGCTAACCCGAAAGCGCTTGATCTCCTGCTGCACAGAATCCGGAGCCGTTACGGGTTTAGTGTTAAAAAGGAAGGAAAGCCGGGGTTGGGTTTGTCCGTTGGCTCCAAAAAACAGCAGCCCCGCGCCCAAGATTGTCCACGCCGAAATTTTTCGCACCCAAGTACGCATGGAATTCTCCGAAATTTTATTTGGTTTGAAGAGGATTTTCCCGAGTCAGTGCACACACCACTGCAGCCACAAAAGACGTCTTGCCCTCGGAACAAGGTTGAGAAAGCACGCTCTGAAAAACCTGTGTCAGGCTCTGCCCGTGGTAGCGCCGCGTTTGTTTTTCCACCAAATAGCGCTCAAAAACCTTCTTGCGAGCGGCAGCAATTCGGCGGGTCTCCGTGCGGGCACCGGTAGTTTTCAACCGAGAAAAGTCGGTTGCTGCGGCCTTCCAATTGTCCAACACCTTTTCCAAAATTTGTAAGCGGCGGTTCAAATCGCGGCGCCGACTGTATTCGGGCACAATGTAAAAATAGGCAATTCCCTTTAAAAAAAGCCGCTGTCCCTCCCAACAGGACGAATCGGGCAGGGATTTCTGCGAAGGGCCGATTGACTCCAAATGTGCCAGCCAGATGTAGGGCCAGTTGGGTTCCGTGCGTGCCACGGTCAGAAGTCGGGCAACGTTCGCACCGGAGTCAGAACCCGCGCCTCGTGCCGGAAATACCGCAATGGCACACAGAAGCAAAACAAGGCTCCCGATCAGGCTCGTAGCACGCTTCCGCCACCAATTAAGGCGAACGATTTCGTCTATTTGAAAAGGCCTGGTCAATTAACTGTTATTCCTTGTTTTTTCAGGAGTTTGGCAAATATTTCAGGAGATCACTAATTCGTTCCACCACAAAATCCGGTTGAACCGAACTTTGCGCAAGGTCCCGGCGGGTCGCCTCACCGGTCAAAACCAGAACAGTTAAAATTCCGAAACGGCGCCCCATTTGAATGTCCGTTGACAATCTGTCGCCCACCAAAAGCATATTTTCCGGGCCAACCTTCAAACGCCGTTGCAGTCCCCGAAGCATTCCCGGGTTTGGTTTCCCCAACACCCTGGGAACCACACCGGTGGCGGCTGTAATCGCGGCCGTAATTGCTCCGCAGTCGGGCCACATGTCCCCGTTTTCCATCGGACAATTGAGGTCAGGGTGCGTGGCCACAAAAGGCACGCCCTTTCGGATCCAAGCGCAGGCCTGGTTCAATTTTTCGTAGGTCAGCTCCGTGTCGAACCCCACAACCACAGCCTGAGGGTTTTCGGCTTCGGGGTCAAATCCCGCCTCGCGAAACGCGGCGTGTAAACTTTTGGTTCCCACCAGATAGACGTGCCCGATGCCCTGCTCCGTCAAATATTCCATGGTGGCTTCGGCTGAGGTGTAAATCTGATCTCTCCGAACCGGGATGCCCATTTTACGCAGTTTTTTTTCGTACTCTTTGACATTTCGAGAGGAATTGTTTGAAAGGAACACGTACTGCACGCCACGACGATTTAATTCCTCCAAAAAATCCACCGCAAAGGGAAACACCCGAGAGCCGAGAAAAATCGTCCCGTCCATGTCCAGAACAAAATGTCGAATCCCCCGCAATTTTTCGCGGAATCTGTTGGAATTCACCCAATTCTCCAAAAAAGCGACTGAAACGGCGTGAGCAATTCCATGTGCGCGGACAAAATTTCCACACGAGACCGGCAACAGAGCCGGTTAAATCGGTGTTGCGCTAAAAAAATCCCCTGTTTCTCGTTAGTCAATCGTTTTCCTAAAAACGCAAAGGCCATCGTGACAGGAAATAGATAAAAAAGAATTTGGGCTCGATTTCGATTTAAGGTAAAAAATTTACCAGCCAATCTCAAGGGAAAAATTGGGTGCGAGGGTTTCCGCCAAAATATTTGAACTCCACCGCAAAAAAGTGCCTGTGGACAAAAATTGTACTTGATTTCGAAAGAAAATATTTGTATTCTACGATAACGATTGCACATTCTTATTTGCGAACGGTAATAGCGCTTTTCCCCCGGATTTTTCAGACACGTTTTTTTAATTTTGGAGGAAGAAAATCGTGAAAATTTTCCTGTTTCCGAACAATCTGTTTACCGGTACCACCCTGCTGCTTTTAAGCCTTTCCCTTCTTTTGGTTCTTTTTGCCTGTGTTCAAAAACCGGCTCAGCCCGGCCCTCCGAAAAATTTGCGCTGCGAATACCGGAGCAATCCCCTCGGGATTGACACGCCTGCGCCTCGATTTTCGTGGGAAGTCAATGATCCGCGGCGCGGTGCAAACCAATCGGCCTACCAAATTTTAGTCGCCAGTCAGGAAAAACTCCTGCGTGCAGACCGGGGCGATATTTGGGACAGCGGTAAAATCACTTCAAACCAATCGGTCCACGTGCCCTTTGCCGGAAAAAAGTTAGCCTCTGGCACGCGCTATTTCTGGAAAGTTCGCACCTGGGACGCGCAGGGCGCACCGTCTCCGTACAGCAAAACGGCCTGGTTTGAAACCGCTTTGCTCAATGCGCACGATTGGAAAGCACAGTGGATCGGCAAACCCGCCGCCCCCAAAAAGAAAATCAAGCCGTGGCCCTGGGAAGATTGGATCTGGCACCCCACACAAAAAGATTCGGGCCACTGGGTCTATTTTCGAAAGGTCTTTGAGATTCCCCAATCGCCTGCTTTGGTAAAGGGACTTTTGCGCATTACGGCTGACAATACGTTTACCGCCTTTTTAAACGGGCATCCCATTGGCAGCGGCAACGTTTGGGCGAAAATCTTCGAATTTGACGTCACGGCTCACCTTCAAAATGGGAAAAATCTGTTGGCGATTTCTGCAGCCAACACAGCGGGCGATATTTGTGGCCTCCTGGCCAGTTTACAATTAACCTTTGCCGATAGTTCGCACCAAATCGTTCAATCGAACGCCTCCTGGGAAACCACCGACCGTGAGGAGCCGGGATGGAAAAATCTCGATTTTGACGACAGCCACTGGCAAAAGGTTCGGGTGATCGAAAAGTACGGGGGGGAAATTTGGGGGAAACCCGACAAAAAATTCGGAGCGCCTCTGCCCCGTTCTGTTTTGCTTCGAAAAACATTCCACCTGAAAACAACGCCCCTGCGTGCCCGCGCCTACGTAACCGGTCTCGGAAATTACGTTTTTTATCTAAACGGCCGCCGGGTGGGCCGGGACATTTTCACCCCCGGCTGGACGGATTACCCGAGCCGCATTCAGTACCAAACTTACGACGTCACCGATTTACTCCAAAAAGGCGACAACGCCGCCGGAGCGCTGTTGGGAAATATGTGGTGGAGCAGTGGTCTCGGGTGGCAAAAGCCCGGTTTTTACAGTCACGGCCCGCTGCGCTTTTTGTTGCAAATCGAGGTAACCTACCCCGACGGCAGCCGTGACACGCTGGTCACGGACTCATCCTGGCGTGCACACGATGCCCCCGTTGTGTACAATTCTCTTTACAATGGCGAAACCTACGACGCCCGTCTTGAACAACCCGGGTGGAATCAACCGAATTTTAGCGGCTCCGGTTGGGAAAAAGTCGCCCTTTTTTCTGAAAAGGGACGATTGGTCGCCCAGCAGGGGCCTCCCATTCGCATTGAACGGGAAATCCAACCGGTTAAAATTACTTCGTTGGATTCCGGAAAATTCATCTTTGACATGGGGCAAAATTTTGCTGGTTTCGCCCGCTTGCAAGCGAAGGGGCCGGCCGGAACCAAAATCGTCCTTCGTTTTGGCGAATTACTCAATCCGGACGGGACACTTTACACAGCCAATTTGCGCAGTGCCCGCGCCACAGATATTTTCATTTTGCGAGGAACCGGCCAGGTGGAAACCTTCGAACCCCACTTTACGTACCACGGCTACCGATTTGTGGAAATGAGTGGCTACCCGGGAACCCCCGACAAATCTACCCTAACAGGCCTTGTGGTGCACTCCGCCGCTCCTGAAATCGGCCATTTTGCCTGTTCCGACTCGCTGTTAAATCAAATCCAGCACAATATTAGCTGGGGGCTGCGCAGCAATATCATGAGCGTGCCCACCGATTGTCCACAGCGGGACGAACGCCTCGGCTGGATGGGGGATGCCCAGATCTTTTCGTCTACCGCTTGTTACAATCGAAACATGGCACCCTTCTTCTCCAAATGGATGCACGACATTACCGATTGTCAGGATGCCGACGGGGCAGTACACGACGTCAGTCCAACCATTGTGGTTTCGGAAAATGCGGCACGGCCCGCCTGGGGCGATGCAGTTGTCGTCATTCCCTGGGTGGTGTACAAGTTCTTCGGGGATCGGCGGATTTTGGAAGAAAACTTCGACGCCATGTACCGCTGGCTGCAGTACATGACGGCGCACAGCCGGAATCATTTGTACGAAGAAAAGGGCTACGGCGATTGGGTGGCTGTTGTGGAATCACCCACGGAGCCCATCGGTTCTTTGTACTATTTTTACGATGCCAAACTTCTGGCACGCATGGCCCGCCTTCTCGGCCGGAACACGACGGCAACAGAGCTCGACCACTTGGCTCAACAAATTGCCGCCGCCTACCAAAAACGGCATTTTCACGCTGCTTCCGGCGAGTACGCAACCGGGACCCAAACCATGAACCTGCTTCCTCTGGCTTTCGGCATCACACCACCTTCAGAAAAAAAGCGCGTGGCCGAAAGAATTTCGGAAGACGTTCGAAAGCGGGACGACCACCTTTCCACGGGATTCTTGGGCACTGCTTTCTTGCTGCCGGTGCTTACCGACTACGGATTCGGCAGCCAGGCTTTGCGCGTGGCTACCCAGCGTGACTACCCCTCCTGGGGCTACATGGTCACACAGGGCGCCACCACTATTTGGGAATTGTGGAACAGCGACAAAAAAGGGCCGAGCATGAACTCACGCAACCACTTTGCTCTTGGCTCCGTGGGCGAATGGTACTTCGGCTATTTGGCCGGCTTGCAACCCGACCCGCAAAAACCAGGCTTCAAGCACGCTTTTATTCGACCCAATCCGTTAGGAAAATTAACCTGGGTTAAAGCCAGCTATCGCTCGGTTTACGGCGATTGGACAATCCACTGGCAAAAAAGCGATTCGACATTTACGCTAAATGTGACCCTTCCGGCCAACACAAACGCCACGGTGGAGCTGCCCTTGTTTGGAGACCAAACACCCTCGATTTTAGAAGGGGGCACACCGTTGGTTCGTAATGGGCAATTTAGCCAAAATACCCCGGGAGTTATTTTTGAAAAAATGGCAAACGACCGGGCGGTGTTCACGGTAGGAAGTGGAACATACACACTGACCGTCCAGTTTCAGACCCATTAAAAGGGCGAAAAAAGGTCGGAAAAAAATAAATAAAGGACAGAAAATGCCAACTGGTGCCAGCGTTACCGGAGCAGGTGCGGCGGCGGCGATTGCAAGTGCCATGAAGGCTTCAGGCGCAATTGTAACATTGGAACCCCGCGAATTTACCGCCATTCTAAACCGCGCAGAAAACCCTTTGCTTGTGGTTACTGAGGGCGGATTTTGGTCCAAAAAAACCCGTTACCTAATGCCGTACCGCGGGTTGATTTTTTTCACCAAAACCGATTCCCCGCTTCAATTGCCGGCGGGAGTGGAGGTCATTCGAGCGAAGAAAATTTGGGCGCCGGAGTAATTCCGAAAAAAGCGGTTTTTCGTACACGGCGGACAGCCGAAACACAAAATAAAAAAATAAATTTTAGGAGGAAAAGGTACCGTGGACGTCATTGTTTGCAAGGACAAAGAAGAGCTGGGGCGAAAAGCGGCGCGCAGGGGGGCGGATTTTATTCGTCAGGCAGTGGCTGAAAAGGGAAAAGCAACCATTATTTTAGCCACTGGGGCGTCCCAATTTGAGATGTTGGCCAATCTGGTCAAAGAGGATGTGGACTGGGCAAAAGTCACGGCCTTTCACCTGGACGAATACATCGGATTGCCAGAAACCCATCCGGCCTCCTTCCGAAACTATCTGAAAGAGCGTTTTGCCAGCAAGGTTCCCATCGGGCAGTTTTATTTTGTGAACGGAGAAGCGGAAGACCCGCAGGCGGAATGCCGTCGGCTTGGGGAGCTCATTACCCGCCACCCGGTCGACGTGGCGTTTGTGGGAATCGGCGAAAACGGCCACCTGGCTTTCAACGACCCGCCCGCCGATTTTAACACCGAAGAGCCGTATTTGGTGGTGGAATTGGACGAGGCGTGTCGACGTCAGCAATTGGGAGAAGGGTGGTTTGCTTCGTTGGAAGAGGTTCCGTCACGCGCCATTAGCATGAGCATTCGTCAGATTCTCAAATCAAAGGCGATTATTTGTGCCGTGCCGGATTTGCGCAAGGCGGAAGCAGTGAAAAAAGCCGTGGAGGGGCCGGTTACCCCGGAACTCCCTTCCTCTATTTTGCAAACGCACCCGCAAACCTTTCTTTATCTGGAACCTGAATCAGCCTCTCTCCTTTCTGAAAAATGACTGCTTTTGAAAAAACGCGAAAGGACCCTTCGGCATGAAAAAATGGATTTGGATGCTCCTGATTTTTCCTCTCTTTTTTCAATGTCATTCCGGTTCGACTCTTTACGATTCGGACGGCATGTTAAAAATAAATGGCCGTCGTGTCTTTATTTTGGGCAGCTACCACCTGCCCCACGAAACCCACCCCTTTAAAAAATTGGCTCAAATGGGATTTAACCTTGTCCACGTTGCCGCCGATTCCGCCCAGCTTCGGTTGGCTCAAAAAGCCGGGCTAAACGCCTGGATTTCTTTGGGCGGCTGGGACACAAACCACCCCCAAAATAGCCGCAATCGGCTTCGAAAAGTGGTGACTTCCTTTCAAAAAGCGCCCGCCTTGCTGTTTTGGGAGAGTGTGGACGAGCCCGCCTGGACGTGGAAAAAAGCCACGCCCCGCGTTCCCCCGGAGCCGCTCATTCAGGAGTATCGCTTTGTCAAATCCCTGGACCCGACCCATCTTTTTTACCTCAATCACGCTCCGGAAAATTTAATTTCGACCCTTCGGCGCTACAATTCGGCTACGGACATTGTGGCGTGCGACATTTACCCGGTCATTCCCCACGGCATTCGTGAACAGTACGCTTTAAATCCCGATGGAAGGCAGGGCGATTTGCTGAATTGTTTTGTAAGCCAGGTGGGCGCGTTCACCCGAAAAATGCGCCGCGTTGCGGGCCCCAATCGACCGGTTTTCATGGTGTTACAGGGATTTGCCTGGGAGATGCTCCGCAAACCCCAGGATCGGGACACAACCAAAATTCTTTTTCCAACTCTGAAACAAACGCGTTTCATGGCCTTCGATGCCATTGTGAACGGAGCCAACGGTTTGCTCTATTGGGGAACGGCCTACACACCCCAAACCAATCCGTTTTGGAATAGCCTTGCGCAGGTAACGCACGAGTTAAAAGACCTGGCGCCGGTTCTTTCTGCAAAGGAGGTTCCGCAAAACAGCCCCCCCATCTACCACGAAATGGGACACTCGGTAGACAAAGGGGTTGTGTTTAAGGTAAAAAGCGCTCCCACGGGAATTTTTCTTCTTGCAGCCAACGAAGACCCGAATCCGGTTAAAATTACGTGGACACGATTCAAGAAATTCCATAAGGCTACCGTTGTTGGCGAAGGCAGAACTTTGCCCGTTGACCAATGTCATTTAACGGACGTTTTCGAACCGTTTGACGTCCATGTGTACAAATTGGAGTAGCGGCAAACGATGAACACCTTTTCTCAAAAATCACGCCTGTCCCTTCTCTTTGCGGGACTGGCCATGTCTCTGGGCTGGGGCATCCGCGGCGATTTTGGCCACGAATTGGGAGCCATGGTTCCCGGAGCACTCATTGGATTGGCCGTTTGCCTAACCGCCAACCGCGAGGATTGGTTAAGGCGGTGGCCATTTTTCGGACTCTTTGGGGCCGTGGGCTGGGCTTTCGGCGGTCAGGTTAGCTACGGGCTGGTGATTGGCTACACGCGTGCTGCCCAATTTGGTACCACACTTCGGGGGTACAGCGGACTTTTTCTCATTGGCGGGCTCTGGGCAGCCGTCGGCATGGGGATTTTGCTCATTCCGGCCATTTGGGAGCGCCAAAAAATCCGGGAGCTTTTCACCCCATTTCTGGTCGTTTTGGGCATTTGGGCAATTCAAGACCTTCTTTTTATTCATTTTTTCGGGGACACCGAGCCGGACCTTCTCAATTATTTTGACACTGACTGGGTACCGGCCACCACCGCTCTCTTGGGCATTTTGGGAACAGCGTTGGTTCAAAAAAGGGTCTCCAACGCCCTCTCCTTTTTTCTACACCTTACATTGGGCTGGTTTTTGGGTGTGTTTGCATTCGTTACCATTTTGGGCTGGCACCTTTCACCCCCTCGCAGTGACAACTGGGCGGGCATGCTTGGCTTGGCCGGGGGCCTTTTCTTCTATTTTTGGCGGCAAAGAGAAAAGCGAATCCCGTGGGCCATGGCGGGTGCCTTTATTTTCGGCGGAATTGGCTTTTCCGTCGGAGATTTTTTCCAAATCCTCGGAACGGCCACCGGTATTTCTATCGATTGGTGGAAAATCATGGAAGAAACTTTCGGTTTGGTCATGGGTACCGGGGTGGCGTGGCTTTTTGGCCAACTAAACCCGGCCATTGCCCCTGCTCGGGAAAACGGCCCAGAAACCCGCTGGACAACCGGGTTTTCTCTCTATTTTCTCGGCGTCCTTCTCTTTTACATGCTCTTCACCCGCTCTTTTGGAAATTTACTCAATAAAAAACTGGTGCCGCCTGTGGTTTGGGGAATTCCCAGCAAGGTCTGGTTCCAGTTGGCATTTTTGCTTTTTGGTCTCACTGTGTTTATTCTCCTTTGGGATTTGCTCAGGGAGAAAAGGCCTTACCTGCCGGTCTCCCGCCTGGGGCGCCTGCAAGTGTTTTTTCTTCTTTTTACTTGGATGGCCTTTCTCTTAGACGCGGCTGTCCATTTCTACCCATTTGGAACGCATTCGGTCGCCGTGCAAGGGTATTTTTTCGTCGCTGCCCTGCTCCTTACCCTTTACGTGGGCGCGTTTGAATTTTCCCCCGCCTTTCCCAATGCAAAGTCTCAAACCGCTTTTCGCTGGCGCCCCCTTGTTTTGGCTTTTTTTCTGCTAATTCCGGCACTGCTTTTAATGGAAACGTGGTTTTCTCTGCTCAGTCGCACCAGTTCTTCGTCTGTTGCTCACACGCGGTTTGCGAGAAAAAAAACGGCACAAGCGGGACGTCCGCAATATTGGGGAATGTCTCAAACAGAGAACTCGAGGGCCCGTCCCTAAAGGGATGAAAAGGGTCCCCAAATGGGCTCTTTGGTACTTTCTAATTGGGGAAAAATCCGCGGGCTTTGGCTTGGCTCCGAGTGGCTCGTGGGGGCGAGGTGTTTTAATTCATGATTGAAACCTTTTACTCAAAACAAGTTGAAAAACGGAGAGGATTCAAAAAAATGGAAGAAAATTTTTTTAAGGGAGTTGTTACCCCGATGGTGACGCCTTTTCAGGCCGACGGTTCACTTGATTTGCCGGCTCTGGAGACTTTTTCTAACTGGCTGTGTACACGCGAGACCGACATTCTGTTTCCAATGGGCGGCACCGGCGAATACCAAACGCTGGAAGTTGAGGAGAGGAAAGACATCATTCGAACCGTTGTGGCCGCTGTGGAGAAACGGAAAAAAGTGGTACCCGGCGTCGGGGGGAAAAATCTCCGAGAAACTCTGGTGCTTGTGGAAGAAGCACAGAAAGTCGGTGCAGACGGGGTAAGTGTGGTCATTCCCACGGACTTGTCGGAGTTTTCGCGGGATTTGGGAACCTACTACGGGAAAGCAAAGAACGATTTTGAAACACTTTTTCAGTATTTTAGGAAAATTGACCGCGAATTGGACGTTCCTTTCATGATCTACGATTCCCACGGTCAATTGACTGAACCCCAAATGCGAGAATTTGTGGCCGAACTTCCCCATTTTAAGGGGATCAAATACCGCACAGCCAACGAACAAGATTTTGGAGAGATTGTCTGGGCTTCGGGCGGAACGGTGAACATCCTTTCGGGAATCGAGTACACCTATTTGGGCAATTTAGCCATGGGTGCCACAGGCGTGGTCGGAGGGGGAGCCAATTACTTTCCGCATCTCATGGCACGGTTGAAAAGAGAATTTGAGGCGGGACAAATTGAAAATGCCCGAAACACCCAATTTTTGTTAATTGCGGCGGGCAAAAGCATGAAGGGACTCAGTTGGCCAATGAGTGCCAAAATCATTCTTCGGAAACTTGGACTTCCCATCCAGCTTGTGACCCGTGTGAAGAACAAGCCACACACTGAAGCGCGCGAACAGCAGATGTTGGATTTCATTTTACCCCTGTGTCAATCCCAAACAGAGGAGAACCGGTGAAAAATCTTCTACTTCTAACGGGGATTTTCGCGCTTGCGGGACTGGGTTTTTGGGGCTGTTCCCCACCGTCTTCAAAAACTGCACTTTTGAATGCGTCTCACCTGGTGCTTGTTTCGGCAGATCAGGATGAAACCCCGTTGCGCACAACCGCTGTCCGTTTTTTTCAGGACGAAGTGTTTGCACGCACCCAATTAAAAATCCCGTCTCGCTCCGATTCCAATGGTACGAACGGTCCGTACCTGATTCTCTCCACTCACCCGAAAAATCTGCCCCATTTTCCCCGGACCGATTGGCAAACCGAATGGGACACCCTTAACTCAGAGGGATTTTGTATTCGCTCCGGGGAAAACAACCCCGGTCCATTTCAAATTGTGTTGCTGGCCAGATCAAACCGCGGCATTTTGTTTGGGTTGGGGTGGCTTTTGCGAAAAATGGTCTGGGCGCACGGGAAATTGTTGTTCCCGGCCCGTCTTTCGGTGACTACGTCACCCCAAACGACTTTTCGGGGTGATCAATTGGGCTACCGCCCCCTTTCCAACACGTACGACGCCTGGGATTTAACCCGGTACGAACAGTACATTCGCGATCTGGCTGTGTTCGGGGCGAACAGCATTGAACTGGTCATTTCCCCCAAAACAGATCCAAAAAAGCAAATTTTAATGAAAACTCCTCCCGACAAGATGAATCCGGCGCTGAGCAAACTCATTCATCGGTACGGAATGCAGGTGTGGGTGTGGTCGGCTGTCACGGACATCAACCCGAACGATCCGGGTTCCATCCGTCGGGCTTTGAAACGTCGCGAAAGGTGGTTTCGCGCCCTACCGTACATTGACCACTGGTTTGTTCCCGGAGGCGATCCGGGAGATTTACCCGTTCCGTTGCTTTTCGATTTTCTTCAAAAAATGGCCACACTTTTGCACACTTTTCACCCCAACGCCAAGGTGTGGATGTCCAATCAGGGGTTTGATGCTCAGAAAAATCGCCTTTTCTTTGACTATTTGAATCGGGTCCACCCCCACTGGTTGGGCGGCGTCGTGTACGGCCCATGGACGCACCTCTCGCTCACAGAAGAGCGGGCGCGCGTACCTTCTTTTTACTCCTTGCGTCGCTACCCGGACATCGGACATTCCGTGCGTTGCCAATATCCGGTACCCCATTGGGATCGAGCCTTTGCTATCATTGAAAATCGCGAGCCGATTAATCCCCGTCCCACTCAAATGGCCCACATTTTCCTTCAATTCCAACATTCCGCCGACGGCTTTGTGGCCTATTCGGAAGGCATTAACGATGATGTCAACAAAGCCGTCTGGAACGCCCTGGGGTGGAACCCAAACGCTTCGGTCACAACCATTTTAGCCGACTACGTCCGGTATTTTATTTCCCCCCAACTTGTGAAACCGCTCGTACAGGGATTTTTGGGGCTGGAGAAAAATTGGCAGGGGCCTGTTTTGGAAAACGTGCACATTCGGCGCACACTCAAGTTGTGGGAAAAAATAGCCGGAGAAAACCCGTCTCTGGAAAAATCCAATTGGCGGTTTCAATCGGGATTGTTTCGCGCCTTTCTCGACGCGCTGGTTCAGCACCGCGCCCTACTCGAAAAGCGTCAGGAAGAGCACATGAACGCTGTCTTGCGGAAATTGGCTGCGCAAACCCCGGCAGCGGCCATTGACAGCGCCTTGGCCATTATTCGCCAACATCCCTCGGACAGGAAGACCCGGGAATTGACGTCTCGTGTACTGAAAATTGGCGAAGAACTTCATCGCACCATTGGCATTCAGCTTAGCGTGCCGCTTCAGCACGCCTACGGGTCTGAGCGCGGTGCCGTTTTGGACGCTTTGGGAGCTTCGCTGAATAACCGCGAGTGGCTGCTCGGCATGTTAGCCGGAATAGGCGTGCTCCCGGACGTAAAAGACCAGCGAACCGGCATTGAACAGATTTTGAATTGGGAAAATCCGGGCCCGGGAGGCTTTTACGACGACCTGGGGAATGCGACCAAGGAGCCACATCTCTTACTGGGAAAAGGTTGGGCACAGGACCCGGGGTTTGTGGCGTCGGCTCAGGACGAATTCTCGGGAGACCCGCCCCAACGGCTATCTTGGCGCGATCAGGCGCAAACTCTGTACGCCACGCCGCTGAAAATGCGGTACACCGGATTGGACCCAAAGGCACACTACACGCTACGGGTTCTGTACGCCGGGCGATTTCACCCCACCATGACGCTAACAGCCAATGATTCTATTTTGATTCACGGGCCTCTGCCCCAGCCGCGGGATTTTATTCCCCGCCGGTTCGACATTCCGCAAGCAGCCACCCGAACCGGCACTTTAACACTCACCTGGCACCGGGTTTCTGGCAGAGGCTGCCAGGTGGCGGAGGTGTGGCTTGAAAAAAAATAGCTTCCACCCACCCATGAATGGGCGGCTTTTGGTCAAGTCTCCCTGGGGCACGCGGGATTGAAAAAAGTAGCAGTTTAAATTGTAAATTCTTAATCTAATCTACCGCCGCCCCAACGGAGCGGGATAAAATAGCCCGGGCAACGCCCCGGGAAAAAGAGTACCCATTGGCCCCAAATTCCTCCTGAAGGGGAAAGATAAAAATTCAACGGTTGGGGGGCGAGTTGGGTTCTAAATTGAATGTAAGAGACAAAAGACAGTGGAGCTTCAATTTTGACACCTGTGTTCTCAGGGAATTTGACCCAATCGGGTGTGAAAAAACATCCCCCTTGCCCTTTTCAAAAGGGGGACAATAGGGCCGCAGCACTTTTTCCCCGTGTCCACGGGACACGGGCCGAGTCCAAGCCAACCAGTTTACTGGTGGGCGGAGGGCGTAGAAAAATAAAAGGGGACTTTTTTCAGGCACAACACCCTAAATTCACAAGTGTCACTCAATTCCCAAAATTTAATCGGTTTCCATAAAAAAAGGAGGAGCACCGATGAAAACAAAAAAACGAAATTGGGCCTGGCTGGTCCTGGTCCTCATTCTGGCCACCGGTTTCTTTTCTTGCGGCAAAAGTGTTCAAATGCACGGGTGGCGTCTTGTACCCAATTCCAAAACAAAAACGCTTGCCGTACAAAATACCCGATTGGGCCTTGTTTTGAACAACCTTACTTTTGCTCTAAAAGTGAACGGAAAAACGGACACTCTCAAGCAATGGAAAATCACGCGTACTTCCAATGGTTTCAAATTCGATTTTTTGCAACCAAAATCAGTCCGGTGGGAAATTACTCTTGGCGATTCTACCGTTACCACGACATGTTCGGCACACAATGGGGTCGTCTTGGCACAGGCCCCCGCTTCGGACGCTCGTTTCCCGGCGCGCACCGCCAAAGAGGACAATGGTGTCATGTACACGGCTCTGGGACCTATCTCAGCTGGTACTTTTCACCATCTCTTTGACCGCCAGACGGATATTCTGATCGAATTCCCCTCCACAAGCATTCTTGAACGCAATCCCCAAAATAAAAACATTCTCAATATTTCCATCCCGGTCGCTTCAAACACCACTTTGATTCGGCTTTGGCCGGAATATTACAACAATGTGGTGGGGCTTTCTCACTACAAAAAAACGGCCTTTGAGCCCAAATACATCCCCTTTCCCGGGCGTTTTAATCACGCTGCCACGGGTTGGTGTAGCTGGTATTGTTACTACATGAAAGCCGACGAAAAGGGGATGGTACTCCAGACCGATGTGCTGGCCGACGAGTTAAAGCCGTACGGACTGGAATACGTTCAATTGGATGCCTGTTACACCCGTGGCAAGGACGCCAATTGGTTGGAATGGACGCGCTCCAGTTTCCCCCACGGCGGTAAATGGCTGTTTGCCTACATTGCCAACAAGGGGCTAAAACCGGGACTCTGGCTCAATGCCTACGGCGCCAATTACGCCAAACCGGCCATGGCTGAAAAATACCCGGAGAACTTTTTTCTTCACGACAAAAACGGACATCTTTCAGGCGCTTGCTGTACAGCCGACACCACAGTGGTTCGCCTCGATTACTCCAACCCTGCTGTTATTGAGAAACACCTCAAACCCCTTTTTACCACGCTGGTGAACGATTGGGGATTGCGTTATTTGAAAGACGCCGGCTGGGGCACGTGGATGAACTTCTTTGAGAAAAACCGATCAGCTGCTTTTGACAGCACGGCGGATAGCCGCCTAATTTACCGCAAAGTGCAGGAAACCATTCGCGACATTCTTGGCCCCAAAAATTACATCGACGGCTGCGCCATGCACGAAGTCGGCCTGGGATTCGGCATTTACGACGGCTCGCGCACGGGCGGCGACGACAAAGCCATTTGGGCACCGCCGAAAGGCAAAAAGGGAATGTCCATGCAAACCTTCTTTAACTCCCTGTTCGGAGCCAATTATCTGAACGGCATTTGCTGGTGGTCTGATCCGGATGTGGTCATGGTGCGTTCCCCCTTAACCATGGAAGAAGCCAAAACCATCGTGACCAGTATTTCCCTTTCCGGGCAAACGTACATGATTTCCGATTTTATGGACAAGCTACCCGACGAACGGATGGCTCTGTACAAAAAAACCATGCCATCTCTCCCCATTCACGCGGTGGATTTGTTTCCTTTTCGCACCAAACCCACCTGTTGTCCCAAGCCCGCCAGTTTTCCCAATGCGCTGGATTTGAAAGTTCAGAATACATTGGGCGCTTACGATGTGGTGGCTTTGTACAATTGGGGCGATCAGCCCGCCTTGAAAGCCCTTCATTTTGCCAACGATTTGGGATTGGCATTAGGACAGCCTTACCTCGTTTTTGATTTCTGGAATGAAAAATTTTTGGGTCGTTTTCAAGACTCTCTAAGTGTCGACGTCCCCGTTCACGGCGTCCGCGCGCTTCTCATTCACCCTGAAACAGGGCACCCCCAAATTTTGGCTACTTCCCGCCATCTGACGGCAGCCGTGAGCCTGGATTCCGTGCGCTGGCAAAGCAATCGGCACGTTTTACAAGGGACGGCCAACACCATTCCAGGAGTCGCCTACACCCTTTTCGTGTACGTTCCAAACGGAATAAAATTGAAAAAAGCAGAAGCCAATGCCAGGATTCTTTACCACACGCAGGACGGCAATTTGCTCAAAATCGCGTTTCAGGGACAACAGAAGGCAATACGCTGGAAACTGGCGTTCTAATGAAGCCAACACGGATTTTGAATCAATCGAAATGGCGTTTGCACCCTTAAATTATTGCAAGAACTAAATGGGAAAGGAGGTTCGGATGAAAACAATCCGAGCATTTTTACAGACACTGTTTTTAATAGGGATGGCAATGGGAATTTTCTTACCAAATGCTCGGGCGGAAACTATTCACCCCTTGACGCTCGGGGTGTACACCCTTTCCATTCAACCCGCGCCTTTTAAAATGAGCCTTCTTCAAAATGGGAAAATAGTTTTGAGTGAAAACACAGGGCGAACGGCCTCCCTGTTCTACATTACCTCAAAGGGCTTTCAATCGCCCCAAAAATTAAGGAAAATTGTTCAGGAGACGTCCAGCCGATTTCGGGCACTTTACACAACAACGGACGGGCGAACAGCAGAGATTTCCGTCCGTAAGGGCAAGCACCGCAATTTTGTGGTCACTTTTCGCGTAAAGCCGGCTACCGGCGTGCAAGAATACGGAGAGAAATTTGCCGCTCCCCCTCGTGAGCATTTTACCGGACTCATGGAACGTGTCCGTGGCACCCGCGACAAAGAGGGCTGGCAGCCGGGTTTAACCACGGGACTGGATTTACGAGGGGAAAAAGTGTCCATGTTTGTGCGTCCCACGGTAGCAATCTACACCCCGTTTTACCTGTCATCCCGTGGGTACGGGATTTGGGTCAATACCACCTGGCCGGGGGAGTACGATTTAGGCAAAACAGATCCCAAAACCGTGACCTTTCGTTTTGAGGGGAATGGCAATCTCGTCTACCATATTTTCCCCGGTCCCGACGCCCAAACGATTCTGGAAAACTACACGGCCGTCGCAGGTCGCACACTTTTGCCGCCCAAATGGTGCTTTTCAACCTGGCGCTGGCGGGACGACCACGTTAATCTGGACACCCTTTACGACGGAACACCCTACCACGGCCCGATTAATTCCCAGCTTTACGAGGACGTGGCCATGATGGATTCTCTGGACATCCCCTACGGCGTGTACTGGGTTGACCGCCCCTGGGCCATTGGGCCAAGCGGCTACAGCGATTTCATCTGGGACTCGAACCGCTTTCCCAACGCGGTCAAAATGATTCGCTGGCTGGCACAAAAAGACAAGAAATTCATGCTCTGGATTGCCCCGTGGGTGATGGGAAAAATGGTGGACGAAGGCATCGAGAAGGGGTATTTTATGCCCGGGACAAAGCGCCTTTGGAAAAACGTAAAACGCTCTCACCGCCGAGCGCTGATCGATTTCACCAACCCAAAAGCTGTGGCCTGGTGGCAAAACCATTTAAAAAAGGTAATTGAAGAAGGGGTTGCGGGATTTAAATTAGACCGTTCGGAAGAAATCGTGCCGGCTTCTCTGGACTTACGCGTACACGACGGCCGCACCACGCGCGAAGTACACGACGTTTACCCTTTGTTGTATGTCAAAGCCACGTACGGAATCGCCAGTCGCTTGCGGGGGGATGATTTTGTCCTCATGCCGCGCGCCGGATACACGGGTAGCGCCCGGTACGGCACGTTTTGGGGAGGCGACACGGACAACCACCAGTGGGGACTTCGCTCAGCCATTCTGAATGTGCAGCGAGCTTCGCTCATGGGTTTTCCTATCTGGGGATCGGACACAGGGGGATACCACAAACCAACCTACCGCCAGATTCTGGCGCGCTGGCTGGGATTTAGCTGCTTTACCCCGATTATGGAAGTAGGGCCCACTGACAACCGTGCACCGTGGTCCATGCGTTTTGCTCCCCACTACGATACGGAGCTTATTGCCATTTGGCGAACCTACGCCAAACTGCACACCGCTCTGATGGATTATTCCTACCGTCTGGCCAAGGAAGCCCATGCCACCGGACATCCTCTTGTTCGGCCATTGATTTACAAGGACTTAGCCGACGAAAAGGCGTGGCAGAACTGGGAAGAATTTTTCTACGGCTCCGATTTCTTGGTAAGACCCGTCTGGCGAAAGGACCAAACAACCGTCAGCGTGTACCTTCCGCCGGGCGACTGGCAGGATTATTGGAATCCCGAAAAAATCATTCGCGGCCCCAAGAAAATCACCGTGTCGACGCCTTTGTACAAAACACCCATTTTTGTACGAAAAGGAGCCGATGTGCCTCGACTTAATTTAGAAAAAATTTACCGGGAATCGTTGAAAATTGCTGCGCGAAAACCCAGGCTCAACGGGAATCCTAAGCTTTGGTAAAAATCAGGGAAACGGAATTTTTCTATTGACAAACGGCCTTTTTTTTGCTAAATTAAAAATCCTTTTGTAGGAGTAAATGGGTGTTTTCACGGTGGGTATAGCTCAGCTGGTTAGAGCGCCAGGTTGTGGCCCTGGAGGCCGTGGGTTCGAATCCCGCTACCCACCCGCGGGCTATTTTGAAAATATTTTTACAGCGGTTTTAACCATGTCCCCATCGTCTAGTGGCCTAGGACTCGGGATTTTCGATCCCGCAACAGGGGTTCGACTCCCCTTGGGGACGCAAAAGCCTCGGGATTTTCAATCTCCGAGGCTTTTTTGTTTTCACCCCTTTCCCCTATTTCACCTCGACACCCCAATTTCCCAAAACCTGTAGCCAGATCGGACCGTCCAAAGAAAGCTCGAAAAAACAAAAGAACAAATTCCTTGGGTTGTACGCAGGTTTTGCGGATACGTTGAGCCCATTTTTGGGTTGCAATTGGCCGAAAATTTGTTAAATTTAGGGGCATGCACGGGTTTTTGTTTAACCGGAAAACGCTGCATTTGAAACAGCTTCTTCCAGCCAATATGTAATCACTGAGTTTTTATGAGAAAACAACAACCGTTTCGGGCCAATCTTTTCTTTCTTTTGCTTTTCGGACTCAGTCAAATGGCCTTTGCCCGATCGCAAAAGCACTCCGAATCGGTTCAAAAAGTATTGGTAGCTTTTCCCTTGGGTTCCGAGCACGTGCAGTTAGACGGCAAACTGACGGAGAAATTCTGGCTAAAAATCCCGGCTACCGACGATTTTGTTCAACAAGACCCCCGGGAAAACGCTCCCCCTTCTGAAAAAACGCGCGTTCGGGTTGCGTACAATCGGCAGTTTCTTTACGTCGGCATTCAGGCTCTGGACTCCCGGCCCGATTTTATTGTGGGGCAGCTTACCCGTCGCGACCAAAATTCTTCTTCCGACTGGCTTGCCGTCATGATCGACAGCTACCACGATTTTCAGACAGCCTTCTATTTTGCCCTGAACGCTGCCGGGGTACGGATGGACAAACTCATTACGAACGACGGCGATTCGGAAGACCCGAATTGGGACCCCGTCTGGAACGGAGCGGTTTCCCGAAACAAAACCGGCTGGAGCGCCGAATTCCAAATCCCTTTTAGCCAAATTCGCTTTTCCTCACAAAAAGAACAGGTCTGGGGTTTTCAGATTTGCCGCAAAATTCAACGGCTGCACGAAATCGACTATTGGTCGCCCGAGCCCAAAGACGCCGCCGGGATTGTGTCTAATTTCGGGGAATTGAGGGGCCTTGCGGGAATCCCTTCCCCCAAAAAATGGGAACTTTTGCCGTACGGCCTGATTTCCGCCAGTCGCTCCAACCAAAACCCGAACAATCCCTTTAAACAGGGCGTTTCCTTTTCCCGAAACGCGGGGATCGATGTGAAGTACGGCCTGACCAGTAATCTGACCCTCAACGCCACGGCCAATCCCGATTTCGGACAGGTGGAGGCGGATCCGTCTGAATTGAATTTGACGGCGTACGAAACCTATTTTGAAGAGAAGCGTCCCTTTTTTGTGGAGGGCAAGAATATTTTCGACGAAAATTTAGCTCTTAGCGGGAATTCGGCCTATTCCGAGAATCTCTTCTACTCCCGACGAATCGGCGGTGCGCCCCACTACCAACCCGCTTCTGTCAATGCTGATTCCATTTCGATCCCAAAACAAACCCGCATTTTGGGAGCGGCAAAGATTACGGGAAAAACAAGCAACGGCTGGTCCGTGGGCTTTTTAGATGCGGTCACCGGCGAAGAAAAAGCTCTCGTACAGGGAAATTCTTACCGGCGGCAGGTGATTGTGGAGCCGCGCACCAATTACGGTGTCGCGCGCCTCATGCGGGATTTTCGTAACGGCCGCACCTCGGTGGGGGGAATTTTGACCCATGTGAACCGTTCCCTGCCCAATTCGCATTTTTTCTTTTTGCCAAAGCAGGCCACCACAGGTGGAATCGATTTGTGGCACCGTTGGGGACACGACACCTACGCCGTGAAATTCTCGCTTTTCGGAAGTTCCGTTTCCGGCCACAAGGAAGCCCTTCAGCGCATTCAACGCTCGTCAGCACACTATTTTCAGCGTCCCGATGCGAAACATGTCCATTTCGATCCCAATCGTACCCGACTTTCGGGCCTGGCTTCGGTCTTTTTTGTGGGGAAAATCGCCCAAGGCCACTGGCGCGGCGGAGTGGGGTACGTGACACGAACGCCTGGATTTGAAGCCAATGACATCGGCTACATGCGTCGCGCGGATTTTTTGACCGCCTTTTACTGGTCCGGGTTTATTCACTACGCCCCGGGGCGAATTTTCAGAAACTACTCGATTACCCACAACCTTTGGACAACCTACAATTACGGGGGGGAGCGCAAGGTTTTGGGCGGCAATGTAAGTACACACTTTCGCTTTTTGAATTACTGGGAAGGCTATTTTCGGCTTGACCGCACTTCCCGCACACTGGATTTTGCCGCCCTTCGGGGCGGGCCTGCCCTGCTTGAACCCGCTCAAACAGCCCTTTGGTTTGGATTTTCGTCGGACAAGCGTCAGCCCACTTCCTTCACATTGGACGGCGGCTTTCAGCACGACGATAAAATTTCGTGGAATGCTCAGGTGGAACCGGGCATTTTTGTCCGTCCTTCCGGTCGTTTCAATTTTTCCCTCTCGGCAGCTTATTACCCGACTCTCAATGACTTACAATTTTTCTCCTCCGAAATCGACGGCAAAGGACGGACGATTTACAGACTGGCACAACTCCAACAGCGTACGTTGGCCCTGACCCTGCGGCTAAATTACACCCTCACACCCAATCTGAGCATTCAGTTCTACGGCCAACCCTACATTTCGGCAGGCACCTATTCCAACTTTAAAGAAGTCACCCGCCCGCGAGCTGCCGATTACGCTGCCCGATTTGAACTGTTGAATGATGACTACTCTTACAGTTTTCATTTCCGGCAGTTTCGCTCCAATCTGGTGCTGCGTTGGGAATACCGGCCGGGGTCTACACTATTTTTGGTGTGGTCACAAGGACGAACCGGATTATCTTCGGAGAACGGCTTGCATTTGGGGCCGGATTTCAAAGCGCTTTGGCGGGACAAGGGTGAAGAAGTGCTTTTGCTAAAACTAAACTATTGGCTGACACCGTGAGAATATTTTCCTGCGCTAATTGGCAGGCGGGGCGCCTGATTTTCGACTGTGCGAAAAAGCTTCTCCCCAAAAGTTATTAGTGAAAAGGGGACAACAGTTTTTGAAAACTCAATTTCATTGATTCGTATTGATCTCTGACAAATGAGGAGAATCCAATGGGACCCGATCTAAAAAAGCGAACCATTCGTGAATTGATTTACACAAGTTTCCGGCTGTACGGCGCTCAAAACGCCCTCTCAATGGTAAAAGATTCCCCCTTCACCTATTCCGAATTAGAAGCATTGGTCAAACAAATCGCACGCGTGCTTCAGTGGAAAAGGCTCAAAAAGGGAGATCGCGTAGCGTTGCTCAGCGAAAACAGTCCCCTTTGGGGAGCTACCTATCTGGCCACCGTCAGTTCGGGGCGTGTGATTGTACCGATTTTAACCGAATTTCATCCCACGCAAATCCACCACATTATTCGGAATTCGGGTGCACGCCTGCTGTTTACCACACGGAAATTGGCCTCCAAATTAGAAGACGGACGACTGGGAGACCTGGAGTGCATTCTGGCGCTGGACGATTTTGAATTTGAAGTCAATGGTTACCGAAGCAATACCCTGACCAAAGCAATTTTGGCCGCCGAGGAAAACACCAAGCAACTGCAAGAATTCCCCCCCGAAGAAGAAGACGTTGCCACCATCATTTACACCTCGGGCACAACCGGAAATTCAAAGGGCGTTATGTTAACGCATAAAAATATTGTGTCCAATATCATAAGTGCGTCCGGCGTATTGGATGCCGGGACAACCGATCGCTTCCTTTCCATTCTCCCGCTTTCCCATGCTTACGAGGGGGCCATGGGATTTTTGGCGCCCCTTTATTTGGGTTCAAGCATTTACTACATTGAGGGGCTGCCCACGGCCATGAATCTTTTGCCCGCCATGCAAAAAATAAAACCTACCATTATGTTGTCCGTCCCGCTTATTATGGAAAAAATTTACAAGAAAAAGGTGCAGGCGGAAATAAAAAAGAAAAAATTTACCCGCGATTTGTACAGAATCGGCTTTTTCCGCAAATTCTTGCACAAATTGGCAGGGAAAAAACTTTTGGAGGCGTTTGGGGGGCACATGCGGTTTTTTGTATTTGGCGGCGCCGCTATGATTCCGGAGGTAGAAATTTTCATGCGAGAGGCGCACATCCCGTACACCACGGGCTACGGGCTAACCGAGGCCTCGCCCCTGCTGACTGCCAATCCCCTTGACAGAGTGAAATTGAACTCGCCCGGGCCTGCCGTTCCAGATGTGACGCTGAAGATTGTGGATGCCGATTCTACAGGTGTTGGGGAAATCTACGCCAAGGGGCCCAACATCATGAAAGGATACTTCAATAACCCGGAGGCCACCCAAGAGGTGTTAACACCCGACGGATGGTTGGTGACCGGTGATCGCGGATTTTTGGACGAAGATGGCTACCTTTTCATTAAAGGACGCTCTAAAAACGTCATCGTAGGGCCGAGCGGCGAAAACATTTTTCCGGAGCAGATTGAGGAAGTCCTGTACGAATCCCCTTACGTGGTGGAAGCCCTCGTTTTAGAACGCGACCGCCGGCTAATCGCCAAGGTTTATTTGGATTACGACGTACTTGACCAGGAATTTGCGGGACTTTCGGAGGCCGAAATGAAAGCAAAAATACAGGAAATTCTAAACAATCTCAAACAAACGGTGAACAAACGGGTTTCCAGTTTTTCCCGCATTCACGAAATTTACGAACAACCGGAGCCTTTTCAAAAAACACCCACCAAAAAAATTAAGCGGTATTTGTACCAGCAATAGTGCTCGGGTTGAGGTAGAAATAGGAAGCCACTCCGTCGGCTGAAAACGATAAATTCTAATAAAAATAAGACCTCAGTTTAAATTTTTATTGCTTTTTTTGGAATTGCTTCATATATTTTTTTGACCCAAGCACATGAGGAAAAAGTTAGATTGTGTACGGTAAAAAGCTTGCCAAATGAGAAACCTTGGGAAGGAGGTGTTCACATGATACGAAAAATGGTGGTGGTCGCATTATTGGTTGCTTTACCGACGTTTGTCTTAAGCTACGGTTGCAGTCAAAAAAAAGAAGCAGCAAAAAAGGAAACGAAAATCGAGCAGAAAACAGCCCCGGCGGAAACAACGGCTGTTGACACGACTGTTCACGACACAACAGCAACAAAGTAGTTCCAATTCAATCCGCCAAAAGGTGGATTTGGCCCATAGCAGTGACTCCCACATGCTGCAATGGAGCGCGCGTTTTTTAAAAACTGACCATTTAGTCGACTTGTTTGCACTGGCAAACAGGAATGCAGAGGTTGCGGCTATTGGGTCACCGATTCAGCATCCCGGACGGCAAGCTTTTTCAGGGAGATCGCGGAAACGCGATCTCTTTTTTTATATCGGATGAAAGAACAAAAATCGCGGCTACTTTCGGGGCGGAAATTTCCCCGAATAAATGGAACCAGGCATCTGAAAACCGGTCCGAAAAAATCGGCTTACGCGTCGAGAGAGCTGCGCAGTGGTTGATTTTTTTTCAGATGAAATTTGCTCCAATAGTGAAGCAGTTACTCAAAGGTTTGGAAAAATTCTGAGGCAATCGTAGAGGCACATGGCCATTTCAGCCAAAACACAAAGAGGGGCGTACGCTCCGTTGGAACTCAGTCCTGCTCTGAAACAGAAAGGACAGCGAATTTACCTCTGGTTCACCGGAATCAATGCCCTTTCTTACATTTCGCTGGCCGAAAGTATTCTCATTCTCTACGCTTTGAAATTGGGCGGTTCGGATGCCTACGTGGCCGTGCTGACTTCCTTTTTGTACTTGACCATGCCTTTTATGCTGCTCGGCAAAAGCCTGGTGGGAAAATTAGGGGCGGCAAGGGCCCAGGCGCTTAGTTGGTTTCTGCGCAACCTTTCGGCAGCCTTGATGATTCTCGCCCCCGTTGTTGCCCGAAAATTCTCGGTGACCGCCGGGTTGGATTTACTTCTACTGGCGGCTTTTCTTTTCTTTACCTTTCGAAGCATGGGCATTGTTTCGTCCACCCCCATTGTTGGAGAGATTACCTCGGAACAAGACCGGGGCGTTTTTATTTCGAAGGTTTTTATGACCTTCAACATCCTATCGCTTTTGTTGATGGTCGTCCTCACTTTTCTTTTGGATCGTTACAACTCGGTGACCACCTTCCAGTTTATTATTTTGTTTGGCGTGACCATGGGTGTGATTTCCAGCTACCTTATTTTACACGTGCCGGAATCTCCTCAAGCCCGGATTTCGGGCAGGGAAAAGCTCCATTCCGCCTACCGCTTTATTACAGGCCACCCGGCGGCGTTCCGTTTGCTGATTAGCTGGAGTGCCATTTCAATGGCTATTATGTTTGTGGTTCCCATCAGTGTGGTGGTTGTTAAAAAGGGGTACGGGCTTTCAGACCACATTGCTCTCCTTTTTATTATTGTCCAATTTTTGGGAAACATTTACGGTTCCTACACAAACAAACTTTTGCTTGACCATGTGGGGTCGCGGCCGCTCATTATTTTGGCCACATTCGGTCTCCTATTTGTGCAGCTCATGTGGGTTGCCGCCCCGGCCCACGCTTCTTTCGCCTTTCTTTTGCTGTTGTTTTTTATTCTGGGGGCAACGCTTTCCGGCACACAGACCTCACTTTCCCACTATTTTTTGAGCACCATCCCAATTTCCAAACGCGTGGGGGCCTCCATGTTTATTAACATCGCCGGCGGTTTGGTCGCCGGTGTGACCGGGTCGATTCTGGCAGGAGGTTTTCTGCGCTTTTTGCACCACGTCATTCAAAATCAATTGCTGGTGTACAAAATCTATTTCGGGGTTGTGGCGCTGATTGAAGTGTTTGTCATCGCCACTGCATTTCGCTTGAAACGCCAGAAGGAACGCCGGGTGTCGGACGTGTTGGGAATGTTTTTTTCTTTTCGGGATTGGCGAGCCATTTACACCCTGCAAAAACTTTCCCGCCCAACCCGTGAACAAGAGGACATGTCCATTGTAAACAAACTTCAAGGCATTGCTTCCGATTTGGGAGAAGATGTATTGGTGAACTACCTGGAATCGCCGCGATTTACCATTCGCGGGAAGGCCTTGCAGGCGCTCAATCAGATCGAAATCTCACCCCAAACCGCCAGGCGAATCGTGCAAGAGCTTCAGCAGGGTGAATTTACAACGGCCCATCTGGCTGCCGAGCTTTTGGGCGATCACGGAGTAACCGAAGCCATCCCTTCTCTCCGAAAGGCATTGCAGTCAAAAGACATTTTTTTGCAGGGCAAGGCCATGCTGGCACTGGTTCGGCTACGCGACGAAGCCTCGTACAGCGCCATAATAAGCATTTTCAGGCAAACGAACAATCCGCGAATACTGATTTACGGAGCCCGCGCTATTGGTTTAATGGGAAAGCGGGGAAATATTGCCCTTTTGCTCGAAAAAATTCGGCTGAATTCCCTGCCGGAACACGTGCGGGACGAAATCCTCTACGACGCGTGCGATATGATCGGTATCGGAAATGAGTTTTACAATTTCTTCAATTTATTCAAACGGTCACCAGAATCCGGTATTTTGGCCCTGCAGGATTTTATTGCCCAACAATTGGCCGGAAAACCCGAAGTCGCCCAGAAAATTCTGGACGTCATCGAAGCCATCCGAGACAAGGGGGACTCGAAAAATCTGCTCCTTCAACTATTTACACTCCCCGCCTTTGAAAACGACCTGATTATTTCGGAATTGGACACTTTTGTGAAACATTGCCGGACAGAAAAAATCGATGAAAAAATAATTTTCAGTTTACTTCTCATTTCGGCCAAAATTTTGGCCGAAAAAAAATAAGCAAAACCGCCGGGAAGTTCACTGCGTCTCCCAATTTTAGCAGGTCACAGCGCCCTTCTAATTGCTTCAACTCGGTGAGGAAAAAAAACCAAAAGCGGTTTGTGTGTGTAAAAAATTCTCGAGAAATGTCCCTTGCCAATTTTTTTTCTTGCCTTTTCGAAGGGAATTGATTATACTAAAAACAGAAATGGTCAATCCCAAAATTCGATTTCTCCTTTTTTTACAATCCTCAAAAAGCCCGGTTGGGTAAACGGTTTTACACATTAATGAATAAATTGGTTTTCGTCGAGAGTACGTCAACGTACAAAAATCCGGTAACGCCCCGGGTTTTGATTGTCAGGGGAAAACGTTTTCCCGTCAGAACGGTGTTGCGGCGCGCGAAAATTCAAGCCCCCAAAGCACCTTCTTCGACGCAACTCTATTTTCAGATGGAACTGAAGGACGGCCAAATTGTGGAAGTTTTTTTCGATGAAACCCGGCGCGAGTGGTTCCTCAAAGATTACGAGTCGTTTCAAATCGACTCCGATTTCCGGGAATAGGGCACCGGGCAAATAGCACGACATTTTTCTTTAAACACAAATAGTTGCAACAAAATTTTTCCTTCTAATCCGGTCGGCAATCGGCCCGTTGTTTCACCCTTAAAATATTCGGGGAGGATTTCGAATCGATGATTTCCGAATACAAATTCGGCAAAATGATTGTGGACGGCAACGCTTATTTTCACGACCTCATTTTAACGCCCGGCGGCGTGATCCCCGACTGGTGGCGGAAGGAAAGTCACCGTCTCGACATTGAGGATATTCGTTCCGTCCTCGACACACAACAGCCGGAAATCCTCGTCGTGGGGACGGGTAAATTCGGCCTAATGAAAATTCCTGCAGAAACCCGCGCGTGGCTTAAAAGCAAAGGGATTGAATTGGTCGCCGAACGGACAACACAGGCCGTTCACCGGTACAATCATCTGGTTCAAAACCGAAAGGTGGTCGGTGCATTTCACCTAACCTGTTAAAGCGGGAGAACATTCCGTCATGGCGGTTTCAGGTCCACGTATTTTGCTCATTCCGTTTTCCGGCGTCCCGGAATATTTTTTGGCGCCCCTTCGAAAACAGCTTGAGCGAATATTCGGGATTCCGGTTCAGTTATTTTCCGAAATCACAGTGCCCCAAAACGCCTTTGTACCAAAACGACGCCAATATTTGGCGGACGCCTTCCTCGAAAAGCTGGTTCCTTTTAAACAAAAGCCCAATGACCACCTCCTTGGGGTCACTTCTGAGGATCTGTTTTCGGGAAAATTGAATTTTGTCTTTGGCGTTGCCAGCTCTGCAACGAGGACAGCGGTTATTTCCACGGCGCGCCTCTCGCCCGAATTTTACGGTCTTCCCCCCGACGAGAATCTTTTCCAAAAACGAATTTTAAAAGAAGCCGTGCACGAATTGGGGCACACATTCGGTTTGCCCCACTGTCCCAATCCCCGTTGCGTCATGCATTTTTCCAACAGCATTTTGGACACAGATAAGAAAGGAGCCCTATTTTGTCCGAATTGTCTCCAAAAACTCAAGCCAACATTAAGGTAGGCTGCTGCGGATTTCCGGAGGCACGCTCCCTGTACTACCAGCATTACCCTGTCGTAGAAATCCAACAAACCTTTTACCAGCTACCCCGTTTGGAAACCGCCTTTAAATGGCGTCGAGATGCCCCGGCCGATTTTACCTTTTCCATGAAGGTTTGGCAGGCCGTCACACACGAAGCGACCAGTCCCACTTACCGCCGCATGAGAATGCCCATTCAATATTACCGGAAAAAGGACTACGGCTCGTTCAAACCCACGCGAGTGGTGTTTCAGGCATGGGAAAATTCTAAAAAGGTGGCCGAGGCCATGCAAGCCGCTGCCGTGGTGTTCCAGTGCCCGGCCAGCTTTCAACCGACAGAAACCAATGTGGCAAACTTGCGGCGTTTTTTTTCGTCCGTAGACCGTGGCAATTTGATCTTTGTGTGGGAACCTCGCGGCCGCTGGGAGCCCGAATTAGTCCGACAATTGTGTGAGGAACTTACCCTCATTCACGGCGTAGATCCCTTTCGTACGCCCCCTGTTGCCGGCGACATCTTCTATTTTCGGTTGCACGGGAAAACAAATTACCGGTACGCCTACACAGAGAGTGAACTGGTAGAACTCAAACACCAGGTGCTTTCTCTCAAGAAACCGGGATTTGTTTTGTTCAACAACTCCAATATGAAGTCCGACGCCTCACGATTCATTCAACTACTCCACCAGGAAGTGTCCGTTTCTTAGGAATCTTCACAATCGGTTTGAGGATTTGCGTTTTTTAGGGGGAAACAGAAAGGCCGAAAAAGGGGAAACCTGGCCAAAACCAAAAAACTTGTGCCGAATTGTTGGGCAAACGGGTAGAGGTGAGCCTTAGATAATTCCGACGGCGGATTGGGGCAGCCAGCCTTCCTTGCCGTCCGACAAACGAATCTCAAGCCACCGGTTGTTTTTCTGTTCCACTTTGACCTTCACTCCTTCATGCAGGGAAAAAATGATCGTCCCTGAGGCAGAAGGAGCGCTACGCACGTCAACCTTGGGAACCAGCACTACGGCCTCAACCGTGTGCGTTTCCGACCAGGCTTTCGCCGCCAGGGTGAAGGTAAAAAGGACAAAAAGAACCCCAATTCCCCACGCAAGTCGTTTTAAAAATCGGCGCAGGCGCAGTTGGCGGATGAGCAACACGGCAATCAGGGTCACAATCAGCAAAATGTACAGTCCGAGGGCAATCGCCAGCAAAGCCCCCATTCCGAAAAGATTTTGAAATTGGCGGAAATACCGCACATAAAACAATTCGGGAATCGTTGGAATACGATCGACCACGTGGAGATTAACCAGACTTAAATTGTGGCGAATATCCTCGTCCCGGGGTGAAAGCCGAAGTGCCCTGTTGTAATTCAACACCGCCAACCCGATTTTGTGTTGTTTGTAGTAGGCATTTCCTAAATTGTAATACACTTCGGGTGAGCCGTAGCCCATTCGGAGAATCTCTTCGTAAGCCTTGGCGGCTTCTGTGTACTTTCCCTTCTGGTAAAATTCATTCCCTTTCTGGAACAAATAGCTTTTCTGGTCGGCTCGTGCCCACGGGTGTGCCAGTCCCAAAAAAAGGGCAACCAACCAAACCGTTCGAATGAAAACCCGCGTTCTGTGTGTGATCTCTCTCATTTCTCTCGTCTAAATCGCCTTTTCTAATCGAACAATCGCTTCGCTGGCATCGTTGTAACAGGCTTGCATTTCGTCTGTTGTGCTATTGGCCGGAGCAAAGCGTTGAAAATCACACGTATTCAAACAATTCAAGTATTTCCGGATGGTTTCTTCGTCTACACCATGGTTTCGCAAGAGGCTCTCCACCTCATCGCTCATGATGCCCGCCGCAGGCAGATTAAATTTGTCTGCCAAAAATCCGATGAGCGCCCGAGAAATTTCGGCAAAAAAATCTTTCTGAGTCTTTTCAGCCAGTAATTTTTTGGCGGTTTGAAGCCGTTTCCGCGCCAATTGATTGGCGCGTTGACTCCGCGCAAAGGCCACATTCGTTTCCAATCTGTCCTGGTACCGCTTGTACCCGAAGGCACCGCCAAGAGCCAAAAGGGGCATAAAAATCAGAAGCCAGAAAAGCGGCGTCTGGTAGAAAAGGTGGTTCAGCCGAATGAACTTGGGCGACTCGGTTTTAATAAAGCGAATGTCTTTTCCCACCAATTGCACTTCCTCTTTGGACAATCCCTCGCCCAACGAAACGGCCGTTTCAGCGCCGGGAGCTACCCGAACAGTAAAAGCCGGTGAGTGCAGCGTTCGGTAGGTCCCTTTAATCGGGTCAAAATAGCTAAACGAGATCGGCGCAATGTGCTGTTCCCCGGGAAATCGGGGAATGAGAACGTATTCGAACTGCTTAAATCCGGTCACACCGGTTGCCGCCCGGGTAATTTTTTGTGTGACTTTCGGCTCGTACTTTTCAAAATCGGGAGGAAGAGTCAATTTTGGCTCCGGCAGCATTTTAATATTTCCCGAGCCGGAAATTTTAACCGTCAGTGTAATGGCTTCGTTGGCTTTGACCGAATCCTTGCTCACCGTGGCTTTCAGATTGAACTGCCCCACCGCTCCCGAAAAATCCGCCGGTTTCCCGGCTTCAGGCAGAGGCAGTACGTGAATCGTAATAGGGCGGGATCGAATATCTTCCTGAACTTCCCGTCCAAAAAAATCATCGTTGAAAAACTGGTCAAAAATGTCCCCTGAGCGCCGTCGGGAGCGCACCCGCACCTGGCAGGTTACCACCATGGGGTCAATTATTTTGTCCCCCGGCGCGGTGGGGAAAAGAACCATTTTTTTCAAATCGGCCACCACATATTTGACGCCATTGTAAATTTCATTGCGGGTTTGAGGCCGCGCGGACAGAGGCACATCCTCCGCCCAAAATCCGGCGGTTTTGGGGAGGGTTTTGATGGAATACCCCGTCACGGACACCCGGGTGTAAATCCGGTACGTAATCACCAACGGCTCGTTCTGGTACACTCTCCGCTTGCTAACCAGGGCGCGCAGAAAAAGCTGGCCGCGGCGAGGCCCGGTGGCTTTTGGTGTTGCCGACCGCGGGGTCTGCCCGGGGGCCCCGGCTACAGGAGGCGGAGCCGCTGCACCCTTTTGAACCTGAATAGTCAGTCGATTGGTCTTGTACACCTTGCCTTTAAACCGAACCGGAACGGGCGGAATAGTGTAAATCCCTGGGGCCGTTGCCTGAAAAAAGAAAATGGTCGTTTTGGAAACCGACATTCGGCCGTTCACAAATTGAATACTTTGCGAGCTACTGCTTCCGATAAAAGCGGCAAATTTGGAAAGATTCGGCGGTTCAGGCGCGGGGACGTTGTTGGCTCCGCTGCCCGACACTTCGATGGAAAGCGAAAACTGCTCGCCCACCGTAACGGCATTTCGATCCAGATACGCACGCACCGAAACCTTTGCCGCCCAAATCGATTGCAACGGAAAGAGCAATCCCGCTAAAACAAGAATGAAGAATTTAGCCCTTGCGCTCATTTTACCTGCTGAATTCACGCTCCATTTCCGTGTTTTTACCAATCTTTTAACACCCGCACGCGGCCGCCGTGTTGTTGCATTTCACGCTTTTTCTGAAGCTTTTTTTCGTCATTTTTCAGCGCGTCTAAAATCCGTTCCGCGTCCTTTTTGCTCATCTGGTTCTTTTTCTTGTTTTGAGCCTGTTGTTGCTGTTGCTGTTGCTTCTGCTTGTTCTGTTGCTGTTTTTTTTGCTGCTGTTGCTGCTGTTTTTGTTGATTCTGTTGCTGTTGATTTTTCTTTTTCCCCTGTTGTTGCTGCTGCTGCTTCTGTTTTTTCTGTTGATTCTGATTGGGATTTTGCCGCTGTTTTTTGGCGTTTTCCTTCAACTTACGCCGCACAAATTCCAGATTGTACTTCGCGTCCCTGTCCGTCGGGTCTAATTTAAGCGCCTGCTTGTAGGCCAAAATGCTTTCGGGCAACTTCCCCAATCGGTACAGGGCATTCCCCAAATTGTAATAGGTCTGCTCCTGCAGGTGAATGTCCCTGGCGTTCAGGGCTTTTTGGTAGGCCTGAAGCGCTTCCTTGTATTTCTTCTTCTTGTACAGGGCATTCCCTACGTCAAAGTGAATAAGCGGAGACTCGGGATTTTTCAACAGAGCGTCCTGATATTTGTTCAGCGCTTCGTCGTATTTTTTCGCCTTAAATAGGGCGTTCCCTTTCTTCACGCGCGAACGAGCTGTGTCTGCACGGCTTGCCGTCTGAGTGAACAGAACGCTCAAAAACAGGGCACCAAAAAGAAAATAAGGGCCAATTTTACGCATGGGTCAATTCGATTTCCTTCCAATTCCGGATTTCAGGCAAAACGTCCCTTCCATTCACGCTTCACTTTTCGGCGCTCGGGGATGAGTATTTCGAGCAGCAACAACACCAGACCGACCGCTAAAAAATATTGAAAGCGATCTTCGTACTGTGAAAAAATCCGAGAGGCCAGTTCCTTTTTCTGCATTTTGGAAATGTCCGCGTAAATTTTGCCCAACTCCATTTCGCCCGGAGTCGCGTGGTAGTACTTTCCCCCTGTTTGAAGGGCGATTTTTTCAAGCGTGACCTCGTCCAACTTGGTGAGAACCACATTTCCCTGGGCATCTTTTTTAAATCCTAAACTCTTGCCGTTGGCGTCGTACAAAGGAATCGGCACCCCCTGAGGCGATCCGATTCCCACTGTGTAAATCACCACTCCCTCTTTTTCGGCTGCTTCTGCCATTTTCAACGGATCGCCCTGCAAATTTTCGCCGTCCGTGATGATAATCAGCACCTTGTGCTTCCGTTCTTTCTGAACGAACGACCGCATTGCTACCTCAATTGCTTTGCCGATGTTCGTACCCGGTTTGGGAATCAGATGCGTGTCCATGATGTCCAGGAACATTTTGGCCGCCGAATAGTCCAGCGTCAGCGGGCATTGCACAAAGGCATCGCCGGCAAAAGCAATCAGCCCGATTCGATCGCCCTGCAAATGATTAATCAGATTAGCCACTTCGTGTTTGGACTTTTCCAACCGGTTGGGTTTAATGTCCTCAGCTTTCATTGAAAGAGACACGTCCAGCGCCACGAAAATATCCACGCCCTTGCGCTTCACCTCCTCCAATTTCGTCCCAATTTGTGGGCGGGCTAAAGCCAGAATAAAAAAAGTCGCACTTAAAATGAGTAACGCGTTTTTCCACCGTTGGTTTCGGCCGCTGTACGAAACCATGAGCTTTTTCAGAACGGCGACATTCCCAAAGCGTTCCAGCGCTTTGCGCTTGTTTTGGGCTGCCCAGTACAAAAAGACGATCCAACCCGGAATCAACACAAGCAAATACAAAAGATGTTCGTTTGCAAATCGAAGCATGAACGTTCCCCGTTTTTTAGGGCAGTTTCCGAAATTTCGTGTTCGCCAAAATGACTTCCCCGATCAACAAAATCAGTCCAAGTGCCAGAAAATTCACAAAAAGCTCTTTGTACTTGGTGTACTCTTTAATGTGAATTTTGGTTTTCTCCAATTTTCCGATTTCTTTGTAAATTTGCCGAAGTGAGTGGGTGTCCGTTGCCCGAAAATACCGGCCCCCCGTAATGGAAGCAATTTGCTTGAGCAGATTTTCGTCGATTTCAACCGGCATCCGTACATAGCGCTTGCCGAAAAACGGATCTTGAACAGGGTAAAGGGCCGACCCGCGCGTGCCTGCTCCAATGGTGTAAATCCGAATACCCATGGCTTTGGCTACCTGGGCAGCCGTAATCGGGTCCAGCTCACCGGCATTGTTGCGCCCGTCCGTCAAAAGAATAATCACCTTGCTCTTGGCCCGGCTGTCCCGCAATCGGTTGACGCAATTGGCCAGCGCCATTCCGATGGCCGTTCCGTCATCGATAATGCCAATCTTTACGTCCTTAATGAATTTGAGCAGAATGCCGTAGTCCAGCGTCAGGGGACATTGGGTGTAGCTGTCGCGGGCAAAAACAACCAACCCGATTCGGTCGTTCTTTCGCCCTTTGACGAATTCTTCGGCCACCAATTTCGCCGCTTCCAATCGATTTTTAGGCTTAAAATCCTCCGCCAGCATGGAACTGGACAAATCCATTGCCAGCATGATGTCAATGCCTTCCGTGGTTACTTCCTGGTGTGTGCTGCCCGACTGGGGTCGCGCCAGTGCGACAATCAACAAAATAACGGCCAGCGTCCGCAACCCGAACAAGATGTTCCGGTAGGCGCTCCAGCGCGATTTCCCCGCCGCTTTCACCAGGCCTAAATTGGAGTAGCGCAGCGTGGCGGTTTGTCGGCGCCCTCTTTTCAGGTGCACGTAGAAAAGAACCGGCACAAGCAAAAGCAGTAGCAAGAATTCTGGATTTGCAAAACGAAACACGATTTACTCCCCCTCCGCCGTTTTCCCCGATTCGGCCGTTTCGCCATCGGAAACCGGTGCCGTTTCAGCCGATTCCGACTCTGCCACAGGTGACGTTTCCTCCACAGTTTCCTCTTCGGGAGCCGCCACAACCTTCGTTTCATTAACAAAATCGAACGCCAAGGCCAACACCCGCGCATTCTCCTCGTCCGTCGGACGGTATTTGGCAAATTTCACCAGATCGGCCAAATCCGTCAAATCGCTTATTTTTTCGAAAACGGAATCATCCAGCGCCACCTGCCGCAGTTCGTCCAGCAATTCCGTCGAGGTCAAATCCAGGGCGTCGATGCCGAAACGACCGGCCACGTAGCGCCGAATAATGTCCGAAATTTCACTGTAATAGGCTTTCACCTGATTTTTTTCCAGTAGTCCACTTTTGGAAAGCGTTTCCAAAGCCTCCAAAGCGATCTCGTGGGGCGGACGAGGCGGCTCCGCCTTCTGAGGAAGCAGCGGCTTACCGGATTTTTTCCGCCACCAAAAATAAACACCCAGCCCCAAAAGCAGAAGAATCAGAAGTCCCGCCAAACCATCGCGAACGAGGGGTTTCCAATCGAAGGGAAGTTCCACCGGGGGTTTGATGTCCTTAATATCCCCCTCCGCGCTGGGCGCCAGGCTTTCCACCTCGATTTTAATCGCTTCCGACTTAAGGGTGTGCCAAACGGTGTCCGGCGGAATGCTATATTGTACGGCAATGGGCGGGATTTGAAATTTGCCCACCTCAAAGGTCGAAATTTTGTACCGGACACGGTTGACAATCACTCCGTTTTGTTTCTCAGGGTCAAACACGTGGTAATCGCGGATTTCAAACTGACCCAGATTTTCGGCCAACTGAGGAAGTTTCACCCGGACGTTCGGAGCGTGGGTAACGGTCACCGTGTACGCAATTACGTCGCCAATGGTGATTTTGGACTTGTCCACTGTGGATTGAATGGCGATCTTTCCGGAATTCGCCCAGGCCGTTGCCAAAATGAGAAAGAGCCCGGCAAAAATCCCCCCAAAAATGGTCACCCTTCGGATTTTTCCCACTGCTGCTCCTCTCACCGAATCTTATCCGAATAAATGCTGACGTTTTCCGCCTGAACCATTCGATCGATTAACTTCTGGTAAGCCTTCTGTTGTTTTTCTCTCAACAAATCCTGGTAAACCTGCGATTTGACCTCGTTTAGGGGTTTGATTCGAATGACTTTTCCCGCCTTGTTTTTCACGGCGTACTTGTCTTTGTTCGCTTTGTAGTACAGTTCAATGTCCGAATCGTCGATTTTCACCGTGCGGGCGATTTCCTGCTGCAGGAGCTTTTGCACCATGAAATTTTTCTGCGCCTGAAATGTTTCCTCCACCACTTCTTTGTCTTTGTCCAGTCCCTTGCGTTTGGCGCTGTCGTACAAGAGTTCCGTTGCAATGTACTGCTTCAGGAATTCCAGCTTCTTGGCCTTGTCTTTGAACTGATCCTGCATTTGCGGAGGAAGTTGACTGATCTCAAAGTCCAAATCGCCTTGGGTAATTTCCCGATCGCCGATTTTGGCGATGACCGCACCCGGCCGTTTTTTGTGCTTGACCGGATTGAGACTGGTGGTTTCGTTCAGCACTTCTTGCGCGTCCGTCGACCGGCGCAGTCGCTCGAGACACGCCACGATTTTTTTATTGGCTTCCTTAACCAAGCCACTTTTCGGGTAAAAATGCCTGATCTTCAAATAATTAGCCAATGCGTTTTCATAATCGTGCAGCCGGTCAAAATAGATGTTGGCAATGGTGTACACGATGCTGGCACGCTCAGTTTTGTCCACTTTGTAGCGGTTCAAGTAGGCCTGGTATTCCCCAATGGCCTGTTTGTACAATTGCCGATTGTACAAATCGTTGGCGTAGTCGCGAATTTGCTCGGCGCTCTGTTGGGGCTTTTGGGAACAGCCCCACAAAGCGACAACTAAAATAAGACTCCCTAAAAGAGCCGTCTTTTTTACCTGATTCATCTTCACAAATCCCCACAAAAATCCTGGTTCCTTTTACTCATCCAAGCCGCCCCGCGTTCACGAAAATTATTCCACATTGAGCGGCCCTGTTTTTTCCGAGCCGAAAAGCGGCCGCTTTTGCGGGCCGGTCTTTTTTAATGAAAGCGTTTGGCACGCATTCTAAAAAATCGAATGAGCGGATCCACGTAGGGGCGGTCGGTCGAAATAGCCACGTGGTCTACGCTCATTGACTTGAACAGTTTCTCCAATTCCTCGCGCTTCTGAGTCGATTGACTGGCAAAATTCTCGCGAATCGACGGGTCGGAGGTGTCCAACAAATAGATTTCGCCCGTTTCAGCGTCTTCCAATTCCAGCAATCCCACATCGGGGAGCGAAATTTCGCGAGGGTCCCGAATGGTCACCGCCACAATGTCGTGTTTTTTATTCACAATTTGGAGGGCTTTTTCAAAACCCTCGGACATAAAATCGGACACCAAAAACACCACACTGCGTCGATTGGCGATTCGGTTCAAATATTCCAGAGCCTCACCAATGTCCGTTTTCGAACTCTGGGGTTCGTGGTAAAACAGTTCCCGAATCACACGCAGAACGTGCGTTTTTCCCTTTTTCGGCGGGACGAATTTCTCCACTTTGTCCGTAAAAATAATCAGGCCGACTTTATCGTTGTTTTTAATGGCCGAAAAAGCCAAAAGGGCGCAAATTTCAATGGCGATTTCACCCTTCATTTGCTCGACGGTTCCGAATTCCCCGGAGGAGCTGGCATCCACCATGAGCATGACGGTCAATTCCCTCTCTTCCTCAAACACCTTCACGTAAGGGCGGTTCATTCGGGCGGTCACGTTCCAATCGATGGTACGCACGTCGTCACCGACGGAATACTCGCGCACCTCGGAAAAATCCATTCCTCTGCCCTTGAAAACCGAGTGGTACTCACCCGCAAACACGTCATTCACCATGCTTCGGGTCGTGATTTCAATCCGACGAACCTTTTTTAAAATTTCAGTGGGAACCATTTGAGCTTTGCGTTTTCCTTTTTACCCGAATTTTACGGTCTAACAATCCACAGGTCTACGGCACTTCGATATTGTTCAACACCTTTCGTACCACATCTTCGGGCGAGATTTCTTCGGCCTCGGCCTCGTAGGTAACGATCACCCTGTGGCGCAAAACGTCCATTCCGATTGCCCGAACATCTTCAGGGGTGACGTAGCCGCGGTGTCGCAAGAAGGCGTGCGCCTTACTGGCTTTCGCCAGGTAAATAGAGGCGCGTGGCGATGCCCCGTACGCAATCAGCGGTTTCAAATCCGCCAAACCGTAGGCTTCCGGGTCACGGGTGGCGAAAACAATGTCGACAATATAACGCTCAATTTTCTCGTCGACGTAGATTTGGTTGACCACGGCACGCGCCCGTTTAATGGCGGCCGGAGAAATCACGGGCGCTACCTCGGGCAAGTTCTCTCGGGTATTCCGCCGCATGATCTCCAATTCTTCGTCGCGATTCGGGTAGCCGATGTTCAACTTGAGCATGAAACGGTCTACCTGTGCCTCCGGCAACGGGTACGTACCTTCTTGCTCAATGGGATTCTGAGTCGCCAGCACCAGAAAGGGATCGTCCAGCGGGAAGGTTGTATCCCCGATAGTAACCTGCCGTTCCATCATGGCTTCGAGCAGAGCGCTCTGAACTTTGGCGGGGGATCGGTTGATTTCATCAGCCAAAATTAAATTGGCAAAAATCGGCCCCTTTTTCACACTGAATTTCCCGTCGTGCTGGTCGTAAATTTGCGTCCCTAACAGGTCGGCGGGAAGCAGGTCGGGAGTAAATTGGATGCGCTGAAATTTGGTTTGAATGGCCGAAGACAGGGTTTTAACGGCCATTGTCTTGGCCAGTCCCGGCACACCTTCCAACAACACGTGCCCATTGGACAAAAGGCCAATGAGAAGCCGTTCAATCATGTATTTTTGCCCCACAATGACCTTCGAAATTTCGGCCGTTAGCGAATCGACAAATGTGCTTTCTTTTTGAATTTTCTCGTGAATGGCCTGAATATCCTGCTGTTGCATGGAACCTCCCTTAAAAAGCCTCAGTTTTCCGCTTGATTTTCGACTTGTGAAACCTGCTGCGCCTCACGCAAATGATGTTCCAAAATCGCTTCCACACTCCCGTAGATTTTTTCCAATTCTTCGCGCGAGCCCTTTCCCCCCGAAAACATGACGGCGTCGGCAACTCCCAACACCTCTCCGGTTTGCGCCACAAGCCGGTCATCCAGATTTCGCCTTTTCATTTCTTCAATCAATTCGGCGGTGGTCGCTTGCTTCGCCGGCAAATCGAATTTTTCCGCTAAATACCCGCGCAGGAATTTCCCCAAGCGGCCAAAATCGTTTTTTAAATCCAGGTTGTCGAAGTGAATCAGCTCTTTCAAACGAGCCAAATAGGTTTCTTCTACAGGAGGCACGTACTCCGGTTGCACGGATTTTTCGCGGGATTTCCGGTAAACAAAAAAGAACCACAAAATTCCGGCTGCAATAATAATGAGGGCAATCAGTAAAATGGTAGCGGGCCAGTGACTTACCGCTTCCCCCGCAATTCCCCCACTTTTTTCAGGAACCGCTTCGGTCACTTTTAGGCCGATCCGATTGGTCAGCAGGCTGCCCTCTTTGCTGAACGCCCGATCTTTGTACTTGACCATGACGCCTTCCACGTACCCCATGCCCAATTCCCGCGGTTTTAGTGTAAATTCGTACACCCGACGGGTAAAAACCTTTCCGCCGATTACCTCGGTTTTATTGGCGGTAGCTGTGCCCACGATGTCGAAATTGCTCAAGGCTGGATTTTCAAAATCCGTAATTTCGTACCGGTCGGGATCGCCCAACCACGAAAGCGTCACCTTTAGCACCACTGTGCGATTCAAGGGAACCTGCTTTTTAGTGATCTCCGTCGCAATTTTGATCATGCTCGGCACGGCGGTTTCCGGCGAGGCGGCTGTCGAATCCTGCGCAAAAACGGTGGTTCCGAAAGTGAGAAAAAGAATTGTCAGAATCGAAAAGAATGTTGATTTCATTGCCCTCTCCAAAAAATCAATTACCTTTTACTGAGCGACTTTCTCAAAAGTTCCGGCACTTTTTCGTTCCATTGACGCGATTTACAAAAAAAGCCGAAAAGTCCCGTGTAGGAACTCCCCGGCTTGGCAAGTGTTCTATCTATTTGGAAAATAATTATTTCGCTGATTGCGCAGTCGAATCATTTTCCGCTTTCAGGAATTGAATGCTGTTAATATCTTTTCCCATGTTTTCCAATTCCCACTTTACGCTGGTCGCCAGCTCATGTTTAGGGTACTTTTTCAAGAATTCGTGGTAATATTTTTTCGCCTTGTCGTAATTCTTGACGTCGTTGGCGTAAATAAACCCAATTAAAAAGAGGGATTGCGGAGCGTACTCGCTTTCGGGGTAGGTTTTAATGAGACGCTCGTGCAGGCGAATGGCTTCGTCCGACTTTTTCAGGTTGTTGGCGTACATGACTGCTGCTTTGAACAGGGCCTGTGGCGCCTTGGGACTGTTGGGAAAACGTCTGGCCAAAGAAAGGTAGATTTCCGCGGCTTTGTTGAATTTTTCATCCCGTTCGTATGTGTCTGCTTTGTCAAACAGGCTTTTGTCACTCATTTTTTTGCCACATTGGGTCGTGGACAAGCCCAATCCCAGAATAAAAATCAAACTCAGAATGTAGATTCCGGATTTTCTCATGCTCCACCATCCTCCCTTTCTCAAAAACAAAGCCTGGCACCCCGGTTGAGGTGCCAGGTATTTTTATTTTAAAGCCATCTTTTTTTTCATTCGAATGAGGAGCCCGTGTGTGTGCGCTCCCCTTCGAACGGGACAGTTCCTTCACCGAAAGAACCCAATCGAATCAGGGTTTCCGGCGAATTAACTTTTTAAAATTAGTCACTTTTCTTTACAAAATCAAGTGAATTTTCATGCCTCACAACCACGATGTGATCACCGGGAGCAAAATCACCTCGCAGAATCCGCAGCGCCAATTCATTGGTCAGAATTTTTTGCATGACTCGCTTAAGCGGACGAGCCCCGTAGGCCGGATCGTAACCCAAATCGGCCAAAAGATCCCGAGCCTCTTCACTCAACTCAATCGAAATGCTCTGCTGTTCTTCCAACAATTTTTGGACATATTTAAATTGCAAATCCACGATTTTTTTAATGTCTTCCCGAGTCAGCGGGTGAAAAACAATAACTTCATCAACCCGGTTCAGGAATTCGGGCCGCAGGGATTTTTGCAACAACGTCAGGACTTCATCCTTGATTTCCTGGTAAATGACGTCGCGATTGCTATCGGTAATGCGCTGTGATTTTTCCATGATCAGCGGCGCACCCAAATTGGACGTCATAATAATAATGGTGTTCTTAAAGTTTACCGTACGTCCCTTATTGTCGGTCAAACGCCCTTCGTCCAAAACCTGCAGGAGAATGTTAAAGACATCGTGGTGCGCTTTTTCAATTTCGTCCAGCAAAATGACGGAGTACGGCTTACGGCGAACCGCTTCCGTCAACTGACCGCCCTCCTCGTATCCCACATAGCCGGGAGGGGCACCAATCAGGCGCGACACCGAATGGCGTTCCATGTATTCCGACATGTCAATTCGAATCATGGCCTTTTCGTCGTCGAAGAGGAATTCCGCCAGCGCACGTGCCAATTCTGTTTTTCCCACGCCGGTGGTCCCCAGAAAAATAAACGACCCGATTGGCCGGTTTGGGTCCTGCAAGCCCGCCCTCGCACGGCGAATGGCATTGGCCACGGCTTCAATGGCTTCGTCCTGGCCGACGACCCGTTGGTGTAAACGCTCTTCGATTTTCAGCAGTTTTTCACGCTCGGTTTCCAACATGCGGCTCACCGGAATCCCTGTCCATCGCGAGACAATTTCCGCAATGTCTTCCTCGTCGACCTCTTCCTTGAGCATTTTCCGGTCTTTTTGAATTTCCTGAAGTTTCTTATTTTCTTCTTCCAATTGTTTCTGAAGTTCCACGATCTTGCCGTATTTCAATTCGGCGGCCCGACTCAAGTCGCCGTCCCGCTCGGCGTGGGAAATGGCAATTTTCGTTTGTTCGATTTCTTCCTTAATGGCCTGAATCCGCTTAATGGTTGCTTTCTCCATTTCCCAGTGGGTACGCAACTCGTTGCGTTTTTCCTGAAGATTGGCCAATTCTTCGTTGATTTTTTCCAATCGCTTTTTAGCGGCTTCGTTTTTGTCCCGTTTAACGGCTTCTCGCTCAATTTCCAACTGCTTAATGCGCCGTTCCACTTCGTCCAATTCTTCCGGCATGCTGTCGATTTCAATCCGCAGCTTGGAAGCAGCCTCGTCAATCAAATCGATCGCTTTGTCAGGCAAAAACCGATCGGTAATGTAGCGGTGCGAAAGCGTGGCCGCAGCAATCAGAGCCGAGTCTGTAATGCGCACGCCGTGGTGCACTTCGTACTTCTCCTTTAATCCCCGCAGAATGGAGATGGTGTCTTCCACAGACGGTTCTTCAATCAAAATGGGTTGAAACCGCCGCTCCAAAGCCGCATCTTTTTCGATGTATTTGCGGTATTCGTCAATGGTCGTTGCCCCGATGGCTCTCAACTCGCCGCGGGCCAGGGGCGGTTTCAGCATGTTGGAGGCGTCCACGGCGCCCTCCGCTGCACCGGCGCCAACTAATGTGTGCAGCTCGTCAATAAAGAGGATGATTTCTCCCTCCGATTCAATGACCTCTTTAATTACGGCCTTCAGCCGATCTTCAAATTCGCCCCTGAATTTGGCCCCGGCAATAAGTGAGCCCAAATCCAGCGCGACAATGCGTTTGTTTTTCAAGCCCTCGGGCACGTCACCGGACACAATCCGGTGCGCCAGGCCCTCCACAATGGCGGTTTTCCCGACACCCGGATCCCCAATGAGAACGGGATTATTTTTCGTCCGGCGCGAAAGCACTTGCAGCACCCGACGAATTTCCTCGTCTCGGCCAATGACGGGGTCCAATTTCCCTTTTCTGGCCAGATTGGTCAAATCCCGTCCGTAGCGCTCCAGAGCCTGGTATTTTGCTTCCGGATTTTGGTCGGTCACGCGTTGCGAGCCGCGAATGGCTTGCAGAACCTTCAAAATATTATCTTTGCTCAGTCTTTCGCCCCGCAAAATCCGGCCTGCCTCGCCCTGGTCTTCCGACAAAGCCAGGAGCAAATGTTCGGTGCTAATGTACTCGTCTTTCAAATTCGTGGCTTCTTTAAAAGCCGCTTCTAAAATTTGGTTTAATCGTTGCGAGATGTACACATTTCCAAGGCCTCCTGCACCGGTGCCGTACACCTTGGGCAATTTGTCCAGCGCTTTTTCTGTTTCCTGTTTGATGTGCTCCACACTGGCACCCAATTTTTTAATGACGGCAACGGGAATGCCTTCCGTGTCATTCAGCAGCGCCGCCAGCAAATGCTCCGCGTCAATTTGCTGCTGATTACGTTCTGAAGCGATTTGCTGTGCTTGCTGCAACGCTTCCTGAGCCTTTAATGTAAATTTATCTAAAGTCATGTTGATTTCCCTCCTTTTTCACTTATTTTCACATACCCATTTCCAACTTCGCTCTTTCTTCGTCCGAACGTCGATTGACTTCCCAGAAAAATGCCCGAAATTCGAAATCGGTACATGATTGAACCGTACAAAAAACGGCGAACAGGAGAGCCGCTTTGGCCAACCCGTTCGCCGTCGCACGATGCGGATCTCCGTCCGTTATTTAGAATCCTTGTCGTCCACAACCTCAAAGTCGGCATCTTCGACATTTTTGCCTTCCTGAGCCTGCTGGCCGGCTTCGGTGCCTCCGGCGGAGGCTTCCGCCCCGGCCGTCCCGGCCTGCTGTCCGCCGGCCGTGGCGCGCGAATAAATCTGGCTGGACACTTCACTCCAGGCCTGATTCAGCGCGTCCGTAGCGGACTTAATTTCATTCATGTCCTCGCCCTTCATGGCTTCTCGCAAACGACCCATGGCCGCTTCGATCTTGCTTTTTTCGTCAGGTTGAATTTTGTCGGCCATTTCTTTAAGGTTCTTTTCCGTTTGGTAAAGCAACTGGTCGGCCTGATTTTTCGTTTCCACCATTTCGCGTCGCTTCCGGTCTTCAGCGGCGTGTTCCTGCGCGTCGCGCACCATTTTGTCAATTTCTTCTTTGGTCAGGCCGGAAGAGGCTTCGATTCGAATCGATTGCTCTTTACCCGTCGCTTTGTCTTTGGCCGTTACGTTCAAAATGCCGTTCGCGTCGATGTCGAACGTCACTTCAATTTGCGGCACACCTCGCGGAGCAGGCGGGATGCCGTCCAGGTGAAACCGTCCAAGCGACTTGTTGTAGGCAGCCATTTCCCGCTCACCCTGAAGCACGTGAATTTCCACGGACGTTTGATTGTCGGCCGCCGTGGTAAACACTTCGCTCTTGCGCGTAGGAATGGTCGTGTTCTTTTCAATTAATTTGGTGAAAACGCCACCCAATGTTTCGATTCCCAACGAAAGCGGAATCACGTCCAAAAGCAACACGTCTTTGACCTCGCCGCTCAACACGGCACCTTGAATGGCTGCTCCGATGGCCACCACTTCGTCCGGGTTAACCCCCTTGTGGGGTTCCCGTTTGAAGAAGTCTTTCACCATTTGTTGCACCTTGGGAATTCGCGTGGAGCCGCCCACCAAAATGACTTCGTTAATGTCGTTCACCGTCAAATTGGCGTCAGCCAGGGCCTGTTTGCACGGGCCGATGGTGCGTTCAAACAAGTCGTCGCACAGTTGCTCGAATTTGGCTCGGGTCAGCGTCATTGTGAGGTGCTTCGGCCCCGATTCCGTTGCGGTAATAAACGGTAAATTAATGTCTGTCTGCATGACATTGGACAACTCAATTTTGGCCTTTTCAGCAGCTTCTTTTAAGCGCTGCAAAGCCATGGGGTCTTTGGAAAGGTCTACCCCTTCCTGCTTCTTGAATTCGTCCACCATCCAATCGATAATGCGTTTGTCGAAGTCGTCTCCGCCCAGATGCGTGTCGCCATTGGTGGATTTCACTTCGAACACGCCTTCGCCGATTTCCAGAATGGAAATATCGAAGGTGCCACCGCCAAGGTCAAACACCGCGATTTTTTCGTCTTTTTTCTTGTCGAGCCCGTAAGCCAAAGCGGCGGCCGTGGGTTCATTAATAATCCGGCGGACGTTCAGCCCAGCGATTTCGCCCGCTTCCTTGGTGGCTTTGCGCTGGCTGTCATTAAAGTAAGCCGGTACCGTAATCACCGCTTCGGTGACCTTTTCGCCCAGGTAATCCTCGGCTGTTTGTTTCATTTTCTGTAAAACCATGGCCGAAATTTCCTGCGGAGTGTAGGTTTTGTCTCCGATTTTGACGGTGGCCATTCCATTTTTCCCGGCGACCACTTCGTACGGCACCTGCTTGATTTCTTCCTGAACCTCATTGTACATCCGACCCATGAAGCGCTTAATGGAAAATACCGTGTTTTTCGGATTCGTAATGGCCTGTCGTTTGGCCGGATGTCCCACGACACGCTCACCGGTTTTTAAAAACGCCACCACCGAAGGGGTGGTCCGAAAACCTTCGTTATTGGGAATAACTGTCGGCTCACCACCTACAACGGCCGCGACACAAGAGTTTGTGGTTCCCAAGTCAATTCCGATAATCTTGCTCATATGCTTCAACCTCCTTTTTGAGTATTTGTTTGTCTTAAATCTTTATTTTCCAATCCTTACTGGATTTTGATTTCCTTCTGTTGGTTCATCTTCGGCAAATAGACGCTCAATATGCCGTCCCGGTACACAGCACGAATGCCCTTGGTTCCAATCCGATTGGACAGTTGAAACCGCCGCGTGAAACTCCCCATCGGGCGTTCGCGGTAGTGAAATTTCTGTCCCGATTCGGGTCGGCGTTCCGCTTTTAGCGTAAGTACATTGTTTTCCACAACAACGTCCAGATCCTTTTTGTCAAAGCCGGGCAATTCCGCCCGCAAAACAAAGTGCTCTTTGTTTTCCAGAATGTCAACCTTCGGAAATAAGAACAATTCCTCGTCCATTTCCACCAAAGGCACAATGGGCTCATGATCCTCCAAGTCCGATTGCACCCATTGAACAAGTTCGTCCGTTGCCGGTGTCTTGTACTGAATAACTGTCATTTAATCAACCTCCTTTGCCATTTCTTGCGATATTTTATTTCGAATCTACTCATTGCAAGCACCGTGCCAAAAATCCGGTGAATGGTTCTTTTGCGTAACTTCAGTAATAACAAGAATTGAAAACGATCGGGGGTAATGTTTGGTTTGGTGTGTTGAAATAGGTCTGTCATTCTGACAGACTTTTGTGGGGCAATTCGTCAGAGCCGTTTCGGCTAAACGTTCGTCGTTCTGTTTTCTTTTTCCGATTGAACGGAAAGGGAAAGAGCCTTTTTAAGATTTGCCCTTGTGCCGAAAAGTGGGAAGGCTGTTTTCAAAAGTGGTTTTGGGCGCACAGGCAGCGGCTGTTCGAGTCACCCACCGGAAAAATTTAAAAAAGCCTCCAATTTTCAACGGAGGCTTTCCGAATCAATCCGTAAAAAAGGACAGCGATTTGGCCGTTCTTTTCTGGCAAAGCTTGTCCCCAATTTTACAAACGACAATAACCGGGTCCGTCAGGTTTTTTTGCTCGTCGTGTCGGTTTTGGGTGCGGCCTTTGTTTCCGAAGTTTTGGGTTTCTCCGTATTTTTCTGCCCATTATTCGGACCTTTTGCATTTGACGAGCTGGAGTTTTGGTGTTTGTAATCGGTAATGTAAAAACCGGAACCTTTGAAAATCATGCCGTAACTGGAGCTAATCAGCTTGCGCACGGGCCCACCGCATTTGGGGCAAACCTTAATCGGTTCGTCGTGAATCGACTGAAAAGCCTCAAACATGTAGCCACAGGATTCGCATTTGTACTCGTAGGTCGGCATTTCCTCACCTCCACTCATGTCAGCCCGCGTTTTTGAGCACGGGCAAATCGTCAGAAACTTATTTATGAAATCTTCGGTCTATTTGTCAAAATAGCAGTCGAACGATGGGTTACGTCCCCCGTTAAAACGTGTTTGACAACCAACATGCAAGAGAACGTTTAAAGCGAACTCACCAAAAAGACCTATCTCAACAAGCACGTTGGCTTAAGCGACAATATATGACAAATTCGGGGAATTGGCAACTATTTTTCCCTTAACCTTCTCGGCGAAAGACGGCTTAGGCCACGCCCTCTTTTTCCAATTCCTCCTTGCACTTTTTGCAATAGCGGCATGTTGGGATGGCTTCCAAACGCTCCTCTTCAATGGGATTGCCGCAGCGTTCGCAAATCCCGTAGGTCCCGTTCATGATTTTTTGTAAGGCGTCCCGAACGGCCGACAGTTCCTCGGTGTCGTGTTGAAGCAAACCGGTAATGAACTCCTTTTGTTCTTCCAAGGTCGATTTTTCTTCGTATTCGTGCACCGAGGGAGAATTCAAATTGGTTATTTCCTGTTCGTAGGTCCCCAATTCCTGCTGAATTCGATCGTATTCCGCCAAAAGTCGCTTCGTAAAATAGCGCACTTTTTCCTGATCCATTTTCCTGTTCCTCCCGAAATTTATTGGGCTCGTACCAGTTGGTAATTCCCGGTTCCGTTCCGATCCCAGAAAACAAATTCTTTGTGCAGATTGGTGTACCGCCAAATTTCGTAGTCCCGAAATTGCCGATCCCGCTGGTGTTCGACCGAATCGGGGGGGCCGTACACAATGTAAATCCGCCCCCGATCGGTGCGCCAGCCATCGTCGCGCGTCAGACTAAACTTTTCGTTGGCATACGCCACACGCTCGTAAAATTCAGCCTGCAATTCGTTAAACGGCGTGTCCGGCGTGGGATCCAACTTTTTCCAGAAAGCGTCAAAAAGCCTCTTTTTTCGGACAAAAGAATCGGCTTTTTTGATTTTTTCCAGCTCTTCGGGCCTGGCAATGTACGTAAGCACGGCAATTGCGTCGTCCAATTCCTGCTCATTTTGAAATTCCATGGCTTTTGTGACCCGAAAATCGGTTTCTACCGGGGGAACCCTCTTCAGGCCAAGCGCCTTCACACGGATTCGGTAATATCCGTTTCGGAGAGGCGTTACGTCCACCGGCGTCACAAAACATTTTCGAACGGAATTTGCCGAGAATACCAGCGTGTCCGCCTGGTAGACTGTGCGACCGTGCCGGCTTACCACTTCCAAAAGCAATTGCGCGGCTTCCGGAACCTGTTTGGCGGCTTCAAAACAGACCAAAAAATCTTTGGGGAAATTGGCCACCGCTTCCGGTTCGGGGAGAACTCCCTGCCCACAGGAATCGGGTGCAGCCCCAAGCAACAAAAGCGAACTCAACTGCAGGGGCGATTTCCGAAAATCCCGAATTCGCACCTCTTTTTCCAAAATACGGGGCTTGGGCACTTCCCGATCTTCCAGACGCAAAACCAACCGGTATTTGCCCGCTGTCTGTGTGGTGGAAACGTTCAGTCGGTCAAAAACCGCCGGCCGGTTGGTGTCGTCGTATTGTTTGACGAAAACCGTGCGTCGCCAGCTTTTTTCAAAGAGCAGATTTTTCTTTTCTCCGTACAAATAGACGCCCAATTTGTAATGGGCGGCAAAACCGGAATCCGTTCGGACAAAAACCAACGCATCGTGAGGAATGGATAAAAACACAAAAAGTTTGGACTGCGAAAGCTCCTGACCCGGAAAATTAGCCAGTTGGTAGAAGAAATGCCCTGCCCCCTCGGCATGTTTTCTGCCAAATTGAGCCTCGGCCAACCCCACAAAGTAACCGACGAGAAGAAAAATCAGCACGGCGGAATAAAACCGTCGCATGGTTCGTCCTTTTTTTCGTTTTTGGCTTGCAGCCCGCTCTGGTTTCTTTAAAAATCGGGAAACCGGCCCAAGGCCGGCTTCCCGTGTGTTGGAGCATTGAGCCATTCAAGGGATTTATTTTTTCTTGGGAACTTCAATGGCGACGAACAAATTGTCTTTCCCGCGTTGAATCAGGAAGAGAACCACGTCTCCCGGGCGCAGTTTGGCAATGACCTTTTTGTACTCTTGAACATTGGTTACGCGGGTACGATTGACCTCTTTTATCAGATCGCCTACTTTCAATCCCTTCTGAGCGGCGGGGCCGTACGGATCGATGTCCGTAATGACAACGCCCTTAGATTTTTCGTACCCGTACTGTTTGGCCAAATCGGACGTCAGGTTTGAAACCTCCATGCCCAAATCGATTTCTGAGGTTTTTGTGGTCACTTTTTCGGGCTTGTTGGTTTTTTCGGGCAATTCACCTAAGGTAACGGTAAGCGTTTTTTTCTTGCCGTTCCGAATAATGGTTAATTCCGCTTTCGTCTTGGGTGCTCGTTCCGCCACCAGAAATGCCAGGTTACTGGGACTGGTCACTTTTTCACCGTCGAAGCGAATAATCACATCGCCGACTTTCAAACCGGCTTTTTTAGCGGGGCTTTTGGGTGTCACTTCGGAAATCACTACACCTTCATTTTTGCTTAGTCCCAAGGCTTTCGCCAGATCCTCGTCAATGGGCTGGATTTGCACACCCAACCAGCCGCGTACCACGTGGCCTTTTGTTCGCAAATCGTGGGCTACCCGCTTTACCATATTAATCGGAATGGCAAATCCGATCCCCGCAAATGCACCGGAAGGCGCCACAATAGCCGTGTTAATGCCCACCACTTCGCCTTTCAAATTAATTAAGGCTCCGCCGCTATTTCCCGGATTAATGGGAGCGTCGGTTTGAATGTAATTTTCGTAATAAGACAGATTCAGATTCGAGCGCCCCAACGCGCTGACAATTCCTTTGGTAACGGTGTGGTGCAGTTCAGCGGAGAAGGGATTTCCGACGGCCAGCACCCATTCGCCTACCTTTAAATGGTCCGAATTACCCAGAGTGGCAACCGGCAGATTTTTAGCGTCAATTTTAATCAGCGCAATGTCTGTTTTGGGGTCGGTTCCAATGATTTTGGCTTTGTAGGTGTTGCCGTCCGTGGTTTTGACCTTGACGTCGTCCGCTCCATTAACAACGTGGTTGTTCGTAATAATATACCCGTCGCTGGAAATAATGACGCCTGATCCCATTCCTTTTTCATGAAATTCACGATATTTCGGGGCCTTTTTCTGTTTGGGCGGTTGCCCCTGGCCAAATTGATTGAAAAAATCCGGGCCGAAGAAAAAGTCAAAAGGTGATTGAAATTGCCGCATTTTAATCACCTTTTCACTGAAAATCGTTACCACCGCAGGTTTGACCTTTTCTGCGGCATTTACAAAAACACTATTTAACTGACGAATAAAGGCGTCGTCATTCAGGTTGGTTTCATTTTGGGGGGAAGAAGGCGCTGCCTCCGTTTTTTCTGCCGTTTTGTTTAGCGCCAAACTTTCATGTGTTAAATTTAGATTGGATGTCAACACCACCGTTACGGCACTTCCGACAAACAAAGCCAACACAACCAACAGCGCTACCCATTTTTTTCGTACCATTTTTGCCTCCTTAATTTATGTGTAAATTTTTTTTAGCTCCGGTGATCTTTGGGGACCTTTTCTTTCACATGTCGACATTTTACCAAATCAAGTTTTCGTTTGTCCCGAACCGGCGCTGCACTTAAAAACAAACGTCCGGCTATTTTGTTCCGGCATTTTTAAATTCTCGAATCAATTCTTTTTGGCGTTCGGTCAAATGCTTCGGTATTTGTACGTTTATTTTGACGTATTGGTCTCCTTTTGACCCGTTCGCCGCCTGAATACCCATGCCGCGCAAGCGAAAAGTTTGTCCGCACTGCGTACCCGGGGGAATTTTCAGCTCCACCTTTTTCCCGTGGACGGTTTTCACACGAATTTTGGTACCTAACATGGCTTGAGTGACGTCAATGGGGACTTCACAGTAAATATCTTTACCCTGTCGCTTGAAAAAGCGGTGCTGGCCCACGCGCACTTGAACAATCATGTCCCCCGGTTTCCCGGAAGGACCCGAAAGTCCCTGCCCCGGAATGCGGAGCTGCGTCCCATCTTCTACGCCGGGGGGGATGTTCACGGACAGCGTTTTTTGTTGACCGTTTAGAGCCACGGTAAATTGGTAAGGCCCGCCCTTGACGGCCACCTCAAAGGGAACCTCAAGCTGGACTTGAACATCTTGCCCTCTGGCCGTGCGCCGCCGTGGACGGGTGAAAATATCCCGTGCGCCGCCGCCGAACAGCTGAGAAAACAGCTCGTC
>CAZOHG010000003.1:0-81796 GCA_964579725.1 uncultured Deferribacteres bacterium
AAACAGATGAGTGGGGACACTTTGTATTCAGAGTATCTAAAGGGACGTATGAAATCATCTTTCACCATTCGCTGTACGAAGAATTGAAACAGCAGGTTGTCATTAACTCGGAGAATATCTGGCTCACGTATCGATTTACAACATGGAAGCGTTTTCAGATTTCAGGGAAGATATTGAAAAAAGACGGCATACCTATTCCGAAAGCCATGATTTTTTTGAAGGGCATAAAAAACCATATCGATACCCTTATTGTTTCCGATCAAAACGGGCAATTTTTATCCAAACTAAGAGGCGGAGATTATTCGGTATTTGTCTCCAAATTCTCCTACAGGGATACTTCCTTCGTATTCCGACTGGAGTCGGATTCCGTGGTTACAAATTGGTATCTCGGTGTGTCCCCGGATTATTTTCCTTTACATGCAGGAAACCGGTGGGAATATGATTTTTCTGAAATATCCAATCCGAGCGCAGGCGCTACTGCTTATCAGGATAGCGGCAGACAGGTTATTAAAATTCTCAGCCGGACCTATAATTCCGACGTTGAAAGAAGATATGAAGTTGAAGTTACTTTTTCCGGCATTCGAAAATATGGCATTGCCGATTGGGGAATGTTTCGGAGTATTGATTCCACGAAAGCAATGGAATACCGTTATACATTTGAAGCGAGAGATCACCTGGTGGACGGCATTTATTTCCCGATTAAACTGGCGGGAAAATATGATTGGAAAGTCAGATACAGACATTTTATTAAAGCATCCGATTCGGATATAAACACAGGTAATTTTTTTCATATTCACCAAGAGTGGGTTCCTACATTGATTATGACAAAAGACCTTATTTTTGAGGGAGAATACGAAAAAGCTATTTTTGCTCCAAAAATCGGGTTGGTAGCGACGTTAAAAGAAAGTTCTCATCATGATCGTTTTTACACGAGTCGAAAAAAACTGATTGATTTTTACGTCGAGAAATAGACGGAGAAATGAAAAAATGCTGCGACCGGGTACCGGAAAATGTGCCGATTCCATGATTTGTGAGCACAAAGAATGAATGGAGGCCTATGGTTTTTAAAATCTGCGCTCGCAGAAAATGTTTATTCAATGGCCTGTACATTTGTCGAACACAACACTTTTTTAAGAGCGAACGGTGACCTTACTATGGGATCTGCCCCGCCTTGGGCAACAAAGGAATTGCAGTCATGAAAGCCATACCGGAACCTTTTAAAATAAAATCCGTTGAACGCATTAACTTGCCTGACCGAGAAGAGCGGGAGAAGCGCATTCGAGAAGCCGGGTTCAATGTCTTCTTTCTGCCGGCAGAGAGCATTTACATCGACTTGCTCACTGACAGTGGTACATCAGCCATGAGCGACCGCCAATGGGCCGGAATGATGTTGGGGGACGAATCGTACGCAGGAAGCCGAAATTATGCGCATTTTGAGCAAACAATCCACCGGATAACGGGATTTGCGCATGTCATTCCCACGCACCAGGGGCGGGCCGCTGAGAATATTTTGTTCTCAACTTTGGTGCAGGTGGGGCAATTGGTACCCAACAATATTCATTTTGACACGACTCGGGCAAATGTGCTGAACGCCGGCGGTACCCCGGTGGATTTGGTTATTGAGGAAGGATTGCACCCCGACGTACTGCACCCGTTCAAGGGGAATGTGGACGTGGGGAAATTGGAAGCCCTGGTTCGGCGGCACGGAGTGGAGAAAATCCCCCTTGTGATGGTGACCGTCACAAACAACAGTGGGGGCGGGCAGCCGGTTTCGATGGAAAATATTCGGCGCGTCAGTCAGATTCTCAAAGCACACGGGATTCCCCTTTTCCTGGACGCCTGCCGGTTTGCCGAGAATGCCTATTTTATTCAGCAGCGGGAGCCCGGGTACGGAAAGAAATCCGTAGCCGAAATTGCGCGGGAGATGTTTTCTTACGCTGACGGCTGTACCATGAGCGCCAAAAAGGACGGATTGGTCAACATCGGGGGCTTTTTGGCGGTAAACGACGCCGATTTGGCCCGCGAATTCAAAAATCGGCTCATTCTTCAGGAGGGTTTTCCCACCTATGGGGGATTGGCCGGACGGGATTTAGAAGCCATTGCACGGGGTTTGGAAGAGGTGTTGGACGAGCAGTACCTTGCTTATCGAATCGGGCAGGTGCGGTATTTGTCGGAACGACTCACGGCGCTGGGCGTACCGGTTTTGCAACCACCCGGCGGACATGCCGTCTATTTGGACGCCAGAGCCTTTTTGCCACACATTCCGCAAAGCCAATTCCCTGCCCAGGCGCTTGTGGTAGCGCTCTACCGCGAAGGGGCAATTCGCGCCGTGGAAATTGGCAGCTTGATGTTTGCCAGCCGGGACCCCGAAACAGGGGAGACCGTTTACCCCAAATTGGAATTGGTTCGGCTGGCCATTCCGAGGAGAGTGTACACGAATCTGCATCTGGAGTACGTAGCGGAAGTCATTGAAGAGATTTACCGAAAGCGCGATCAATTAAAGGGGCTACGGATTACCTACGAAGCCCCCACGCTGCGACATTTTACGGCACGATTAGAGGAAGTGGAATGATTGGCGGATTTCTATTCGATTTTGACGGGGTTCTGGTAAACAGCATGCCTTTTCATATTCAAGCGTGGCAGGAAGAGTTTTCGCGCTACGGCGTGCAAATTGATCCGGTGGACGTGTACCTTCGGGAAGGCAGTCGTGCGGGCGCCATTGGCCGCGCGCTGGTGGAAAAGGCGGGCCTGAATTTGTCCGATGAGCAATTGGCCGCTCTCATTCGACGCAAACGAGACATTTACCGGCGAATTACCCGCGCGGGACTCATGCCCGGGGCAAAGGAGCTTCTTTCGGAATTGAAGCAACGGGGCCTCAAGATCGGAATGGTGACCGGTTCCATTTGGGAAAATATTCACACGGTTTTGGACGATCAGACGATCGCAATGTTTGATGCGGTGGTGACCGGCCGGGATGTATCCCACGGAAAGCCGCACCCCGAGCCGTACCAAATTGGGGTGGCGCGTTTGGGGTTGGCCCCCGCCGACTGCGTGGTCGTCGAAAATGCCCCCTTCGGAATTGAGTCGGCCAAAAAAGCGGGGCTGTTTTGTGTGGCCGTAACGTCCACTTTGGACGCGTCGAAGCTAACCGAAGCCGATCTGGTTTTTCCTGACCTGACAAAAATCCGCGAAAATTTGGATGCGATTTTGAAAAAGGCGCAAGCGGCGGGTCAAGAAATGCAGGCCGAGGTGGTACAAGCAAAATAAATTAGAGGTAGTTGGATGCGCTATTTTTGGGTTGGTCTTGCTTTTCTCGGGGTGTTGTTGCTGGGCGGGTGTCACACGCAGACCACGGAACCGATCCCCCAAACCCCGAAAATCCGGACCATTCAAGCTCCCGAGTCCGTTTTTGCTCAAAGCGACACGCCGTTTTATTTTCGGGTGGATGTCACCGATCCGCAGGGCGTTACGGACATCCAGAAGGTGCAGGTGGACGTGCGTCAGGGGGGAGTCACCTTTTTGAGTGCTCAAATGAAGGATGACGGGCAAAACGGCGATATTATTCCCGGCGACGGGCAATTTACGGCCGCTTTTTCCGGGACGCAGTTTTCGGAACACGCGGGTTCCGTTGTTTTTGTGTTTACCGCTCGGGACGCCGAAGGGCACAAAAGTCCCCCTGCTTTGGACACCGTAGCCGTGCGATCCGGAAGGCAAAATCACCCGCCCCGATTGCTGACCGTTTCGCTTCAAGACAGCGTCAATTTGACAGTTGATTCCGTTTTTGTACTGGAAGCCCGACTCACTGACCCCGACGGAACAACGGACATTTTAGGTCTGCAGGTGGAAATGTACCCCGAAGGAAGCCTGCGCTCTGTTTTTCGGGACACCTTGCAAGACAACGGAAAAGATGGCGATTCCGTTGCCGGTGACGGCCGTGTGCGGCGTGCGTACCCCGCGGTTCAGTTTCAGGGAAAACGCGGGCATTACGTCCTGCGTTTGGTCGGATTGGACAAAGCGGGGGCCCAAAGCTACCCGAAATTGAAATCCCTCTATTTTTATGGGATCACCCGAAACGATCCGCCTGTTTTGTCGCATGTTTCGGCGCCGGATTCAATTTCCCGTTCTTCCGTGCACGATTTTGTTTTTTCCGTTCAGGTGTCCGATCCGCAAGGGCCTGAAGACATTGCCGAGGTGTACATTTTGGTGACCAAACCGGATGGAACACCTTCTTCCGGTAATCCCTTCCGCCTGAACGACCGCGGGCAAAACGGGGACGCCGTGGCTTACGATGGCATTTATTCCAGTGGATTTCAAATTCCCTCCGGAACAGCGCTGGGTCGGTACATTTTTGAAGTCCACGCCGTAGATGTCTCAGGTGCTCAGGGAAATGTAATTCAACACACAATAACGGTGATTCCATGAAACGCGTGTGGCCAATATTACTGGTGGTGTTTTTCTTTTCAACTGTGGCGGGAGCGCAAATTCTCTCCAAAACCGGCTGGAAGTTGGGCCCGGCGGCCCCTTCCCCTTTTATTGCCGGAAACAGCGTTACCGACATTCTGGTCAATGGAGAAACGGTGTACCTTGCCGGATCGGGCGGTTTGAGCCGCACGACGGACGGGGGGCAAACCTGGGAAGTTTTTCGTCACAAAGACGGGCTTGGTCGCGGGGACGTGTCGGCTTTGGCGATCTACGGAAACACGATTTGGGTGGCGACTGGTTTTGACACCTTGACAAAAGACGCGGGACAGCTTTCGGCCGGAGGTGGTCTGAGCTACTCGTCCGACGGCGGAAAGACCTGGACCCACGTTCCTCAACCGGGAGCCACACCGGTTCAAAATATTACCTACGACATTGCCATTCAGGATTCGACGGTCTGGATTGCCAGCTACGGTGGGGGACTCCGAAAATCGAGTGATTGGGGGCAAAGCTGGACGCCCGTTGCCCCGGACAGCTTTAGTTTCGACACCTACGCCCACCTGAACCACCGCGCTTTTTCGGTCATTTCCACGGGCAACGTGTTGTGGGTGGGCACTGCCGGAGGGATTAACCGGAGCGGCGACGGCGGAAAAACCTGGGTAAATTTCAATCACCAAAATCAGGAACATTCTATTTCGGGCAATTTTGTGGTCGCGCTGGCACACCAGGAATGGAACGGTCGGACGATTATTTGGGCTGCCACCTGGCCTGCCGTCGATTCCACGGAATTTCGAGCCGTTTCTTGGACGGACGACGAGGGCTACACCTGGCACACCACCCTTGCAGGTCAAGCGGCCCATAATTTTGCCTTTGACGATTCTGTTGTGTACGTCGCCACGGACAGCGGTTTGTTCAAATCCGTTGACGGTGGACAGACCTGGGCGCACTACCCGCCCATTGTCGATTCACAGACTGGCGTTCCGATTTTGACGTCTGAGGTCTACGCTGCTGGTATTTCGCCGGGACCGGTCGTTTGGGTTGGTACGGGTGACGGTCTGGCGCGCACCCAAGACAACGGCCGCACCTGGACGGTTTTTCGCAAATACGCTGCCCTTCAGGGCCGAGACGAAGACAAAACCTACGCCTACCCCAACCCCTTTTCGCCTTTTCGGCAAAATGTGTTGAATGGCGTGGGACACGTACGTCTGCACTACGCCCTGACCAAACCGGCGACCATTTCGGTAGAAATTTTCGATTTTTCAATGGATCCGGTTCGTTCGCTCGTCTCCGGGAAAGTCAGGGCATCCGCCGGTGAATTTGACGAGATTTGGGATGGCACCAACAATTTCGGAACACCTGTGGCAAACGGGGTGTATTTTTACCGAATCGAGCGTTCGGGGCAGAAGCCGCTCTGGGGGAAAATTCTGATTTTAAATTGACCGGCATTTGGGGAAAAGGAATTTCCTCATTTTGCCTTCCGATCGGTGTGCGGACCGTAGCCTCTGGCGATTATTTTAATGAAATTTGAATGAAAATGGCAAGAAATAGTGTGTGACAAGGAGTGACGGTTTGAAAAAACTCGCAGTGGCAGGTTTTCTTTTCTTTTTCGGAGCAAGTGGCGCTTTCGCCTACGATGCCGGGGGTTTTGCCGGTGCATTCTTGAGAATGGGGGTGGGAGCGCGCGCCATTGGCATGGGTGGTGCGTTCACCGCGGTGCCCCAATCGGCTGCGGCCGGATTCTACAACCCGGGCGGCCTGCCTTTCCTCAAACGGCGGCAACTGGCTTTTTCAGGAGGGATTTTGGCGTTGGACCGTGCCCACAATTTTCTGGGGTTTGCGACGGCGCTTCACCCCGGAGCTCAAAAAAAAGGGGCTTTTGACGCAGGATTTTCCCTGGCGTGGGTCAACAGTGGGGTGTCCAATATTGACGGCCGGGATGCCGACGGGCAGCCGCAGGGCACGTTTTCTTTTTCGGAAAATGCCTTTCTTTTTTCATTTGCCATTCAGCCGCTTCCCCGCGCCGCTCTTGGATTTACGGCGAAACTGCTGTACGCCCGAATGCCCGGCGTTGAACAGGACAATTCCGCCCTGAGTACCCGGGGCCTGGGGTTGGATTTCGGCTTGCTCGTGAACCCGGTAAAAAATCTCTTTTTGGGAGCGGTTTTGCAGGATGTGCGCTCCAAATACAGTTGGAACACAGAAGGTGTGTGGGAACGGGGAACCGCCACCATCGACCATTTTCCAAAAGTGCTGCGCCTCGGAGCCTCCTACGCCGTGAACCGTTCGGGGTTGGTCTCCTTCGACGCCCGTTACAATTTTAAACAAGGGTGGCGTTTTTACGCCGGAGGCGAGTGGGTGTACCAAGACCGTCTGATCGGCCGTCTTGGCTTTTCCGGAGATCATGTTAGTTTCGGTACTGGCATTCGACTGCGGGTGTGGCGTCTCGACTCGGAACTGGCCTACGCTTACAATGCCATTTCGGTGCTGCCCCGCGGCGACCAATTCTTAACGTGGCGCGTCGAATTTTAATTGAATGGTGTGCAATTGGCACCGTTTCAAACGGGGAATTTGCCGGTCCAATGAGGGGGAAAGGTTTCTTTTGAGGTTGGAGGAAATTTTCCTGGCAACACAACGCTCAGTTACCGGGGGAAGAAAATCGCCCCTTTTTTCAATGAGTCGATGGGTTTGTTTTCAAAAATTCAAAAGAATGCCATGGGTGCCCTCTCGAAAAATGCCGGGTACCCCGGTGCTTTTTGGGTGCCGTTTGGTAGTTTAGTCAGGTCCTTTGTAGATGGAGGTCAAATTTGCGATTGAAAACTTTGACAGTGGGTTTGAGTGTTTTTTTTCTTTTTCAGGTTTCTTTGGTGCGGGCACAGGTCGGATTTTCCGGTTTGGTGCTGGAAGTGGGCGGGCAAGCAGCCGGAATGGGTGAGGCTTACGCCGCCGTTACGTCCACGCCAATGGCGCTGTATTGGAATCCGGCCGGATTGGGGCGCATTTCACAATTCGAGGTCGGGTTGGCGCACAACCAGTGGGTTCAAAATATTCAAAGTGATTTTGTGGCCGTCGGTTTTCCGACGCGTCGGGTTAGGTGGGGATTCTTCGCCAATTTGACCAATGTGGGAGGAATTGAATACCGCGAGGGACCCAGCGCCAATCCCATCGCCACGGTAGGTGCAACCTCGTTTGTAACCGGCGCCGGAGTGGCCCGGCAGGTAAATAGGTGGCTCACGGTAGGAGCCAGTTTGAAATACATCTACTACAAATTGTTTTTGGATTGGAGCTGGGGAATGGCTGCCGACGCAGGGGTTCAGGCTCGCCTGCCCGCTAAAGGATTGTTTGCCGCAGCCGTTTTGCAAAATGTTGGCAAAATGACCAAGTTGTACCAGGAATCCCTTCGGCTTCCGCAGCAAATGCGAATCGGCCTGGCCTACTGGCTGCCACCCCGCTTTTTGGCCGGGAAATGGCTTTTTTCCACCGATTATTTCATTGGATTTTCAAGCCAAAATCACCTAAATTTTGGCTTGGAATATGTTTTGTTCGAGCAGCTTTCTCTGCGAATGGGGTACCAAACCAATTACGAAATTAAAGATTGGCATTTTGGGGCGGGTTTTCGCGGGCACAATTGGCAGATCGATTACGGTTTTGTACCTCTGAATCTTGGACTTGCGCCTGCGCACCGATTGTCGCTAAATTTCTATTTGTAAGGCCAGCGGGAACCAGATGGCAGGCGGATTGGAACGGGAGATTCGGTGAAAAAAGTTACTTTTGTGTTTGGCATTCATGACCACCAGCCGGTCGGCAATTTCGATTTTGTGTTCGAGGACGCCTACCAGCGTGCCTACTTGCCTTTTTTGGATGTTTTGGAAGCCCACCCGGGTATTCGTCTGGCTCAGCACTATTCGGGCATTCTCTTTGAATGGATTTTGAAACACCACCCGGATTACATCGAGCGATTGAAAAAAATGGTGCAGTCCGGTCAAGTGGAAATGATGACCGGTGCCTACTACGAACCCATTTTAATTTCTATTCCCGACGCCGACAAAAAGGGGCAAATCGTCAAGCTGACCCAAACCCTCAAAAAACACACGGGCTATTCTGCCAAAGGGTTCTGGCTGGCCGAACGGGTGTGGGAACCCCATCTGCCGAAAATTTTGAAGGAATCGGGGGTGACGTACACCATTGTGGACGACAGCCATTTCAAATACGTGGGACTGAAGGAGGAGGAGCTCACCGGCTATTACGTGACGGAAGAGCAGGGAACCACGCTCAATATTTTTCCAATCAGTGAAAAACTGCGCTACGCCGTTCCCTTTAAGGAAGTGGACGTCACACTCGATTTTCTGCACAGTCTGGCAACCGAAGACGGTACTCGGATGGCCATTTTTGCCGACGACGGGGAGAAATTTGGCGTCTGGCCGGGCACCTTTGAGCACGTGTACGGGAAAAAGTGGCTGGACGAATTTTTCTCGGCGATTGAGGCGAATTTGGATTGGATCGACATGATTCATTTTAGCGAGGCTTTGGAACGCATCAAGCCGTTAGGGCGCGTGTACCTGCCCGCTGCATCCTACCGGGAAATGATGGAATGGGCTCTGCCGGCCACAGCCACCCAGGAATTGGAAGATTTTGAAAGCGTGCTGAAACTGCAAAATCTTTTTGAACAGTATGGTATTTTTGTGCGCGGTGGCTTTTGGCGTACCTTTTTGGCCAAATACCCCGAGTCCAACAACATGCACAAAAAAATGCTTTTTGTGAGTGAAAAGATTCAAAGGGCGGCAGGAAAACTTTCTCCGCGTAAATTTCGGGCGGCTCAAGATCACCTGTGGGCGGGACAGTGCAATTGCCCCTACTGGCACGGAGTGTTCGGAGGGCTCTACCTGGCGCATTTGCGCAGTGCAATCTACCAAAATCTTATTCAAGCCGAAAATTTGGCGGATGCGGTTCTGAAAGAGCGGGATCGCGTTCAGGTTGTGGCAAGGGATTTTGACGGGGACGGCTACGACGAAATTTTGGTCGAAACAGATCACCTGAACCTGTATTTTGACCCGCAATACGGAGGAAAGCTGTTTGAACTGGACTTGCGTCGAAAAGCCTTGAATGTACTGGACACCATGAGTCGCCGTAAAGAAGCCTACCACCGAAAATTGGTGGAGGCAGAAAAAAACAGCGCCAGCGCCGAGGGGGAAGAGGTGGCTTCCATTCACGATTTGGTGGCGGCGAAAGAACAGGGCCTGGAGAAATTGCTGAATTACGATTGGTACGACCACCACAGTTTAATTGACCATTTTTTTCACCCGGGCACGCGGGTGGAAGACGTGCGAGCGGCCCGTTACGGGGAAGATGGGGATTTTGTGAACCAACCCTTCACGGTAAACGTTAAAAAAGACGGACACAGTGCGCGAATTGGGCTGGAAAGAACGGGGGGTGTTTGGGTAGAAGGGAAGTGGACGCCCGTCAGCGTGCGGAAAGAGGTGACGGTTGACTCCAACAGCGAAGAGCTGAAAGTTCGGTACAAAATACGGAATTTGTCGGAACAGGCAGTGGAGCTCTTTTTCGGTAACGAATGGAATTTTGCTCTTTTGGCCGGTCACGCGGACGATCGCTACTATGAGATTCCCGGCACCCCCCTTGAGGACCGCTATTTGGACAGCGAGGGGGAAACACCGGAGGTGCGAGAATTTTGGCTCAAGGATGAGTGGCTGAAATTGGGCATTCAATTCGAATTACAAAATTCGGCTACGCTTTGGCGTTTTCCGATTGAAACCGTTTCTTTGTCGGAAGCCGGATTTGAGCGGGTTTACCAGAGTTCGGCCGTTGTGCCCGTGTGGCCTCTTCGGATTTACGGCGGCAAGGCGGTGCATCTACATTTTACCGTGAGATTTCATTCGCTTTAAAGGCAGGAAAATGATTCAAAAGAGAAAACATCTTTTTCTTCTCATTTTTTTGCTGGGCCTGTTGGTTTACCAGTTCGGCGGCCAGGTCCTGGTTTCGGCTACCAACACATTTGACCAAATTCGCCGCTTTATTATGGCGTACAACGCAATTCGTGAGTTTTATGTGGACAACGTCAGTCCGCAGCGTCTGGTAAACGGAGGCATTAGGGGCATGTTAGAAGAGTTGGACCCCCATTCGGTTTTTGTGCCGCCGGACCAGGTCAAGGAACTTTCAGAAGAATATGAGGGGAAATACGACGGGGTTGGCATTGAATACGTGATCGAAGAAAAACAACCGGTGGTGGTTTCACCTATTCCGGGGTCTCCGGCGGAGCGCGCAGGTTTGCGCCCCGGCGACACCATTCTTAAGATCAATGGCGAATCGACCTACGGCATGTCGGATGCTGCCTTTCGTTCCGAATTGCGGGGTCGAATCGGAACAACCGTTCTTCTGCGGGTGAAAAGAGAAAACCTGAGCGACCCGCTGGTTTTCCAGTTGGTTCGGGAGGAAATTCCCATTGTGAGTGTTCAGGCGCATTTTATGTTGGACGCCACAACGGGATACATTTATTTGTCCCGATTTTCCAAAACAACCAGCGACGAAATGGAAGAAGCCCTGCACGATTTGGAATTGAGCGGCATGAAACGCCTTGTTTTGGATTTACGTTTTAACCCGGGGGGGTATTTGGATCAGGCCGTCAAAGTGGCGGACAAATTTCTGCAGGGCGGACGTCGAATTGTGTACACCCGAGGACGCATCCAATCGGCAAATGAAGATTATTATTCCACCGATGCGGCCACGCACCCCAATTTCCCGATCGTGGTTTTAATCAATCACGGGACGGCTTCGGCGGCTGAAATTGTGGCCGGTGCCCTTCAGGACTGGGATCGGGCTGTAATTACCGGAGAAACCAGTTTTGGCAAAGGTCTGGTTCAGAATCAAATTCCGCTTAAGGACGGCTCGGCCATTCGGATTACCATTGCGCGCTACTACACGCCCAGCGGCCGTTTAATTCAGCGCCCCTATTCCAAGAATCTGGTTGATTACTACACGGGAAGCGGAACCACCGGCAAAAATCCGTACGCCAGGCAAAAGGTGTTCACCACATTTTCAGGGCGAAAAGTCTTCGGTGGCGGAGGGATTCACCCCGATCTGGTATCGAAAACGCCCCCGATTACCAGTACCACATCCACCCTTTTGGCAAAACGAGCCTTTTTTGAGTTTGCCACGCACGAAGCCGCCAATATGAAGGAACGCTACATTTCGTTTGAGACGTTTGACGCTCTGTTTGACGTGGATGCCTACGAATTGCAAAAGTTTTTGACCTTTGTGGAAGATAAGCACATTGGCGTCAATAAAAGAGAATTTTTACGCGACCGCAAGTTTATTCAACAGAGAATTAAGGCGGAAATTGCCCGAAACCTGTGGGGGACGGAAGCGTACTACCGAATCATCGTAGGCGGGGACCCCCAGGTGCACGAAGCCATGACGGCTTTTCCCCTTGCCGAGCGGCTGGCAGCTCTGGAAACAGGTCTAAAGCGTTGAATTTTTCAATAATCACCCTGTCCAACGATAAACTTTTAAAAATATAAAAAAAGATGTTGACTTTTTAGGAAAAATTAATTATTATTTTGTCAAGTTTAAAAATGTCTAATTTGTAACATTAACAGGTACAAACGCAAGGAGTGGAGCAGATCATGATTGAATATTTTGTCAGAGGCGGCGCCTTTATGTGGCCAATTTTATTTTTCTTCGTATTGGGATTGGCGATTGTCATTGAGCGATTCTGGACATTGACCCGCGCGCGGGTAAACACCCGCAAATTCATGGAAAAAATTCGCGCTGCTCTGGACGAAGGCGGTATTCCGGCAGCGATGGAAGTGTGCGAACATACCCGTGGCCCTATCGCGTCGATTTTCCACGCCGGTTTGATGCGCGCCAATCGGGGAATTGAACAAGTGGAAAAAGCCATCATGAACGCCGGCTCCGTTGAAATGGCCTTTTTAGAAAGAGGGCTGATTTGGTTGGCTACCGTGATTAGTATTGCCCCCATGCTTGGGTTTACCGGAACGGTTCAAGGAATGGTGCAGGCTTTTGACGCTATTGCCGCCGCCAACGACATTTCCCCCGCTATCGTAGCAAACGGTATTTCCGTAGCCTTGTTGACGACCTTGTTCGGCCTGATTGTGGCGATTACCATTCAGTTTTTTAACAATTATTTCGTGGACAAGATTGACCACATTATTGTGGACATGGAGGAAAGCTCGACGGAATTTATTGACGCACTGTTAGAGCGTGAAGACAAATTGGGGCTCAAATAATTTTTTAGGCGAGAGGATTTTATATCATGTTTTTAGATAAAGAAAAAGAACTCACTGCCGAAGTCCCGACATCCTCTCTGGCGGATATTGCCTTTTTGCTCTTGACCTTTTTTCTGGTGACCACCACGATTGACGTCGACAAAGGAATTGGCCTGACATTGCCGCCCATTGGACAGGAGATTAAAGTTCGCGAGAAAAACATCACAAATGTGTTGATTAATGCCCAGGGCGAAGTGCTTATCGACAATCAGATTGTCAAAATTCCGGCGGTCAAAGACGTCATCAAACAAAAATTGCTCCAAAATCCCCGTCTGATTGTGTCCATTAAAACACAACGAAAAACCAAGTACGATACGTACATAAAAGTCCTGGACAAAATTAAGGAGGGTGGGGCCACCAGAATTTCAATAGCAGAACCGGAGACGTAGGGGACTCTCCAAGGATGCGGTGGTGTTTTTCATGATCCGTAGAACGTTCTACCTTGTGGAACTAATTTGATTTTCATCTGTTTATATTATCAGGAGACCAAGTAAATGGCAGATAATCCGAAGCAGCCTACGGGCGAGCCGGAGGAAGAGAAAAGGGAGGTAAAATATTATACTCCGCCGGAGAAGATTACCTTCACGAAGAAACAAAAAGCTTCGGCTCAAATTCCGACGGCTTCCATGCCCGATATCGTGTTTATGTTGCTGCTCTTTTTTATGGTCTCGACCGTCATGAAAAAAGAAAACGGCCTGCCGGTCAATTTACCGTCAGCCCATAAAATTGAGAAGCTTCCCGGCAAGCGAAATGTGACATACATTTGGATTGACAAAGACGGGCGCATCTCAATTGATGACAAATTGGTCGAGGTTGGAGCGATTCAAAAAATAGTTTACGACAAATTGGTTGAAAATCCTCGTATTATTGTTTCCTTGAAAATTGACAAGGATGCCGATATGGGGGTTGTAACGGATGTTCAACAACAGTTGCGAAAGGCAAATGCCTTGCGCATTAATTATTCTGCAAAATATAGTCAGACATGAGGTGATGAAATATGGAAATAAGCGAACGCCTTAAATTCAAGCTCGACTACAAAAAGCGGTTGGAGCTTGCGTTGGTGATTTCGCTTGCCTTGTTGATTGTCCTTTTTCAGGGATTTAAACGCTTTCAGGGAAAACACGAAATCCCCAAAGCAGAAAAGGTGGTCATTAAGGCAGAAGAAATTCCACCGACGGAACAAATCAATCGGCCGCCTCCCCCGGAACGTCCGGCCGTGCCCGTGCCGACCGAAGACGAGGATGTTCCGGAAGATGTGACCATTGAAAGCACGAACATTGATTTTTCGGAGGAGCCGCCTCCTCCGCCTCCGCCACCGGAAGAGGAGTCCGAAACGCCTATTTTTGTGGCGTACGATAGTCCTCCCGAACCCATTGGAGGGTTTGCGGCGATTCAGCGGAACCTGAAGTACCCCGAAATCGCTCGAAAAGCCGGTGTGGAAGGCACTGTGATTATTCACGTGCTCATCGACGAAAAAGGGCGCGTGATCAAAACCAAGGTGCTGAAATCTCTCGGTAACAACGGGTGCGACGAAGCGGCTATTGCAGCTATTAAGAAAACACGCTGGAAACCGGCCATGCAACGCGACAAACCCGTGAAGGTTTGGGTCAGTATCCCGGTAATCTTTAAGCTGAAAAGCGCCGGATAAAAAAACAATCCGGTCGAAATTCAAAAAAGCCACCGATTCGATTTGAAATCGGTGGCTTTTTTTTAGGCAGATTTTAGGGAGCCGGTGCCATCTTACCCGATTTTACAGGCGTTTTGGAGTGGGACGTTGCCCGATTTGCATATCGGGTTCCGGGTACCCGGGAATGGTGTCCGCATCCAAAATTTTTCGCAATTTTTTTAGCAGGGCGCCGGGGGCAAAGGGCTTTTGAATAAACTGAATGTCCTCGTTTAAAATACCGTGGCTGACGATGGCTTTGTCCGTGTAACCGGACATGAACAGCGTCTTAAATTCCAACCCTTTTTCACGCAAATAGCCTTCCAATTCCTTTCCGCTCAACTCGGGCATGACCACGTCGGTGAGAAGAAGATCAAAGGACTCCACCTCCTCGTCCACCAAACGCAGGGCTTCCATGGCGTCTCTGGCGAGGATGGTTTTGTAGCCGTTTTTCTCCAAAATACGCGCCACAAAATCACGGACAAATTTTTCATCTTCGACCAACAGAATAGTCTCAGCCCCGGAATAGGTGGCTTGAAATTCATCGAATTGCGAGTGCTGTTTTTCCTTTTGTTCTGCACGCGGCAGGTAAATTTTAAAGGTCGTTCCTTGTCCGGGTTCGCTGTACACCCAAATAAATCCGTTGGATTGCTTCACGATTCCGTACACGGTGGAGAGTCCCAACCCCGTTCCCTTGCCGATCTCCTTTGTGGTGAAAAACGGTTCGAAAATGCGTTTCTGAACTTCCTTGCTCATGCCAATGCCATTGTCACTAATGGCCAACAAAACGTACTCCCCCGGTTTCATCTGGAAATGTTTGTTGCTGTATCCTTTGTCGAGGGTAACAAGATCGGTTTCGATGGTGAGTTTGCCGCCGTTCGGCATGGCGTCCCGGGCATTGACGGCCAGATTGAGCACAATTTGGTCGATTTGACTGGCGTCGCCGCGAATGAAGGCAGGCCGATCACTGAATAAATAATTCAGGCTAATGTGTTCACCAATAATGCGGCGGAGCATTTTATCCATGTTTTGAAGCACGTCGTTTAAATTCAGGATTCTCATGTTCAACATTTGCCGCCGACTGAAAGCCAGGAGTTGGCGGGTTAAATCCGCTGCCCGATTTCCGGCTTTGCGGATTTCTTTAATATCCTCGTAATATTCTTCACTGGGATCCATGGTTTCGAGCATTAAGTCGGAGTAACCGTTAATGGCGGTGAGCAGATTGTTGAAATCGTGGGCAACCCCACCGGCCAATTTCCCAATGGCGTCCATTTTTTGGGCCTGCCGAAGCTGCTCTTCAGCTTTTCGCAGCTCGGTAATGTCCAAACCGGTCCCCACAATAAAATCGATCCCGCCTCCCTCGTTGCGAATGGTCGAATACGACCACAAAATTTGTCGGGTTTCTCCCTCTTTGGTGGTTAATGGGATTTCTTCTTTTCCGATCCCTTCGCCTTCGTAAATGCGGTTTAAAACGGCGCGATATTGTTTGATCTCCACTTCCGAGCGCAAAAAAAGCTCAAATTTTTTGTTTTGGACTTTTTCCTTGTCATACCCCGTTAATGTTTCCCAGGTGCGATTGCCGCGGACAAAATTGCCAAAGCTGTCCAGGACAATCACCAGTACCCCGTCGGTGTTCATGACGGTGGAAATAAAATCGCGCTCGGTTCGCAAAGCTTCCTCTGCCTGCTTTCTTTCGGTAATGTCGCGAATGGTGAAGCTCAAAAAGCGCCCTTCCTCTGTTTCCCAATCGGTGATGGAAAGGTCAATTGGGAATTCCGTTTCGTCGCTTTTTTTGCCCACAATTTCCAGCGCTTTGCCGATAAGCTGCTCAATATTTTTGGGATTCAGGGGGGTGGCTCCTTTTTGTGAAAAATAGGCCGCAATGCCCGGAATCAGATGGGGAATGGATTGGGTTAGTAGTTCTTCTTCGGAAAAGTCGAAAACCTTTTGAGCCGCCCGGTTGCAGGAGAGAATTTTCCCCTCGAAATTGGAAATCAAAATGGCATCATACGAGGCCTGAAAAATCGATTTGAATTTCTTTTCGGAATTTCGAAGGGCGGTTTCGCTTTTTTTGCGATCGGAAACATCCCGAAAATCCAGAACAATCCCGAGGATTTTCCCTTTGTCGTTCATTATTGGAGCGGCACTGTCCTCAATGGGAATCCGACGCCCGTCCCGAGAAATTAAAACCGTGTGATTGGCCAGAGCCACAGTTTGCCGGGTTTGAAAGGCCCTTTGAATGGGGCTGGCAATTTCTTGCCCTGTCTTTTCGTTTACGATGTGAAAGACTTCGCTGGAATCCAGCCCGAAAGCATCTTCTTGATTCCAGCCGGTGAGCTTTTCTGCCACCGGATTCATGAAACGAATCCCCCCGTTTTCGTCCGTGGCAATGATGGCATCTCCGATGCTTTTCAAAGTGGTGGACAGCCACATTTCCTTTTCAATGAGTTTACGCTCCATCTGAGATTTGTAAAAGGCCATTTCCACCGCAATCAGAAGTTCCCGTTCCTCAAAAGGCTTGAGCAAATAGCCATAGGGGCCGGTTACTTTGGCGCGGTTTAAGGTAGCCTCGTCCGAGTTGGCCGTAAGGTAAACGATCGGGATCTTGTAATGATCCCGAATTTTCCTGGCCGTCTCGATTCCGTCCAAATCGCCTTTCAGGATAATATCCATTAAAATCAAATCGGGCGTAACTTTGTCAATCTCCTTGAGGATTTCCTCGCCAGAGGCGTAGGTGCCGACTACGTCGTAGCCGAGAGCAATCAGGCGGTCCTCAATTTCCATTGCCACAATGATTTCATCTTCCACAACGGCAATTTTAGCTTGCGACATTTGTAAGCCTTTCCTGTTACAATATTTAAATCTGGACAAAAAGGACTGAGAATAAATTCCACGTGCGTATCGCAAAAAATAGCCCGGAAACGACCAGGGGTTTTACACTTCGAAAAATAGCTAAAAAGTAATCACAAATTCGGTTCCCACATGATTGTTCAATTCCACATTGCCTTCCAATTGACTGGTTAGATTGTTCACCAACTGGAGGCCCAACGAATGAGTTTTGCGAAAGTCCACGTTGTTGGGGAAACCCACCCCGTTGTCCCGTACAATGAGTGTGTATTTTCCATTTTCATTTTGTTTGACAATGACATCTATCCTATTCTCGGACGTCACCCCGGTTTCTTTACCGTTTTTCTTGTGCGGAAAAGCGTATTTCAGGGCGTTGGAAACCAATTCGTTAATAATGAGTCCGCACGGAATAGCGGCGTTCAATGGGAGCAAAATGTCCTGGGCATTTACAACCAAATCAATGTGCCTGTCGCCGGTGCGGTAGGTACGGAGCAAATATTTGGTCAAGCTCTTGACATATTCGGAAAAATTAATATTGGCTAAATCTTGCGACTGGTACAACTTTTCGTGAATCAGCGCCATGGATTTCACACGACTCTGGCTGTCCCGAAAGAGGGAAAGGGACGTTTCATCCTTGATTTTACGGGATTGCAGGTACAGTAAACTGGAAATGACCTGAAGATTATTTTTCACGCGGTGGTGAATTTCCTTGAGTAGAATTTGTTTTTCATTGAGCGATTTGCTCAAAAGTTCGTTAGCTTCGGAAAGCTCCTCGGTTCGTTCAATGACCCGCATTTCCAGTTCGTCGTGGGCCTTTTGAAGCTCTTCTTCCGCTCTTTTTCGAGCCGTGATGTCCTGAGCCATAATAATGATGCCGCTTGCTGTCCGGTCATTGGCTTTTAGAGTGGAAATAGAAAGAAGTACGGGGATTTTCGCCCCGTCTTTGGTGGTGTACTGGCTTTCCCGAGGATCAGATTTTTTCTCCAAAAGAAAACGGGACAGCGCCTCTCCCTCGAAACCCCCGGATTCTTCCAGCACCATTTGAATGGATTGTCCGATCAGCTCTTCCTCCTTGTACCCAAGTAAGCGGCAGGTAGTCTGATTGACGATTTGAATTGTCCCCTCGCTGGAGGTTACAATCAGGGATTCGTTCATGGACTGAATAATATTGCTAATGTAATCCCTGGCTTCGATGAGTTTTCTCCTATATTCGCGAAGGAAATCGGTCATTTGGTTAAAGGAAGCAGCAAGCTGGTTGACTTCTTTAATGGAAGATCCCTCGACTCGGATGCGGAGGTCGCCTTTCATAATGCGCTTGGTTACGGTATTTAGGGAACGAATAGGGCGGCTGATTTGTCCCGCAAAAAGGAAAGCCAGAATGAGGCCAATGAGCGTGGCAAAAATACCAAAAAGAGCTGTACGTCGGTATATAGTGCGCAAATTGGTATCAAAATCCTTTGTGGAAATTCCAATATTAATCCACCCCCAGCGAATACCTGAATAATTGAGGGGATAGGAATAATGGAAGACCATTTGTTTGGCCAGGTCACTGTACAAAAAGCGTCCCGTTTGCTCAAAAGATTGGGTCGGACGCCAGATGCCCCCCAAATTTTGGTAGCTCCACCGATTGGCCAAATGCACAATCGACCTGCCCTGTTGAGGGGTCAGCACAATGTATAAAACGTTTTTCCGCTCACTGACGATTTTCATGGATTGTTCGATAATCGGGGTAAAATCGCCAGAAATGATTGAAGTCACCGCAATGTTGTCGACTGATGTGGCGACCAATTTGGCGGTCATTTCTAGATTCTTCACTAGAGCCCTTTTCTGCTGAGGAAAAATGACCAGCAAAAAAACAAAAATAGTCAAAACAATTACCGACCAGATGAGGGCCGTCATCTGGTACAGCAAACTGTTGGAACCGTGATGCCGCTTGGTCTTAGCGGATGTTTTTTGTAGATTGAATGAGTTCACGCGTCGTCTCGAAATATTGAGGTTTACAGGGAATCAGGTAATCCGTTTGGAAAAGTTTGAGAATTTGCCGTCCTGTCGGATCCTGCTGCATTTTTAGAGCCTTGGCAATAATTAGATTTTTTATATCCTGAGGCACATCTTTTCGAAAAGCAAAAAAAGTTGACATAAAAACGGGGGAGTGCTTGAGGACAACCAAATCTTTTCCAAGTTGAGGGTTCAATTCCATGGCCAGTTTAAAAGAATTGTGTGTAACCAGACAAGCATCGGTTTGATTGAAAAAAACCGCAAAAATGGCGGCGGAAGGTTTGTTGACATACCGAATCCGAATCGGGATGGGATGATATCTTCCATTTTTTCCGGAGGACGTGATGGACTTGAGCCACAATTTAATGATTCGGCCCATTTCGTAATTTTGGGGAATCACCAATTCCCTATTTTTCAATTGTTGAATGGATTGAATGGCGGAACGGCGGTGAACCAGAATGTCGAGTTGGTAGCCGAGACTGCCGTTGGTAATGCGGATTAGAGCCGGTGAAATCTTGATTGTATTTTTATTTTGCAGATAATCCAGTGCCGAAAGAACCACCATATCCAATTTTCTTTTTCTAAAATCTTTCAGTAATTCTTCAGAATTGGCGTAGATGTGGGTAATGGGAATTATGTTTGGGGAAAGCCGTTCCACCATTTCTTTTGTAAGCATTTCCAGCGCCAATTTGGCATCTTTGAGGTTGACATTTGTAAAGACGCCCAAAGGGTAGCCGAAATTAATTTTCCTGGTTTTAACGGCATTTTCCTTTGCCAATCCAAGTGAGGTAAAAAAGAGGATACTCACCGCCAGTAGCACGGAATGAAATCGAGTATGTTTCATTTTTCTTCCTCTGCATGTAAGCGGTTGTTGACTTCTCTCCAGACGATGAACTCCAAATTGGTACGGGCTACCATGGCATCGTAGAGAATCTTTTCATATTGTGCCTTTGAAAGGGATTCCATTATTTGAGATTGAATGACCTCTTTTATCGTGGCCATTTCCACCTGGTAGGCCCGTTCATGCAAGTCCCTGTTTTCCGCGGCAGCTTCCAGTGCGCTGCGCAAGTACTTTTCCTGTTCCTGAAGTTGCACCAGTTGCAGGAAATAATATTTCACCTGAAGCGCAATCCCTTTTTGCAAAAGAATCTTATTTTGCTTTAATTTTTCGAGGCGCACCCGCGCTTCCTGAACCTGATTTTTGTTTCGAAATCCCTGGAAAATTGGTAGCCGCATTCCGAGCCCCACAACCCAGAGGGTTCGGTTCCGGGGATTGACAATCCCTGCCTGGTATTTGTTTTCCACGTGCGTCAGAGTGCCGGTTAGGGCGAGTTGGGGAAAGTAATGGCTTTGTGCTTCCTTAATTTTGCCCTCGTAAATTTTGAGAGTAGCCGCCAGTTTTCCCCAATCAGGATTAAAGCTGTACGATTCTGCCACCAATTTTCTTAGGTCAAAGCGGGTCGCAGTGAAGGGAATGGTCGTGTCAGCCGGTGTAACGGAACTGTACCAGGGGAGACCGAGCACATTGACCAGTGCAGCGTCTGCCATTTGTCGGTTACTCTTCAGGCGAGCCACCATTGAGCGTACGTCATTAACGATCATTTTGGTTTGCAGGTAGTCCGTTTTTTTGACTTTCCCCGACCCCTGCTGGTACAAATTTTTCGTCAAATGGAGCAAAACCTCCAGGCGCTTTTGAGCCTCCAGCCCGATGCCGTACAGTTTGTTAGCCAAAACAACGGCGTAATAATACTTTTTTACGTCGCGCGCCAGTTCGAGACGGGTTTTGCGTAGATTTTCAGTGGCCAACAAAACGGCATTTTTTGTTTGTTTGGAAAGAGCACTGCGCAATCCGCCGGTGAAAATGGGGTACAAAACGCCGAGGGATGAAGAAAAATGAACCCTGTCCATTTGTTTCACGTATTTGGGAGGAATGTCGACCGTCAAGTTCATGGGGGTGAGAAACCCGCTCACATGATAGGTGGCTTTTTCCTCAGGGTACAAGAAAACCGGGTCTTTGTCCAGACGAATCAAAGACGCCTGAGCCGAAATCTGGGGCCAGTAGGAGGAGAGGGCTTGTTTGTGTTGTAATTGGGCCATTCGGATTTGAAGTTTAGAAACGGCTTGCCTCCGGTTATTTTGCCAGGCAATGGCCAAACACTGCTTGAGGGACAGCACCCTGGAGTGGACAGTGTCCGCAGAAGAAGCGACGGCTGTGTAAGTAAAGCGGTTTCCCGACGACGGGCTTGCAAAAACGGGCGGCAGCGCCCAAATAAAAAATAAACTCGTCGTGAGAAAAATAATTTTCTTCATTTCCTTTTCCGTAGTGTGGTGTTTTTGTGTCAATCAAAATAATTATCGGCCGATTTGTTTTTTTGTTTAGCCAAATCCAAGGGTCATTTTTTTTCAAGGCAATGAACTTGAAAAGAGAAGAAACACCGTAAGGCGAAAATTTTAAGGTAGCAATTTGGCACGAAAATTTTTATATTGAAAACTGTAAAGAGTACCGATTTTTCCTCAAAAAGGTGAGTGCCTAATAGCGAGAAAAAAAGAAAATCGACCGAATTTCTGTTTTGGGGAAGGCAATTGGGAATTGAAACCTGACGTCGAACGAACGTGAACCGCGTGTTTTTAAAGGCCAAACGCTTTTTGGGATTCGGGTTGGCCCTTGTTTTGTCGGGTTGTGCAGGCCTGACGCCGAGGCCCTACCCTTCAAAAGGGCTGCCGTTTGTTCGGGTGCGAATAATTTCCGACACACCTGTTTTGTCCGTTTCCTCCTCCAAATCTCTTCTTTTTAAACACGGTTCTCATCTCCTTTTGACGCTAAAAGCGCATGAAAAGGCTGCTTTGTCGGTCACGCCAACGGGGCAGTGTAGCATTCAAATTCCGGGCAGCCGAATGATTCTCAAAACGTCTTCGGTGCGAATTGAATCACCTCGTGGGAAGTTGATTTCAGTCAACGGGAAGCATTACCGCGGGGCAGTGGAAATCACTCGCAGCCCCACCGGCAATTTTTCCGTCGTAAACGACCTGGATTTGGAATCCTACGTCAAAGGCGTGGTGCCGATGGAAATCGGCCGGGGAAGGCGAGAAATTTTCGAAGCCCTAAAGGCGCAAGCCGTCGCTGCCCGCACCTACGCCTACCGAAGACTTGGTGAGAAGGCGGTACAGGGGTCGGACCCGTTGGAATCGACTGTTTCGGATCAAGTGTACGGCGGAGCGGACGCCGAAGCCCCGTGGACCAACCGTGCTGTAGAAGAGACGAAAGGAGAAATCCTCACTTATTTGGGAAAACCCATTTACGCTTTTTATTCGTCAACCTGTGGCGGACGTACGGAGCCGGTTTCGGACGTCTGGCCCCAAATCCACGCGCCGTACCTACGGGGAGTCGCGGATAATTTTGGCAGGGGGGATTTTTGTCGCGCTTCGCCTCACTACCGCTGGATGGAATTGTGGACGAGAGACGAGTTGGATTCCCTGCTCCGCGCCGAGTTAACCGCACACGGAAAATACCGGGCTTCGTGGGGCCAGGTGACCAATCTGCGTGTTAGAAGCCGGTTTCGTTCCGGCCGAATTCGGGATTTGGAGATCGATTTTCAACACGGGAGTACAACCCTGCATGGCAACAGTTTGCGCTGGTTTCTCAAACCGACTGGTCGTGCGTTGCTTCGAAGCACGCTTTGTCGATTTCTCGTTTACCGCGGCCGGAGCGGACTGGAAGCTGTGTTGGTGGTGGGAGCCGGAAATGGGCACGGCGTGGGAATGTGCCAATGGGGTGCCATGGGAATGGCCGAAGCGGGGTATTCTTATCGGCAGATCTTGGGCCATTATTACCGAGGCGCTCGTCTCAAGCAACTGTACTGACAATCGTTTTTTGGAAATGAAAGCCATGAAAAATCTGATTCTTCCCGTACTGTTCACCCTGCTTTTATCTAACTGTGCGGGGTTGACGCCGCCCGCCCCCGGAGTTCCCGAAGCACAATACGAAAAGGGACTTCGTTTTTCAGAAAAAAATTTTGCCCAACCGATTGACATTTTGCAGGGAGTCTGGAACCCGGCCGATTCCGCCGTTCATCCCGAAACACCCGGAGCAAAAAGTGCCGTCAGGCGTGGAAGTTTTCGCATTCAAATTATTTCGCTCAAGAGCGCAAAGCAGGCCAAACGGTTTCGTCAACGAATGCAAGAAAAATTCCCGCACAGTCATTTTTTTGTTCTCAAGCGGGGAAAATTTTGGGCTGTACAGGTGGGCGCCTTTGCCACCCGCTCCGAAGCTTCGCGAGCGCTCAAATCCACTTGGCGCCGTCAATTCCCCGATGCCTGGATTGTTCCCAGCAAGTAAACCGAAGGCCCTTACCGATTTTCCTCCCCTTCCCGTCCAAATTTTGCTTGATTTTCACCGTCCGACATCGTACTTTTAACTCCGCCTCTAAAGGGACAGTCAGGACACGTGGGCAAAAAAAACAAACCTTTCAATCGGAATTTCATGCAGAAAAATATGAAAACAATTTCGTCGGTGGATGTGAGCAACTGGCCGTATCAGGACTTTTTGCAGAGGTTAGGTCGTGTAGCGGACGAAGGTCAATTTGACGTTTACGTGGTGGGGGGGTATTTGCGGGACAGGTTCGTTGCGCAGACAGAGGGAAAAACTGTCCGCAAAGATATTGATTTTGTGGTACTGGAAGATGCCTTGAAATTTGCGCAGTTGGTAAAGGAAAAACTTCACGGGCACGGGCTGGTTGTTTACCGACAATTCGGCACGGCAATGGTAGAAGTCGAGGGGTTCAAATTGGAATTTGTCACGGCGCGAACGGAAAGTTACGAGGCAAATTCCCGGAAACCGTCGGTACAAAAAGCCGATTTGTACAGCGATTTGAGCCGACGCGATTTTACCATTAACACGCTGGCCATGGGGCTCAACGCCCGAAATTTCGGCGTTGTGTACGATCCCTTTGACGGGCTGTCCGACATTCGCAAGAAACTCATTCGCACACCCTTAGAACCCAGCGTCACGTTCAAAGACGATCCGCTGCGCATTCTACGCGCCGTACGGTTTGCCACCTTGCTCGGGTTTGACATTGAAGAAAAAACGCGGAGGGCCATTCGTGAAATGGCGCCCCGGTTGGAAATCCTCTCCTGGGAGCGGATTCGGGATGAATTTTTGAAAATTCTCGGTGCAGAAAAACCCTCCCGCGGCATTCGGCTTCTCGATGAATTGGGACTTCTGCCGTATGTGTTTCCCGAATTGCTGGATTTGAAAGGGGTGGAGCAGCGCAAAGGTTACCACCATAAGGATGTGTTTGTGCACACCCTTCGGGTACTGGACAATGTGGCGGCCAAAACGGACAAAATCCCCCTGCGTTTTGCGGCTCTGGTGCATGATATTGCCAAACCGCGCACCAAGGCCTTCAAAGAGGGGGTCGGCTGGACTTTTCACGGACACGACGAAATTGGTGCGCGAATGATGGAAAAAATTGCCCGCCGAATGCGCCTTTCCAATGAATTTAAGAAATACGTGCAAAAGCTGGTTCGGCTTCACCTGCGCCCCATTTTCCTTTCCACCGACGAGGTAACCGACTCCGCGATTCGTCGCCTGATTGTTCAGGCAGGGGATGATTTGGATGATTTGTTTATTTTGTGCCGGGCGGACATCACCTCCGGAAATCCCGAAAAAGTCCGGCGCCATCTGGCAAATTTCGATTTTGTGGTACGGCGCGTGCAAGAGGTTCGGGAAAAGGACGAGTTGCGGGCTTTTCAGTCCCCGGTTCGTGGAGACGAAATCATGGCGCTGACAGGTCTCAAACCCGGCCCCCTCGTTGGAAAATTGAAAAAAGCAATTGAGGAGGCGATTTTAGAGGGCATTATTCCAAACGATCATGACGCCGCCCGCGACTACCTGCTTCAAATTAAAGACCGCTTTTTGCAGGAAGACAATCGCCTTCGATCGGAAAAAAAGAAATAGAAAAAGCTCAATCCCGTCGTACCCGCGGGAAGCCTTCATTCCGGTTTCACGCGTCAAAAATTTTGGGTGAATGAAACCCTCTGAAAAAATCGAAAGCTGAGAAGAAATGAACACACAAATCCAGTGGAAAGTTTTGGCGGAAAAGGTAGATTCACAGCGAATGATTGCTCTTCTGGAATCCTTTCCCGACCAAATCGCCGAAGCGGAAAGACTCGGTGCCGCCTGTGATTTGTCCCGTTTGAGTACGCCGCCCCGTTCGGTCATTTTTGTGGGCATGGGCGGCTCGGCCATGGCGGGAGATTTAATGAGTCTGCTCGGAGCGGATTTCCAAACCGTGCCTCTGGAGGTGGTACGATCGTACAGTCTTCCGCATTGGGTGGGGCCCAACACATTGGTGGTCGGTCTCAGCTACTCCGGCCAAACGGAAGAAACCCTGACGGCTTTTCAAGAAGCGCGGAGACGGGGAGCCGATGTTTTGGCGGTTACATCGGGCGGCCAATTAGCGGCGTTCTGCGAACGCGAAAATCTTCCCTGTCTTCGCATTCCGAACGGTCGTCCGCCGCGGACCGCTCTGGGTTATCTGTTCATTCCCCTTCTGCTCATTTTTCATCGATTGGGGATATTCTCGAACCTTCGGGAGGCGTTGGATGAATGCCTCGCTCTTTCCCGAAAAAAAGTGCAAGAATTTTGTCTGGAATCGGAAGAAGCTGCAAATCCGGCCAAACAGGTGGCCCTGAAATTGTGGAAAAGGCTTCCCGTTTTTTACGCCTCGACGCATCTGGCGCCGGTGGCGCTTCGGTGGAAGGCGCAGATCAATGAGAATGCCAAACAGCACGCCTTTTGGAATGTTTTGCCGGAAATGAATCACAATGAGATTGTCGGATGGCAAATGAGCGGGCAGGAAGCCGTTCGAAAATATCTGCAGCCGGTTTTTCTGCAGGATTCACAGGAGCTGCCGCCTCTGCGCCGGCGACTAAAAATCACCGAGCGGATTTTGCGAGAAAAGGGTTTTAAGGTGATTCAATTGAAAACAGAGGGGCGTAGTCGGTTGGCACGGATTTTTTCCCTGATTTTATGGGCCGATTTTACCAGCTACTACCTTTCTCTTCTCAACGAGGTGGACCCAACGCCCATTTCGGTCATTGATTCTTTGAAAAAGCAGTTGCAGGAGAACCGTTAGCCCATGTCTGATTGGACAGATTTTATTGAAGTCGCACGCAGCATTCGGCAGGCCGTTCTGCCGGTGTTCGGGACGCGGGCTGGCAAACAGCTCGCAGGCGTAGCCGAAAGCGGCGACGCCACCTTCCGTTTGGACGAGATTGCCGAGCACGCCCTTCGAGAGGCGCTGTTGGCCCGAGAGCTTCGAGTGGCTTATTATTCGGAAGACCGCGGTGTGGTCAATTTGCACCCCTCTCCCGACTATTTTCTTTTGGTCGATCCCATTGACGGTACGCGTCCGGCGGCCTGCGGATTTGAAATGGCGGTGGTGTCGATTGCGGTAGCACGCCCGGTACCCAAGCCGCGTTTTAAAGACATTCTGGCCGGGGTGATTGTTGAAATCAAAACCGGAAACACCTTTTTTGCAGATGTAACCGGAAAACTGTTGCTGCCGGAAGGACAGGTTCTGAACTTGTCGAAAAGCGCAGATTTGACGCGACTTTTTTGGAGTTTTGATGTTGTGGGACGGCCGGTGACTTCACTTTTTGAGATTTTGGCCGATTTAATTGAAGGCAGCAGCGTCAACGGAGGCGCCTTTTTGTGGAACAGCGCGGCTTACTCTCTAACCCGATTGCTGTTGGGCCAATTAGATGCCTACCTCGATGTGGGGGGCAAAATCCGAACAGAAGTTGAGGCGGCAGAGGTTCTATTTCGCAAGGCCGGCCACGGACGAATCATTGGATTGTTTCCCTACGATGTGGCGGCCGCACAGTTTATTGCCTCGCAGGCCGGTGCCGTGATTTCAGACGCCGCCGGGCGGTCGTTAGCGGACATCCCGCTTATTCCTGAAAAGGAAGGGGATATTTTATCGCTGGTGGCTGCTGCTAATCGGGAGCTCCACGAGAAGCTGATTTTTTATCTCCAGCGCCACCCGGCCTAAGAAAAAATGTTGCGAATAATCGGTGAATTTCGTATGTTTTAGGCAAATTTTCGGAAGACCGAGAGAGAAAACCTTCTTCTTTCCGGTGCGAAAGCACACCCTTATTGAATAATGGAGGAATTTTTCATGGCTCGAACATTGTTTACATCGGAATCGGTAACGGAAGGGCATCCGGACAAGGTAGCCGACCAGATTTCCGACGCTGTTTTGGATGCCATCATGGCAAAAGACCCCTACGGCCGCGTGGCGTGCGAAACCTTTGTCACCACCGGGTTGGCCATGGTAGGTGGGGAAATTACAACGGATTGCTACGTGGACATTCCCAGTCTGGTGCGCGATGTCATTCGGGACATCGGCTACACAGACGCCACATTTGGTTTTGACGGCAATACCTGTGCCGTTCTGACCACTATTGACCAACAATCCCCGGACATTGCGTTGGGCGTAGACAAAGCCGGCGCGGGCGATCAGGGCATGATGTTCGGGTTCGCTATTCGCGAAACGCCGGAACTCATGCCGCTTCCCATTGTGTTGGCACACCGCCTCGTGCGCAAACTGGCGGACGTCCGTAAAAGCGGAAAAATCCCGTATTTGCGCCCCGATGGAAAATCCCAGGTTACCGTGGCTTACGAAGACGGTAAACCGGTGGAGGTCACGACCGTTGTGGTTTCGACTCAGCACGCACCGGACGCTTCCCACGAGGAAATTGAAAAGGATGTCATCGAAAACATCGTGCTTCCGGTGATTCCCGAAGAATATCTCAAAAACAACGTTTCTTTTCTCATTAACCCCACGGGGCGTTTTGTGCAAGGCGGCCCCCACGCAGACACCGGTTTAACAGGTCGGAAAATTATTGTGGACACCTACGGCGGTTATTCCCGCCACGGAGGGGGCGCCTTTTCGGGAAAAGACCCGACGAAGGTGGACCGTTCGGCTTCGTACGCCGCGCGCTACATTGCCAAGAATATTGTGGCGGCCGAACTTGCGGACAAATGTGAAGTACAATTGGCGTACGCCATTGGAGTGGCCGAACCGGTTTCCATCCACGTGGACACATTCGGGACAGGTAAAATGGCCAATGAGGAGTTGGTCAAGCGCATTCGGAAGAATTTTGACCTAACTCCGGCAGGCATTATCGAATCTCTCGATCTGCGGCGCCCGATTTACCGAAAAACAGCCGCTTACGGTCATTTCGGCCGTGAAGAAAAGGGATTTACCTGGGAATTAACGGACAAAGTGGACGAATTGCTGAAGTAACGAAGAGGGAAAGGAGATAAATGTGGATTACGATGTCAAGGATCTGGCCTTAGCAGACGAAGGAAAGCGCCGCATTCTGTGGGCAGATGGCGACATGCCTGTTCTGCGGGCCATTCGTGAACGATTTGAGAAGGAAAAACCGCTGGCCGGAAAGAAAATGTCCGCCTGTCTGCACGTGACGGCTGAAACGGCCAATTTGGTGCGCACCCTCAAGGCAGGAGGAGCCGATATTTATCTCTGTGCTTCCAATCCCCTCAGTACGCAGGATGATGTGGCCGCTTCATTGGTGCGCGATTTCGGGATTCCGGTTTTTGCGATTAAAGGCGAGGACCGGGACGTGTATTACAGTCACATCGAAAAGTGTGTGGATCATCAGCCGGTCATTACAATGGATGACGGGGCGGATTTGGTTTCCGATATTCACGCCAAACACGGCGAAATGGCTTCCCAAATTTTGGGCAGCATGGAAGAAACCACCACAGGTGTTATTCGCCTCCGGGCCATGGAAAAGGACGGCGCGCTGAAGTTCCCGGTAATTGCAGTCAACGATGCCGCCACCAAAAACTTGTTTGACAATCGTTACGGAACCGGTCAATCGACCATTGACGGCATCATTCGGGCGGCCGACGTTCTGATCGCCGGAAAAATATTCGTGGTGGCGGGCTACGGTTGGTGCGGAAAAGGTGTGGCCAAGCGGGCAGACGGCATGGGAGCAAAAGTGGTGGTCACGGAAGTTGATCCCATTCGCGCTCTTGAGGCTGCCATGGACGGATTTTGGGTCATGCCCATGGAAGAAGCCGCTCAAATCGGGGACGTTTTTGTCACGTTAACGGGCGATATTCATGTGCTTCGACCGGAGCATTTTGAGAAAATGAAAGACGGTGCTATTGTGGCCAATTCGGGGCATTTCAATGTGGAAATCGACATCCCCGGTCTAGAAAAAATGGCCGCGGAAATTCATCGGGGCGTGCGCAATTTTGTCGACCAGTACGTGCTGCCCAACGGTCACAGAATTCATCTTCTTGCCGAAGGGCGCCTGGTTAATCTCTCCGCTGCCGAAGGGCACCCGGCCTCCGTCATGGATATGAGCTTTGCCACACAGGCGTTGGCTTCCGAGTGGGTCATTCAAAATCACGGCAAGCTGGAGGCAAAGGTGTACAAAGTACCTCAAGAAATTGAAGACTGGATCGCCCGACTCAAATTGGATTCCATGGGGATTGGAATTGACACTCTGACCAAAGAACAGAAAGAATACCTCTCTTCCTGGACGATGGGTACCTGAAGCTAAAAAATGGGTTTTAGGAAAGGATTCCGATTACCCAGATGAAAAAACGAGTAAAAAAGCGAAAAAACCGGCTTTTCCCAAAATAACTGGGAATTGTCCGGTTTTTTCTGTTTTGTAACGGCTTGATTTTTAGTGGAAAAAATGAACTTTTTTTAAAAAGCGAAAATTTCAATTAATTTACCGCTATTTTGTCCGATATATGGAATGGTGCGAAGTCATTTCCCTCTAAACAAAAGAAAGCACAAATTCTTGGAGTTAAATAGAGACGACAGCATATGAAAAGAAGAACGTGGCGAATGGCAGGGGGAATCGGGGGAAGTCTTTTGGCGGTTTTGGTATTTTTGACGGGTTGCTCCATTAAATCTCCGGAAGCGCCCCAATGGGATGTACACGTCGCCATTCCGCTCATCGACACTACCCTGACCGTCGGCGAATTGCTGGACAGCACCAAAAACGTTTCTATTGATTCCGCCGGGTTGTTAGGTTTTACGCTTGACCAAACCTTGGATCCTTTTCGTGTGGGCGAAAATCTCAGCGTCAAAAATATTTCCGAAAATTTTGACGTTTCCCTCGGCGACATCCGAATCGATTCTCCCGGAAAACAATCGACCACGGTGCAATTTGCTGCCATATACCCGGCGTCTGTTCTTTTGTCAGGGCAAAATGTGGAACTACCGGCGTTTACCTTTGGCCTTGACACCACCGAAATTCCTCCGTTTGCCGATTTTGAATCCATATTGATCAAGGAAGGCCGCGTTGACGTGAGTTTGTACAATCGACTTCCGGTACCCATTGACGCGGGTTTGCAGGTGCAATTACTCGATTTTAAGACCGACACGGTTGTTGTTTCGGCTACCACTACCCAGGCAATTCCTCCCGGAAGCTTTTACTCATTGACGTTTCAATTGCAAAACAAACGCCTTCCCGGACACCTTGCTTTTCGGTTAACGGGCAGTTCGGCAGGAAGTGAAGGAAAAAAGGTGTACGTGGACGCCGGCACTCAGGGCGTGGATCTGGACATTTCCGTGTCCGATATTGTGGCGGTGGAAGCGCGCGCCAAAATACCCGATCAGGAATTTTCGGATGTAGATTACGCAACACTCAGCGATTCCATTCTTGTCACTGAAGCCGATGTCGAATCGGGGAGCATTACCTTTACCATGCAGAATCGGCTGCCGCTGGACCTGGATCTGGACATTAAATTGCTCAGCTTTTTCTCTGCCTCGGGAGACACCTTTCAGGCGCATCTTTCGTTGAGAAGGGGGGAAGTTATTCAACAAACCTACAATTTAGGCGGGTACCGGTTTAAACCGACCCGTACGGCGGAGGGTGCGCGGGTTCTGTTTCGTTGGAAAGCCCGGGCATTCGGTTCCGGAGATCAAATGATTACGATTCATTCCAATGACGGCGTGGCGCTGGCCGTGGACATCCCCCAATTGGTTTTTTCCAAACTTTCAGGGATTCTAAATCAGGTACATTTCAATTTGGATCCCATGACCACAAAACTGGATCTGCCGGAAGGATTGGACGGGCTCGCGTTCGAAAATGCCCGCCTGGAGTTGATTTTGAGCAATGGCGTGGGCTTTCTTATTCAACCTACACTGAAAATCGTAGGGAAAAATTCCCACACAGGTCAGGAGGCTGAGATCGATCGAAGCGTGACCATCCAGCCGGCCGGAACCATGCCCTCGATCAATCGAATTGTTTTGGACGGGCCCGAAGTTACCCGGTTTTTAAATGTGTTGCCGGATGAGATTACGGTTTCGGGTTCAATTGTTTTGGGAGACGGTCAGACCGAATCCACGGTTTACGGCACGGATGAAATTAATGCCAAAGTGAAAATTAGCATTCCCGTCAGCCTGAAATTCCCGGACCAATCACTGACAACCGACGTTGCCAATGTGGAAATCGATTCCGAGGCGCAGGCCCAAATCCAGAATAATTTGCAAAGCGGGCGTTTGCACGCTGAAATCGGCAATCATCTGCCGCTGGGTGCAACTGTCACCCTTTACTTCAGCGGTCTGGACACCAATGTGTACGAATCACCCCAACTGACTATTGGCCCGATTTCAGTAGAACCCGGCCAGCGGCAGGACAACGGGCAGGTGGTTCAGGAAACGGAAAGTACCGTCGACGTTCAGTTGGATCACGAACAGCTTCAGATTTTTGCCTACCCCACCGTGTATTTGGGGACGAAAATCAGCGTACCCGGTTCCGGCGACAAATTTATTCGCGTGTACGGGAGCGACTATCTTTCGGCGAAAGCCTACGTGCAAATTGGTTACCATGTGAATTTTGAGGATGAGAAATGAGAGTCACCCGATTCATCTTTCTTGCTCTGTTGGTGGTAGGGATTTGGGGGGCTGTGACGGTTCGAGCACAGGGGCTTATTGCGGGACGAAGTACGGCACTGGCGAATGCGTACACGACCATTGCACGGGGGATTGACGCACCGAGCTGGAATCCCGCTAACCTCGCCCTGAAAGGCAACCCTCGTTTTGAATTGGGTTTGGTAGGCGTAGGGATTCATGTGAGTAATAGCACCTTTTCCAAACACTTTTACGATCTGTACAACGGCAAATATCTTGATGATTCCGACAAGCAGGATATTCTCTCCCGCATTCCGGATTCGGGGCTACGCCTTGTGGCCGACACGCACCTTCAAGCCCTTGGCTTTGCCTTGCACAATTTTGCCCTTACCTTTTCTGTGGTTTCAGATGCCCGTTTTGCTTTTAACAAAGAATACATGTCCCTTGTGCTCAACGGACTGGATTTTGGTAAGCGCTACAATCTAAGTGGCAATCAGGGAGAAGTCTTAGGCTACGGAAATATTACACTCAGCGTGGCGCACGCCTTTCCTGCCCCCTTTGTGCAAAAAGTGGCAGTGGGAGCCAATTTTCGGTATTTAGTGGGCGTCGGAACGGCGCGAATCGACAAAATGCAGGCGGAATTTGTCAATACGTACAAAGGCTATGCCAACGGTGAACTCCTGGCTACCTACGGACTTTTGGGGCGGGGAATGGCGTTGGACCTGGGGGCGGCCACCCAGTACGCCGGTTGGACGGCCGGAGTGGCTTTTTCCAATTTGTTGGGCTCCATTAAATGGGTGGGCCAACGAGGATCGTATTTTGCGTCGTTTCGGACGCTGGTTGCGCTAAATGCGTATGCGTTAAGTCAGGTGGACGGCGATTCCGTGGCCCATGTGGACACCTCTACCACCGAAATTCCCGCTTTTTCAACCCGACTTCCTGCCGAAATGCGGATTGGTGTGAGTCGAAAGCTTGGCTCCTTTCTCATCTCAGGAGATTACCACCAGGGCTTTAGTCGCCGACCGGGTGTTTCGCCTCGTCCTTTTCTCGCCCTGGCGTCCGAGTGGCAGGGAGTGGGTTTTCTGCCCTTGCGAGCCGGTGTGAGCCTGGGCGGCCCTTACGGATTTTCCTCGGCCTTCGGTTTCGGCCTCTACCTGGGGCCGCTCAAGTGGGATTTGGGAGTCCTGTTCCCCGGTGCTCTCTGGCCGAGTTTTGCAAAAGGGATCCAGTTGGGAACCAATCTAAATCTGCGATTCTGACAGGAGCGAAGGGTTCAGAGGGCTTGTTTTTCAACGGAATGGGGCCTGCGCGAATATTTCTCGGGTGAAGACCAAAGTGCCTCCGGTTTTGGGGAGTTGTCCCTTGCCCTTTTTCGGGAAAAGATTGGGAGCACTTATTTTCTGGCCCGAATGAGCAAAGCGGCGCCCACCAGGGCGAAAAAGAAATCACTGAACCAGGCGGCCCAAAAAGGACTCCAAACACGGTCGTGTCCCAGCGACTGTGTGATTTTAATCATTCCAAAATAAATAAACACAATGATTAAACTAATGCCAAAGCCGAGAGCGGGGCCGCTTCGACGCGTGGAGGCCGCCAGAGGAATCCCCAACAGGACGATGATTAAATTGGTGAAGGGGAAAGATAATTTAAATTGTAAATCCACCAGCCATTTGGTCGGATCGACTCCCGCTACGCGCATTTTGTGAATGAAACGGCGTAGTTCGAAATAGTTCATTTCCTCCGGCTTTTTTTGAATTCGTGCCAGGTCTCTGGGCAAAAAGGAGAAGGTCAGATCGTCTCGTTTCTTAAAATGGGTCAATTCCTCCCGTTCTCCCGTAAAAATGCGCTGGTAGCCGTTCAACAATTCCCAGTGATCCTTTTTCCAGACCAATTTGTCGGCGTCAATTCGTGCCACAAGTCGCCCGGAGCGATAGGTTTGAATACTCACCTGGTGCGCTACCTGTTTGGTGCCGTCGTACAGGCGAACAGTAACGCGTCGATTTTTTCCCTCTAAAATGGTCAGGTTGCTCCGCCGGTAATAAACCGAAGGGGGAATTTTATCCAAATAAATGCGCTGGATGTCCAATCGGGCACGGTTTGCCCGGGGAACGAGCGATTCATTAAACGCCAATGCGCCCAGACTTACGCAAAACCCAATAACAAGCAGCGGCAAGGCCACGCGGTACAGGCTAATGCCCGTGGATTTCATGGCGGTAATTTCGTTGTAACGGCTCAATTGCCCGATGGACAGCAGGCTGGAAAGCAGCATGCCCACGGGCAAAACCAGCGTGAAAATCGTGGGCAAATAATCGAGGTAATATTGAATAACGATAGGGTAAGGAACGTGTTTGTCAATGAAGCGATCCATGTTTTCAATTAAGTCGACCAAAACAAAAATCGCGACAAAGGCGATTAAGGTAAAAAGCAGCACATTCAGAAATTGCCGGGAAATGTAGCGGTCTAAGATTTTCATGACGGGGCGTTTCTTTCGGATTCAAAATGCCGGCGCACAAACTTGGGCAACGCACGCGTCCATTCGATGGGATGGTATTCGTGTACACTGTAAAACAGGAGGTAAATCCCGGCCAAACCGACTAAAATATTCGGTGTCCACATGGACCAAAAGGGAGTAATGTACTGGCGGTCGGCCAATTCCTCGCCGCCGATGAGAAAAACCCAGTAAATGAGGAAAAATGCCACGCTAATGGCTCCGCTAATGCCCAGGTTCCCCTTTCGTGTCATGATGCCAAGGGGCGCACCAATGAGGACAAAAATAATGCAAGCGGCGGGAATGGCGTATTTTTTGTGAACTTCTACCATCAGAGAACCGATGGAGCGGTAGTAGCTTTGAATGATTCGGCTTTCCATTTGAAGCTGGGAATGAAGGGCGGCTGCGTCATTGGCGACTAAAACCGAATCCCTGCGTTGAATGTGAAAAGGGGCGGGTTTTGCCTTTTCCCGGGAGAAAGAGGGCATTTTCAGGTGGGCGAGAGCAGGCGAAACCTTCGGGCCGAGAGATTTTCCGGCCAAAATTTTGGGTGAAAAAGCGCGCCGAAAGGATTTTGCCCCCATCTGGTAAAGAGATTGCTTTTCCCTGCGGATGGATTTTCGCAGGAGGGCCACGTCGTTCAGTAACATTTTGACGCTTTTTTCCCGGTCGCCGCGGTAAGCCGAATTGCTGCGCTGAAGGGCCAAGCCCGGCACGTCAATGGAAATACGGTATTTGTGAAATTCCACGCGTCGGTATTTGCGAAGATCCCCTTCGGGAATTTCGTGGATTTCGCCGTTGTACAGATTGAGAATTAATTTCTCCGAGGCGTAGTCGAAATGAACACTGCCCCATCTGGCCAAAATGGTACGGAAGTTTTGGCGGTCACTGCGGTCATCCAAAACGATGGCGTAAATTTTGGAGGAATCGGTGTAGTCCTTTACGTCGTGAACCAGAAGCGTGACCTTCGGAATATCCGTGAACACCACATTGGGCTCCAATTTCAAGGTGGGGCGCTTTCGCAAAATGTCGGTCGTGAGCAGACGTGCCCGGTGGTTGAAATCGGGCAAAATACGATCGTTGAACCAAACAAGCGCCACAGCCACCAGCGTAAAGAGCACCAAAACAGGGGTAATGATTCGGTACAGGCTCACGCCGCTGGCTTTGAGGGCGGTAATTTCGTTGTCAGCGGAAAGACGGCCAAAGGCCATGAGTGTAGCAATGAGAACGGCCATCGGAACGGCCAGTGCCACAATCCAGGCAATATTGAGGAAAAGAAATTCCAAAATGGTGTGCCATTTGAGCCCGCGGCTCAAAATGTGCCCCAGTTCCCGAAAAATAATATTAAGGAGGAAGAGCAAAATAATCAGCATTAAGGAAAAAATAAACGGGCCGATATGTTCTTTGAGAATGTACCGAGAAATAATGCGCATGGAAAAATTCGGGAACTTAATGCTCCTTTTGGTTTAAAATAAGATGAGTTTCAGGCAGGCTTCAAAGGCCGTGCCGAATCAGATTAAAAATAGTACGAATCCGTTGAAAAAACAAGCCGAAAATCCGATCAGGCGGGCTAATTTACTGATTTTTCTGGCAAAAAGACCTCAAGTTTTAGTTGATTTTTTAATTTCACCTTGATATTTCTATAATTATTTATTATTTTTTAGACCAATTCACTTCCAACCCTGGGTCAATGGCGTGGGTGAGCGAGGCCATCTTTTTCGGTCAGGCCGGTTCACTTTCGGTTTGGTCAGGTCTTTCACTAAAGCGGAGGGAACGCTTCGGGAACTTGGTACTATTAAACACCGTTTTGTTTGATTAGCGTGGTCACAGAATTTAGGCGAATTACAAACCATCCGTGGAAAGTTTAAGCGTGAAACAAACTGTTTTCGCGGCCTGGGTGGTGGTTTTTATTCTGTTTTCCCCGATTACCGAAGCGTTCTCTGCGCACCGTCCGAAGCACAAAGCCGAGCTCGGATTGCGTTTGGGGCTTGTTGTTCCTGTTCCGTGCGCGCCGGTTTTTCAAGAGAGCTATTCCGGGCTAAAGCAGATTTCCGAACGCCACCCCTATCTCAAAAATAATTTAGCCGGGCTGAAACGCAAAATGACGATCGATTCCAGCCTCACAACGGTGACGGTTTCGGAAACGTTTCGGAACAATTGGTTTCGCATTCCTACCTTTTTGCCCTTTCGGAATTACCTTCAACTGGGTATTGCACATCAGAATCGGGCTCTTTGGCGAAAGGCCGCGCACGACCAGATTTTCGGTAAGCGATTGGAACGTCGCCGGGGCGGCGGATTGGGGTTCGACATTCCGATTCCCATTAAGAGTCAGGCTTTTCAAAAGATTTTCGGGGGATCGTCCGTTGGCCTCAAGGTTGTGGGCAATATTAACATTGACGGCGGATTGCGACACGAAAAGCGCAGCGAAGTAAAAACCGCTATTAATCGGCAGTCGGATTACAATTTTAAAATGAAACAAACCCAACGGTTTACCGTGAAGGGAAACGTGGGACAAAAAGTCAATGTATACGTGGATCAAGACAGCGAACGGCCCTTTGAGTTTGACAACGCCATTCGTCTGGAATACAAGGGATTTGACGACGAAATTATTAAAAGCATTGAGGCTGGAAACACCACCCTTTCTCTGCCGGCTACCCAATTTGTGACGTTCAGCGGAAAAAATTCCGGTTTGTTTGGAATCAAGGCGAATGCCCAAATTGCCGGGCTGAAAATCACCGCTATTGCCAGTCAGGAAAAGGGCCAAAAGAAAAAGTTGTCCATTCACGGCGGCGCGACGGAAGATGAATACAAAATTCAGGACTACGAATACCGCAAGGGCACCTATTTTTTTCTCAACAACTTTTACAGGGACAACTACCGAAATGTGAATGCGGACGGTCTTCACCAATACAATGCAGCCCGTGTCATTTCCAAAATTGAGCTGTACAAATCGGATGTGCGTTACGAGAGCAAACCCGGTTCCATTCCCGGTTGGGCGATTGCCGACCCCGAGGGCACGCACCCCGAAAATCCGGACACGGCCAAAGTGGATCAAGAACATTATCGCGGCTATTTTTTGCGCATCGATCCCAATGATTATTACGTAGACCGGCAGCTCGGCTACATCGCCCTCAACAGCCCTCTGCGGGAAGGGGAGGTGCTGGCCGCCGCCTATCGGGACACCTCCGGCAACGAAGTGGGCGATATTCATTTTATTGACAAAGGCGACAACAATCGCATTATTTTGCAAATGCTGCGTCCTCGAAATCCCCGGCCCTCGGATCCGACCTGGAAATTGGAATGGCGGAATGTGTACTTTTTGGGCTCCCGCAACATTAACAAAGACGGGTTCAACCTCAAAATTTTCTACAAGCCCCCTTCCGGGGACCCGCAGGAAACGGAGACCGTAAACGGCAAGCCGGTGTCTTACCTGCAAATTTTCGGATTGGACAAACGCGACCTCAACGGCAATCCGACTCCGGACAATATTTTGGACGACGATCCCAATATTATTAATTGGGCCCGCGGCGAACTGATTTTCCCGAGTCTCACGCCCTTCGACCCAGACCCGAAAGAGCACAGTTTACTGTCTAAAAACAAGTACGTTCCAGCCATTTACGACACAACCGATTACCAGTACATTACGTCCAAGAGCAATTTCTACATTTCGGTCAAAGCCAAGGTGCGCCAGCCTAACTACAATTTGGGCTTCAATGTGATCGAAAACAGCGAGGTCATTACGTTGAACGGCCGCCAACTCAAGCGCGGTACCGACTATATTATTGACTATTTTTCCGGCAGTTTGACCATTTTGGATGAGGAAGCTACCGATCCCAACGCTTCTCTGGATATTACCTACGAGAGCAACCAGCTTTTTCAAATCGACCGCAAAACCCTTCTGGGCATGCGGTGGGATTACGATTTATTCAACGATTCGTTCATCGGCGGAACCTTTTTGTATTTGAATCAAAGCACCATTGACCAGAAAATTCGGTTGGGGCAAAACGGGCCGATGACCAATTTTGTGTGGGATTTGAACTCAAAATTGAATTTCAACCCCAATTTCTTGACCAAGGCTTTGGACGCGTTGCCAATTGTGCAGACGCGTGCGCCGTCTACCATGCACTTTGAGGGTGAAATTGCTCAGGTGATTCCCAACCCAAACAAGCAAAACAACCCGGCCACACACGACAACAACGGCGTGGCGTACGTGGACGATTTTGAGGGCTCCAAGCGGGAAACGCCGTTGGGCATCATGCGGCGCGCTTGGGCGCCGGCCAGTCCGCCGGCCAAAATCCCCGATTTTTGGGGGTACGACCAACTTCCCGATTCCCTGAAAATCGCCAGTCGCGGCCGTTTGATTTGGTACAATCCCTACGAGCAGGTGGCCATTAAAGAAATCTGGCCCGAGCGCGACGTCAATCCCAATGTACCCCAGCGGGTACACGTGCTCGATTTCCGGTTCTGGCCGGTGGCTTCGAATGGCGACCCGGGTACGCTGGTCAATTCCTGGAACGGCGTGGAACGCTCCCTTTCCGCCGGTTACGCCGATCAGAGCCAGAGCAAATATTTGGAGGTCTGGGTCAAGGGGGACACCGGCCGGGTGCACATCGATTTCGGACAAATTTCGGAAGACGCCATTCCGAACCAATTGTTAAACACCGAAGATCGAAAGGTAAACGGCATCCGAAACGGGATTTTGGACGACAACGAAGATGTGGGCATTGATGGCATGGCAGGTGCCGATCCACCGGATTGGCCTCACCCCCACGAGCCGGCGCATGTCGAAGTCCGAAACGGCGTCAAAACGGGCATCCCGTACGATTTTTGGGATCTCAACGGGGACGGGATTAAGGAGCCGTACGAACCCTGGAGCTACGACAATTGGGCGTACTCCCAGAAAAAATTCTACGATTACAGTCACATTAACGGAACGGAAAAAAATCTGAACGACGAAGGGGGGCGCTTCCCGGACACCGAGGATTTAAACCAAAACGGTGACGTGGACCTTCAGAACTCCTATTTTGAATTCACCTTTTCGCTGGACAAAAATTCACCGGACACCGTGTACATTGCCGGCGGAAAGGGGAACAAATACGGCTGGCGCCTGTACCGAATTCCTCTGGCCGACCCCTCGCTCAAAGTGGGCGATCCCGAGTGGACCAATATCGAATACGTGCGTATTTGGATCGACCATTTTCGCAAACCCGGCTTTTTAAGCATTGCGGAAATCAATCTGGTGGGAAGCGATTGGAAAGAAAAGGGGGTGGCCACGTCCGACACAACCGAGTACGACGCCAAAAATGACACCACCGTGGCCGTGACGGTGGTCAATACCCACGATAATCCCGAGTACACACCCCCGCCGGGCGTCAGTGGGGTGCGCGACCGCATTACCAATGTCATGAGCAAGGAGCAGGCATTGGTTTTGAAGGTCAGCGACCTGGCGCCGTTAAACAACGGCATCGTACAAAAAACCTTCTTCAAGGGGCAGAGTTTTATCGATTACAACAAACTGAAGATGTTTGTGTACGGGCGCGATCCCTACGCCACCCACATTTTCAAAGACTCCTCCAAAATAGAATTTTTCTTCCGATTTGGCTCGGACGAAAGAAATTACTACGAATTTCGCGAAAAAGTGTACCCCGGCTGGGACAAGCGAAACGAAATGATCATCGATTTTGAGGATTTGACCGGCCTCAAATTGGATTCCACCAAAACCGATTTTCAGGGCAATTTGATTCGGTTTGTGGGGAAAAAGGAATACCGCATTGTGGGCAAGCCGACCCTGACCAACATCCGTCAAATGACCGCCGGGGTGAAAAACCTGGACCCGCGGCAACCGTTCACAGGGGAAATTTGGCTCAATGAACTGCGTTTGGTGGATGTGAAGAAAAACAAGGGCATGGCCATGCGGATGCGGGGCGATTTGCGCCTGGCGGACGTCGCGTCCGTAAACGCCGACATCACCAAAAAGAGCGCCGATTTTCACACGATCAACGAGCGTTTTGGGAAGGGAAACAACTCGGTGCGGGCCAGCCTGAACGGGAGCTTACAGCTTCACAAATTTTTGCCCAAGTTTTTGGGTTTGTCGATGCCGCTGACATTCGGCTACAGCAGTGGGCAATCCACCCCGAAATATTACCCGGGAAGCGATATTTTGGTCACCCCAAAAACCGTACCGGACAGCATTTTGCACACCATTCAAAACAAAAATCAGCGGGTCAATTGGAGCCTCACCCTGCGCCGGGGGAAGAAATCCCAGAATCCGTTTTTAAGGTACACCGTCGATGCCATGTCATTGGGCATCAGCAACGCGCGAACCCAAATGAGCAATTCCACCACGAAAAAGAGCACCAACAAAACCACCACCGGAAATTTCTCGTACACAGCGTCTTTTCCCACGCGAAAGGGATTGAAACTGTTTTCCTGGCTTGGCAACGGCCCCCTGGTAAACCGCCTGAGCAAAATGCAGTTTATTTTGTGGCCGTCGCGTTTGAGCTACAAATTGAGCGGAAACCGAGCCGACAAATTTACAGAGTTGCGAAACGGGCTGACGACGCCCAATTACACCTTCGTGGTGAATCAAAATATGGGAATCGGATTTCAACCGATTCGCGCCTTTTCCGTGGATTTCAACCAGTCGCGCGTACGGGATTTGCACACGATTAAAGACCCAAGCCGTATTTTAAATGGCGAGTTTGGGGAACTGACTGGCATTACGCAACAAATTAGCACGAAATTTAATCCGAAATTTTTCAGTTGGTTAGCCATGAATTTTTCCGGCGGAAGTAATTTCCGGTGGAGCAACAATATTCAAAATCGAAAATTGGGGCAGAATGCCAGTTCCTCGACCAATTTGAACGGCTCCTTTACCTTAACGCCTCGAAATCTCTTCCGCATTTTTCTGGGGAAGGGCAGCACGCGGCGTCGGCGCTCCTACGTACCGCGTTCCCGACGGTCCCGACGGCATTCGTCCAAAGCCCCCAAGTCAGAAAAGGAGAAGTCCGAAAAGAAATCAAAGAAAAAGAAAAAACTCAGCCTGCCTCTTCTGAGGTGGGTTGGGCTGGCAGGAAGCAAAATTAACCCCATTTCTATTCGGATTTCCAATCGGGCTGACAGCCGTGTAGTGGGGCTGAATGGAATGCCCTCGTTGGATTACCAATTGGGGCGAACCTACAATCCCGGCGTACAAACCGTTGAGAGTGTCGGCAGTAACCGCAGTTCGTTCAATTTGTCCAATAGCGTCAGTATGTCCAGCGGCCTGTCCATTTCCCGGGACATTTCTGTTCATCTGAAATACGATTACAGCAACTCCAAAAACCGAACCACGCGAGCCACCGGCAATATTTCCCAAACGATTTGGCTGCTAAACGGCAAAGAGTTGCCGATTCCGGATTGGACTTTTCGCTGGAGCGGTTTGGAAAAAATCCCCTTTTTCAAAAAATTTGCCCAGCGTATTAGCATTGACCACGCACGCAGCGGCCGCAAGGTGCTCAAGTGGAATGACAAGGCGGACAATATTTCGTCCGTTCAAAAAACGGTGAGTTACCGCCCGCTCATTGGATTGAGCGTGAGCCTCAAAAAAGGGGTGAATGTGAATTTGCAGGTGAACAACTCGGTTTCAGAAGATTTTAATTACAGCGGTGGTCTGGCCGGCACACGAAAAACTTCCACGGACATTTCCTTCACCACAACCTACCGGCATTCCGGCGGGATCAAAATTCCCCTGCCCTTTTTAAAAACAAGAGAGATTAAAAACAATATCGATTTTTCTATGGGATTTAACTACAGCAAGAACCGAACGGAACAGAAACGCGGCGAAACGGGGAAATATGTGGAATGGACGCGCATGGGAAAATGGTCCATTACTCCCAAGGTCATGTACTCCTTCAGTTCGACGGTTCGCGGCGGCGTACACTTTGAATACGGTCAGACCGACAATAAATTAATGGGAAAAACCACCATTCAGGATTTTGGCATTAACGTCAATATTTCCATTGCCGGACGGTAGGAAAAGAGAGGCTCTCATGAACCGGTTGTCTCGAGTTTTGGGCGTTGGATTTGTGTTATTTTCCACGGCGGGGATTTTGTCCGGGTGTTCGGCACAAACCCTGCCCGAATTTGACGGCGCACGCGCCTACCGCTATTTAAAAGCGCAGTGTGATTTCGGCCCGCGCAATCCCGGCTCCGTCGGACATCGAAGAGCACAAGCCTATCTGGTGAAGGAGTTTTCAAAATTTGCCGATCAGGTTCGTCTGCAGCCTTTCCCCTTCACCAATTTTAAGGACAATTTGCACCTGACCCTTCACAATATTGTGGCGTCCTTCGGTACGCAAAACAACCGGATTCTTTTGACCGCCCATTGGGACACCCGTCCCTGGGCCGACCAGGACCCCAATCCCAAAAATCACGACAAGCCCATTTTGGGTGCCAACGACGGTGCTTCGGGCGTGGCCGTTTTGCTGGAAATTGCCCGCCAGTTAAAGCAAAAGCCCCCTAAAATCGGGGTGGATTTAATTTGTTGGGACGGCGAGGATTCCGGCCGCGAGGGACATTCCGAGGAATATCTGCAGGGTTCGCGCTATTTTGCCCGACACAAATCTCCCAATTACAATCCGCGCTTTAGTATTTTGCTGGACATGGTGGGGGACAAAGACCTGCAGCTTTACGAAGAGGGTAATTCCGTGGCTTACGCCCCCGACGTGGTGAATACCGTCTGGGGAACGGCCGCCCGATTGGGCATCCCCCAATTCGTGCCCGACGTCCGCTACACCATCGTAGATGACCATTTGCCGTTGTTGGAGGTGGGCATCCCCAGTATTGACGTCATTGATTTCGACTACCCGTATTGGCACACGCTTCAGGACACGCCTGACAAATGCAGCGCAGCAAGCCTGAAGAAAGTGGGACAAGTTTTGTTGGGCGTGATCTACAATCAATAAATGCGGTGGAAAGTGACAAAAAAGGAGAAACCCTCATGTTCAGATTTCTGTTGGTTGCCGTGACTTTTCTGTTAGGATTCTCCGGGCAGACCGCTTTTGCACAGGTTTACCGCGTGGACTGGCACCCGCAAGCACTCTCAGCCGGTCTTTCTGTGGGTGAGCCCGCCGGAGTGAACCTTGTCGGCCAGATGGATTTTCAACCGTTTGCCCTGCGCGTTTCCGGTTTGTACAGCGGGTCAACGGACGGCGCGCCCAACGGCGCGGAAGCCACCCTTTTCCTGAAACTCTACCAAGGCAGACATTTCTCACACAGTCTGTTTCACATGGTAGGTTTTGGACAATTCGGGCACAGCGTGTCCAATCTTCATGTGTACGCCGGATACGGGTACCAGTTGAAATGGAACGGGCTTTTTTTGGAAGCACGGCTGCCGGTGTATTATAAAAATAATGACGATGCCAGAGGCCCGTACTCCTATTTCAAGTTGGGGTACCTGCACACGTTTCGGGATTAGATTGGCCCGTGAGAGCTGATTTCTGGTACGCCCTGAAGATGGCGGTTCCGGAAGAAGAGCAGGAAATAGTGGCGGCGCTTCTCTTCCAGCGAGGGGCATTGGGGCTCGAAAATCGCCCGGACTCGCTGGTGGCGTACTTTCCGCCGAAAGCGCCGGTGGAGGAAATCCGCTCCTGGCTGGAAACAGCGGACGGTTTAAAACGCGCATCCAACGTACAACTGTACCGCGTACCGGCGGAAAATTGGAACGAACAGTGGAAGAAAAATTTTAAGCCACTGCCTGTTGGGCGGCGATTTTTGGTGGCTCCCTCCTGGAACGTGCCTCAGGAAACCGGAGGGCGTTTGCTCTTGAAAATTGACCCCGGAATGGCTTTTGGAACCGGAACCCACGAGACCACCCAATTGGTGCTCCGTTTGATGGAAGATCACCTTCGGCCCGGATTGCGCGTGTGGGATGTGGGAACGGGCAGCGGGATTCTGGCGATTGCCGCTGCTCGAATGGGCCTTGCCTCTATTGTAGCCAACGATGTGGACCCTGTGGCTGTGGAGGCAGCGCTTGAAAACGCCAAGCGCAACCACGTGGCGGAAAAAATCCGCTTTTTTGTGGGGCCTCCGCGAGCCTTGCGGTGCGGGGCGTTTGACGTCATTTTAATGAATATGCTTTCCCGGATTATTTACGCCGTTTTCTCGGACGTGGCGCCGTTCTTAAAACCGGGAGGCCGTGTGCTTTTTTCCGGTGTGTTGGCCGAGGAGGAAGAACATTTTCTGGAAAAACTGGTGCCGTTTCCGGTGCGGGTGACACATTGCGAGCAGCAGGGCGAATGGATCGGAATGGTAGCGGAATGGAAAAAGACCTGACGCGGCGCTTGGCAGCCGTGGACATAGGAAGCAACACCTTGCTTTTGCGCATTGTGGAGCTTCGCGGGGAAAACCTGCATTCTATTCTCGATATTCAACGGGTAGCAGGGCTCGGGCGCACGCTAAGGCAAACCGGCCGGCTCCGACCGGAGAATGTGCGAAAAGCCCTGAACATTTTGTCCGAGTACAGGCATTTGTGTGAAGCGCAGGGCGCGAAGGTTGTTTTGCCTGTAGCGACGGCTGCTGTCCGGGAAGCCCGGAACGGCGGGGAGTTTCTGAAAGCGGTGAAAAGGGAGGTGGGCTGGACGGTGCGCTTGATTTCGGGAGAGGAAGAAGCGCGCCTCACCTATTTGGGAGCACTTTCGAACAAAAGCGCCCTGAAAGGAACAATTTTGGTGATCGACATTGGCGGCGGCAGCACGGAATTCATCTGGGGAAGTCCCCCTCAATGGCAGGGACGCGTGAGTTTGCCTACAGGGTCCGTCAAGTTGAAAGAAGAGCACCTGAAAAGCGACCCGCCCACTGAAATGGAGTGGGAAGCATTGGAAGCCGCCGTAGGCGATATTTTGGCTCACCCTGCACTTGCTGATTTGTATCCGAATGTGTGTGTGGGAACGTCCGGAACTGTCACGACCTTGGCCGCAATAGAATTGAAAATGAGCGTGTACGACGGGGCCAAATTAGACGGATTCAGATTGGGTCGAAATTCGGTGACCGCCCTGCTTCGTAAAATGGCGGCTATTTCCTCAGAACAGCGCCTGAAAATGCCCGGGCTGACCTCCGGACGGGAGGACGTAATTTTGGCCGGTGCATTTCTGCTTGAAAAAATCCTGGAGAAATTTCACCTGCCCGAGATTCTCGTCAGTGACCGAGGTCTTCGCTTCGGTCTCATCTGGGATTATTTGCGCCGAGAAGGGGATTTGTAAAAAAAACGGCATTTTGAGGGCTGTAACGGGACTCACCGTTCTTTTCTGGTTGCGGCAAATTTAGCTTGCTTTCACCTAAATTAAAATTTATATTAATAAGTCCGAAATGAACTGAAAACCGACCCTTTATGAGTAAAATAATTGCAATCGCCAACCAAAAAGGTGGCGTTGGAAAAACCACAACGGCAGTAAATCTGGCCGCTTGCCTCGCAGTAGCCGAGGTCCCCACACTTCTGGTTGACATTGATCCTCAGGGAAACGCGACCAGCGGCATTGGAATTGACCCCAAATCTTTGAAAAAAAGCATTTACGACGTTCTCGTCAATGAAACCGATGTCAATGAAGTGATTCAACCCACACAAATCAACACCCTCGATATTTTGCCGGCCAATCAGCAATTGGTTGGAGCCGAAATCGAATTGGTCGGCACCATTGCGCGCGAAAAAATTTTGCGCGGTGCGCTGGACGCGATTAAAAATCGTTACGAATATATTCTGATTGACAACCCGCCCTCTCTGGGTCTGCTCACCGTTAATAGTTTGACGGCGGCCGATTCCATTTTAATCCCCATTCAATGTGAATATTTTGCCCTGGAGGGCCTGGGCCAATTGTTAAACACCATTCGATTGGTACAGAAACATCTGAATCCCGCGTTGGAAATTGAGGGAGTTTTGCTCACGATGTACGACAGCCGTTTGAATCTTTCCCGACAAGTGGCCGACGAAGTACGCAATTATTTTGACGAAAAGGTGTTTAAAACAGTCATTACGCGAAATGTGCGGTTAAGCGAAGCACCCAGTTTTGGAAAACCGATTATTCTGTACGACGCCGTTTCCACCGGCTCGGAAAATTACATGAAATTGGCAGAGGAGATTCTCCGGAATGGCCGCTAAACGGCGATTGGGAAAAGGATTGGGAGCGCTCATTCCCGACGAAGACGAAGAGGTTTTCTGGGGAGGCGAAGCCGGCAAAAAACGCTACCGAGAGATTGAAGTCGATAAAATTCGACCGAATCCCTACCAGCCTCGGGTCGAATATGACCCCGTTTCCCTTGCCGAACTGAAAAATTCCATTGCGGAGAAAGGGGTGATTCAGCCTGTGACCGTTCGGGAGGGCGACGGCTATTACGAGTTAATTGCCGGGGAACGGCGCCTGCGGGCCGTCAAGGAATTGGGATTTGAAAAAATCCCCGCCTTTTTGGTGGAAGTTGAGTCGGAAGAGGAAATGCTGGAGCTGGCGCTGATTGAAAATATTCAGCGAGAGGATTTGAATCCTGTGGATGTGGCCCGCGGCTACCGACGTTTGATCGACGAATTGCACCTGACGCAGGAAGAAGTGGCTCAAAAGGTGGGAAAAGAACGCAGCACCGTGACCAATTTCCTACGCCTGCTCAAATTGCCGAATCCAATTTTGGAGAGTCTGCGGGCAGGCACCATTTCCATGGGGCACGCTCGCGCGCTATTGAGTGTGGCCGAACCGGAACAACAGATGGCTCTTTGGAAAAAAACGGTTGCCCAAAAATGGTCGGTGCGGGAGGTGGAAGCCCGTGTACGGCGCACCGGGAAAAAACCACCGAGGGCACCCGAAAGACCGCGTCCCAAATCCCCCTTTGTGGAGGCAATGGAAGAAAAATTTCGGGAAATATTGGGAACGAAAGTCAAAATTCACTCTCAAGGTGACCGGGGTAAAATCGAAATCGACTACTATTCCAAAGAGGACCTAGAACGTATTTGGGAAATTCTCAATGGCGAGGACCTGTAAAAAAGAACAGGTCTTTTTTATTTTTTAAACAAAATCGGCCTTTGAAAAAGGGTTCGCCAACTGAATTATTTTTGTTTATTTCCAAAAGTTTAATGGTGAAAAATTATTGACTTTTTTCTCGGTTTGTAGTATATTGACACAACTTTATTTGCTGTAGCCATGGAAAAGAAGAAGAAAATACCCAAGCAAGTTTCCGTTTTAATTATCCCGAATACGCGAAAGGAGCCCATTTCCTTCACGCTGAAGCCCGGGATGTTGCGCCTATTGAAAATTGTGGGCGTGTTGTTGCTGTTTCACAGCATTGGTGGGGGTATTTTTTATTGGCAATATGCCAAAGTGCGGAGTCAGCGGAATCGTCTGCAGGCGGAAAACACGCAACTGAGACAGGAAAATCAAAAGATTCATGACATCTCCGCTAAATTTGCGGAGTTGTCCCGATTTGCGGAAAAGCTAAAGGAATCACTCGGCGTCACGGCTCCGGCCTCGATTGATCACGCGGAAAAATCGCCGGACAGCAGTGCCGGTTTACAGGAGTTTGCTCTCCAGCTTCCGCAAAAAACAGATGGTTCTGACCACTCCAAAATGTGGACGGGATTGGCCAACTTAGAGGGAAAATTGCGCTATATTGCCCACCAAAGCAGCCTGTTTCAGGACGTGTTTGATAACAAACCGACCTTGCTTCCGGTGGACGGTTTTTTGACGCTGGACTACGATACGTACAACAATCGCGAGTTTCTAAATCGGGAACGCCACATCGGCATTGACATTGCTGCAAAAATCGGTACGGTTGTTAAGGCGGCCGGAAGAGGGGAAATTATTTTTGCCAATTGGACGCCCGAATTAGGGAATTTAATCATTATTTACCACGGGGACGATACGTTCAGTTACTATGCACACAACGAACGTCTTTTGAAAACGGGCGGGTTTGTCTCAAAGGGAGAACCCATCGCCCTGTTGGGTAATTCCGGGTTAACCAGCTCCGGGCCGCATTTGCATTTTGAGATCTGGCAGAACGGTGCGCCGGTCGATCCCAAAAAATATCTTTTAGCTTTGCAATAAACGCTCTAAGCGCAGGAGAAAAGAATGTTTAAAGATAAATCGGAAGAGATGTTTAACGATATGGGCGACATGAACACCATTATCGGAAAAGGCACTTCCTTTGAAGGGAATATTTCGGTGGAAAACAGCGTCCGGGTGGACGGACGATTTAAAGGAAATATAAAATCGACCGAATCTATTGTTGTGGGCAAGGAGGGCGAAATTGAGGGGGAAATCGCCGTCAAAAACGCCGTGGTCGGGGGGAAAATCACCGGAAAGCTTTTCGCTTCCGGAAAAGTGACATTAGAAAACACCTCCTCGTTTCAGGGGGAATTAACCGCCACGCGCCTGGTTATTGACGAAGGGGCTGTTTTAAACGGGACGTGCACCATGCCCGCAGGAGCCTCTGGAAAAAAACAGACCGTTTTTGCGAAAAAGGAGGAACCGGCGCCAGCGGAGAAAAAATGATTTTCAAACCTCCCAAAGCCTCGTCGAATTCGTGGAAAGATGTGGGGCGCTACCTTGATTTGGGCTTTCGGTTCGCTCTTTCCATTACGCTGGGACTTTTGGGCGGCTACTGGTTGGACAAGAAAATTCACACACTTCCCCTGTTTTTAATTCTGGGGATGTTTTTCGGCGCATTTTCTGGTTTTCTCAGCATTTACCATGCCGCTTTTCCGGGAAAAAAGAAAAACGAAGCGGTTCCGGATTCCAAGCGGAAAAAATGAAAAGGGCGCAATCGCAAAAAAGCAAACACAGGCACGAATTTTTATGTGTACACGTTCTTTGTTACGCCGACTCGTTTGTGTAAGCCTGGTCACGTTTTTGGCGTTTTGGCTCCCTCTTTCTTTTTGGAAAGGCAGCACCTTTTTAACAACACCGGCCATTAGCTGGGCAATCAGCTTTTTGGTTATTTTGTCCGCTTTTTATCTGAATCAGTGGGCGTTTCGCAAATCAAACAAGGTTTTTTTTCGTGCGCTTGTGGGGGGAATGGTGGTACGCATTGTCGTGGTCGTTGGTTTGATCTTCGCAGTCTGGTGGTTTTTAAAGCTGTCACCGGTGCTGTTTTTGGCGACTCTGATTGGCTATTATCTGATTTTTCAGATCATGGAAGCGAAATTTCTCCAGAAGGAAATGGGAGTAAAAAAACGGGGCGAAAAGAGTTCTCCGGAGCCCGATGCCAGAGCTTGATTTTGGGGCAAATAATATTTGATATTTCAACACGTCAATAAAGTGGGAAAACGCTGAATGATTTTGCACGTCATGAATGTAGTGGCTGCGGCAGCTCAAGAAGGAGCCAAGCAGGGCGGCGAGGGAGCCGGGTTCATTCTTGAAGAGGTGTCCGATCACGTCATCTGGCATTTGCCAACCGTTTGGGGAATCGATTTTTCCATTACCAAGCATGTGTTAATGATGTGGATTGCCTCGGCGATTCTGATGCTGATGTTTGGTCTGGCATTCAGGAAGATTAAGTTGGTTCCGCGCGGCCTGGCCAACGGCCTGGAAGCAATTGTGGTTTTCTTGCGAGAAGATATTATTCTCCCCTATTTAAAACCGAAAGATGTGGCGCTCTTTTCACCCTACATTCTTTCGGTTTTTTTCTTTATTCTTACCTGCAATTTGTTGGGGCTTTTCCCGGGAGGGGCAACGGCCACATCTAATATCAGCGTAACAGGCGCACTGGCCATGCTAACCTTTTTCATTGGGCAGGGAGCCCTGTTCATTCGGAAAGGTCCGGTTGGCTACATCCGGCAGTTTATTCCGCCTGGCATCCCCGGTTTTGTGGTTCCGATTTTATTTATTGCCGAATTAATGGGTCTGTTTACCCGCCATTTTGCGTTGGCGATTCGTCTTTTTGCCAATATGATTGCCGATCACCTGGTAGCAGGCACCATCATCGGGTTGATTATTATTTTTAAGTCCTATATCATTTCTCCTGCGTCAATTTTAATGGCCGTAGCCGCAGAGCTTTTGGCCGTACTGATTGCTTTTATTCAAGCGTACATCTTTGCCATGTTGTCGTCGGTTTTTATCGGACTGGGGTTGGAGGATGAACACTGATTTTCTTTGATTTTTCAAGTGACAATAATCGAACAATTCAATCAAAACAGTAGGAACAAGGAGGATGAATATGTCGAGTTTATCGTTAGCCATGGCTTATCTGGCGGCAGGTTTAGGTGCAGCAGGTGCAACCATCGGTGGCGGGTACGGGATTGGTAAATTGGCCAGTGCGGCAATGGAAGGCGTTTCGCGCCAGCCCGAAGCCGTTGGCGACATCCGCGGAATGATGATTTTGACCGCAGCCATGATCGAAGGGATTGCTCTGTTTGCCGTAGTGGTTTGTGTGTTATTGATTTTTGTGGCCAAATAAAAACAGGACGCGAACATGCTCTTACAGATTAATCCGGGTCTAATCATCTGGACGACCATTACCTTTTTGGTTTTAATGTGGGCGCTCAAAAAGCTGGCATGGAAACCGATTCTGAGCGCTCTGGAGAGCCGCGAGGAACGGATTCGGTCCGCCTTGGACGAAGCGGAAAAGAATCGTCAGGAAGCGGAAAAGAAATTGGCCGAATACGAAAAAATGATTGAGGACGCCAAGCGGCAGTCTCAGGAAATCGTCAACAAGGGCCGAAAAACAGCGGAAATGCTGAAAGAAGAGGTCGTCCAGAAGGCCAACGAAGAAGCAGCTCGATTGTTAGAAAAGGCCAAACGTGAGATTTCGTTGGAACGGGAAAAGGCCATTGAGGATATTCGGAAACTGGCCGTGGATTTGTCCGTGCACGCAGCTTCGAAATTGATCGCCAAAAATCTGACTGGTGAAGATCATAAAAAAATCGCGGAAAAATACATTCAGGAGATGAAACTCTCATGACCGGTTTCAATTCCCTGGTGCGCCGGTATGCCAAAGCCCTGTTTCGAGTTGCGGTCGAGAAAAAAAAGATCGAAAACATCCGTCACGATTTGACCGTTTTTTCGGAAGTGCTCCAATTAAATCCGGCGCTGGATAAATATTTGCTCTCGCCGGAAATCTCACGTGAGGAGAAGGAAAAAACCATTCAGAAACTTCTTGGGGACCAACTTTCCTCGGAATTCCTGAATTTTCTCCGCGTTTTGCTTCGGAAGGGGCGTATGAATTTTTTCAGCCAAATGGCCGAGGCCTATTTCCACTACCAGGACGAGTATTTTAATCGGGTGCGCGTGGTGGCCACCACGGCGGTTCCCCTTTCTGAAAAGGATTGGGAAAGGATCCAAAAACGCCTGTCCGACACCTTTCACAAGGAGGTTATTCTGGAGCCTGCGGTCGACCCGGCAATTTTGGGCGGAATTCGCATCCAAATGGACAGCACCGTGTACGACGCTTCTCTTTTGGGACAAATGGAACGGATGCGCGCGTATTTGGCGCAAAAACCGGACGAGCAGAACAATTAAACGCCCGGCAAATCCCCTTTCAGGCGAAGCGCTTTTTGAAAAAAACGAAATTTCCGCCGCGAACGGTAGCGTTCACACTGGCGGACAGGGTAAAATTGGAGGTTGATTCATGAAAATAAAGCCGGATGAAATTACTTCGATTATTCGGCAGCGGATTGAAAGCTTTGAGCCTACGGTAGAGGTAGAAGAGGTTGGCGAAGTAATTTATGTGGGGGACGGAATTGCCCGTATTTACGGTCTTGAAAACGCCATGGCGGGCGAACTAATTGAATTCCCCGGCGATGTTTTTGGGATGGCATTGAATTTGGAAGAAGACAATGTGGGGTGTATTCTTTTCGGGGAGGACACCCACATCCGGGAAGGAGACACGGTGCGGCGTACGGGCCGCATTATTCAGGTTCCCGTTGGGGAGGAGCTTCTGGGACGCGTGGTTAATCCTCTTGGACAGCCGATGGACGGTAAGGGGCCCATTGCCACCAAGCAATTTAATCCCATTGAACGGAAGGCCCCGGGCGTCATTTATCGCCAGCCGGTAAAGGAACCCTTGCAAACGGGAATTAAGGCCATCGATTCAATGATTCCCATTGGCAGAGGCCAGCGCGAACTGATTATCGGGGACCGGCAAACGGGAAAAACTGCCATTGCCGTGGACACAATTATTAACCAAAAAGATCAGGACGTGGTGTGTATTTACGTGGCGATTGGTCAAAAGGGCTCCACAATTGCGAAAGTGGTGCAGACGCTGGAAGACTACGGCGCCATGAGTCACACCATCGTTATTGCCTCCATGGCCGAACAACCTGCGCCGTTGCTTTACGTGGCTCCGTACGCCGGGGCTGCCATGGGAGAATATTTTCGGGACAACGGCAAACACGCTCTGGTGATTTACGACGATTTGTCCAAACACGCCTGGGCCTACCGGCAGGTTTCACTGCTTTTGCGGCGTCCGCCGGGTCGCGAGGCCTACCCGGGCGACGTGTTTTACCTGCATTCCCGCCTGCTGGAACGTGCCGCCAAATTGAGCGATGAGTTGGGCGGAGGGTCCATGACCGCTTTGCCAATCATTGAAACGCAGGCCGGGGATATTTCGGCCTACATTCCAACGAACGTGATTTCCATTACCGACGGGCAAATCTATCTGGAAACCGATTTGTTTTACGCCGGTTTTCGGCCTGCCATTAACGCCGGTTTGTCGGTTTCGCGCGTGGGCGGCAATGCCCAAATTAAGGCGATGAAAAAGGTGGCGGGTCGCCTGCGTTTGGACCTGGCGCAGTTTCGTGAATTGGAGGCCTTTGTAAAATTCGGCTCCGATCTGGACAAAGCAACCATGGATCAAATTGTCCGTGGGCAGCACGTGCGTGAAATTTTGAAACAGAATCAGTACCAGCCCCTGCCCGTGGAAAAACAGGTTGCTGTGATTTATTTGGTTATCCACGGTTATATTGACAGGGTGCCGTTGACTAAAGTGTCGCAGTTGGAACAGGATTTTTATTCTTTCATGGACTCCAATTATCCCGAGGTGCTGCAGGGCATTCGGGAAACCAAACAATTGGACGAAGAATTAGAGAAGCAGTTGGATGCCGCCTGTCAGGAATTCATGAAAACCCAGACGGTTGAGGACTAAACATGGCTACTCTGCGCGATATTCGCAGACGCATTTCGAGCGTCAAAAGTACCCAGCAAATTACCAAAGCCATGAAGATGGTAGCCGCAGCCAAATTGCGCCGGGCGCAGGAAAATATTTTGCGGGCGCGCCCCTACGCCTATCGATTGGGCCAGGTTTTGGGGCACGTGGCCGGTTTGGTAGATCGAAGTCTGCACCCGCTTTTGGAGGAACGAGACGCCCGACGCGTGGGGTACGTTGTGGTAACGGCCGATCGCGGACTGTGTGGGGCTTTTAATCAAAATATTCTCAAAAAAGCCACAATCGAACTGAATGCCCGGCGTGAAAACGGATTGGATGTTCAGGTTTTTGCCATTGGGCGTCACGCACGGGACTATTTCAAACGCCGCGATTACCCTCTCCTTTTCGAGTACACGGATTTTTTCCGCACGCTTGAATTTGCCAATGCCGTCCGCATCGGAACCGAAATTATTCGGCTTTACGAACAAAAGGAATTGGACCGGGTTTTTTTAATTTACAATGAATTCAAATCCGCTATTCAGCAAAATTTGGTAGTGGAGCAGCTTTTGCCCATACAACCGGTCAAACCGGACGTGGGGCGCCGTAAACTGGATTATTTGTACGAACCCTCACCGGACAAAATTTTAGATGCGTTACTGCCTAAACAAATCAATATCCAAATGTGGCGCGTGTTGTTAGAATCCAATGCGGCGGAACAGGGCGCGCGCATGACGGCCATGGAAATGGCCACCGACAATGCCACAGAAATGATTGACAGTTTGACGCTCCACTACAATCGCGTACGGCAGGCAACCATTACAAAAGAAATAACCGAAATTGTTGGTGGTGCCGAGGCGTTAAATCAGTAGACGCCGTGCAGGAGGAAAATAAAGCAACGAGGTTTTTAAATGAGTCAAGGAAAAATTGCTCAGGTCATCGGACCAGTTGTCGACGTCAGCTTTGAAGACGGTGAATTGCCCTATATTTACAATGCCCTTCACGTGGAAAAAGAAAAGGGAGCTCCTTTGGTGTTGGAAGTGGCTCAACACTTGGGGAACCGAATGGTACGCGCCATTGCCATGGATTCTACGGATGGATTGGTGCGCGGTATGCCTGTGAAGGACACCAAACAACCCATTACGGTTCCCGTTGGTTTGGAGGACCTGGGGCGCATTTTGAATGTGACCGGTGACCCCATTGATGAAATGGGGCCCATCAACACAAAAAAGCGGTTTCCCATTCACAGACCCGCCCCGCAATTTGAGGACCTGGAAACCAAATCGGAAATCTTGGAAACCGGAATTAAGGTCATTGATCTTCTGGAGCCCTATTCCAAAGGCGGAAAAACCGGCCTTTTTGGAGGCGCGGGTGTGGGCAAAACCGTTATTATTATGGAACTTATTCGAAATATTGCCACGGAACACGGGGGCTACTCGGTTTTTGCCGGTGTGGGGGAACGAACGCGCGAAGGGAATGACCTTTGGCGGGAAATGAAAGAGTCTGGCGTGCTGGAAAAAACCTCCATGGTTTTTGGCCAGATGAACGAACCGCCCGGTGCCAGAATGCGTGTGGGACTTACTGGTTTGACTATTGCCGAATATTTTCGGGACGAGCAGGGGAAAGACGTTTTGCTCTTTATTGACAATATTTTCCGTTTTACCCAGGCGGGCTCTGAGGTTTCGGCACTGCTGGGACGCATGCCCTCGGCGGTAGGCTACCAACCCACTCTGGCGACCGAAATGGGAGCCTTGCAAGAACGGATTACCTCCACCAAAAAGGGGTCCATTACATCGGTTCAGGCGATCTACGTGCCCGCGGACGATTTGACCGACCCGGCACCGGCGACGACTTTTTCACATCTCGACGCGACCACCGTGCTTTCCCGACAAATTGCGGAACTGGGGATTTACCCCGCTGTGGATCCGCTGGATTCCACCTCGCGAATCCTGGACCCGAAAATCGTAGGTGAAGAGCACTACCAGGTGGCTCGTCAAGTTCAAGGAGTGCTCCAGAAATTCAAAGATTTGCAGGACATTATTGCCATTTTGGGGATGGAAGAATTGTCCGAGGATGACAAAATTATTGTAAATCGCGCCCGCCGTATTCAGCGTTTCCTCTCTCAGCCCTTCTTTGTGGCGGAGCAGTTTACCGGAACGCCGGGCCGTTACGTCCATTTGGAAGATACTATTCGGGATTTTAAGGCCATTGTGGAGGGCGAATACGACGACTTGCCCGAACAAGCCTTTTACATGGTGGGTACCATGGACGAAGCCAAGGAAAAAGCCCAAAAGATGAAGTCGAAATAGAGCGCACCATGAGTGAAAACGATAAAACCTTTCAGTTGGAAATATTGACGCCGCACCGAACGGTCTTCAGCGGCGACGTCACCTACCTGCGGGCGCCCGGGATCGAAGGGTCTTTCGGCGTCCTCAAAGATCATATTCCATTTCTCACAGCTCTTGACATCGGGGAAATTGTGGTTGAAACCGGAGGAAAGAGGCGCTATTTTGCAACGAGCGGCGGTTTTGTGGAGGTTTTGGACAACGTCGTTTCCATCTTGGCCGAAACCGCAGAAGCGTCGGACGACATTGACGTTGACAGAGCCAAACGCGCCAAAGAAAGGGCAGAAAAGCGTTTGGCTCAACACGACGCCACGGTTAATCTGGCGCGCGCTCGGGCAGCCCTGATGCGAGCAACCGTTCGTCTAAAAGTGGCTTTCGAAACGCATTAGAAATTAGCCTTCCTCAAAATTCACTTGTAAAGAAATATCTTTAAAAAGCCGATAACCTTTAATGAGTTTATCGGTTTTTTTTTAACGAACAGAGGTCTCTCTGCGCGGTAAGCGGCGCGGAGGGAAACACCGAGCGTTTGTTTGCAAAAAAACGCCACTCGACCCTCTCAATAAAATGTTCGGGGAAAAGCGAAAATAAAACAGACCGGTACCGAATTCTTAATAAGTGGGAAAACCATGGTTTTTGAAAAACAGAGTCCGATTGCATTTTTCAAAGGTAAGAACAGCCGCTTCGTCTTCTTTTCATTTCTCTGCCTTTTATTCCTGCCTGCCTTTTCAGCGGCGGCGACACGCGTTCGTGAAACACCCATTGAGCGCCAGTACAAAAAACACGTTCAGGAAATGATCGACGAAAAAACGCGCGATTTCTACTACGACATGGTGTACAAAGAGCAATTCTTAACCACTCTGTTGGACAATCTGGTCGATGAACTCAAACAACGCCGCAAAGAGGGCGAAAATTTAGCCCCGGTTTTTGAAGGCATTCTGGGTGGCGTGCAGGGTGCTCAAGCCGATTCGCTCATTCAAACTTACTCCGCTGAGACGAAACGCATTGTGGCCCTGATTCGGCAATTACAGGGACTCGAAACTCGGGCAGATGCCGAAAACGACGTGGTCATTCGAGAGCGCGCCAAGGCCGTTCGGGATGAACTCAGGGCCGCGCTGGACGGGAAAATAGATAATCAGCAGGTGGAATCCCGCGAAATAGCGGGCAGGTTACTGAAAGAATATCGAAATGAAGTCCATCGGCTCTTGAAAATTTTCACCAAATTGCAACGCTTCGAAGCAATGGCTCGGGAAACGAACAATCGGCGAGCACTCCAGGCCATTGAGCGGGACAAGCAAGATATTTTGACGGCCTTTGACAGCCAGGTTTCCCAATCGGCCAATTCGCTGGAAGCGCGGTATTTTCGGGAAATGGAAAGTCTCGTGGGACTCTTACAGGAATTGGATCAATTCCGTGGCCGCGTCCGTCCCGACCAGGAAGACATTCTTTTTAAAATCGATGCTTTGAAAGAAGAAATTTTGCGTAGCACAGACCGCCACCTGCTTCGGGTGTTAGGTTACAGTGATTTTCCGCTCCTGCCCTCAGAATCCAAATTTGACGAATTTGTGGAGGAGTGGAAAGCCAATCAAATTTTCAACTACAAAATTAATTTGACCCGTGTGCGACTCCTGCGCAGTCGGCTCATTCGGGAATCCAATTTACGTCAATTAAATCGCATGTTTCGGCGGGACCTGGCGGATGCGTTGGTCAGTTACCGGCGAGAGGAGTACCCATTGGCTGAGCTTCAATTTAAGGAACTCCTCAAAGAATACCCCTTTCACGACGTTGAAGATATCGATTACCACCTGAGCGAAATCTACATGGCGCAGGGAAAGTACGAAAAGGCCAAGCGAAGTTTTTGGGGCGTCATTCACCAGTTTCCCCAATCCCGCTACGTGAACGCCTCGTATTTTAAGATTATGTTGATTACAGAAGCGTTGCACCAGGAGAAACAGTACTTTGACGCCTACTCCGCGCTGGAGGCACGTTACGCCAATCGTCCCAAGGACGCCGTTTTTCAAAAAGCGCATTATTTAACGGGTTTTGTCTATTATCAGAAAGAAAAATACGACCGTGCCATTGAAGCATTGCGCTCTATTCCCGGGACGTCCCCTTTTGCCCTCTCGGCCCGGTTTTTAATGGGAAGCTGCTATGCCGGAAAACAGCAGTACCGTTCCGCAGCAGAACTTTTTAAGCAGGTTCTGACCGAGGCAGAGAAAACCACGTCCAATCCGAGGGCAAATCTCATTAAAAATAACGCCCTGCTCAAATTGGGGATGATCTACTACGAAAATAATGAGCCTCGGGAAGCCCTCGCGTATTTTAAACAAGTGGGGGCCGGAAACCAGGCTTACCAGAGCGCTCTTATCGGAAGAGCCTGGGCTCAATATCGGGAGGGACAGCTCAAATATTCCGTGGAAGATTTGGATCAGCTATTCTGGAATTTCATGAGTTCCAGCTACGTGTACGAGGCGAAATTGCTCTCTGCTCACTGCAATCGCATGATGGGCAATCCCATTGTGGCCGCGCGGGATGTCCGCTACGTAGAAAATGCCAAAAAGGCGCTAAAGCTTCTGAAAGGGAAAAATAAGGAACGAGAATTAATTGCCCAGCGCCTGTCGGAATTGGACAAGATTGAAGAAGACGCTCTGAAACGAGGAGACCGTTTGCGTTTTCAGGAGGTTCTTTTTCTGAAGAAAAAATTCCGTCGCATAATGGAAAACACCTACCCGTCGGGTCGCGCCGGTTTCTACGTGCTGGATGAATTCAATCAGGAAAAACAGCGTCTTGAAGATTTGGTCTCAGACCTGGAAACCTACGAAAAAATTGTAAAAAAGTTGGGCTATTTCGATTTGGTTGGCAGCATCGGCCAGACGAAAAAGCGACTTTTAGCAATTTTGGGAAGCTACCGTCCGGGTAAATGGGCGGCAGACACGGATTTTCTTTCCAATTACCCGTTTTTGGAAAAGAAAAGCATGGAGCAGTACCGAAAACAGATTATCCGGCAGATGCTCAAAGAAATCCAGGCCGAATTGGCGAAAATCAAAAACGACCAGAAACAAGTGGGGCAATTGGTGGCCGACGCCCGTCAAAAACAGGATATGCGGGGACTGGTTCGGTTGGATTTTCAGGCTGAAAATTTAGAGGGATTGTCCGACCGCCTGGAGGAATATCTGGTTTTTCTAAACGGCGAATTGGACAATTCGCCCGACGATGCCGTGCGTTATTACGCCGACTTCAGCGGCTTCGGCATCAGCGATATGGACTTTGTACGACTCCAGAATATCGATGAAAAAGTAAAAACCTATTACGAGTACATCGGCCTGATTAATCGAGCTCTAAATATCAAACAATTGGCTCTCAAAGACCGCATTTTTACCATGAACGACAGTTTGCGCCGGGTGCAAGCCTATCTTGAAAAAAAGCGCATGGCCGCGTATTACAAGCAATTGAATCACAATTTCCAAACGAATTACTTTATTGTCCCCGGTCAGACAAAAGCAGCACCGGACACGGCGTCTGTTTTGAAGAAGACCCACGACGAAGGGGTGCAGGAGTTGTTGGACAAACACTACCCGAAAAAGTCCGGTACAGCGGGCCAGCCGCAGGGGGATTCGGCGGGGCAAATGCCAAAAAAATGAAACCCGGTTACACGGAATGAAACCGCAAAACGATAAAATGAGAGTTATTGCATGAAAAAGCTGACATTCCATGGATGGAAAAAGGGGCTCTTCTTTGCCGTTACAATGGGGCTTGTTTTTTTAGGCATCGGCAAGAAATGCCACGCACAAAAACTCATTGAAAAGGGGGAAAAGCCTTCCTACCAGGTTTTGCTGGATTCCCTTGTGCACACTTTTTCTGCAGAAGACCTCCTGAAGTTTCGGGAATATTATGAAAATGAAGTAAGCCGCCTGAAAGCTGAGAAAAAACTTTTGCGGCAGAAAAATATTCAGGAAGTGGAAAAGCTCCTTTCGGAAAATCCGAATGCCCATTTTGTGGACAAAATTCTCTTACGTTTGGGTGAATTCTATTACGAACAAGCAGAAGATGATTTTCTGGCCAAGATGGATGCCTACGACAAGGCCTACAATGCTTACGAAGCGGGAAAGCGTTCGACACCGCCGGAAGAGCCGAAAATCGATTATTCAAAAGCTATTCGCGAATTCCAGCTTGTCGTGGACAATTTCCCCGACAGCGATTTGTACGACGACGCCCTGTACAATTTGGCCTATCTTTTGTCCAAAAAGGGTGAAAATGTGGAGGCAGTGGGCTATTTTCAAGAAATTGCCACCAAATTTCCGAAAAGCAAGTACGCCCCCGAGGCCCTGATGCAAATCGGGGAATATTATTTCAACCCTCCTGTGCGCAATTATGATGAAGCCCTAAAATATTACAGACTGGTGCTTCGGTACAAGGACACCCCGCGTTACGACGAAGCGCTCTACAAGATCGGGTGGGCCAATTACCTCAAAGGAAATTACACCGATGCCATCGCCTCTTTCACCACGCTTGTTCAGGATATTGAAAAGGTGAAAAGCGTCGATTACACCGGCACCTATTCCAACCCTTCATTGGAAAATGAATCTTTGGATTACATCGGCATTTGTTTTCACGATGACGGCGGGTTGGACAACGCCATTGCCTATTTGGCGGATCTGCACTACCCTGACTACGGCGTGCGAATCTTGAAAAAATTAGGTGATGTCTACAAGCAAAATGAGGAAAAATTCCTGCGAGCCATCGATGTGTACAGCATGATCTTGGAAAAGTACCCCGATTCACCGGAGGGCCCACAAATCGAAAATGAGATTGTGGATTCCTATCGTCATCTCGAAGACCAGCGTGGCATGTTTGAGGCGCAACACGACATGTTTAGGCGATTTCATCCCGGAAGCGCCTGGAGCCAGGCCATTGAAAAGAAAGTCGCCGATCCGCTGATTCGGCGCAAAATTTTGCGGGAAGCCTCCGATTTGGTGAAGAAAAATCTCAGGGAAAACATTAATCTTTTGCTCACCGAGGCTCAAAAGGACTCTTCCCTGGACTATTACACTCAGGCGGTTGACAACAGCCGAATTTACCTGAATTCCTTCCCCGACGATTCGTTGGCTTACACAATTCACTGGAATATGGCTGTCGTTCTGGATGCTAAATTAAATCGTGACGAAGAAGCCTTTAAAGAATACGAGAAAATTGCCTTTGACTACGCGCAGGACAAATATCGAAAAGACGCCGCTAAGAATGCCATCGCCGTAGCCAATGAAATTTTGCAAAAACATCAGGCTGCGCTGGGAAAAACGGCCGCACAGGATTCCAACACCATTCGCGATTTTCAAAAATTGGCCACTCAAGAGCAAAAAGGGGAGCATTTGCAGCCGGTTTCCCAGGACACGTTGTCGGCGGACGAACTCCGGTTGGTAGAGGCGTACAACAATTTTATTAAGCTTTTTCCGAACGACAAAGAAACACCTGTGTCCTTGGCGAATGCCGGCATTCTGTTTTACAACCGCCGTCATTTTGACGAGGCGTTAAAATATTTTACGACCCTCATTCGTCGCTTCCCTGACAGCCCGCAACTCTCACAAGCGCAATTCACAGCAATGGAAAGCTACTTCGGGAAGCACGATTTTGTCAATGCGGAACAGATGGCCAAAAAAATTCAGGAACAGCCGAACGCTCCCGTTGAAGTTAAGAAAAAGGCGCGTCGGCGCATGGCCGAGTCCATTTTTATGCACGGCCGGACATTGGCGGAAAAAGGTGACCATTTAGAAGCCGCCAAAGAGTACCGACGGGTGGTCAAGGAAGTCCCGGACGCAACCTTTGCCGATCTGGCTCTTTTTCAATCGGCTTTGGAGTACGATAAGGTGTCCGAATTCAGCCGTGCGGTGGAAGCCTACCAATATTTAATTGACCATTTCCCGAAGTCAAAATATTACCTTGACGCCATGAATAATTTGGCGTTGGACTACGGAGAATTGAAGGATTACGCCTACGCTTCTGCTACCTACGAACGCCTGTGGAAAGCAACGCCCGATTCGGCCAAGGCGCAGGATGCCCTGTACAACGCCAGTTTTTTTGCCGTGAAGGCAAAAGATTGGAAAAATGCGGTACGCATTAACCGTTTGTACGTGGATAAATATCCCAAAGCGCCCGATGCCGAAAATATGTTTTTCGACATGGCGGGCTATTACCTAAAATTGGACAACCTAACGGAAGCCAACAAAATTTGGGATGAATTTGCCCGACGTTACCCCGATTCGCCCCGCAGCGTGGAAACCTTTTACAAACGCGGGGAATATTTTATGAACAAGGGAGAACACGCCCTGGCTATGGCAGAATTTGACAAAGCGATTCGCAGAAACGACCAGCTCAAACAAAAAGGCCTCAAAACGAATGATTTTTACGCCGCTGAAGCTCTATTTAAGAAATCGGAACTCATGTACCAGGAATACGCCGGTATTCATTTTACTCTGACCGATTTTAAGGCTCAGCAGGCCCGCAAAAAAGATTTGCTGAAAAAATTGGTGACTCAGTACGAACAAGTCGCAGCATTCGGAACCATTCGTCTTTACCAGGCCACGTACGACATCGGAAAGGTGTACGAAAACTTTGCCGGAACCTGGAATTCGCAGGAAATCCCTCCAATGAGCAAGACGAAGCAGATCGTTTACTTGAATAGAGTGCACGGCACGTCGGCAAAACTCTACGACAAAGCGCACGAAGCCTACCGTTCAGCCGTAGTAGCGCTGCGGAAATTGGCCGAAAAATACCAACCGTCGGTGCCGGATACCACAGCACCGGATACCACCGGGAAAAAGTCCATTCGGGTGACGGAAGAAGACAGCACGCTGCGTGTAGCCAAAAAATGGATCGCGCGCTCGGCAGAAAAAAGCTCGGAAATGCTTTACCGAATCGCGGACTTGAATTCCGCTTCCGTCGCTCAAATTTTGAATGCGCCCCTTCCCGATGGCCTGGACCCTGTGGCCATGTTGGAATACAAAAATCAGGTCTATTTAAAGGCCGTGAAACCGATTGTGGACAATATTGTACAGGCGCATTTACGCAATCTGAACGAGGCAGATTCGCTTCAATTGGACAATATTTGGGTGGAGCAGTCGCGTAAGAAATTAATGGAGGTCTTTGGCATATTGCCTGCACAATATTTTCGGTTGACCAAAGAGGCTCTAGGCACCTACGAGGCCATGAATCGAAAGTACACCCGCATTATGAAATCGGGAACCGAGCAGGAAAAAGAGAATGCCCTCTCGCTGGCAGGTGATTTGCTCAACGTCATTGAATTGGGGAAAAAGTACGCCCAAATCATGGGGCGTTTCTACCAGTGGGAAATGGACAATATTCTGTCCCACCATTTCGCCGATCGGTACAGGAACAAGGCTCTGGACGGTTTTCTGCAAAATGCCGTTCTTTTGTCCACACAGTTTAAAGTGGAATCGGATTCCGCCAGGGCCATGAAGGATACCTACTCTGCCCTCAACCAGAAAGACCCTCAACCGGAATATGAGGACGCAATCTACACCTATTCCGACAACGCCTCGTCGCTGCACGACGCGGCTTTGCAAGTGGCGGCGGATGCCTACGCCTACAAAAAGCAGCACAATCTCCAAAGTTTGGCGGTAGGCGGGCTTTCCGCTCTCCTGGTTGAGCTGGATCCTCTGACGTACGCCAAAGAATTTCGCGTCGAAACGGACTCCGTGTACGTATTGGCCGATTCCACGTGGCTGGTTAGTGAGCGGGCAGATTCCAACTGGTTCGCTCCCGATTTTCCTGATTCCGACTGGCAGCATGCCGCACGCCTTACGTGGGATTCCACGGGAACCAAGATTTTCCCGAAGGAAATGGCCTACAGTGTCGGTTTGCCGGTACCCGCCGATTCCAGTCTTCGGAATGTGGCGGTGTCTGACTCCGATTCGGTGTCCGTCGCTGCGGATTCCACCGCGGACCCAGCGCCCGGTGACCCGTCCCCGACCGATCTCTATTTTCGCAAGATTTTCACTGTTTCCGATTTACCCGTGGCCGCGGACTTGAAAATTCAGGCGGACGACAATGTGAAAATCTTTATGAACGGGGTAAAGGTTTTTTCCGAAGAATCCGATACATTGGGGTGGAAGCAGGTCTTTCCGGTGAATGTGAATGATTTCATTAAAACCGGCAAAAATGTGGTGGCCATTCACGTTTGGGACACCGACAGCACCGGAAAGGGAATGCGAGCCGGTTTCCAAATTCAACTACTACGAAAGCAAAGCATTGAAAAGGTCAGCCGAGAAGTGCAACAACAAGAAAAGAATTTTGACGCGGAATTGGCGAAACAGACCTTTCTTTTAAATCGGGTACCCAAACCCTGAAAATAAGGAAAACAACATGAAACGACCCGTTATTGTCTTTCTTTTGCTCGGAGGTTTGCTCGTGGGATTGGGATTCCCAACATCGGGGCGAGCGCAGAAAAAGGCAGGCTCCGCGAAGAGACAGATAAAATCCTCTTCAAAAGAAATGGTCCTCAAGGCTTTTCATGTGGAGGCGCGTATCGAAAAACCCAGTGTTTCCATTGTCCCGAAACGTATTCAACCCAAATTGAAAGAAGTTGAATTTGTCCGCCGTTCTTTCAGTGAGGAGATCAAAAATGTGCCGCGGGAACTCCTTTACCTGGAAGCAAAGGAGTCCAAAGAACGGCAGATGGCTGAGGCCAAATTCATGATGAAAAAAGAACGAAAGTAAACCAGGATTAAACCGAACAGGAGGTATTGAAATGGGAGAATTAGCCCAGATTTTCCACGCCTTTAAAATTGGAACCCCCGGCTGGATGTTCATGTGGTTGTTGTTGTTGACGGCTGTTTTTGTGGTAGCCCTTGCCGTGGAACGCGCCTATTTTATTGGGATTCGTTCCAATGTGAATGCCGGCAAGTTTATGGCGGACATCCGCCGAATGGTGTCCAAAGGGCAGTACAAACAGGCGGTGCAGGTGTGTGAGAAAATGAAAGATAAAGCCCTGCCTTACGTCGTGGGAACCGGTCTGCGGGTTTTGGATACGGACAAGGATGAAGTGGATTTTCGTACCGTTCAAAATGCCGTGGACGAAGGGACGCTGGAAATCATTCCGAAATTGCAGCAGCGCACCGGATGGTTGGCCACATTGGGAAACGTCGCAACCCTTTTGGGACTTATGGGAACCATTTACGGCCTGATCCTGGCGTTCAATTCGGTCTCGGCTCCCGGCGTGGATGCCGCTGAAAAGTCCCGTTTGTTGGCAGCCGGTATTTCCACGGCCATGAATACCACGCTGGTCGGGCTGTCCATCGCAATTCCGGCGGTGTTGATTTACACCTACATTCACAACAAGACCATGGAAATTATTGACGAAATTGACGAACACACGGTGAAACTCATTAACCTAATCACGGGGAACAAATAATGGCTTTCAAACCGTCCAAACGCAAAAGACGCCCGGATGCCACTGAGCCCGATTTGAATTTAACCCCTATTATGAATTTAATGGTGGTGTTGATCCCGTTGCTTCTAACCTCGGCGGAGTTCGTCAAGCTGGGCATGATCGAACTCAATCTCCCGCCGGCCGCAGGGGCCACGGCGGCTGCGGTTTCCAAGATGCCACAGGAAGTGGAGAAGAAACTCGATCTGACGGTGACCGTCACCGATCAGGGATTTTACATCGCCAGCAGCGCGGCCGTTGCTCTGGGCAAAGCGGGTGAAGGTCCGACCATTCCCAAATTGGCGGACCGGTACAATTACCAGAAGCTAACGGAATATTTGTACAAAATCAAACAAAAGGCCAGCGGTGTTTTCCGGGACGATGACAAAATCATCATTTTGGCGGAACCGTCCATTGACTACCAAACAGTGGTCAGCACCATGGACGCTTCCAGAAGCATTAAGGTCGATGGAAAATGGCAACCCCTGTTTCCGGATGTTTCTTTGGGGGCAACAGTTCTTTAATCTCAAATTAAGCGGAGTTTTACAATGGCCTTCATTCCTTCACGAATCAAAAGGCACGAAACAAATGACGGCGAAGTCAAGCTGAATCTGACGTCCATGATGGACATGTTTACGATTATTCTGGTTTTTCTACTCAAGGTGTATTCGACACAAGGCCAGATGATTCAGCCTTCACAGGATTTGACCCTGCCCAATTCCACGGTTCAGGAACACGCGGAAGTGGCTCTGGATTTGAAAGTGTCCAAGGAGTGGGTGGTCCTCAATGACAAGCCCGTAGCGAAGGTGGCGGATATTTTAAGCATGAACAGCCTTATTATTCCTCCGCTGGCAGCGCAACTTCGGAAATATGCCAGGCAGGCCCAAAAAATGGAGGAACAGTTCGGCACGCCCTTTACTGGGAAGGTTGTAATTCAGGGGGATAAAAAATTGCCGTACAAAGTGTTGGTCAAGGTTATGGCCACGTGCGGCCGCTCGGATTACCCCAATATGCGTTTGTTGGTGTACGAGAAAAACGGGTAATGAGGAAATCGCCGGTCGGACAGGCATTCGGCAACCGGTTGGGACTTTAAGACGGAAAGAATGTAATCACCCAAAAGACGAGTTCAACTATGAAACAAACGGATAAAAAACTCTCGCCCTTTGAACAGGAAAGTGACGTGGCAACGGTAGCAGAACGACCTGAAAAGGTTTCCCGGAAAGAGACGTTCGTGTTTCACCCCGAGGAATACAAAAAGCAGCCGTTGAAAAAAATTGACCGCCGTTTTTGGGGGATTTTCCTCGCCACGTTTCTCCTGAATGTTATTTTGGTTCTGTATCTCTCCAATTTACCTTATCAAATTTCAGAGGATGTGGCACGGCGAATTCAGGAGCACTACGCCAACTTTATTTACCAGCAACAGAAAACGCCTCCGCCGGCCCAATCGTCGCTTGCTGAAACCAAAGGACCCGGAGCGGAAAAGAAGGCGCCGGAGGAAAAGCCGGCTGAAACGGCTAAAACCTCCGAGAAAACCTCCGCCAAATCGGGAGCCAACAAGGGTCCCCGAACAGCTCGGGAACGCGTAGCAGCCAAGTCCCGTAGTACTGCGCAGATTAGCCGGGAAGTCAGCAAGAAGGGCCTTCTGGCCCTAATTACGGGCAGCGGAGCCGCGGCGCAGGGAGACGCCGTGCAAGATGTTTTGGGAGACAATGCCGGGAGCACAAACGGTAAAAATCTGGATAAAATTCTCTCCAACATCGGAGGGATTAAAACGTCCGGAGCTTCGGAAGGGGTTGGAAAAGGCGGCGGCAGCGTCCGCGGCAGTCGCGCGACAAATTCGGGCGCTTCCATTGACGACATCGTCACCGGTTTGGGAAGTGCCAAACAAAGCGCCATTCACAAAAAAACCAAAATGAAGCTGTTTAAATCGACCAACGTAAAAGCCGAAGCCGGAAAATCGGGCGGGCGTAGTGCCGAAAGCGTGCTGGCCGTGATTAACTCGCACAAGGCGGCCATTGAATACTGCTACCAGCGGGCTTTGCGCAACAACCCAAACCTGAAGGGTAAAATTTCCGTACGCTTTGTCATTCGCACAGACGGCAGTGTGGGCAGAGTCACGATCGTGGAATCAACTCTAAACAACGCCGGGGTGGAACGCTGTATTGTCAGCAAAATCCGACGGTGGCGTGATTTCGGCCCCGTGGATCCCTCAAAAGGCGATGCCGTTTTTCGCCAGGATTACATTTTCGGGTATTAAAAAAATAGGCTTAGCAGACCAAAGAAAGCCCCGGCAATGTTCCCCGGGGCTTTTTTTATGTGGGGCGTTGGTCTCTTCAGGGAAACAAACCCAAAATAACACTTGAATAGTAAGCAAGCCTTTGCGTATATTATACGTCAATTATCCAGCTTTGAAGCGGGGGCGGCAGATAGCGAAAGGCGCCCAAAAAATCAGAGAGATTTAAGCATTGAGCAGGAGGAAGGATTGAAATCGGAGAAATTAGGGCATTGGGCTCGGACACACACGTGCGGAGAATTGAGGAAGGCGCACGTGGGGCAATCCGTTGTGCTCATGGGCTGGGTGGATCGCCGACGGGACCACGGCGGTTTGGTGTTCATCGATTTGCGCGATCGGTGGGGACGGTCGCAAATTGTGTTTAATCCCGCCGTGAACCGAAAGGCCTACGAAAAAGCCGGCGATTTGCGCCCGGAATTTGTGGTTGCTGTCAGGGGAAAAGTCGCCAACCGCCCACCGGAATCCCTTAATCCGAAATTAGCCACCGGCGAAGTGGAGGTGGTTGCCGAAGAACTGAAAATTTTGAACGAAGCCCGCACTACGCCGTTTCAATTGATTGAAAATCTGGAAGTCAGTGAGGAATTGCGCCTGAAGTTTCGGTATCTGGATTTGCGACGGCCCCACATGCAAAAAAACCTGCGCCTTCGGCACCGGGTGGCACAAATTGTCCGCCGCTATTTTGACGAGCACGATTTTTTGGAAATCGAAACGCCCTATTTAATGAAAAGTACCCCTGAAGGTGCGCGGGACTTTCTGGTACCCAGCCGCCTGCACAAGGGGCGATTTTACGCCCTGCCGCAATCTCCGCAAACGTACAAACAAATTCTCATGGTGGCGGGCTACGATCGCTATTTCCAGATTGTGCGCTGTTTTCGGGATGAAGACCTGCGAGCCGACCGTCAACCCGAGTTTACCCAGATTGACGTCGAGATGTCCTTTGTCCGAGAAGACGATATTTTCACCCTTGTGGAAGGCCTCATGTCCCGGATTTTCAGGGAGATTTTAAAATTAGAGATCGAACAGCCGTTTTTATGGCTTTCGTACGACGAAGCCATTCGGCGCTACGGGGTAGACAAGCCCGATTTGCGTTTCGGAATGGAAATTGAAACGGTTACGGATGTGCTCAAAGAGACTGAATTTAAGGTTTTTCAGTCGGTTATTGCTTCAGGCGGCGAGATTGCCGGCCTGTGTGTTCCCGGAGGTGCCGCGTACACGCGTTCTCAATTGGATGCCCTGAATGCCTTTGTACAGCCTTTTGGTGCCAAAGGAGTGCTCCCCCTAAAAATGGAGGGGAACGGTCTGAAAGGCCCCGGGGCGAAATTTCTGAATGACGCTGTTCAAAAGGAACTTATTCACCGCTTTCAGGGTAAAGCCGGGGATCTCATCCTGCTAATTGCCGACACTACCGACGTCCTCTACCGTTCCCTCGGTGCGCTGCGTCTTCATTTCGGTCAGACGCTAAATTTAATCGACACCTCGGCCTACAAACTACTCTGGGTAGTGGATTTTCCCCTTCTGGAATTTGACCCCGATCAGGGGCGGTACGTGGCCATGCACCATCCGTTTACCTCTCCCAAGGAAGAGGATTTTGAGAAGATGGAAAAGGATCCGGCCAAAATCAGAGCCCGTGCCTACGATTTGGTTTTGAACGGAAGCGAAATTGCCGGCGGAAGCATTCGTATTCACCGGCGGGACATCCAGATGAAAATGTTTCAACTTTTGGGGATTTCACCGGAAGAGGCCGAGCGGAAATTCGGCTTTCTTTTAGAGGCTTTTGAATACGGGGCGCCACCCCACGGCGGCATTGCTTTCGGCTTTGACCGGTTGGTCATGATTTTGGCCGGTGAAAAGTCCATTCGGGACGTCATTCCCTTTCCCAAAACCACCAGTGCCATGTCGCTAATGGACGGAGCTCCCTCGGAAGTCGATCCGGCTCAATTGGAGGAATTGGGCATTCGGGTGGTCACACCTGAAAACGAACCCGAGGACAACTGACGTGTTCAGGAGTGGTTTGGAGGTGAAAGCAAACAGGCTTCCGATAAGACCTGGTCCCCAAAAAACGCTTTTTATTCAATTCAACAATTTTTTGCTTGACAATAATTGTTTTTTTTGTTAATATTGATGTAAGTTTCGTAAAATTCATCATCAAACGAGAAAAGGAGGTGTTGTCTCTATGTCCAAATGGGTCAAGAAAATATCGGTGTTGGTCATGGCTGGTTTTTTTGTGGCGTCCCTTGCGCTGACAGGGTGTACACGGTATGCCAATGATGAGCAATTGAAAACGCTCTCAGAGACCAAAAAGGCGGCATTGAGCGCTGAGCAAAAAGTTGCCGATTTGAAGAATGAAAAAGCCGACCTCCAGAAGAAGTTGGATGCCAAAAAGGCTGAGCTGGAAAAGGTGAAACAGGAAAAAGAAACAGTCAAACAGCGTTTGAGCAAATCCGAATAATCAACACCACAAAAGATGATCAGGAGGTGATGAGCTTAGATGAAAACGAACCGTATTTTAGCAGCAGTTTTGGTTGCTCTTTTTGTGGTCGGCGTATTTGCCAATCTGACCTACGCGCAGGAAAAGGTCAAAATGAAATTAGACGACTACAAAATCGAGTTGGCCAAATGGCAGAAGCGTGAAGCGGACGCCAAGGTACAAATTGCCACGTTACAAAAGGAAATTGAGGCGCTGAAGGGCGAAATTCAAACCACTCAGAATGAGATCGACAAAACCTGGGAGGAAATTTACGCACTTGTTGGTACGGACAAAGCCGGGGTCGATGCTTACCGTCAATCTTTGAAGGATCTGGAAAGCCAAATTGACGGCCTGAGTGCGCTCTCTTCTGAAGAGCTTTTTCAGAAACGGAAAGAAATTGAAGCCCTTGAGCAAAAATTGGAAGAAGCCAAGAAAAACAAAATCTCCAATTTGTCCGAAATGCAAGATCTGATCGCCGCCATTGAGGGCAAGCTCATGCAGTTGAAGAGCAAAATGCCCAAGTCCATTTACGACATGTACACCGTAGTCCGCGGCGACTATTTGTGGAAGATTTCCAAAAAACCGGACATTTACGGCGATCCTTACCAGTGGATGAAAATTTACACCTACAATCGCGATATGATTAAAAATCCGGATTTGATTTACCCGGATTGGAGCCTGAAAATTCCGCGCAAAGTGGGCCCCAACGAATATGTCGTGACCAAAGGTGATTTCCTGCGCAAAATTGCCGAGACCCAATTGGGCGATCCGACACAATGGGTGAAAATTTACGAAGCGAATAAATCTGTGGTGAAAGATAAGAATTTGATTTACCCGTACGAAATTCTTGTGCTTCCCAAAGAATAAGAAAAAGGTTGTTTTTGACAAACCCGTTCTCTTTGGAGAGCGGGTTTTTTATTTAGGGGGATTTTCATTGCCGAAACGTTTCGGTTTGCCGCTCCGTGTCCTCAAAATAATTATTGCAATGTACTCATTTTTATTGTATTATTGTAGTGAAGTGGGTAGTTTAAAGCGGGGTGAAATGGCCGACCGGCAGCCACGCTTTCGACTAAATTGCGAAAATGACAGGGAGGGTGATTTCTTTACCCGAATGCAAAAAAGATTTTCAATTCGAAATAGCGATCAACTTCAACTTCTTGGATTTCAGGACAGCAATCTTCGCCAGATTCAACAGCATTTTGCGGCAAAAATTACGATCCGGGGCACAGATGTCGTTGTGGACGGCGAAGAGACGGAAATTGCTCAAATTGAAAAGCTTTTCTCCGAACTGATTCTTCTCTTAAATCGAACCGGGAAAATTACCCCCAAAGATTTGCAAACGCTTTTGTCCCTGGTCAAATCGGTTGGCCCAGAAATACGGGATGAAGACATCGGGTCGGTCATTCTGAACACCAAATCCGATTTTATTCGCCCCAAAACAAAAGGCCAATTGGCGTACTACCAATCGACCCTGAAAAATGACATTGTTTTTGCCATCGGCCCCGCCGGGACGGGCAAAACTTATCTGGCGGTGGCAATTGCCATTGCCCATCTCAAAGCCCACGAGGTCAATCGCCTGGTGCTGGCGCGTCCGGCTGTGGAGGCCGGGGAAAGTTTGGGGTTTTTGCCCGGGGATTTCCGGGAAAAGGTAGACCCCTACCTCCGTCCGCTTTACGATTCCCTTTACGACATGTTGCCTGGCGACAAACTGCGCCAGATGATGGAACGGGGCGAAATTGAGATCGTTCCGTTGGCCTACATGCGGGGCCGAACGTTGAACAATGCCTTTGTTATTTTGGACGAGGCCCAAAACACCACACCCAAACAAATGAAAATGTTCCTGACTCGTTTGGGCGTGCATTCGAAAGCCATTATTACCGGCGACATTACCCAGGTGGATTTGCCCGTTTCTAAAAAATCGGGGTTGATTTTGATTCAAGATATTTTAAAAGGCATTCGAGGGATCGATTTCGTTTATTTGACCGAAAAAGATGTGGTGCGTCACCGTCTGGTGAAAGAAATTATTAAAGCCTACGAGTTGTACGATCTGCGACAGCAGGGTGAAAACCTGCAAGTCGCAAAATCACCCCAAGAACCCGAGCCAGTAGCTCTGGAAGAACTGCCTGAGGGGAGAGCCGACTGAAAATGGGACTTCTACCATCGAAAATTTCAGGGCACTCCGGTGCAAAAGGGTCGTCCGAAAAATCTTCTGACGAGGATGGCTCGTGGGTTTCGCGTAATCGAAAAAAACTTCTGCTCTTGCTCCTGTTTGTGGCTATTGTGGCCGCCCTTTTCCCCCGCCTGGAATTCAATCAGTACCAAAATCTTAAAGTAGGCGCCATCGCCGATCGCGACGTGGTGGCCCCGTTCACCTTTTACGTGTACAAAAGTCCTGCCGAATTGGAAGCGGACCGAGAGGAAGCCAAGCGGCGGGTCCTGCCGATTTTCCGCGCTTTGCCCGACATCCCCAGCCAACAAATGGCACGCCTGGACAGTTTTTTTGAAGAGATCAAAATATTGCAAAAATCCGGAGTTTCCGATACCATTCGGCGAATCGAAATTTTGGGCTATTGTCACCGCAAGCATATTACGCTCACCGATCAGGAGGCCGATTTCTTTGTCAAAATGGACACGCTTGGCGTCGCCGAGATTCGGGATTTCGATAGTGAAATCCGACAAATTCTGCAGGATTTGTACGCTATCGGAATTATTAATCAACCCAAAGAAAAAATTCGCAGGATTAACCCCCGGATTCAGATTTTGGACATGGATCAGCGGGTTGAAAAGGATTTGAATTTTATCTACGATCTGGCCGGGGCAAAGCAACGTATTTTGGATCGATTGCGAGCGCGTTTTCCCGACTCGCCTGCAAAGGTACACGCCGGGTACGCCCTGGCAGTGTCTTTCTTGAAGCCGAATATTCTCTTTGACCAACGGGAAACCAACCGTCTGATGACGGAAGCACAGGCCGGGGTACCGTTGGTGAAAGGGCGTGTGCTGGAAGGGGAAAAGATTGTCTTAAAACACCAGCGCATTACCCCGGAACAAATGGACAAATTGAGGTCGCTTTACCAGGCCGAAACCAGCCGGGCATCGCAGCACATTGTGTGGCGGCTGATTGCCTTTTATGTGGGAACGGTGGCCCTTATTCTAATGGCGCTTTTCCCGCTGTTGCTTTTTATCGTCACCTATCGCCCGAAAATTTGGAACAACGATTCCCACCTCATCATGATCTTCGGCTCCATGTTGGTAATTGTTTTTCTTGCGTTTATTGTGGAACGTTACGGCCTGATGCGGTACGCCATTCCTGTAGCGGCGGTGCCAATGATGATTACATATTATTTTGACAACCGGGTCAGTTTGCTGTCGGGATTTTCGCTGGCCATTTTGGTCGGAGCCATGTTTGGCAACGATTTTAATCTGGCCGTGATTTCCATTTTTATCGTTGCCATTGGCGTGTGGGCAGTGGGCATTCTTCGAAATCGCCGCCGTCTGACCAATTCCGTGTTCTTTTTGGCCGTCGCGTATCTTTTTTCCATTTTGCTCATGGGTCTTTTCCAGGCTATGCCAATTGACCACATTTTTCATGAATTGTTAGGCGGATTGGCCAACAGTATTCTCACCCCTGTGCTGACCTTTGGTTTTTTGGTTTTCTTCGATATGATTTTTGATGTATGTTCCGAGTACAAACTGCTGGAAATGAGCGATCTTAATCACCCGCTGCTGAAAATGTTGGCTGTACGAGCACCGGGAACCTACCACCACAGCATCTTAGTGAGCAATTTGGCCGAAGCCGCGGCGGAGGCCATCCGGGCGAACAGCCTTTTGGCTAAAGTGGGGGCTTACTACCATGACATCGGCAAAATGTACATGCCAGAATATTTTATTGAAAATCAACGGGACGGAAAAAATCCGCACGAAAGCCTGGCCCCGCGAATCAGCAGCCTGATTTTGCAAAATCACGTTAAAAAGGGCCTGGAATTTGCGGATCAATACAAATTGCCGTCGGCGATTAAGGATTTTATTCTTCAACACCACGGCACTTCATTGATGAAATTCTTTTACGAAAAGGCGCTCAAACAAAGCAAGGGAGTGCCGGTGAATGAAGCCGATTTCCGTTACCAGGGCGTGAAGCCCCGGACGCGGGAAACCGGTATTCTAATGTTGGCGGACAACGTGGAGGCGCTTACGCGCTCCATTAGTGACGTCAATATGGGGAAAATTCGGAACGCCATTCGCTCCGTCATTGAAGAACGTTTTGAAGAAGGGCAATTGGATGATTGTCCCCTCACGGTGCGGGAGTTGCGCACCATTGGCGAGGCATTCGAGCAGATTTTAATTGGGGTGCACCACGAACGCATTCCGTACCCGGATCAGGAGAAAATGGTTTTGGGCAAGAAGGAGGAAAAATCGGGCACAGTGCGGAAAACAACGCCAACGAAGACGGTTGAAAGTGAAAGTAAAAGTCTTCAAAAATAGGCAGCGCCTGCCGCTCAAACGACAGGAAATCGTGAAACTGGTGGAGCGAGTTGTCCGGGAAGAAGCGCCCGAACGCGGCGGGGAAGTATCCGTGATTTTTCTGCAGGACAAAGACATGGTGTCGCTTAATCGACAGTTTTTAAATCACGATTACCCTACGGACGTTTTGGCCTTCAATTTGGAAGAAAATCCCGGGGAGGCTTTGGAAGGGGAAATCTACGTGGGGTTTGAGCAGGCGAAACGCCAGGCCGGAGAATGGGACGTTCCGTTCCGGCAGGAGCTTCAGCGATTGATCGTTCACGGCATGCTTCATCTGTTGGGGTGGGAAGATGACACCCCGGCCAAAAAGAAAAAAATGGCGAAGAGGGAGGACGATTTCCTCTTCGAAATTTCGAACAAACACGGAGGGTAACTTTCTTCTTGGACACGTCTTATCTCATTTTAGGCGGGCTTTTTGTTCTTCTAATTGCTTTTTCGGCCTTTTTCTCAGGAACCGAAACGGCCTTTTTTTCCATTAGTAAAATCGATCTGGCGACCCTGCGGGAAGAACGCAGTGCAAAAAGTCGGAGGATCGTGAGCCTTTTAGACGATCAAAAAAAACTGCTCATTGCCATTTTGACGGGCAATACGGTGGTGAACATCGGCTCAGCCATTGTGGCCACCCTCCTAACGGTGAAAATTGCGGCTCATCTCCATTTTAGTGAGGCGTGGAGCCTTTTTATCGAAGTGGTTGTGGTCACATTCATTATTCTGATTTTCGGAGAAATTACCCCGAAGGTGCTGGCCGTCAAAAATCCTGTGCGGTTTGCCAGGCAGGTGGTTCCGTTGGTTAATCTTGTTTACCTTGGTCTCTACCCAATTTCAGCAGCTCTGGAGCAATTTGCCAATTCTTTTGCCCGCCTGTTCAAGCTGAATCAACAGGAAAACTTCCTTTCGGAGGACGAGTTGAAGGCTCTCATTGAATTGGGAGAGGAAAAAGGTACCATTCAGGAAGAAGAAAAGGAGATGATCGACTCCATTTTTGAGTTCGGAGAAACCACCGTTCGAGAGATCATGGTACCGCGAATCGATATGGTGTGCGTGGATGTTTCCACACCTCTTGAGGAATTGGTACAGCGGATTGAGGAAGCCGGGCATTCGCGAATCCCGATTTACGAAGAGAGAATTGACAATATTGTGGGAATTGTGCACGCAAAAGATCTGATCCCGTATCTGGCAGATTCCCGCAGGCCCAAAAGTTTGAAAGAATTAGCGCGTCCCGCTTATTTTGTCCCGGAAAGCAAAAAGATTGACGAATTACTAAGGGAATTTCAGCAGGAAAAAACCCACATGGCGATTGTGGTGGATGAATACGGGGGTACGGCCGGGTTGGTGACGTTAGAGGATGTGATTGAAGAAATTGTGGGGGAAATTCAAGATGAATACGACCGCGAACAGCCGCTGGTTAAAAAGGTAGCGGAAAATGTTTGGCTGGTGGACGCCCGAATTGACATTGCGGATTTTAATGAAAAATTCCCCGAACCCCTGCCCGAAGATGAAGAGTACGAATCTCTGGGCGGATTTCTTTTCAGCGTAACGGGGAGCGTTCCTGAAGAAAAAGAAACCATTCGATACGGGAATTACAGCTTCCGGATTGAAAAGCTTCACGGGCAGCGTATTGTTCATGTGAAGGTTGTGTACCACTTACCCGAAAAGGAAAAAACGGAATAATCCCGATGACTGCCGTATTTTTAAAATAGGGGATTTTGGAAAAGAGGAAAACTGTTCAAATAGAATCTCCTGAAAAAATCACAATCCATTAAAAAAATACGAACATTGGGCGTTACTATTTTCGTCCAAAAGGGCGATATCGTAAAAATTTACACACAAAATACCTCGCCGAGAGTTTTGTAAGCAAGGCAATCCACCTAAAAATTACACACCACAGCAATAAAAAACGGAGGCACCATGAAAAAATCAATTCTTCTTTTGTGGCTTGTTTTTGGCATCTTCGGATCTGCGTGGGCCGGTGATTTCTTGGCAACAGGGTTAACAAACCCCGGCGAAAAGTGGCGTACATTTGCAACAACCGGAATGAGTGTCACGATCAATAGTTACGGGGAATTTACTGAGATCGAAATTCAAAGCCGGAATCGCATGGTTCGGAATCAGTGGGGTTCTGCCCCCAGTAGCCAGCCCTTTGAAGTAAGAATCCCATTTGCATTGCCTCAGACAGCCGTTTTAACCTCTGCCGGCATTTTTGACGGGAATCAATGGAGAGATGCCAGATCCGTAGGTGTGCTGAAAGCGGAAGATATTTATCGTCGAACACCAAAATCCGACATGCGGCTTTTGCTCCGTAAAGTGATCCGGCACTATTGGGACGGGGGACAGTATGCACGATATGAATTGCTTATTTCCCCCGTATTCAGATACACAGACTTTGTTTTTCGTGTCAAATATGTGATGCCTGTCACTCCGGGTCTCTGGGAAATGCGAATGCAATTTGGATTGGATAGTTTTTTGGAGGACTGTCCGACCAGCCACTGTACCCATCCGGTTTCTTTCTATTTTCTAGACCACGATTTTCCCGAGAATCAGCCGAAATTCTTTTTGGGAGTTCACTACCCGGGCCAGTACAAGTTTGCCAAGAAGGGAGGCATGTGGACAGTTTCGGTTCCGCGAGGAGAAATTCGTCAATACAGTAACATTGGAGTCCGTTGGTTCAGATATCTATCGAAAGGGCCGGAATTGCGCCTTTTTGAAAATGCAGACGGAAAATATTACACCTTAATGCTGGCACCACCTCTTCAAACCAATGAACAAAAAGCACGGCATGTCCTGATCGTTTACGATTTGGGGGATCATGTTAGCGTTGGATTTTCCCGCTCTCAATTGATTGCCGCATTTAAGGTAATGGCGTCTTCTGGACTTTTTGATCAGGACTCCGTTAATGTTTTGTTGACGGATTTCATCCCCAAAACATTGCGGGAGCATTTTGTCCAGGCGACCGATCAGATGGTCAATCAGCTTTTCAAGGAGATACAGCAAGCGCCCGAGCCCCATCTTTCGACACTTCCTCAACTGTTAAGAGCAGCCAAGGATTATTTCAATCGCGAAAATGTGCCGGGAGAAATATGGCTCATCACCAATGCCACAAAGCACTCAAAGCCAGTGAGTGTTGCGAATGAAATCATCGATTTGAGTCTGAGACAACTCAAATTGCCGGTTCAGTTCAAGATATTTGATTGCAGTGATTGGAGCTGGACCCACAGTATTTGGATCAATGGGCACGCTTACTATGGAAATGATTATCTGTACGAGAACCTGGCGCGCTTGAGCAAAGGTGCCGTTGTCAAGTTACGTAATTTGGCAGTCTGGCAGTTGCTCGATGCTTTGGGGAATGTCTTTTTTCCTGCGGTGGATGCGGTGGAAGTGGATGCGCTGCCCCGGGGTGGTTTTCATGAAAGCCGGTTTTTATTCAACAATGGGCGCAGTCACTTTCCAATTGCATGGCCTTACATGGAATTGGGGCGCTACGAAGGAAATCTTCCCTTTTCCGTTGATTATTTCGGAAAAGTAGATGGACATCTTTACAAGCACACCGTGGCAATAACCGATACCTTCAATACGCCGCGTCCAGACCTATTGGCAATCATGTGGCATGCTTACCACGTTGAAAACCTGTTAAAGGAACCTCAGAGCAATGTTACCATCTCCGAAATTGGTCGAATCGCAACAAAATACCATTTCCTGAGCCCGTACAACGGATTTGTCATTCCGGGGCCCTCGGGTTTGGTGGCTTTTAAGCGCCTTGTGGAATCGGACACTCTTCAGCCGGAAGAGCCCGAAACGACTTCCCTGCCGGGACGTTTCTCTCTTGCCGCTTTTCCCAATCCGTTCAATTTGAACACAACCGTTCATCTGAGCTTCTCGGCTCTACAAAAGGCAACGGTGGCGCGCGTGAAAATCTATGACTTGCTGGGGAAACAGGTACGCAGCTATCGGTTTGATCTGCCTCAAGCTGCTTCAACCGTGCAATTTCGCTGGGACGGTCGATCCAATGATGGGGAGATTTTGCCGTCGGGCGTTTATTTGATTGTAGGCGTAATCGGCCATTTGCGGAAACGAATCAAGCTGACGCTGTTAAAATAGCCCGGTTTTTCCGGTTGACCGTAAGATGAAATTCATGCGATCGCTTTTTGATTTTAAATTGAGGATACTGCCATGAAGAAAATCCTTTTTTTGTCGATGATTTTACTGAGTACCGCTCGAATATTTGCCGCTGACTTCAGCGTGTACGAAGCCGGTTATCCCCAGATTCGGGACGGCAACGTCAATATTACACAGGTTCGGGATGTTATTTACCGGCGAGGGGCATACATCGAACACAACCTCTATCTTTCCGTAAGCTACGATTTTAAGAGTTGGTTTTTTAAGAATGACAATGAACTTGAATTCCAGTGGCGATTTTCTTTGCCGGAGGAAGCCATTGTACACGATCTGCAATTCTGGTATGAGGATTCTCTGGTTCAGGCGCACATTTTGGATCGCTGGACGGCAGAGCTCCTATTTAGTGAAGTCAGCAGCCCGTTTCGGGAACCTGCGATTTTAACAAGGGGAAAAGCCGATGGAAACGGAAATGTGGCTTACGAAATGCGAATTTTCCCGATCGTACGGGGAAAAGTACAACGGTTTTATCTCCAATACCTGGTGCCAGCCCGCCCGACAGGCGGTCATCTGCGCACAGGGCTGCCCCTTCCGCAGATTACCGGAACACCCCGCGGAGCCGACAGTCTGGAAGTAGATGTGCACAGTGACCCTGAGGCTACTGAATCGCCTTATTTGATTGGCGCCTCGGGGGTCTCTTTTGTGGCGGACCCGACCGATTCTCTGTATCGGGCCACGCTTCCCACCTATGCCAATCAATTTGTTGAGTTGGTTTTGCCGTCCCCCATTTCGAGCGAATTTTACATGACGACGTTTAGAGATAGTGCCAATTCCTATTACCAACTGGCCGTCCTACCGCCCAAAATGCCCATTACCCGAACACCGCGCAACTGGTTGATTCTAATCGATTACAGCGTGAGCAATACGGTGGGAATGACCGAGGACCTCCTTTTTTCCGCTTTAAAGGAATCCATGATGCAAGCCCTTTCACCGCAAGATTCGATAAACATGATCGTAGCCTACGCAGATATTGTTCAGGCAAGTGACCGCTGGCTGCCGGCTATTTTATCCAATCTGGATACGATTTTTACTCGCTGTACGGGACGACCATTTCTTCATTTTAACAGCTCGCAGGAGCTGTTTGCTGCAGGGACACATTTTCTCCAAAGTCAGGCCACGCGCGGTGAAGTGGTTTGGATTACCAATCGAATCGATCTCCCCACCACTACCGACGGCGGGCAGGCTTATGCCAAGGAAATCGAATCCCATTTTCCGGCCGGAACCGTCTTTCATATTTTGAATCTGGACAATGTAACCGACCTGCGCTACACGAAAGACTACGGTTACATGGTGGAAACGTTTCCGTTCCTCTCGGCGCTCACCCGCGACACGGGCGGAAATCTGTTTTTTCTTCGATTTCATCCCCTGAAAACGCTTTTTGACGCCCTGTTTTTTGAAAAGGTCAGCCATTACCAAGAGATGGAAGTTCAGGTACGATTTCAGGACGGGTATTCTTACAACAAGCAATTGTTTTCCCTTTTCAGGGGCTACTACCCACTGGATTTTCCGGTGATTCAAACCGGGCAATTTGAAGGGACTTTTCCTGCAGATGTGACGGTGATAGGGCGCACGTCCGATACCCTTGCCATTCGAACCTTTCGGATTCAAGCTTCCGATGTGATGGCCGGTTCGCCCGAAATTGCCACTGCCTGGTACGGCCACCATTTGCAGGAATTGGCACGCAAATCTCAGAGTACCTGGATGGTGAACAATATGATTGATTTAAGTCTTCGCTCCCGCATCTTAACGGAGTACACGGCATTTTTGGTACCCAATCCCGAAGCGGAACAGTATTATAAAGAACACCAGGAAAGCCAGAACAAAAACTATCGCGGGAACCAACCGGGCACCGGTATTGCCGGAAATGGCCGCCTGCCCGATCATCTGTTTCTACTGCAAGCGTACCCGAATCCCTTCAATCCGGCAACCACCCTTCGGATTCAAATTCCCTTGAAACTGCGTCACAAGCCGGTTACGCTTCGTGTTTTCAACGTACTGGGTCAGGAAGTGCGTCAGTGGCATCTGACCGTGCCCCAGAGCGGAACCCTTGAAATCACTTGGAATGCCACCGACCAGCGGGGCCAGGCCGTGCCCTCCGGGACGTATTTTGTGATCGTACAGGTGAAGAATCAGGTCAAGCGGCTGAAAGTGCTGCTCATGCGGTAGGGAGAATGGGTCGGGGGAGCGAAGGGGGAAGAGGCCGTCTCCGGAAAGAACGCGATGGGGGGGCAATGGGATGGCCAACAAAATATCTAAATTTTACTTGACAAATACACCTTTTTGTTCTATCTTGAAAAGTAAGTAAACATTTACTACCAAGAAAGAATTTTTATGTTTACACAACGGCAGCAGGACATTATTCAATCGGCCATTGCGTTGATTGCCGAAAAAGGAATCCAGCAACTCACCATCAAAAAACTGGCGGCCAAAGTCGGCGTGACGGAAGGGGCCATTTATCGCCATTTCGACAGCAAATCGGATATTTTGATGGGAATCCTCGCCCTGTTTGAAAAAAGCAGCCTCGATTTAATGGAACGGGTGCGGAAATATTCCGGCTACCCGCTTCGTCAGTTGAAAATTATCTTTGAGGAGCATTTTCACCAATTTCAGGAGAACCCTGCGGTTGCTTCCGTCATTTTTTCGGAGGAGCTTTTTCGCAATGAGCGTCAGCTTTCGGAAAAGGTGTACCGGATCATGCAAAACACCCGCCGGACGCTGGAGGGCATTATTCAAAACGGGCAAAAAACGGGGATTTTCCGCCGTGACATCGCCGCAGACCAATTGTCGCTGCTTTTTATCGGTGCCCTTCGTCTGACGGTGACCCGCTGGCGCCTGTCCCAATTTTCGTTCGATCTAAAAAA
>CAZOHG010000003.1:81896-114774 GCA_964579725.1 uncultured Deferribacteres bacterium
TGGTATGCTTTAATACCATTCTTTTTACAATTAAAAGTAAGTAAACATTTACTATTTACATTCAGGAGAACGGAATGGAAAATTGGCTCAATCGCTTGTTGAAATACCCCAAAACCATTTTGTTAGTGGTGCTGGTGATCTCCATTGCCTTTTTTGTGGTCATGAAGAAAAATTCCCGGATGGAAACCAATCTGGACAAGTACATGCCCGAAAAACACCCGGCCTTTGTGTACAGCAACCAGGCGGAGAAATGGTTCAATATTAAAGACGGGATTATTATTGCCATTGAAAATAAGGACGGGATTTTTAACCAATCGACGCTGAAAAAGGTCAAGGAATTGACCAAAAAATTGCAGCACATGAAAGAAATCAAAAAAAATGACGTCACGTCCCTTTACACGGCAGACAATATCGTGGGGCAGGAAGGCAGTCTGAATGTGACCCGTTTTTACCGAAGGGTGCCTGCGGATTCGGCCGGTCTGGCTGAAATTAAAAGGAAGGTGGAAGGCAACGAAATGATTTTCGGGCGGCTGGTGTCCCCCGACGAAACCGTCACCGTGGTGGTGGCGCGCATCGACAACAGCGTGTTTTCGCAGGATTTCTACCACCGGATTCTTTCGCTTGCCAAAGCGTACGAGGGGCCGGAAAAAATCTACGTGGCGGGGCGCCCCATTGTGGAAGGCACCATGGCGTACCTGGGTCCCCGCGACATGAAACGCATGGTACCCATTGTGATTGTGGTCATTATTCTGGTGTTGTTTTTGGTGCTGCGCAATGTCACGAGCACGTTTTTTACGTTGCTGGTCGTTTTGTTCAGCACCATCTGGGCCTTCGGTTTAATGGCGGCGCTGCACGTGCCCATTTATGCGGTTTCCACCATGATTCCGGTCATGCTCATTGCCATTGGAGTGGCGTACGGCGTGCATCTGTACAGTCATTTGTACCTGCACCTGCAGGAACATCCCGACGCGACCCGGCAGGAAGCGGTTCGGAACATGATTCACGAAATGTGGCAGCCGGTGATGATGGCGGCCGTCACCACTGTGATTGGCTTTGTGTCCCTTCTCACCTCTCAGGTGTACCCGATTAAAGATTTCGGGATTTTTACGGCGTTCGGGGTTCTGGCAGCCTTTGTGCTTTCGATGCTGCTGATTCCGGCGGGGATTTTGGTCTTCGGTTTGCCGCGGGGGAAAAAGAATGTCCAAAACAATTCGACGGAGGAAAAAGAATCCCGTTTTGCCACCCGCTTTGCCGATGCGGTGGTGCGGTACAAAGGCGTCACCTATGCCGTAACGCTGCTCATTGTGGGGATTTCCTTCTACGGCATGACCAAAGTGTGGATTAATTCCAGTTTTTTGGCGAAGTTTGAGAAAAACAGCGACATTGTTAAAACAGACCATTTCATTAACGCCCATTTTGGCGGCACCAGCATGTTAAACGTCATTTTGGAGGGAAAAACTCCCGACACCTTCAAACGTCCGGCTGTGCTGCAATGGGTGGTCAATCTGCAAAAAGCGGTTGAAGACAGCCTCCCGGTGGTGGGGAATTCCTTCTCGCTGGGCGACTACCTTACCCGCATGAATCGGGTGATGCACGCGGACAGTGAAAAATACGACGCCATTCCCAACAATCAGAATCTTATTGCCCAATATCTGTTGCTGTACGAAATGTCCGGAAATCCCGAAAATCTCTGGCAGGTTGTGACGGAAGATTTCAAAAAGCTGAACGTAACCTTCCAATTAAAGAGCGACGGTTCCAAAGCATTGAAGCGCACCATTGCCATTATTGATCGGTACAAGCCGGCCTTTCAAAAAATGGGGATTAGCGTGCACTACGCCGGGTCGGGGTACAAGGCCCTGGTGTTTACGGATCTGATTTTGCAGGGCCAAATCTACAGTTTGCTCATGTCTCTGGTCATTGTGGTGATTTTGCTCTCGCTGATGTTCAAAAAGGTGAGCATCGGGCTGATCGGTTCCATCCCGATCGCCATTACCACTGTCATTAGTTTCGGGGTAATGGGACTTTTGGGCATTCCGCTGAGCACAACCACCGCTCTGATTTCCAGCATTGCTATCGGCATTGGCATCGATTACGCCGTGCATTTTATCGACCGCTACCGGTTTTACAGCTCGGAAAATCACGACAAAGCCCAAACCGGTCACCTGACCATGTACCATTCCGGGCGGGCTATTTTGTTCAATGCGGTCGTGGTGATTGCCGGATTTTTGGTGCTGCTATTCTCGGTCTTTCCACCCAACCGAACGCTTGGGGCGCTGGTGTCGCTGAACATGTTCACCAGCTTTGTGGGAACCGTGACCATCATGTTTGTGGTGCTTAACGGCTCTAATATCTATTTCAAACGGAAAAAAGAATCCAGTGAAGCTCGTCACGAAGTACAGGATATGAAAAATTAAAAAAACGGAGGTGTTCGATGAAATTCAAAATGAGTCTGTTGTTCGCCATTATTTTGGCGGGGTCGGTCAGTGTTCTCGCTCAGCCCAAACTCACGGGGCTTCAGGTGATGGAAAAGGTGTACAATCGGCCGTTTCCCAAAGAAATGGAAGCGGATTTAACGATGATTTTAATCAGTTCCAGCGGGAATCAGCGGGTTCGGGAAATTCACCAGTACATCAAAGATTTCGGGAAGGTGGAGAAAAAAATCATGTTTTTCGTCAAGCCGGCTGATGTGCGCAACACGTCTTTTATGAACTGGAGCTACGACGATCCCAACAAGTCGGACGACCAGTGGATCTACCTGCCCGCCCTGAAAAAAGTGAAGCGGATTTCCAGCGACAGCAAGGGTGACTATTTTATGGGGTCGGATTTTACGTACGATGACCTGGGCGATCGGAAGCCCACCGACGACACGCACAAAATTCTGCGGGAAGAAAAAGTCAATGGAGAGGACTGCTACGTGATCGAAAGTCACCCCAAAAATAAAGATTACATGTATTCCAAAACCCTCACCTGGGTGATCAAAGGCAAGTGGATCGGCCTGCAGAAAAAATTCTGGGACGAGGACGGAGACTACCTGAAGAGCTTGCACATTAAAAAATACGACAAGATTCAGGGTTTTTGGATGATTGAACGGGTGGAAATGGACAATGTTCAATCCAACCACAAAACCATTATGAAATTGAGCAACATTAAAATCAACAGCGGCATCAGAAACAATATGTTCACGGAACGGATGATGAAAAGGGGGCTTTGAGATGAGGAAACGCTTATTCTTACTCGGATTTGGATTACTTTTACCCCTGCTTTTGGGGGTCGGAAACATTCAGGCGCAGGGCTTGAAATGGACGGGCTATGCCCGCAATTACACGGGCGTGCTTTTGCACGGAAACCATGATTTTGCCATTATTCAAAATACCTTCAATTTGAATGTGGAAAAATCGACCCGTCAGGTTGCGTTTAAGGTCAATCCGTATTTGTACCAATATCCGAATCAGGACAGCGAGCATCCGGAGATCGGCCTGCGGGAAGCGTATTTGGACATCTATTTTAATTCGATGGATGTGCGCATTGGCAAGCAGCAAATCATCTGGGGAAAGGCCGACGGTGTGTTTATTACCGATATTGTTTCTCCCAAAGACCTGACGGAATTCTTACTGCGAGATTTTGACGAAATCCGAATGGGGGTGACCGGTGTGAAAACCGATTATTACCTGGGCGACAATACGGTGGAGGTGGTGTGGCTGCCGGCTTTTATTCCGACCAAATTCCCCCCGCAGGGGTCGATCTGGTTCCGGATGCCGCCGTTTCCCGTGCCGTTGTCGCATGTGACCATCGACCGTTCGCGGGAAAAAGTGACCCCTTCGCTGGACAACAGTGAAATGTTCGGCAAATTTTCCGCCTTAACCGGTTGGGTCGATTTTGAGGTTATGGGCGCTTACGCCTGGGACGACGATCCGACCCTGCACGTCTACAAAAAGATTGACCCCGTTACGCACCGATTAGCGGGTTTGACCGTTTACCCGGAACACCACCGGCTGGCGATCGGCGGCGGCAGTTTTAGTACCACCCTGGGGCCGTTTGTGCTGCGGGGCGAAGGCGCCTACTACCACGGGAAATACTTCAATTCACGCGACCCGAAATTGACGGACGGCACCGTGAAGAAGAACTACGTGCATTATTTGCTGGGTCTGGACGACACGATTTTCGATGTCCACACCAGCGTGCAATTTATTCAGCAGGCCATTTTGGATTACAATTCGTACCTGAAAAACGACCGCTACCAAAATATGGCCACCTTTTTGGCCTCCCGAACCTTTTTAAACGAAACCCTGGCGCTGTCGTTTTTTATGTACTACGACTTCAACAATCAAGCGTCCTTGATCCGGCCTAAAGTCACCTACAGCCTGGCCGACGGGTTTGACGTCTTGTTGGGCGCCAACATTTTTACCGGCACGCAAGGGATGTTCGGTCAGTACCACGACAACGACATGATTTACACGAAGGTCAAGTACAGCTTTTAGAATTTGGCTGGGGGCCACGCGATCCAATCGCCCTGTGGCTTTTACGGGACTCAAACGCATTTTTCAGTGTGCATTAAGAATTCCCTTTTTGGGTGTAAACCGACTGTCTGGGGCGGGGATGTTCCCCGCTCCAAAAATCACCCCTGAACAGGCCGCAAAAAAGTTTCTCCAAATTCCTAAAAATGAGGGATTAACTTGCATTCAAGAGCCTTTCATTATATCTTTATTGATTAGTTTTGAAACCCGTCTTGTTTGATGGGCCCGAGGGGGGTGCTGCCGTTTTCCCCGGAAGAGATTTTCGTTGGAATTTACAAAAAAAAGATGTACATTATGGTCCACAGGAAATTGGAGGACAACTCAATGAAATTAAGCAATTTGCTTTCTCCCGAATTAATCAAAATTCCTCTTGATTCTCACGATAAAGAAGGTACTATTCGAGAGTTGGTTGACGTGCTTGCCAGAAATCAAAAAGTCAGCGATCCCCTAGCCGTTTTAGACGCTGTTCTGGAACGTGAAAAGGTCATGAGCACCGGCGTCGGCCAGGGAATAGCCATTCCTCACGGCAAAACAGAAAGTGCCAACGGAGTGGTGGCGGCTCTGGGAATTTCAAAAAGCGATATTGATTTTCAGGCCATTGACGAACAACCGGTGCACATTGTTTTTTTGCTCTTAGCCCCGCCTTACGAAACCGGGCTTCATCTGAAGGCCCTCAGCCGGGTATCTCGGCTCCTCAGCAAAGAGAATTTTCGCGCCAAACTTCTGAAATCCGCCGACGCCGAGGAAGCCATGCAGTACATTCAGGAAGAAGAGAAAAAATACTTTGAAATGTGATCCGGAGCCCCTTCCATGAAATTATTTGTCATGGTTTTAAATAAAGAGGAGTATCTGGACGAGATTCTCGAAGCCTTTTTGGAATTGGATGTCCACGGGGCCACCGTCATTGACAGTGTGGGCATGGGCCATTTGCTCTCTTACGAAATTCCGATTTTTGCTGCTCTGCGCAATGTGCTGCCCGGAAACCGTCCGTACAACAAAACTATTTTTTCGGTGGTGAATGAAGAAAAAATTCCTAAAATGATTGAAGCGATCGAACAAATCATGGGAAGTTTGGAGCAGCCGGGCACAGGAATTGTTTTTACACTGGCGGTGGAAAATGTTAGGGGATTGGCGTCTGAATTGACGATTTAATCGGAGAAACCTGTGGAACAAGAAACAGAACACGAAGAAAAATGGGTACGTCTGAAAACCTTTCCCAGTCGGCTTTACGCCGAAATGATTCAAGAGGTGCTGGATCAAAAAGGGATTCCCTCCGTGATTAAGGGCGAAGATGTGGGAATCTTAGGCACGGGCAGTTACGGTACCTCCTCCCCGGGGCGCGTGACGCTTTGGGTGTTGGAGAAAGATCTGGAAAAGTGCCGAGAAATTTCGACTGACATGTTGGATCACATTTAACCGGGTTGCTTCGAATCGTTCCCCGCCGCGTTGAGGGGCAAAGACGAAAATCATTCAATCGAAAATTACAAAGCGAACACTCAAGAAAACAGTCACAAGATGAAAAAAACCTTGCAAACACCTCGCGGAACGCGCGACCAGTTGCCACAGGAAACGTACCGGTGGCTTTTTCTGGAAAATAAAATTCGGGACATTTTCGGACGGTTCAATTTTCTGGAAATTCGAACACCCGTGTTTGAAGAAACGGAGCTTTTTGCGCGGGGAGTCGGCCAAACCACGGACATTGTGCAAAAAGAAATGTACACGTTCGAAGACCGCGGCGGCCGAAGTCTCACGCTCCGGCCCGAAATGACGGCCTCGGTGGTGCGAGCCTATATTCAGCACGCACTGTGGAATCAGGGGGGTGTGCAGAAATTTTCCTACATTTCGCCCATGTTTCGTCAGGAACGTCCGCAAGCCGGGAGGCTTCGCCAATTTCACCAGTTCGGGGTCGAAATTTTGGGCACGGCCAGTCCTCTGGCGGACGTGGAAGTCATTGCCCTGGCAATGGAAATCTTCACTCAACTGGGATTGACGGATTTAACCCTTAAAATCAACAGTGTAGGCTGTCCAAAATGCCGCCCCCGCTACAAGGAAGCCCTTCGTGCAGCACTAAAGGACGTGAAGGACCAGCTTTGCCGCGACTGTCAGGTGCGGTACGACACCAATCCGCTTCGCATTCTGGATTGCAAAAATCCCACCTGCCGGTCCCTTACGGAAGATGTGCCCGGCATGGAAGAATATCTGTGTGAGGAGTGCCGGACGCATTTTGCACGCGTTCGGGAAGGGTTGGATGTCCTTGGCATTCCCTACCAGGTGGACAAGCGTCTGGTCCGGGGACTCGATTATTACACGCGCACCGCTTTTGAAATTGTCAGCACGGAACTGGGGTCTCAAGATGCGGTTTGCGGTGGCGGACGCTACGACCGCCTCGTGGCTGAGCTGGGTGGACCTGACGTGCCCGGAGTGGGATTTGCTGCAGGAATGGAGCGCTTGCTGGCTATTTTGGAAAAAAAAGGGCTTTCTTTGGGCGAAATCCCCGCGCCGGACGTTTTTGTGGTGGCCCTTGGGGACGACCCGGTTCGGAAAGCCGTTCTCCCGCTGGTTCAAACCCTGCGTCACGCTGGCCTGCGCTGTGAAATGGACCTTTCCGAACGTAGCTTAAAAGCCCAACTTCGAGACGCCCACCGTCAAAAGGCGCATTTCGCTGTAATTGTCGGAGGCGACGAATTGGAAAAAGAAGTGGCACAGGTGAAAAATCTGGCCGATGGAACCCAGGAACAGATTCCTTTTGCGGAATTGGCCAGATTTTTACTGAAAAATCGGTAACGTAATGATTTCGCGGGAAGCTTTGAAAAGGCTGCGGAAACTTCGCCAAAAAAAATACCGTGAGCAAGAAGGGCGGTTTTTGGTCGAGGGGACGAATTTGGTGGTGGAGGCGCTGCGTTCCGAATGCGAAGCGGAGACGCTTTTTCTGACCGAATCCTTTCTGAAAAATCAAGCCTTTAGGGAGATTTCCCGATTGGCAGAGAAACGCGACGTACCGATCCAGCGGCTTTCGGCCAAAGATTTTGAAATGCTTTCGGAAACACGCGCGCCTCAGGGTGTGGCGCTTCTGCTTAAAATGCCAGTCCGCGACTTCTTTTCTGAGGAGTTGGACAATTGGAACTGTGCCGTGGTTTTGGACGGGGTGCAGGACCCGGGCAACGTGGGCACAATTATTCGCACAGCCGATTGGTACGGGTGCAGCGCTGTGCTTCTTGGCGAAGGGTGCGCGGAGCTCACCAACAGCAAAGTGTTGCGCGCCACAGCCGGGTCAGCTTTTCACCTGCCGATTTTTGAAAACGTCCCGCTTGGCCCTGCCCTGGCTCGCCTAAAGCGTGCAGGGTTTAAGCTGTTTGCGGCGGAAAAACAGGGAGCGCTGCCTCACGTGCAGGTGAAATTCACAGGGCGAGCGGCGCTGGTGGTGGGAAACGAGCGCCGCGGAATCAGTCCGAAGGCCAAATCGGCGGAACCGACCACCGTGTGGATTCCTGGACGCGGGCGGGCGGAATCACTGAATGCGGCCGTGGCAGCGGGGGTTTTGCTGGATCGCCTGATTTTCCCGGGGGAGCCGGTGTGAGCGGCGACGGTGAAGCGCCGGAAACACCGCCCGTGGCGCCTCAGAAGGATGTGCGGCCCCTGACGGCACTTTCTCTTGTTTTGGTTTCGATGCTGTTGATTTTTGGCGTCGGTTTTTTGCTGGCTCTTTGGGTGCGGCGGCCCGGCACGCCACCCGACGCACGGGCGGTTATTTTTGCTGCGGAATGGCTGTTGCTCATTCCGGAATTGGGTTACCTTCGGTGGAAAAAGCTGAGTTTGGTTCGGGTGTTTCGTCTAAATCCCGTACCCGTTTCTCTGATTGCTGCCGCTGTTGTGTTAACCATTGGGCTTGTTCCTTTGACAGATGCGCTGGACCGGCTCATTGAAGTTTGGATTCCGATGCCCAGGGACATGGAGGAAATGCTGAAGCTTTCCTTCGATTTCCACAACCCTCTGTTTTTCTATGTGGCCTTTTTTTCGGCCACACTGTTCGCTGGGACGTTTGAAGAAATGCTCTTTCGCGGGTTTTTTCAAGGGGTGTGGGAGCGCAATTTTTCGGCGGGCTGGGCAATCGGAATCTCCGCTACGCTGTTTGCACTGGTCCACCTCAATCCGTGGTGGTTGGTGCAAATACTCATTTTGGGGATTTTGTTGGGGTACATCGCCTTTCGAAGCCAATCGGTGATTCCCGGAATTTTCGTGCACGTTTTGAACAATATGATCGCCCTCTTCTTTTTAAATTTGCCGGAGAAAGGCAAAAATTGGTACGCAGTGGACGGCACGGTCCGGTGGTACTGGCTGGCTTTAGGGATTGTGCTGTTTGCAGGAGCTTGGACTCGAATGGTAAAAATTTGGAACCGTGGTAAGTGTAAAGAGGTTTTGCAGGAATGGAATTAGACGCAAAAACACAGACTCCCCGCATTCGGATTGGGGTTTTGCAGCACGAAGAGGATATGGTCTTTCAGGCATCTGACGATTTTGTGGCCTTCGATTTGAACGGTAACCCTGTTTTCGAGGGACAGGCAAACCGCGCGTACACCGTACGCCACAAAACGGTCGACCCGGGGGAAATTCATTTTGTCATCCGAATGAATATTCGTCGGACTCAAGAGGAGGCGGATTTTAAGAAAAGAGAATGGCAGTCAGCGGGGCAGGAGGCGTGGCTTTTGCAAGTGGGGCAGGTCATTCCTCTTGGAAAGGATAAATTTTACGACAACCGGGAGTACTGGGTTCTGTCGCAGAAATTCGCTTCTGAGAAGGAGGCGGACGATTTTCGGCGAACGCTGCCTGATTTTGGCGGCATGAAGGTCGTGCCGGTGATCTCGCGGCCCGCCAGCGGAAAGGTTTTGTTGGAAGGAGCGGAGGCCGAAGGTGGCATTCGATTGAGATTGAAAAATCCCGACGGGCGGTTTATTTTGCAAAACATTCGCGTGGGAATTGGATTTCATTGGGAGCACCGCGAGAGTCAGGAGTTCAGCGAGGAACTGGCCTTCCACATTGACCGCAAGGGTTTGCTGACGGCTGTGAATATTTTGGACTTGGAGACCTACCTTTCGGCGGTAAACTCATCCGAAATGGTGCCGGACTGCTCCCTTGAATTTTTAAAAAGCCAGACCGTTGTGGCGCGAAACACCGTATTTGCGACAGCAGGAAAACATCATTTTGGCGACCCGTTTGATCTGTGTGCCGACGACCACTGTCAGTGTTTTCACGGTGTAGCGGCTATTCAGGAACGATCGCGCCAGGCGGGAGCGGAAACCCGAGGCGAAGTGCTGATGTACGGCAGCGAGGTGTGCGACGCCCGGTACGCCAAAGTGTGCGGCGGAGTGGGAGAAGCCTACCACAACGTGTGGGACGATTTGAATGTTCCGTATTTGACCCGATTCTACGACGGCCCCCAAACTCCTAAAAACCTGCCGGATTTGCACAACGAAGCAGGAGTGGAGGCCTTTTTGGCGGATTCCCCGGAGGTTTTTTGCAATCCGGAAGCCTTTCCCTTGCCTGAGTATCTGCGAAAGGCGCACGAACACTTCAATTGGCAGGTAGGCTACATGCCCGAAGCCTCCGGTTTTCGCTGGGAAGTCCGAATGACTCCCCGGGAATTGGGTGCCATTGTAGAGGAAAAAACCGGCTGGGGGCTGGGCGCTATTTGGGACATTCAACCACTGGAGCGGGGTGATTCCGGGCGGATCATTTACGCACGCCTTGTGGGGGAGAACGGCGAAAAAATCATTGGCAAAGAACTGGAAATTCGCCGGGTTCTGTCCAAATCCCACTTGTTTAGCGCCATGTTTATTGTAAAACGCGAATTGGACGAGCAGGGCACCGTCCAGGCACTGGTGTTAAAAGGCGGGGGCTGGGGGCACGGGGTTGGACTTTGTCAGGTGGGTGCCGAAATTATGGGAGAAGAGGGGTACAGCTACGAGCAAATTTTAACACATTATTACCCGGGGGCGAAATTAAAAAGGCTTTATTGACCATTGAAAGAATAGTGTTTCATTTTGAGAACAATTGCCTGTTTGATGCACGATATTTTCATTTGCGTTGTTTGGGATGATTGATTTTCCCTTTAGCGGGAGAACAAAACGGAATTTTGTTTTTGGCCTTATTTTTGCACCTGCCACTGTGCTGAAGAGTAACCCGGGAGATTCGAACGCGCCGTATTCCCGTACAGGCGCAGAGAGCCCCGGCGGGGGAAATTGGCTGAAGAGAAAAGACAGCCTGTTTGGAGAGGCCTAAGCAGGTCCCGTCGCAGGTGCAAAACATTTTCTCCGGGGAAAAAGCCCAACTTTCAAGAACGAAGGAAATGCCCATGGCACAGGAAAAGACCATTCTCATTGTTGACGACGACGCCCAGAACATTGAGATTTTGGTGCGCGAGCTTGTGGTGCACCATTACCAGGTCACCACAGCGGAAAACGGTTTTGATGCCGTTGAAAAAGCTAAAAAATACACCCCCGATCTAATTATTACCGATGCCGATTTACCCGATTTGAACGGGATTGCCCTTCTGCAAAATTTGAAGGAAACCTCCGAAACGGAAAAGATTCCCGTGATTTTTTTAACGGAACGTTCGGGGCTGCAAGACCGGTTGCGGGCCTTTGAGGCCGGCGTGCGCGATTACATGGTCAAGCCGCTTCATGTGGCGGAGATTGTAGCCCGCGTCAATATGATTTTTGGTCGGCACCGGCGTTTGGAAGCTGCTACCGTCCATTCGGCCTCCGGCCAAAAAGGCCGTTTGGAGGAAAATTCCGTGGCTCAACTCATTGCTCAATTGGGGGTGTTGCGCTGGTCGGGGATTCTCAACGTTACGAATCGATTTCAGAAAAGCGGGCAAATTTTCTTCCGAAACGGCGCAGTAGTCAATGGAATCTACGGCGGATTTCGCGGACAGCGGGCCATCCTCCAAATGATGACCTGGGACAAAGGCGTCTATTCCTTGGTCAGTCAGTCCGTTGACGTGGCCGACGACATCCCGGTGAGCAATTTGGGGCTTTTGCTTCAGGGCTTTGACCGCATTCACCAACGTGAAGAGCTTCTGAGCCAATTACCCTCCCCCGAAACTGTTTTTTCTGTCAAATCTGATTTCTTGCGTCTTCTCGAGGAGCGGCCCGTTTCTCCGGACGTAAGGAAATTCGTAGAGCTGTTTGACGGTCGCCTGTCCGTCCTACAAATTTTGGACGAGAGCCCTTACGACGATTTGACCACGCTGGCTCGTATTGTGAAAATGTACGGACAGGGATTTTTGGAAGAATTGAAAACGGTGGAAGAACCCGAAGCCGTTTTTGAGGAAGAGGAACTGAAGGTACTGTTCAGTGAGGAAGAGTACGAGTCCTTTGGAAAACGAGTACCCGAAAAAAAAGGCATTTCGGAGCCCTACCTGGTGGTTTTTGGTACTACTCAAAGCGGAAAAAGCGAGTTTGTCCGAACTCTGGTGGGAAACCAGTACCGGACACGCTCCTGGAAAAATGTATTTCCCTTTCCGCTGGATCTGGGGCGAGTTCGGTTGCAGGAAAACACCGACGTGATTGTGACCGGGATTCCCATCGAAAAACAGGTTCACGCTATTGTAAATGCCCTGGCAAACAGAATGTTGGGGTACATTTTTTTGGTCAATGCGGCTCAACCCGAGCAGCTTGATTATTTGAATTATTTAATTAAATCGTTTCGAAATCGGTTTCAACTGCCGTACGCCGTGGCCGTTACCCAATTGCGCCACCCCAAGGCGTTGGGAATTGAAGAAATTTCGCAACGCCTGGGGCTCGAAAGCTACGAGGAGCTCATCCCTTGCAACCCGAAAGACCTGGACAATGTCAAAATGATTTTGCTGAATATGGTACCGCCCTATTCCGTGGAGAAAAACGTGGCGCTCCGGTTCCACCAGCAAAAGCAAATGAGCAACTAATTCGGAGAAAGTAAATGGACGTTCTCTGGTTTGTTTCCGCCGACACCGAATTGCTGGAAAATTTCAAAGCCCTGGCCCCGAAAGAGGAATTCCGCCTGGAAACAGGTAAGGCTCTGGAAGATTTGGAAGGTCAGTTGGATTCCGTCATTCCGAATGGCATCGTGGCCGATGTCTACCTGCCGGGGGTGGATCTCATCCCCTGGATGCAGAAATTTCGGCAAGAGCACCCCGAAGCCGACACCTTTTTTGTGGCTCTGAGCGAGGAGCCAAATGTGGTCAAACGCATTGCGCTTATTGAGAGCGGCATCGACGAATTTGTTCAAAAACCGGTGGAATTGGAAGAGCTGTTGCTCCGTTTGCGGATGCTTTCTCGCGAGCAGAAAAGTGTTCAAAACGAAGCCTTAAAGGGCGGGCGCGGTTTTGCGGGTCAATTGACGGAAATGAATACGGTGGATTTGATTCAAACCCTGGAAATGGGGGGAAAGTCAGCCGTCATTACGTTGCGGCGCAGGGCCGTCGAAGGGCGGCTTTTTGTGCGGCACGGGGAAGTGTGGGCGGCTGAGCTTGGCATTTTGCGGGGAGAGGCGGCGCTCCGGCAGCTTCTCCTCTGGACGGACGGAACCTTTACCGTTGAATTTCAGGAGATTTACCGCGACAAGGAAATCGAGGGCTCCGTGCAGGAAATCGTGGCACGTGGGATTGAATTTATTCACGAAAAAGAGCGATTACTGGCGCTGTTGCCGCCGGTCTACGCCCTATTGGAAAAGGTTCGAGACCTTTTCCCGGACGAAACGGTGGAACACACCCGCCCGGTTCTTGCCCTTGTGGACGGGGAACACACCCTTCAAGATATTTTGGACGAGACCACACTGGACGAATTGCACGTTTTACGGGAGTTAATTCGTCTGATTCAATTGGGGGTTGTTCGGGAATCGGTGCACTACGAATTGCCCCAAAAAGAGTTGGAAGCCGAAAAAGGCGCGGAGGAAGAGGAAACATCGCCCCTTTCCGAACGAGTGCGACAGGCGATTGAGAATTTCTTGGGGACTCGCGAAATACCGGCTCTGGATGTGGCTGCGGAAAACCCGGTTCCAATGGATTCCGCTGTTTCTCCTTTGGAAAGACGGCTCTATTTTACCCGGAGCGAATTGCAACTTATTAAGCATAAATTGTTGTAAGAACAATGGGATTGAGGAAAGCTTCGAGGGGGGCGTTTTCTGCTCTTAAAAGAGCAAGAATGTAGACGTGGCTCGCGTTTCCGACGAAAGGGCAGGGAGTCAGCGCTGTCAAAAGAGGACGATATTTTGTTCGATCGAAGGCTTCTGTAAGTGAAAAGGGAAAATTTAAAATGCGAATAGGTGAAATCCTTGTAGTGAGTACCGGCGGAACCGGGGTGGAAGATTTTCTAAAGAAATCAAGCTCCGTTGTGGAAAAATTTGGCCGGGATGTTCATTTGGGGCTTCTGCCCATTGACGAACAGATTGTGTTGCACCTGTACGGCGTCCAGTGGACGCGGTACGCGGAAAATTACCCCTGGCAATTATTGGTTCAAAAGGCTCTCGGAGTTCTGGTATTATTCGATTGGGATTTTCCCGAGTCGGTTAGGGAAGCGGAAAAAATTCTGGAGTTCTTTCAAACCCGATTTCAACTGCCGGTGGTAATCGCTTCCGTTTTGAAAGAAGCGTCCGCCATTCGGATTCAAGTGTACCGTGGCGGATTGACTCTGACAAAAAATAGCCGTTTTACATTGTACACCCCGGAGAAACCGGAATCGCTCCGGCAGCTCGTAGTCGATCTCATTAATATTAATCTGGAACAATTGGCCGCCTGAAAGGAAACAACCATGACGTACGCCGAAGTAGCCCGAAAAGAATTGTCGCCGGGCCAAAAAGTAGAGGCCGTGTACCGCCTGCTCAAGGGCATTCCCTTTGACGACTTGATTGAAACGCTCAGTAACGAAGATGTCGTCGCACTCCAGAAATTTTTGTGGGACAAAACGGTGGAAATCGGCCTGCGTGTGAAGGGCAAAAATTTTACCCGCCGCGACATTACCGGCCGAATGGTTCCCACGCCGATTTACCAGCGCGAGCAAAATTGTTCGGAACGTACGTATTTTTGCAAGGCCACCCTGTGTATTTTGTCCAACCCTTCCTGTGCTCGCAAGAAATTAAAGGGGCAATTTCAAGCCATGGAGGAAGTTATTCAGGAATGGGTGGCTGAAAAGCCGTAGCCCGGGACGCAGACGGATTTTCGATTTCGATGGACGAGCATTTCTTCTAAGACTTTTTGAAAATCCTTTTCAGTAGTGGGTTTTGGGAAAGTGCAAGAGAAAGGCCGAGTTTTGAGCCAAACCGCCCCAACCGGGCACGGGGCTTTCTTCTGAAAAAATATTGACTTTACTTCCAAAAGTTCTTATATTTATCACGTTCAAAAATGAGCCGTTTTGAAGAGACTCCCGAAGTTTGGGAGCTTTTTTTCATGTACTCTGCGAGAGTGGCGGAACTGGCAGACGCGCTAGACTTAGGATCTAGTGCCTTCGGGTGTGGGGGTTCGAGTCCCCCCTCTCGCACGAGTTTTTTAGGGAGGAGGCTTCCCAAACGGGCCCGGCCAACGCAGCCTGTTTGGGAAAAGAAAGCGCCGGCCTCTCCCTCTCAGACGCATCCAACTCGGGAAGATCGGTTGTCTGTTTGGTTCCAATTCAAGGGGAATCCTTTCGGGACAGTGGGCCGCGCAAAAAAGTCAGAACAAATGATACAGAAAATCAGAATGAAAAAGTGAGGACGCATTGGATTATTCAGTGAACGAGGTCAAATCCTGGCTGCGTGAGATCCGTTTTCATGTTCCGGCCGAGGATATTCGCCAAAAAATGGACGAAAAAATCAAGGTAATTCGCAAAAATCTGAGCATTCCCGGTTTTCGTAAAGGGAAAGCACCGGCGGAAGTGGTTCGTCTTCGATACGGCAAGGCTATTTTGGAGGAGGTGTTGGAAGACATTGTGAACGACACCTACCAGAAAATTGCCGACGAAAAGGACCTCCCTGCGGTTGGGGTTCCCGAAGTGAAAGAGCAAAAGTGGGACGAACAGGACGGCTTGGATGTGACAATTGAAGTGCAAGTGGAGCCGGAGATCCACCTGGAGAAGTACACCGGGCTCAAATTGACGAAAGAAATTTACAAAGTAACCGATGAAGAAATAGAAAAAACCATCGAAAAACTTCGCAAGGAGAATGCAACGGTAGAAACCGTTGAAGACGGGGCGGCCGAGGGGGATTACGTGAAAGCCGAACTTCAGGAAGTGAGTGAAACCGGAGTTCCGCTGGTAGGGCGCCGTCAGGAAAAGGAGATTCGAATTGGGGACAAAGCGTACGGCGAGGAATTTGACAAGGGTCTTTTGGGTGCCAAAAAGGACAACCAGCTTCGTTTGTCGGGTCGTTTTCCGGCGCAACCCGAGTTAGTTCACCATTATTCTGTAAAAGTACTCGATGTTACCCGACACGTGTTGCCTGAGGTGACGGATGATTTTGCCAAAGATCTTGGGGACTACGAATCGGTGGAGGATTTGCGTAAGAAAATTCGGGAGTACCTGGAGTACGAAGGTGAGAGACGCGCGCGCGAGGCGTTGATTGAAAGTGCCATTAATGCTCTCATTGATGCCAATCCTTTTGAGGTGCCACCGGTCATGGTGGAAACCTATTTAGACGCCTACGTGGAGGACATCCAGAAGCAGATTAATTCGGAGTTTAACGTAAATGCTTTCCGAGAAGGTCAAAGACCATTGGCAATCCGTGAAATCAAGTGGCATTTGATGAAGAAAAAATTGGCGGAAGTGGCGGGAATTGAAATTTCGGACGAGGACATAGACCGGTACATTGAGAATCTGGCTGAAAGTACCGGCCAGAATGAACGCAAACTAAAAGCCAAGTACAGTTTGGAGAAACACCGCAATCGTTTAAAGAATGAACTGTTGGAGAAAAAAATTATTGATTTTCTCTTGGAAAAATCAGAAATTGAAGAAGTGGAATTAAAGACTTCCCAGCTCGAAACGGCTGAAGATTTGGCAGAGGAGTGAGGTATCTATGGGTTTAGTACCAATTGTTGTAGAGCAAACCGGACGCGGCGAACGCGCGTACGATATATTTTCGCGCCTATTAAAAGAACGGATTATTTTCATCGGACAACCGATTGACGACGTCATTGCCAGCTTGACCATTGCACAGCTTCTTTTCCTGGAAGCCGAGGATCCGGAAAAGGATATTTTCCTTTATTTGAACACCCCCGGGGGCTACGTTTCGGCCGGATTGGCCATTTACGACACCATGCAATACATTAAGCCCGACGTGGCAACCATTTGCATGGGACAGGCGGCCAGCATGGGGGCGGTTCTTCTGGCGGCAGGTGCCAAGGGAAAGCGGTCGGCGTTGCCTCATTCGCGAATTATGATCCACCAGCCCTTGGGAGGAGCACAGGGACAGGCGACGGATATTGAAATCCATGCGAAGGAAATCCTGACTCTTCGCCAGAAACTGAATGAAATTCTTTCGCACCACACGGGCCAGCCCATTGAAAAAATCGAGAAAGACACGGATCGAAATTATTTTATGTCTCCTGAAGAGGCAAAAGAATACGGGCTCATTGACGAAGTTCTGGTGAAAAAAGCGAAGAGCCCGAAAAAGAAAAAATAGCGGAGACAAAGAATGGCCAATTACAAACGCGAGAAGGTCTACATTTGCTCTTTTTGTGGAAAGAATTCCAACCAGGTGGAGGCCATTATTACGGGCCCCGGCGTGTACATTTGCAACGAATGTGTACACAATGCCATGGAGATTTTGAAAACGGACATGATGCGTCGGTCGATGGCCGAGCGGAAAAATATCCCTACACCGGCGGAAATAAAGGCTGAATTGGACAATTATGTCATCGGCCAGGAGCAAGCCAAAAAAACGCTCTCGGTCGCGGTGTACAACCACTACAAGCGTATCGCCTCTCAGGATTTTTACGACGATGACGAGCTGGAAAAAAGCAATATTCTTTTGGTCGGGCCTACCGGAACGGGGAAAACCCTTCTCGCCCAAACGCTGGCTCGGTTTCTGCAAGTACCGTTTACCATTGCGGATGCTACCACGCTAACCGAGGCAGGCTACGTGGGAGAAGATGTGGAAAATATTCTAGTACGCCTTTTGCAAGCTGCCGATTACGACATCGAGCGGGCGGAAAAGGGCATTATCTACATTGACGAAATTGACAAGATTGCGCGGAAAGGCGGCAATCCCTCCATTACGCGGGATGTGTCCGGAGAGGGGGTTCAGCAGGCGCTTCTGAAAATTCTGGAAGGCACCGTGGCGTCGGTTCCGCCGAAGGGCGGGCGGAAACACCCCGAGCAAAGCCTCATTAACATTAACACGAAAAACATTCTGTTTATTGTGGGGGGAGCCTTTGAAGGACTGGACAAGATTATTGAATCGCGCATCGGGAAAAAATCAATGGGATTCGGGGCGGAAATCAAACTAAAATCCGAGCGGCAGGTGGGGGAAATCCTCCGGCAGGTAGAGCCGGAAGACTTGCTGCGCTTCGGCTTGATTCCGGAACTCATTGGACGCCTACCTGTGCTCAGCGCTTTGGACGAACTGACCACGGACGCCCTTTTGACCATCTTAACGCAGCCCAAAAATGCCATCACCAAACAATACGAGCGGTTGTTTGAGATGGAAGGAGTCCTGTTGAAGTTTGAAGACGAAGCCCTCAAGGCCGTTGTCGAAATCGCCCAAAAGCGCGGTACAGGAGCCCGTGCCCTGCGCTCCGTCATGGAAGATGCCATGTTGGACATCATGTTCAAATTGCCTACACTTGAAGGGGTCAAAGAGTGTATTATTACACGGGAAGTCATTACCGAGAAAAAAGAACCGATTTACAAATTTAAAGAGGTCAAAAAGCGGGCGTAATGCACGGCGGGGGCTTAGTTGACGAAGAAAATTTTATGCAAAAAATAGAACGAGAAGATATTACTATTGAAGTAATGGACAAACTACCGGTGCTTCCGCTAAAGGAGACGGTAGTTTTTCCTTATATGATTTACCCGTTGTTGGTGGGTCGGGAGGGTTCCACCCACGCCCTTCAGGAAGCCCTAATGACCGACAAACTTATTTTGTTGGTTGCTCAGAAGGATGTTCAGCAAGAAAATCCTACCGCTCGGGATTTGTACCGCGTTGGGGTGGTGGCTCGCGTGCTTCAAATCCTCAAATTGCCCAATGGTTTAATCAAGGTTCTGGTGGAAGGAATTAACCGTGCCCGGGTAAAGCGGTTCCAAAAAACGGAGGATTTCTACAAAGGTACCATCGAACTGGTTCCCGAAACCACCCAAACGAATCCCGAAGTGGAAGCCGGCTTGCGGCACGTTCTGGCGTTATTCAAAGAATATATTTTGTTGAACCGCGAGGTCCCGGACGAATTGGTCCTTACGGTGGAAAGTCTGGAAAACCCCCAGCGCATTGCGGATTTTATTTCCGCTCACGTTACCAAAAAGCTGTCGGACAAACAGCGGCTGCTCGAGGTCAAATCCCTTTCGGAAGAATTGGTGGAATTGTCCCGGATTCTGGAATCGGAAAAAGAAATTCTGGAAATTGAACGGAATATTGAAGATCAGGTGCGCGACCGGATGCAAAAATCGCAGCGAAGCTACTATTTACAGGAACAGCTTCGGGTGATCAAGCAGGAACTGGGTGAGGACGAAGAAGCGCACGGCGATGTTCAATTCTTTTTGGAAAAAATCGAAAAGGCGGGGATGCCTAAGGCAGCCAAAGAAAAAGCCTACGAAGAAATTGAAAAACTGGAATTTACCCCCAGTATGTCGCCGGAGTACACCGTGGTGCGCAATCACCTTGAGTGGCTGGTTTCGCTTCCCTGGAAAAGGCGCACCCGTGACAATCTGAATCTCGAAAAAGCTCAGCGCATTTTGGATTCCGACCATTACGGACTCCAGAAAGCCAAAGAGCGTATTTTGGAACACCTGGCCGTCATGAAATTGGTAAAACGTGTAAAGGGGCCCATTCTATGTTTGGTGGGGCCTCCGGGTGTGGGTAAAACCTCACTGGGACGTTCCATCGCCCGGGCGCTTGGCCGGAACTTTGTGCGGGTGTCGTTGGGTGGTGTGCGGGACGAAGCGGAAATCCGCGGCCACCGAAAAACCTACATCGGTTCCATGCCCGGCCGGATCATTCAATCCTTGAAAAAGGCGGGAACCCGAAACCCGGTGTTTCTCCTGGACGAAATTGACAAAATGAGCATGGATTTTCGGGGCGATCCGTCCGCGGCGCTTCTCGAAGTGCTGGACCCCGAACAGAATCGAAGCTTTACCGACCATTATTTGGAAGTGGAGTTTGATCTTTCGGAGGTCATGTTTATTACCACCGCCAATGTGCGGTACAGCATTCCCCCGCCCCTGTTGGACCGGATGGAAATCATTGAATTGCCGGGGTACATGGAATTTGACAAATTGGAGATTGCGAAACAATTTTTGGTGCCCAAACAGCAGCGGGAAACCGGCCTGACCCCCGAAAATATTCGCATTTCGGACAAAGCCATTTTAACCATTATTCGGGAGTACACGCAGGAAGCAGGCGTTCGGAACCTGGAGCGAAACATTTCCACCATTTGCCGAAAGGTGGCGCGGAAAATTGTTGCCAATCCCCGGAAATCGTTTTACGCGATTACCGCGCGGAATTTAGAGGAGTACCTTGGTGTGCCCAAGCTCCCGGAAAAACAGATCGAAGAAACGGATTTGGTGGGAACAGCCATCGGTCTGGCGTGGACGGAATTTGGCGGGGATATTTTAATGATCGAAGCCACTCCCATGGAAGGTTCCCCCGAACTCATCCTAACCGGGAAGTTGGGTGATGTCATGAAAGAATCGGCGCGCGCCGCATTGAGTTTTGTTCGCTCCAATGCCCGGCGCTTTGGCATTGATCCGAAATTTTTCGAAAATCACCAAATTCACATTCACGTACCAGAGGGTGCCATTCCCAAGGACGGCCCTTCAGCGGGAGTGACCATGGCGTTGGCAATGGTTTCGGCCATTACCCAAAAGCCGGTTTCTCGGGAAGTGGCCATGACGGGTGAAATCACCCTGCGGGGCAACGTATTGCCCATTGGTGGTTTGAATGAAAAACTTCTCGCAGCCCGCAGGGCCGGAATTAAAACAGTTTTGGTTCCTCAAAAAAATGAAAAAGATTTGACCGAAGTCCCTCAGAAGATTCGAAAAGGGCTTCACATAAAATTAATTCGTCACATGGACGACGTGCTTCACTTTGCCATGAGGGACGGATTTTCCATTTCTCAGGAGGCAGGTACCTCCTGAGAGAAGTAAAAAGGTACCTGCCACAATTTCAAAAATGCACCTACCGAAGTTCGGAGGTGCATTTTTCATATCGGCTAAAAAATAGGACAGGCGCATGAAAAATCACGAGGCAGAATTTGTAAAAAGTGTTCACCGGCTGGCAGATTTGCCTGCCGACGATTTACCCCAAATTGCCTTTGCCGGGCGCTCGAATGTGGGGAAATCTTCGCTATTGAACACCCTCTTGAATCAAAAAAAGTTGGCCAAAACAAGTTCGACGCCGGGAAAAACGCGCAGCCTGAATTTTTATCTCATCGACAGACAATTTTACCTGGTGGATTTGCCCGGCTACGGATTTGCCAAGGTTTCTCGAGAGGAAAAGAAACGCTGGAAAAGATTGATTGAAGAGTACCTGACAAACGCCCGAAATCTGCGCGGCGCCGTTTTGATCGTGGACAGCCGAATCGGCTTGACGGAACTGGACGAAATGATGCTGGGCTGGTTCAGACAAACCGGTCTGCCGTTTCGGCTGGTGGCAACAAAAATCGACAAACTGAATCGCAGTGAACGCACCAGGCAGCTCAGGAAAATCAATAGGCGTTTGGAGGAATTGGAAGTGGCCCATGCCCTTCCCTTTTCTTCCAAAACCAAAGAAGGCAAGCCGGACGTGTGGAAAACTGTGGAAGCCTTTTTGGCGGAAACCGAAGCATAGAAATTTTCCAAACACGCGGTTTTCCCTCGTCAAATTTTGCCCCGAAAGGTGCCTAATTCAAAATCGGAGGATTTTATTTGGAGCGCTTGAAAAAACAGATGTGAAATTCTGCATTTTCAGGTTGCATTTTTCTGAAAGCGTGTTAGATTGAAAAAAATCGAGGAGGAAGAAAGATGAAAATCCGTTTGTTCACGCCGGGGCCAACGCCCGTTCCGGAAAAGGTCATGAATCGCATGGCGGAGCCGATTCTGCACCACCGAACGGCCGAATTTTCCGCTGTTTTTTCGGAAGCATCGGAAATTTTAAAGGAGCTTTTTCAAACGCGAGAAGATGTGTACATGTTAGCCTCTTCCGGAACCGGTGCAATGGAAGCGGCTGTGGCCAATTTGCTCAATCCGGGTGACAACGTGTTGACCATTGAAGGGGGAAAGTTCGGCGAACGCTGGGGAGAGTTGTGCGAAGCCTACGGCGTGAAGGCGACCCGACGTGCTGTTCCGTGGGGAAAGGCTTTTACCCCCGAGGAAATGGCCGCAGAATTGGCTCAAAAATCCGATTACAAGGCCGTTTTAATGACGCACAGTGAAACGTCAACCGGCGTGGCCATTGATTTGGAGGCCATTGCGCGCGTCGTTCACGAAAACAGCGATGCACTGGTCATTGTGGACGGCATTACGTCTGTGGGGGCCATGCCCGTGAGAATGGATGACTGGGGGCTGGATGTGGTGGTGACCGGTTCCCAAAAAGGCCTGATGATTCCGCCCGGACTGGCATTTATTACGGTAAGTCAACGAGCCTGGCCGGCGGTGGAAGCCTGTACCCAGCCGCGGTATTATTTTGATTTGCGCAAAGCCCGCCAATCGCTAAAGGCTCAAACCACACCCTTCACACCGGCGGTTACGCTGATTGTGGGGCTTTTGGAAGCCCTGAAAATGATTCGCGCGGAAGGCGTGGAAGCCGTTTGGCGACGCCACGCCCTGCTTGCGGAGGCCACGCGGCGGGCCGTACGGGCACTGGGCCTGGAATTGCTGGCTGACCGCCCATCCAATGCGGTGACGGCTGTTCGAATTCCGGAAGCCCTTTTGGACGTCGGCCTGGACAAACGCCTGAAGGAAAAGGGAATCATCGCCGCCGGCGGACAGGCGAAACTAAAGGGTAAAATCTTTCGAATTTCTCATCTCGGGTATTACGATGTGCAGGACATGTTAGCCGCTGTAAGCGTTTTGGAAGAGGTTCTGTCGGAAAGCGAGTGGAATTTTGAACCGGGTTCAGGTGTGAAAACCCTCCAGACGACCTATCTGGAATTGCTAAAGAATGAAGCCGATCCCCAAAATTGAAATTGTGAGGAGAATCCACATGAGCGATACAATACGAATTTTAATCCCAGATGACTTGCCACAGGAATGCCTAACGGTTTTTGAATCGGCCGGGTTTGAAGTCATTTTCGATCCGAATATGACTCCGGAAGAAATAAAGGCGGAAGTTCCTGCAGTGGACGGCATGGTGGTGCGCAGCAAGGTAAAAGTAACGCGCGACATCATTGAGGCCGGTTCGAGGCTCAAACTCATTGGGCGAGCCGGCGTGGGCTACGACAATATCGACGTGGAAGCGGCCACGGAAAGGGGCATTGCAGTCATGAACGTGCCCGGCGCCAATGCCGTTTCTGTAGCGGAACTGGCTTTTGGCATGATGCTCGCTCTCTCACGCTATTTGGTTGAAGCCAATGAGAGTACAAAAGCCGGAAAATGGGAGAAAAAGCGTTTTAAGGGGCATGAAATTATGGGTAAAACCCTGGGCCTCGTGGGCCTGGGCAAAGTGGGCGTGGAAGTAGCCAAACGCGCTATTGGTTTCGGAATGAAGGTCGTGGCAAACGATCCGCGCTTCTCGGCCGAAGATTCAGCCCCTTTTAGTGTGAAGATTGTGTCTTTTGACGAACTTCTCGAGCAATCGGATTTCATTTCCCTGCATTTACCCCTTACAGACGAGACGCAACGCCTTTTCGACAGGGAAACACTGGAAAAATGCAAAAAAGGCGTTTATCTTATTAATTGTGCCCGCGGCGGAATTGTGGACGAAAAAGCTCTTTACGATGCCATTCGGGAAGGACATGTAGCCGGGGCCGCCTTGGACGTTTTTGAAAAAGAACCTCCTGCGGACACACCCTTACGGAAATTGCCGAATGTGATTCTGACCCCGCATATTGGGGCTTCCACAACGGAGGCCCAAATCCGAGTGGCCACCAAAGTAGCCCGACAAATGGTTGATTTTTTTAGAGAAGACAAAGTGGAAAATGTGGTAAACCCTGAAGCCATTTTGAGGTCATTCGAATCATGAAACTTCTTTTGTGGTACATGGAAAATTTTTCGTACAAAACCGCAGCCAAGGGTTTGGAGGGCGTACCCGATTTGGACGAAGAGGGTTCGTTTCAAAATGCGGTGGTCGGTTTTATTCATCTCGAAGAAAAGGACGCCGAAGCCGTGGGCGGAACGGTCACCAAGATTATTAAAAATCTGAAATGGCTGGCCGGCAAATGGGGCACCAAGCAGGTGGTGCTGCATTCTTTTGCCCATCTGGCTGAAAGCAAAGCCTCTGCGGATGTGGTTCGCGAAGTGTTTGCCCGTGCACGGGAACGGTTGGAGGCGTCTGGTTACAGCGTGGGCGAAACGCCCATTGGTTATTTTTTGGACATCCACATGGACGCGCCGGGACGCTCTCTGGCGCGCGTGTGGAAGTCTTTTTAGATTACCCAATTGAGGAAAAAGGCCTGGGAGAAACCGTTTTGAAGCGAATGTCCGAAATTAAGGGGCATGTTTCGCCCGCCCTGCGGGTAAGCGGGTTTCTCGCAGGTCTCCTTTTGGGGCTGGTCCTTTGGGGTTGTCTAAATCCCTTTGCGCCACGTCAAAAAATTTTGGGACAGGCTCAGCTTCTGGTAACCCAGCAAAAAACACCGGAGGAAGTTCTGCAGAATTTTCGCTACGCCTACGTTTTTAAGGATTCCCTTCTGTACAGCGGCCTTTTGGACAGCAACTTCATTTTCGTGTATTTCGACCCCAGCCTGGGCACGTCGGGGCAATTCGTGTCCTGGGGAAGAGATTTAGATTTAAAAACTACTGGCCGGCTTTTCCGCCGATTCGACATCATTGACTTGGTCTGGAACTCCACTATTTACGAAAGCGTTCAAGAAGAAACAGCAGAGCTTTCCAAAAGCTTTGATCTTACCCTCATGACAAGTCAGGAAAATATTCGGATTACAGGAAATGCTGTGTTCAGTTTTCGGAAAAGTCCCTACGACCACAAATGGCGCATTATTCGGTGGAAAGACGAGTCCAATTTGTAGCGTTTCCCTATGGGACGTGAGGGGCAAAGAATAACTCCGCTGTTCGTAGGGGCAGCCAATAAAAAAACAGTCCTCTTTTTTAATGAAGGAACGGAGCTTTGCATGAAAAAGATCTTTTCTTCCATTCTCATTCTCTTGCTACCCACTTTACTTTGGGCGCAATTCGGCAAAAATAAAGTCCAGTACCGGAATTTTACCTGGCAATATCTGCAGTCCCAGCACTTTGACGTGTACTATTACCCGGGTGGTGAAAAGCTGGCCGAATTTGTGGCGGACGTGGCGGAATCCAGCTACGTGTCGCTGCGCAGTGATTTTCGGTACGATCTGCAAGACCGGGTGAAAATCATTGTGTACAAAAGTCACAACGATTTTGAACAAACGAATGTCTCCGGTTCCATGCCCGAAGAGTCCGTGGGCGGGTTTACCGAATTTTTTAAAAATCGAGTGGTCATTCCGTTTGAAGGAGACTACGAGCAATTCCGGCACGTGATTCACCACGAGCTGACTCACGCCGTTTCGATGCAGATGATTTACGGTGCCGGCGTGCAATCCATTGTCATGGGAATGATGCGTTTTCAAATCCCTTTGTGGCTGGCGGAAGGATTGGCCGAGTACGAAAGTCTGCGTTGGGACACGGAATCGGACATGTTTATTCGAGATGCATCCATCAATGGGTATTTGCCTCCAATCAATGCCATGTACGGCTTCATGAACTACAAAGGAGGACAAAACGTCCTGTTTTATATTGCTCAGAAATATGGAAATGAAAAAATCGGCGAAATTTTGGGAAAAATTAAAATCAATAAGAATTTGGATCGAGGCTTGAAGGCATCCATTGGCATTGGAGTGAAGGATCTGAGTAAGCGGTGGCACAAATTTGTGAAAAAACAATATTGGCCCGATTTCGCCGACCGCCAGGAACCGGAAGATTTTGCCAAAAAATTAACGGATCACGTTAAATATCAGAATTTCATTAACAATAGCCCGGCGCTTTCACCTCGCGGGGACAAGATCGCTTTTTTGTCGAATAAATCGGATTATTTTGACATTTACGTTATGAGTGCTATTGACGGCAAAATATTGGCGCGGGTGGTAAAAGGCCAACAGACGATGAACCTCGAGGAATTGCACTGGCTGAAGCCGGGCATTGCCTGGTCGCCGGACGGGCAAAAAATCGTATTCTCGGCCAAAAGCGGCCCCCGAGATGTGCTTCACATTGCCGATGTTCACCGGCGGAAAATTGTCAAAACCTACCAAATCCCTCTGGACGGCATTTTTGCCCCAAGCTGGTCGCCGGACGGAAAGTGGATTGCTTTTTCCGGAATTGCCAACGGGGAAAGCGACTTGTACATTTTTCGCCTGGATTCGTCCAAACTCATCAATCTGACGCACGATGTTTTTTCAGACCTCCAGCCGCGCTGGTCGCCCAATGGCAAACAGTTGGTTTTTGTTAGTGACCGCGGCCCCTACACGGATGCCAGTCGTTTGCCGAAGGATTTCAAAATTCAGCGCCACAATTATTCCAATCACGATGTCTACATTTACGATTTGGCCACCCGCTCCATTGAGCGCGTCACGAAGACCAAATACACGGAAAAAGACCCCACCTGGGCACCAGACGGGGAACGGATTCTTTACGTTTCCGACCAGAATGGAATTTTCAATCTTTTCGTACACGACCTGACCTCAGGTGAAACGTTCCCTATTACAAACGTGTTGACCGGCGTGTTCCAGCCCTCCTGGGTAGGGGACAAACTGGCTCTCACCACCTTTTACAATGGCGGGTACGATATCTATTTAATGGACAATCCGGATGGCATTAAACCCGGTTCCATCCACCTGAAGGACACACAATTTATTAAGGAAGTGAAAAAGGGAAAAGTGTTGTTGGCAACCACCTACCGGAAAATCAAGGAGAATCCGGAAAAAGAAAAGGCAGTTACCGGCGTCAAGGGCGGTTTTCGGCATTTTGTGTTCGGGGGACAGTTCCGGCAGAATGTGCCTCTGCCGTCGGGCAAAAGGCCGTCTCAGCTTTTTTTGGATTCAACCCAGTACAAATTGCCTACAGGGGAGTACAAAACCCATCGCTACAAGTTGAAATTTACCCCCGATTTGGTGTACGGAAATGCCGGGTACAGCCAGTTTTTCGGCGTCCAGGGTTCCACCGTTCTCTCGCTTTCCGACGTACTGGGTAATCATCGAATTGACATTTATTCGAATCTCTTTTACGATTTGCGCAATTCCGACTACCAATTTGCCTACTACTACATGCCGCACCGGGTAGATGTGGGTGTGGGTGCCTTTCACTACGCCTATTTTTTCCTGACCGGCTGGGGAACGGTCATTCGTGACCGAAATTACGGCACCAGCCTTTACGCTTCTTACCCTTTCGATCGCTACCGACGCGTCGATTTTAGTACGACCTATCTGGGAATCGACAGACGCGACCTCTATTTCGATATTCCGCTCTACCGGCGGCGCGTGCTGGTGTCTGGCTTCGATTATGTAAAAGACACCGCCGTGTGGGGTTGGACAGGGCCGAAAAACGGTATGCGCGCCAATGTGTCGTTCACCTTTAGCCCGAAAGTCTGGCAGTACAGTCTCGATTTCAAAACCCTGCGCCTGGATTTTCGACGCTACTTCCGGTTGAAAAAGGATTACATCTTTGCCTTCCGTCTGGCAGGCGGCGCTTCTTTCGGGAAAAATCCCCAGAAGTTTTTTCTGGGCGGAATGGACAATTGGATTAATCTCCGGTTCAAAGGGGGCCTCCGCATCGACAATGGAGATGACATCTATTTTTCCTCGTTCGAAACTCCTCTGCGCGGCTTCGACTACTACGAACAAATCGGAACGCGATTTTTCCTGACCAACTGGGAAGTGCGGTTTCCGTTTATTCGCTATTTTATTATGGGAACACCCCCGATTTTCCTGCAAAATATCCGCGGAACCGTTTTTTGGGATATGGGAAGCGCCTGGGAAAAAGACCAGAATTTCCACGTTTTCAGTAAAACATATTCGGGTGCGCCGCGCCTGGACGACGTTTTGGCCGGCTACGGATTTGGCATGCGCGTTTTCTTGGGCTATTTTCTCCTTCGCGTGGACATGGCCTGGAAAACGGATTTTGTCACACACAGCCGTAAACCGCGCTACTACATTTCCCTGGGCGCGGAATACTAAAGCTTTTGGCAGTAAAAAGAGGGCTCGGAGTGGATGCCCGTTTAGGTACCGGAAAGTCGAAACAGGCCCGCCGTCTCTGGCCAAAGGTTTGCTGGAAAAAAGCAAAAAAAATGTTTATATTAAAAATCCAATTGCCTTTTGGAAAACTTTGGTTAAACAAATGGGTAGCTGAGTAGGGTAGGAGGATCAGATCTTTATGGAAAATCTGAACTTACTTACCGCCTTTTTGGGCGGATTGATTTCGTTTTTGTCGCCGTGCGTATTGCCGTTGGTGCCGGCCTACATGTCATTTATTTCCGGCATTTCGTTTCAGGACATGACGGCGGAAGAACGCGGAATAGAAGAGCTGAAATTAATTCTCTTAAAATCATTCGTGTTTATTTTGGGCTTTTCCCTGGTATTTGTACTATTGGGTGCGACGGCCACCTACGTGGGGCAGTTTCTGCTTTCCCACATGCGGCTGATTATGAAAATCGCAGGTGTCATCATTGTGATTTTTGGACTTCATACCGCCCATATTTTCCAAATTCCGTTTCTCAACTACGAAAAGCGTTTTCACACCGGAGGAAACGAGCTGGGGTATGTCGGGACGTTTACACTCGGACTGGCTTTTGCATTCGGTTGGTCGCCTTGCATCGGCCCCATTTTGGCCGCGATTCTGGCCATGGCCAGCGTACAGGACACCGTTCTGAAAGGAGTCTTTTTGCTGACGGCGTACTCGCTGGGATTGGGTATCCCGTTTCTTCTGACAGGATTGGCAACCAATTGGTTTTTGCGGGTGTTTTCCAGCGTTAAAAAGCATTTTCGGACGGTGGAAATCTTCAGCGGACTTTTCTTGGTAGTGATTGGTGTTTTGTTCTTCTTTAATTGGTTTACGCAGCTCTCTGCGTGGCTGGTTAAACTTTTCCCCTGGCTTGTAAAAGTGGGGTAGAAAAACAGTCAAGGAACCCAAACAGGACGTTTTTTTTAGTGGGCGGAGCCTTGCAACTCCGCCTTTTTATTTTTTTGGAGGGGGTGAAATATGACAATATTTTCATATTTTTATTGAATTCTTGAGGCTTGTTTTTTATATTTAATCCGCACCGAAGTGGGACGGAATTGCATGAAATCTTCTCATCATATTGAAAAATCTAAACTTCTAAATGGTATTATTCCTTTCGAACCCCCGGAAGAAGAAGAAAAAATAAGCGCCCTGAAGTGGGGCATTTTCATTGGCTTGGCCCTTTTAAGTTTTTTGATCTACTATTTTCACCTCCTGCCCGGGCATTACAATGAGTTGCTTTTTTTCTTTCTTGTTTTCAGCGTGTCCTGTAATTTTATTCCGTTTCCCACCTATTTACTGGTTATTTACATCAGTCACGATTTCAGTCCTTATTTAGTTACGGCATTGGGCAGCATTGGGGCCACTATTGCCGGGCTCATGGAGTACAATTTTTTCAGCATTTTATTGCGCTTTACGCGGGTAGCCCGCATTCGGGAAAACGGTCAATATAAAAAATACGCGAGCTATTTTGAAAAATTCCCCTTTTTTAGCATTCTAATCGCGTCATTTTTACCCCTTCCTTTTGATTTTATTCGAATTTTGGCCATTACGCAAAAATATTCAAAATGGCGTTTTGCTACTGCCACCTTTTTGGGGCGCATTCCGAGGATTTTTATTATTGCTTTTTTGGGCAAACAAATTCCCTTTGCCAAAACGCTGGCCTGGATTTTGTTTGGCGGCGTTGTTTTGTTAGAAATTTTTCGCCGCGTCATGCAGCATTTTCGGCACGCAGCGGCAGCGGAGGAAATCTAACGCCCTTCCGATTCTACGGTTCTTTTTAACTCCTTGATTTTCGCGCGGGGAAATAAAGACGGGCTGAAGAAACCATGCTTGTTCGAGATAGAATCCGAATTGCCGAGAGCTTTCTTTACCACATCTGGGATGGACAGCACTTAAGGCAGGCGGAGCTAAAAACCACCGATGGTCGTCGTTTGGAAGTCATTTCCAAAGGACGGTGGAATCCTGACGCGGGTCCCGATTTTCGTGAAGCCGTTTTAAAGATTGGAGGAGAGCTCAAGCGCGGCGATGTGGAAATTCACATTCAGAAATCGGATTGGCGCGCACACGGGCATCAGCGGGATCCGAAATACAATGGTGTTATTTTGCACGCTGTCTTGTGGCCCGAAGAGAAATCAACTGCCGTCCGAACGCAGGAGGGACGCGAGATTCCCACGCTGATTTTGAGCGATTTTTTGGACGATACGCTGGAGCGGCTGCAGATTCGGATTGAAGATGACGCCCCTATTCAGGCTGAGAAACCGGACATTTGCCTTTTGGGGCAAAGAGGACCGGAAGAAATCGGGGAGATTTTGGAATATTGGGGAAAAGAGCGCCTGCGTATTAAGAAAGAACGATTTCAAGAAGACCTGAATTATTTCAATTACGACCAGTTGCTTTACCAGGGAATCATGGAAGCGCTGGGCTACGCTAAAAATCAACGGCCTTTTTTCAAACTGGCGCTCAAGGTGCCGGTAGAGGCTGTTTGGGAAATTCTTAATTCTTATTCGGCGGAAAAACACGCGCTTGTGGCTCAGGCCATTTATTTGGGAGCTGCCGGATTTTTACAAGAGATTCCCGCTACGGTTCATTCAGCATCCGATTATTTGCACCGTTTGCAAAAAATGTGGCAGGTCGTTTCCCAAACATTTGACTTTGAAGCTATGCCGCCGCAAGAATGGACCTTTTTTCGTCTTCGGCCGGCCAATTTCCCCACGGTTCGTACTGTGGGCATGGCTGATTTGGCCGTCCGCTTTCGGGAAAGGGGGTTTTTGACTTCAGCGTTGGAAATCTTAAGAGACCGTTCCAACAGTCTGGTCCACACAGCTCACACATTGCGACGCCTTTTTGTGGTGCCGGCAAGCGGATTTTGGCGCAGGCACTACCGCCTGGACAAAGATTTGACGCCTCACGCTGCTTTTCAACTCAAACATCTCGTCGGAACAAATCGGGCCGGTGAAATTGCGGTGAATGTGCTTTTCCCGATTTTGTTACTTTATGCGGAAAAAACAGGAGATGAGAAGCTTAAAGCGCGCGTTTTGGAAGTGTACCGAAATTTTCCCAAACTTCAAGAAAATCAGATTATTCGGGAAATGCGTGTTCAGATTCTTTCGCCTGACTCCCAGAAGCAAAGGCTGGTTTCTTCGGCCGTCCGCCAGCAAGGGTTGATTCACATTTACAAATCATTTTGCCGAAGTTGGAGTTGCAGCCGCTGCGTGGTGCCCAAATTTCGGAATGGGAAATGACCAATAAAAACAACACAGTTTATTTTGCTCGGTACTCCGCAGAAGACATTGGCCCAATTGGGATTGCGGTTACTTCGCGTGGACTTTGTTCGGTTGCCCTGCGAAGCTCGAAATTTCCTGAGGCACTTGGCCGATTGGTTGCAAAACGCGGCTGGAAACGGGTGGCATCTCTCGAAAAAACGGCCCCTTATTTCGAGCAAATTCGAGCCTACCTTTTGGGACAACGGCGAGAATTTCGGCTATCTATTGATTGGGACTGTATTGCGTCACCTTTTCAGAAAAATGTGCTTAAGGCCTTGCGTCAGGTGCCATTCGGAGAAGTGATTTCTTACGGGGATCTGGCCAAACGGATTGGTCAACCGGGTGCAGCGCGCGCGGTGGGAACGGCACTGGCCCACAATCCCATCCCATTGGTTTTGCCGTGCCACAGGGTGGTTCGCCGTGACGGCTCCCTTGGTGGATTTTCCGGCGGATTGGATATTAAAGAAAGGCTGCTTACATTAGAAGGTGTTCGATTGAAAAAATAACCCCATTTTGCAAAGCTTGCCCTTTTTTTTCGAATGGCCATTGAGGCAAAAATTGGGTAAAATTTTGAAAATTAATTTTCTTCTAATTTTCGGGAATAAGCTCTGATAGCGAAAAGATGGTTTGGGGGATTTGGCCCGCCCACCAGCAAACCGGTGGGCTCACGTTTAGCCCCTGTCCTGTGGACACGGGGGAAAAGGCGGAACTATCTAAACATCCCCCTAAATCCCCCCTCGAGGGGGGACTTTTGGGAATTGCAGAAAACAATGTTTTGACTTGCTATTAGAAAGAAATACGTCAAATTAAAGCTTACTTGAAATAATCGGCCCAACCCATTCCCCCTTTGAAGGGGGAAAGGGGGATGTTTTTTGGGTTTGCCTTTTGCCTCGAAAATTGAATTTTGGAAACGAAACCAACCCGATCCCACCAATTTTTATCCCACCCCTTCAGGGTGGTTTTTGGTTTAGGTCACCCTTTTTCCCCAGGGCGTTGCCCTGGGCTGGTGTCTGTCGCCCCGTTGGGGCTTGGCGTTGAAGGAATAACTCGGAATGGTGAAAGGCCTAATGGTTCTTTTTTTAATCTCCACAATGGTCTGATATTTTTGAAGAATTGGAAGAACAGGTAAAAATTTTTCTTGTAGGTATGGGATTTTTCGTCTTTTGCACAAATTAAAATTTGTGCGCTCCTTGACCATTGTGTCAATCGCGCGTCTCGCAGGGGCGCTTGAACCGAATCCACCCATTGATTGGTGGGCGACAAGGTCTCTCTGGGCATATTGCCCCCTCGCCCCGAAGGGGCACAATAGATTAGCCCGGGGCAACGCCCCGGGAAGGCCGGATGCCGAATTTCTCCCACGCCCTGAAGGGGCAGAATAAGGCCTTTGGCGCCTTTGGCCAATGTCGCGCCGCACGGACTTCGGTTTTTCAAGGGGTCATTCTGTTTTCTCAGACGCGGGCGAGAAGGCGGAACCTATCTAAACATCCCCCTAAATCCCCCCTCAAGGGGGGACTTTTGAGGGTTGCTGAAACGGCGTTTTGATTTGCTCTTAGAAAAAATACGC
>CAZOHG010000004.1:0-107480 GCA_964579725.1 uncultured Deferribacteres bacterium
ACCGAACCAATTTCTCCCAATCAATGAGCCCATCGGGACAAAATTGCTGGCTAAATTCTAGTGTAAATTTATTTAAGATTTGGGCATAGGAAATCTCAAACGAAGCGTTTTTTTGATGAGCCTGATGACCAAGAGGTTCGATAATTTCCGTATATAAATTTGGATCAGTAGAAATAAACTCCCAAAATTTTTGGCCGCACAATTTTAAATATTCACCCTTATCGATTTTATTTTCCTTTCCATAACAACAGCCATTTACAGCGATAATATGCATTCTTGAATTACTCGTCCGCAATATTTTCTTGGCCATTCGAAAATCTTCTTTCATTTTAGCTACTTGACGACTGTTTCCCCAATTGGGACCGGATTTAATAGCCACAAGATATTTTATTCCTTCACTCTCAAATTCCAAATCAATTCCTTGTGCGGAAGATTTTCTACCCCCAAAAACCAAATTATTGACGTAAATGCTCAGCTCTTCAAGAAAATCACCAAAAATAGTTTCTTCTTGAGAAGAAAGGTAGGCGTCTAATATAGCTCGGACAAATTTCTCAGCCGTTAAAATATTCTTCACCTTAAACAAATAAGGATTTTTTCGTTTTAAAACATCCTTAAGTCGAAGATTTTCCAATCTGTTTAATCGCTTTGCATGAAAATTACCGATATTTTTCTCAACGAAATGGGTAATCTTCTCTGTTAACAAGATGCTCATGCTGTTCTTTCAAATAAGGTGTTTTGTAGTGAACGAAGTTTTTCACGTGTTAACGACACGTATTCAGGAATAATTTCTATTCCTATTGAACTTCTTCCCATTTTTTTGGCTACGATCATAGTTGTACCGGAACCGAGAAAGGGGTCTAACACAACATCCCCTTCCTTCGTAAAAAGTTTAATAAACCATTCTGGCAAGGCATCTGGAAAAGCAGCACTGTGATTTTTGTTGTTGCATTCTGTTGCCATATGAAGAACATTGGTGGGGTAAACTTTGTCCCGGTTTAGCCAATTCGCAACACGTTTGCCAAAACCACTACCCGCTTTAGAATTATCACGCCTTAAGTCTGTGTCACTTAGGTTTCTTAAGCGATTTTGTGACCAAGAGCCAATGGGAACCATAACGGCTTCTTGGTACATATTAAATTTTTTTGTTTTATTAAATTGAAGTAAGCGTTCCCAAGAATCTCGAAATCGATTAGGCCACTTCCCCGGATAAGAATTTTTTTTGTGCCAAATAAACTCCTCTGTCCAAAGCCAGCCTTGTTTGCGCATTGCCAAAATTAGTTCAAGAACATAAGTATGTCGTTCACCATTGACAACACGTTCTTTAATATTCAAAATAAACGTTCCCGTTGGTTTTAGAATACGAAATAGCTCCTCCGAAATAGGTAGAAACCATTCTACATAATAATCAGGATGAATACCACCATAAGTATTTTTTCGGCTATCGGCGTAGGGAGGGGATGTGAAAATTAAATCCACCGAATTATTTTCGAGATTTTTTAACTCATTTCGGCAATCGCCCTGTATTAATTTTGTAAAAATTGCCATTGATTCTCTCTATTTTTGGAGTTAATTATTTTCTATCCTACCCAAACTTTTCTTCGTACTCCTTTTCCTTGAAACCGAAAATTACCTCACCGTCTTTAAAAACAACCGGGCGTTTGATGAGATTGGGGTCTTCGACCATGAGTCGGATTGCCGTGGCTCGGTCCGGTTTGGTGAGTTTCATTTTGTGCTCCCGGTAGGGTTTGCTCCGGGGATTCAGGTAGCGAGAAATATCGTCGGTTCCGATGATTTTTTCCAATTCCGCTTCACGAAACGGATGCTGAATCAAATCGATTTCTTCAAACGCCACGCCGTGGGCTCGCAACCACTCACGCGCCTTTTTGCAGGTACCGCAGGTTTTTTTGCAGTAAAAAGTAATCATTTTTCCCTCAAATTTAGTGAGCAATTTTCAGACTGACCAGTACGCCATCCCGAATGGGATTAATGCTGGAAATCATTTTGGGATGATGAAAAATCATGTGATTGAAAGATTGAATGGCTTGTGTCAATTCGTCGGGCTTGTCGCTAACCACGTCACCCTTGCGCAGGACATTATCGGCCATAAACAATCCGCCTACACGGAGCAGCGGAAAGGATTTTTCAAAAGCCGCCGTGTACTCATTCTTTCGAATATCCATAAAAACAATGTCAAAGGGGCCTTCAAGACGATCTAAAATCTCAAGGGCGTCCCCCACTTCGTACCGAACAACGCCGGTAGCCACTTCATCGTGTTCAAAATACTTTTCACAAAGAAACAAATTTTTCTCCGCCAGGTCGGTGCAAATCACCTTGCCGTCTTTTCCAACTGCCTTGGCAAACCAGTAGGCCGAATAGCCATACCCGGACCCCAATTCCAACACCCGTTTGGCTTGAATCGTCTTGGCCATCTGGTAGAGAAAATGCCCCACCAACGGCCCTACGATGGGAAAGTTGTGCTCGCGTCCGTAGGCCTCCATTTGGCGGATTTTTTCGTCGGCCTGGGGAAGCAAATCGTACAGATATTTTTCTACCGCTGCATCCATGATCATCGTCCAATCCTCCTATTTTTATGTGTCGGAATGGCTTCACTTTAAAGATAATAAAAATTCCGGGTGAAAGCAATAAATTGCCCCGTTGGTTCCGATTTCATAAATGATTGAGGAAAAAAGCGGTCAACCGAGTAAAAAGGTGAATCCGATCCGCCCGGCCACCAATGCCGTGGGTTTTCCCCGGGTAAAAGAAAACGCCGACTTGCCGGTTCTCTTGAATGAATTTTTCGATCATTTGAACGGTATTTTGAAAATGTACGTTGTCGTCCGATGTTCCGTGGGCAATAAACAGTTTCGCCCGAAGATGACCGGCCTGATTAACGGGGGAGCTGTCCCTGTAGCCATCGGGATTCTCTTGCGGGGTTCCCATGTACCGCTCGGTGTAAATCGTGTCGTAAAACCGCCAGTCGGTAACAGGTGCTACCGCAAACCCCGCCTTAAAAACAGTGGGGGCGTTAAGCAGTGCGTACAGCGTCATGTAGCCGCCGTAGCTCCACCCCCAAATGCCGATTCGGGTGCTGTCCACGTAGGGCAGGGTTTTCAAATAGCGAACGCCGGCCAATTGGTCAGCCAATTCTTTGCGGCCGAGATGATGGTAAATGGACGCTTCCCAACGATGTCCCCGGCCCCACGAGCCCCGGTTGTCCAGACTGAAAATCAAATAGCCGCGTTGAGCCATTAATTCATGCCAAAGGTACGTACTGCCGCCCCAGGCATTCCACACCATTTGTGCGTGCGGCCCACCGTACACGTGAATGAGAACGGGGTATTTTTGGGCGGGATTAAAATTCGGCGGGCGAATGAGAGAAGCAAAAAGGGTTGCCCCGTCGTCGGCTTTCAATGTTAAAAGCTGTGGTCGGGTGAGCTTGTAGTCGGCCAATTCGGAAACGTCATTTTTTTCAATCCAGTCCAAAAATGTCCCGTTTGTGGACAGAAGGGCTGTTTTGGGCGGGAAGGCAACGGTAGAAAAGGTGTCCAAAAAGTAACGGCCGTTGGGAGAAAGGGAAACGCGGTGCGTGCCATCCCGCCGGGTCAGGCGTTTTTTGCCCTTTCCAGACAGCCTGATTTTGTAAAAATGCCGTTCCCGTACATCTTTTTCGGTGGAGGTGTAGTACACCCAGCCGTGTTTTTCGTCCACATGCACCAATTGTTCCACTTGCCAGGGGCCCTTTGTAACCGGGTGCAGCAGTTTACCCGAGGTGGTGTAGAGGTACAAATGCCGAAATCCGCTTCGCTCGGAGCCCCAAAGAAACCACGGCTTACTTTTGAAAAAGTACCAATCGTTTTTAATGTTCACCCAATATGGATCGGTTTCCCGCAAAATCACACGACTTTTGCCGGTGGCGGCGTCAGCCAAAAGGAGGTCTAAATGCTTTTGACTTCGGTCCAGGCGCTGAATAGCCAGGGTTTTGCCGTTTGGCAGCCAGCGAACGCGCGGAATGTACACATTTGTGTCGGAGCCAGTGTCCATCCAGCGGGTACGCGGCCGTTGATCGAAACGAACCACTCCCACGCGCACAACAGGATTGGCCGTCCCCGCTTTGGGGTAGCGCTCGTACCGAATTTTCTCGTAAAGCGGCAGAAAATCTACAATGGGGAATTGTTTGACCGGCCGTTCGTCCATTTGGAGGTAAGCAATTTTCTTCCCGTCGGGTGCCCACCAAAATGCCCGGTACAGGTCCAGTTCTTCCGGGTACACCCAGTCCAGGGTGGCGTTTCGGACGGCTTCGGAACCGTTAAAAGTAAGGCGAGTTTCTCGGTCGGTTGCCAAATCGTAGAGGTACAAATCGTACCGGCGCGTAAAGGCAACCCGTCGCCCGTCGGGCGAAATCTGCGGAGACTGAATGTGCCCCGAAATCCAATGGGCTTTGAGGCTTTTGTGCAGCGGATCCAGAATTACAAAGGCCTTTGGCAGGAAAACGAGAAGGCGTCGCCCGTCCGGCAACCATTGTATTCTTCGAAAAGAAAGGTGCACCTTTTGCTTCATGGAATCGGGTGCCGCCTGTTGTAATTTTTTTTCAAAGGTTTCCAGATTTAGAAAAAGGGTTCGGTTCTTCTTTTTCACCGAATATTTCCACAAATCGAACTTTTTGGAAACCGGATTTTTGCGAAGGTACGTAAAACCGGAACCGTCGGGCAACCAAACCGCTCCACGCAAATAATGTCCGCTCAAACTCGGTTCGCTGTACAAACGCTGCACTGTCAGTTTTTTAGTGCCTGCCGCAAGAGGCGAACAAAAAAATACAAGCACAAACAAAACAACCAAAAGGGGGTGAAGGCTCCGGGTGTTTCGCAATTTCATGGCAATTCCCTTTTCAATTGAAGTGAACGGTTTCGTGCGATTTGCTCCTATTAGAATAAAAAAACTTTACCTTGCAAACAAGCAAAAAAGTCTTTTGGGGAACGAATCGAAAAATGAATTTCGCGGAAAATAGACTTCAAAAACAGCTCGGGTGCCCGCTCAAAATATTGGACCCTCAAAATCCATCTTAAATCCCCCCTTTAAAACGGCTCCACTTATCTACCCGGAGGAAAGCCCTAATACGAATTTGGCCATTTAAAATAATCCGTTGATTTTTGGCGTCGCCGTCTCTATATTAAGGTAAAGAAAAAAATCGCCCCAAAATGAAGGCTCCGTCGTGTTCGGGAAAAAGAAGAAAAAGAAAATCAAATCCAGCCGGAAGCCAAAAACACCGAAAATTATGGCGCTTGGCGGGGAACAGTTGCTGGCCGAAGCGCTGGATTACGCCGGCATTAACGCTGTGTTGGCTGTTCCCGGGCTGCCGGGGAAGGATTTTACTTCTCATCTCCTTGAGAACACTACATTGGGCAAACAAAAGCGTTTCCAGTGGAGCCTAACCAGCCGCACGGCTGTGGACACCGCAGCAGGAATGGTGTTGGGAGGTTGGTGGGTTGCCGTGCTCCTGCGAGGGGCCGATTTGGCCCCTACGTTGGACACCCTGCAAACCCTGGCACTCTCCCGCTTTAGAGGAAGTTTGGTACTGGTGGTGGGCGACGATCCGGCCGCCTGGTTTTCGCACAACAGCACCGATTCTCGTGCCCTTTCGGCCGCAGCAAATTTACCGGTTTTGGAATTGGAGCGGCCACAGGACAGCTTTCAGTTGGTGCGGCGGGCGTTCGAATGGTCGGAATCGTACCAGCTTCCCGTTGTCCTGCGGTACACTTCGGCGCTAAACCTGGAGGAAGACGAATTTTGGGAAGAAGACGCGCAGCCTGTGCGCTACCCCCGGAAATCCAGAGCCCGGTTCAAAAGTCCGGTGCTGTCTCTTCCCGAAAATGTGCTGGAAAATCACACCAATTGGCGAGCGCGGTTGGCCAATCTGCAGGAAAATGCCAATCTTGACCACATGGCCAAAAAATTGGGCTCCGGCCCAAAGGGGATCTTGACGGCCGGCTATCTACTTCACAAAGTGCTGAGCGTCACCGGAGGCAAATTAGACCCGTATTTTTCTCTCCTGCCCCTGGCCAGCAGTTTCCCCATTCCGGACCAGGTGGTGGCTGAATTTCTACAAGGCCTTGACGAGCTGCTGATTTTGGAGGAAGTAGAACCCGTTGTGGAGCGTCAGGTGCTTCAATTAATGGCCAGGGAAAACTGGAACGGAAAATTGTGGGGAAAAACCAACCAGAAAGTTCCGGGCGAGGGCGAAATTTTCGAGTGGGAAATTGAGGAAATCCTGACCCGTTGGGTCCCCGAATTTGAAACGGAGAATTTTTTCTTCCCCCAGCAGGAGCAACAACGCCGACTTTTTGCCGAAGGATTTTGCGAGGGGTGTTCCCATCTGGAATCCATTCAACTCTTTCTGGAAGTTGTGGATTCCCTTCCCCCTGAAAACCGGCCTTTGCTTGTGGCCGATTCCGGCTGCGTGCTGCACGTCCGAATGGAATTGCCCGACGTCTTCGACGTCTCGCTTTCTTCGGGTTCGGCGCTTGGTTTGGCAGTGGGACTGGCCGCCGCGCAGAAGAAAAAGCCCGTGGCAGCCGTGTTAGGCGACACCACGTTTTACCGGTGGGGCGTGCCGCAAATTGCCGAAGCTGTGACCCAGCAACGGGAGCTTTTTGTTCTGGTTCTGGACAACAGCCTGGCGGCGAAAACAGGGTTCCAACCCAATCCCGGGTCCGGCTGGACGGCTTTTCGCAAAAACACCAGGAAAATCGAAAAAGACGATTTGCTTTTCGCACTAAAGGTAGATTTTTTCCGCATCTTGAATCTGGAGGATTCGGATGCCCTCAAACAGGCTTTTCTGGAAGGACTCCAAACAAAGGGTGTGCGCGTGGTTGTTGTAAAAAAGCCCTGCAATTTGCTTGATTCTTAAGGAGCCCAATGTCAACGCCGAAAATTTTGCTCGTGGGGAAATATTCGGGAGAATTTGAGTCTCTTCGCTCCAGGCTAACTCGAAACGGCTACGAAGTGCTGACGTCGAAAGAACAAAAGGAAGCGCTTCGGATCGTCAATTCCACTCACCTTCAGATCATCCTTTCGGATGTGGTGTTAGAACAAGGAAACGGCATTGATTTTTGCTGGGAGGTCAGAAATCTTTCCGCTAAGCCCTACACCCCGTTTGTCATTTTGACGGAAATCGACGACGAAGAGGTGCGGCTCAATGCCTACCGAGCCGGTGTCAACCTCTATTTGGTAAAACCTCTTTCGTTTAGAAGTCTTTTAGTGCATTTGGACGCGCTGCAAAATTGGCAAAAGCGGCTGCAGCGTTACTTTGCCGGTTCGTCCCGTTCTCTAACGGGTGTGCTTCAAGAGCTCCCTCTGCCGGATTTAATTCAACTGCTCAACATGGAGCAAAAGTCGGGCGCTCTCTGGCTTTCTCACGGCTACTCTCGAGGTTTGCTCTATTTTGAGGAAGGAGAAATCCGCTTTGCCCGCGTGGGGAAATTGGAGGGTGAAGAAGCCTTTTACGCAATGACCGATTGGAAGGAAGGGTACTTCGATTTTGAAACCGGGTTTCGGGTTGAGGAGGTCAATGTACACGTTCCCACCGTGAAACTCATTCTTGAATACGGTAAGCGCACCGACGAAACCCAAAACGGCGCTCCCGGCTCTCTGCCTCCGGAAGAAAATTCTCCCCGAATTTCTTCCATTGACCCCGCGGAATAGCAAAATACGCGGCCTCTCGCCAAACACGTAAATCGATTCTTCCCTAACGTGCCCTTTACGGCAGAGAAAACGCTGCCGGAAATCTAAATTCGGTTTGTCTGCAAAGTGCAAACGAAAAATCGCTGCAACAAATAAAGTGACGCAACGTCAATTTATTATTGAAATTGATTTGCAAATTTAACTTCTTTACTAAGGGGATCACAACCTAAAATCGAGGGTCGGGTTTCAGGTAAATGAGGGAGGTGAGCAATGGAGTACAAAAATCTCGGTCGTTCCGGGCTCAAAGTGAGCCGGCTGGGTTTGGGAACCATGAATTTCGGGCCGGTGACTTCCGAACGGGACAGCTTCGCGATCATGGATCGTGCGCTGGAACTGGGCATCAATTTTTTCGACACTGCCAATGTGTACGGTTGGAAATTAGGCCAAGGTGTGACGGAGCGCCTCATTGGACGCTGGCTGGCACAGGGCGGCCGCCGGCGCGAACAGATTGTGCTGGCCACAAAAGTGTACGGAAAAATGGGCGAAGGCCCCAATGACCGCGGCCTTTCGGCTTACCATATTAAGCGCGCCTGCGAGGACAGCCTTCGGCGCCTGCAAACAGACCACATCGACCTGTACCAGATGCACCACATTGACCGATCCACACCGTGGGAGGAAATCTGGCAAGCCATGGAACAATTGTACCGCGAAGGCAAGGTTTTGTACTTCGGGAGCAGTAACTTTGCCGGGTGGCAAATTGTGCAAGCCCAGTCCGAAGCCCGTGCCCGCCGGTTTATGGGCCTGATTTCGGAGCAAAGCCTGTACAATTTAACCGCAAGAAGTGTTGAATTGGAGGTGATTCCGGCCTGCCGTGAAATGGGCATGGGCCTCCTTCCCTGGAGTCCGCTTGGCGCGGGACTTTTGGGTGGTGTTTTGCACACCAAAGCCGTCGGACGGCGCAAAGAAAAAAGAATCCAAGAACGTGTGGCAGCGCTTCGGACGCAATTGGAAGCTTACGAAAATCTTTGCAGCACCCTCGGGGAATCTCCGGCCACTGTGGCACTGGCCTGGCTGCTCCACAATCCCATTGTGGCTGCTCCTATTATCGGGCCCCGTACACTGGAACAGTTGGAAGATGCGCAGCGGGCCCTGGAAATCGACTTACCCTCGGAGATTCTTCGCAAACTGGACGAGATCTGGCCCAGCCCAGGCGGCGAAGCTCCGGAGGCTTACGCCTGGTAACAAAAAACAAACACCACGGGGAATTGAGGCAAAACGGCAAATTCCGCCGCTGTTGGCCGTGACTTGGACGGTTTTTCTCAGGGTTTCAGCAGGAGTAAAAGTCGCGGGCGGACATTCAGTTCTCCAAAAAATAAACATCTAAAAAGTGGAGGTTTAAAAAATGGCAAAAAAATGGATGACGTTGTGGATGTTGGGATTGATGCTTGTTTTCATTGCTTGTGGTCAATCCTCAAAGAGCTACCGGACCACCGTGGGGGAAGGGGCGGATCAAATAACCTTAGTTGTTTTGCAGGGCACGCCTTACCAAATGGGCAAGGACTACGGCCGGTTCATGAAAAAGGAAGTCAATGCCTGTTTGACACAGTTTTTGGGAGCGGCTCAAAAAGCCGAGCCGCAACGTTTTTCCAACGCCGTACTGGATTCGGCCTGGAAGGCGATTTCCCCCTACGTGAGCCGCAATTTTAAAGAGGAATTGCGCGGACTTTCCGAAGGGGCTGGCATTGACTTGCAAACCCTGCGTCGCGCTCACACCGTGCCCGTGGTGGCCGACTACGCATGCAGCGGAGTGATTGCCTGGGGCAAGGCTTCCGCCAACGGGCATGTGTACCACATTCGCAATTTGGATTTCGTCAAACAAGCTCATTTACAGGACTACCCCGTTGTGGTCATTTACAACCCCCAAAAGGGAATTCCCCATGCGGTGGCCAGTTTTGCGGGCTACATCGGCGCCCACACAGGCATTAATGCCGACCACATTGCATTAGGAGAAAAGGGGGAATCCCCCGCTTCCGAGTACCCATTTGACCTCAACGGAACGCATTTTTCCACCCTGTTTCGAGACCTGCTCTACACGGCTCAAAATCTAAACCAGGCCCTGATCCAAATGAAGGCAACGCCTTTCATTAAACGGTACCACCTGTTTGTGAGCGACGGAAATCCTACAGAAGAAGGCGGGGCGAAACTGTTGGTCTCTTCGCCCGATTCCGTCAAATTGAGAATCTGGAAGGACGACGATCCCACGGACGAATTGGCGCCGCGCGTCCTAAAAAATGTGGTGTACTACACAATGAAAAATGACGTGGCGTACCGATTTTTGAAGGAAAATTACGGCAAATTGGACGCTCAAAAAATGATTGCGTTGTCTCGAGCGGTGGCTGACGAAGGCGGCAATCTGTGTGACGTGGTGTACGACGTCACCTCATTGGACATGTGGGTGGCGTTTGCGGAAAAAAGCCAGGACGCCTCCCAACGCACTTACGTTCACATCCCGCTGGAAAAATATTTCAAGTAGGCTTAACCGGTCAGAACTGATTCTCAGCCCGATCGCCATTAGACCCAATGAGCCGCCCGCTTTTCGTCGGCGGGCGGCGTGGCCAAACAGATTGTAAATCGCCCGTAAAAAAAGGCGCGCTCTTCGGTGCGAAGAACAAACCCTATTGCACGAAATTTTTCTTGCAGTTTGTACTTTTCAATCCTAAATTTAACCTCAAAATTGGGCAAAAAAAGAGGTTGAAATGAGGCTCTGGATTATTGCATTGGTTGTTTTTTTATTAAACCTTCCGTTCGGATATTGGCGGGAAAATGTGGGGAAGTTTTCCTTTCAATGGTTTTTGGCTGTCCACCTGCCGGTGCCGCTTGTCATTGCGCTCCGTATTTGGGGCGGATTGGGATTTCAATTTGTGACCTACCCGGTTTTGGTCGGAGCTTTTTTCCTCGGGCAATTTGGGGGAGGGGCTTTGCACCGTAGCCGGAGAAAACTGGAACGAGCTCCCCTTTCATCCTGCCTGATTTGGGATCTGGTGCGTTCAAACCAATCGTCGCGTTTGAAATAGGGTCAGGCCATTTGCAAAAAATAGTTCTCCGTTCCGGAGGAAAATAAAATAAGGGAGACTTTTACCTCGAAATTCTTTTGCAACGTGTTGACTGAAAATGAAAAGTGTTTTTTCCTTTTTAAAAGAAATGGCTCCGTTGGGGGAGGGTTGTAAATTTTGAAAAATCAAGGAGGTTGTGGAGAGAAAATGACCGACGGACAAAAAGACCCCATTCATTACAAGCTTATTATTTTAGGCTCGGGACCGGCCGGATTAACGGCCGCCATTTACGCCGCTCGGGCCCAGTTGGATCCGTTGGTGGTGGAAGGGGTAGAGCCCGGGGGACAACTCATGATTACCACGGAGGTGGAAAATTTCCCGGGTTTTCCGGAAGGTGTCATGGGCCCTCAACTCATGCTCAATATTCGGGAGCAAGCGGAAAAATTTGGAGCCGGTTTTCTGCGAGACGAAGTGGAAAAGGTGGATTTTTCTCAAAGACCATTTCGACTGGAATTGGGGGAAAGTACTCTCTTGGCTGATTCACTCATTATTGCCACCGGAGCTTCGGCCAATTGGCTGGGACTTAAATCGGAAGAAGAATTGCGCGGCCACGGCGTCTCGGCTTGCGCCACCTGCGACGGATTTTTCTTTAAAGGGCAAGAGGTTGTGGTGGTCGGTGGCGGAGATTCGGCCATGGAGGACGCCATTTACCTGACGCGCTTTGCAACCAAAGTCACAGTTGTCCACCGCCGCGACAAGCTGCGCGCCTCCCGTTACATGCAGGAGAAAGCCTTTAAAAGTGAGAAAATTCATTTTATCTGGAATTCCGAAATTACCGATATTCTGGGCACAAAGGAGGAAGGCGTCCGGGCCGTGGTCTTAAAAAATCGCCAAACTGGGGATGTTACCGAATACCCCGCCAACGGTGTTTTTATGGCCATCGGACACACCCCGAATACGGCTCCTTTTAGGGGCCAGTTGGAAATGGATGAAAAAGGCTACTTGAAAACCAAATGTCATTCAACCCGCACGTCCGTACCGGGTGTTTTTGCCGCCGGAGATGTGCAGGATTCGGTGTACCGACAGGCCATTTCCGCTGCCGGTACCGGCTGCATGGCGGCATTGGATGCTGAGCGCTTTTTGGGCCAACAGGAAGGGTAAAATCGAAAATTAAAGCGGTATTTGTCAGCCTTTCCGTTCATTTGCCCCTTTTTTTTCAATCTCTGGAAAAGGACGGGCAAAGCGGTTTTCGTTTCCAACCTAAGTTTCAGAAATTGAATGAGGCTAAAACAAAAAGAAAGTGAGAAGTCAAAATGGCAGAAGCCGCACGCAAGCCGGAATGGTTGAAGGTTCGGTTGCCCCACGGGAAAACGTTTCGAGATGTAAAAGCCATTGTGGAGAAATATCACCTTCACACCGTTTGTGAAAGCGCCCGCTGTCCGAATCAAGCCGAATGTTGGGCGCGCCGTACGGCCACTTTTATGATTTTGGGGGACATTTGCACCCGGAGTTGCCGATTTTGTGCGGTTAAAACCGGCCGCCCCACCGAAGCGGATCGATTGGAGCCCTTTCGGGTTGCGGAAGCGGTGAAACAGTTGGGTCTGCGGCATGCCGTCATTACCAGCGTGAATCGCGACGATCTGGACGACGGCGGTGCTTCGATTTTTGCCGAAACAGTTCGTCAAATCCGCAAAAAAAACCCGGGTTGCCGGGTGGAGGCCCTCATCCCCGATTTTAAGGGCGAACCGGAAGCTCTGTCCGTCTTGTTAAAGGCTCGACCGGACATTTTGAACCACAATGTGGAAACGGTTCCGCGCTTGTACCGGGAGGTGCGCCCCCAGGCAAAATACGAGCGCTCCCTGTGGGTGTTGGAAGAATCCAAGCGGCGAGGAATGGTCACCAAATCGGGGCTCATGGTCGGCTTAGGCGAAACACCCGACGAAATTCTCGCGGTCATGCGCGATTTACGCGCTGTTGCCTGCGACATTTTGACCATTGGTCAATACCTCCGGCCCACCCAAAATCACCTGCCGGTTCATCGATTTGTTCCCCCCGACGAGTTCGACAGGTACCGGCGGAAAGGGCTCAAAATGGGATTCCGTTTCGTGGAATCGGGCCCGCTGGTGCGTAGCTCCTACCACGCCGACGAACAGGTTGTTTAGTGCAAATGAAATTGCGACTTGTTTCCAAATGTCTTTCTAAAATTTCGCCTGGAAAATTCGACTTTTATTTTTTACTATCCTATTAATTTATATTTAATTAACTCTTGTTTTGCCTCTAAATGGGATATCTGGTGTCCAAATTAAACTTGCATTCATATATAAATTTTATTATATTGAAAACCGTTTGAAAAAACGGGGTGCTTTGCCCCGGAAAAGTGAAAATCGGTAAAAAAATCGGCGCTCTTTTGAGCGCTAATTTGTATTGGGAAAAATAAGGAAACAAAACCGGCAAACGAAACATGCCGGGGAAAACAATTCATAATGAAATGGAGGATTTTCTCATGGGTTTGTTGAGAGAAGAAGACAAAAAAGCCATTAAGGACATATTCCAGCAATTGAAGGATCCGGTAAAATTGGTGCATTTTACCCAGGAACTCAATTGCGAATATTGCAACGAAACCAAGCAGCTTTTAATGGAAGTGGCCGACTTGAGCGACAAAATTGAGTTAGAGATTTACAACGCTCAAACAGACAAAGAAAAAATGCAAGAATACGATATTGAACGGGTCCCCGCCCTTGTTCCGGCAACGGTTGTTCGGAATGAAAAAGACTATGGCATTCGTTATTACGGTATTCCGGCCGGGTATGAATTTGCTTCTGTGTTGGAAGACATTGTGGACGTGTCCAATCACCACATTGACCTGGAAAAATCCGTTTTGGACAAGGTGCAAGCGATTGACAAACCGGTGGACATTTGGGTCTTTGTGACGACCTCTTGCCCGTATTGCCCGCGTGCAGTTCGAACGGCACACAAATTTGCCATGGCGAACGACAACATCCGCGGCGTCATGATCGAAGCCAACGAATATCCGCAGCTTTCCATGCAGTATTCGGTGCAGGCTGTTCCAAAAATTGTGATTAACGGTAAGCATTCTTTTGAAGGGGCGTACCCCGATCCTCAATTTGTGGATGAAGTTCTGAAAGCGCTGTAAAACGGTTCAACGTCCGTCCAGACAGAAAAATGGGTTTGTGAGCGGAATGTCTGTTGGTGAAACAGGGGTTTCACTTCTAACCGAAAAGAGGAGCGGAAAAATGTCAGAATTTTCATTTCACATTGGCAAAGAAGATGAAATGACCGAGAAGAATTACGACGTTGTCATTCTCGGTGCAGGTCCCGCCGGCCTAACGGCGGCTATTTACACATCGCGAGGCCGATTGAAAACCCTGGTCGTTGAAAAAGAAGCCGTCGGGGGCGAAGCGGCTTCGACAGATATGATCGACAACTACCCCGGTTTTCCGGAAGGAATTGGCGGAATCGATTTGGCCGAGCGAATGGAAAAGCAAGCCAAGCGGTTCGACGCCACCGTCATTTACGGAGACGTGCGAGATGTGGATTTGAAATCCAATCCCAAAACAATGACGGTTAACGGAGAAAAAATCACCGCCAAAGCCGTCATTCTCGCAACAGGAACCCACCCGAAAGAATTGGGGGTACCGGGAGAAAAGGAATTAAAGGGACGCGGCGTTTCTTATTGCGCTACCTGCGACGCGCCGTTTTTTAAGGACAAAGACATCGCCGTGATCGGTGGTGGTAATTCCGGCTTGCAGGAAAGTCTTTTCCTATTGAAATATGTCAAATCAATTAAAATCATTGAATTCTTACCCCACTTGACGGCGGAACAAATTCTTCAGGATCGCATTGCCGAATACGACAATGTGGAGGCCCTCCCCCACCACCGTTTGGTCAGCATTAACGGGAAAGACAAGGTGGAATCCATTACGGTGGAAAACCGGTCTACCAACGAAAAATTCGACATTAAGGTGGACGGTGTTTTTGTGTACGTGGGCCTGGAACCGAACACGGATTTTGTGAAGGGGCAGGTCAAATTAAACAATTGGGGTTACATTGAGGTCAATCAGGACAGGGAAACCAATATTCCCGGGGTGTTTGCCGCCGGTGACGTGCGAGACACCCGTGTCCGTCAGGTAGCCACAGCCGTAGGCGATGGCGCCCACGCAGCCGTCATGGCCAACGAGTTCATTGATCAGTTGGAACACGATATGTAAAAAAATCTCCCTATTTATTTGCAGTCCTTCTGAAATTGGGTGGATGCTGAATCGGAGAGCCTGTAAAATCCGGAACAGAAGCGGAGCGCAAAGGGCTGAAAGGATTGCAGATACAAACAAAGCCTGGCTTGAAGAAGCCGGGCTTTTTTTTGTTTTAGAAAAAGGAGATTGCTGTCTGATAATGATTATTCCGGCACAAAGGGTGGTTTTGTCGCTTTTTTTAGTAAACTGAGGGAAAGAAACGGGCGGTGCGAAAATCCATTCCGTTTTCATTTTTACAGCGAAATGGGACGGCTCTACCTGAAAAAGGGAAAATGACAACCGGGCGAAAAGCTCTACCACGGACAACACGTTGTTTGAACGAGTTGCTACCAGGTGTATTCCCCAATAGCCCTGTGTCTTCCCGGAACATATCCCTCCAACGGTGTGACTCCATTTGGGGCTGCGATTAAAAATGTCGAACATTCAAAATTCGGAACAGGTTGAAAAATGCCGTCCCGGATTTCTTTTTTACCCTGTTCCTCTATCGGTCATCTCACTGCCAATTTCTGCTTGCTTTCTTGAAAGAACTTTTGTAAATTTGTGCAAACGTTTCCCTCTATTCTCAGGTACAGGAGGGCTCGTTGTTTTTTATTTTTTTTACGCGGAGGGAAAAAAAATGGCCTGTATTTTGTCTCCAAAAGCCCGAAAAATCGCAGGGGGGATTTTTCTATTTCTCGTCATTCTTTTCATGGCAAGCATTTTTTACGCCTGGTACCACATGCACGATCGCCACGATGGCTATTGGCTCAATCTGGACTTACCAGCCACAAGGGTTGCCGCTAAGTACCCTATGACCCGTTTCGAAGCCGGGGCGGCGGCCGTTCCCATTACTCCCCGCATTGCGGACACCTGGGTGGATGTGGATTCCAATGCGAAATACCAGCCACAAAAGGGCGATCGCTTCGTGGACAAAAACGGAAACGGTACGTTTGACGCTTATTGGCTGGCCGGATTTTCTCAGGCACGGGCCGCCAACGGCGTTCATGACGATCTCTGGGCGCGAGCCGTCGTTTTCGGCAACCAAACCATGCACGTAGCCGTTGTGGTCATCGATGCCATTGGGTTCATGATGGATGATGTCATTGACGTTCGCCAAATGGTACCCAAATCCTGGGAAATCGACCATGTCATTGTGGTTTCCACACACGACCACGAGGCTCCCGATTTATTGGGGCTCTGGGGGGAAAAACCCACTCACACCGGTGTGAATCCTGCTTACCGACAATTTGTAGAAAACCAAATCCTGAAATCCATTGGCCGGGCACGGGAAAATCTTCAACCGGCAACAGTGCGCATGATCCGACTGCCCAATTTTACCAATGGCCTCAGAGACAGTCGTCCACCTTTCGTAACCGATCCGGATGTGTACGTTCTGCAATTTTTGACGCTGATGACCCGGGAGCCCATTGCCACGGTGGTCAATTGGGCCAATCATCCGGAAACTTTGGGAAGCGAAAACCTTCTCATTACCTCGGATTTTCCGCACTACGTGCGTCAGGGCATTGAAAAGGGGCTTGTGTACGACGGCCACCTGCGGCGCAAAGGTATTGGGGGCGTTGCCATTTACCTCAACGGTGCCATCGGCGGTTTAATGACCCCGCTTCATGTAGCTGCGCACGACCCCATTTTGAACCAGGATTTTTCATCTCCTTCCTTTGAAAAGGCCCGAGCCATCGGATACGCTCTGGCCAATCGCGTGTTGGATGCCGTGCAAAGCGACCAATGGGTGGAAAATCTCAATCCGCGCATTCATTTGTGGGTGAAGTCTATTCGTTTGCCTTTTCAAAACAAATATTTTCGGCTGGGCAGCCTGTTGGGTGTTATTGATCGCGGCATGACCGGCTGGATGAAACTCCGCTCGGAAATCGATTTGTTAGTGTTGGGAGATGCCTGGATTCTCACCATTCCCGGCGAAATTTATCCCGAAATCGTCAACGGCGGTGTGGTTAATCCACCGGGCGCCGATTACAAAATGAGCCCATTCGAGGTTCCCTCCATTCGTACACTAATGGAAGGCAAATTCCACTTGATTTGGGGCCTGGCCAACGATGAAATCGGCTACATTATTCCCAAAAGTGAGTGGGATGAAAAACCGCCCTATTTGTACAATCGAAAAAAACGACTCTACGGCGAAATAAATTCTCTTGGCCCGGCGACGGCGCCGGAATTGTACACGGCTATTCGCCATTTATTGCAATAAAAATTGAACCGCAGACGTGGGTATTTTTGACGAACGGAAGGACACAGAAAAATGGCACAGACGGAAACCACCAGTATTGAACCGATTCCGGGGCGAATCGTTTCGGTCGATGTTCTCAGGGGATTCGATATGTTTTGGATTGTGGGCGGGGCAGGCTTTTTTGAAGCTCTGTTTAAATGGTTTGGACCCGGAGCCGCGCACAGTTTGGGTCGACAACTTCACCATTCTCATTGGGTAGGGTTTCGGTTTTACGATCTAATCTTTCCTTTGTTTGTTTTTGTGGTCGGCATGTCCGTCGTTTTTTCTCTGGAAAAAATACTCGCTCAAAAGGGCAAAAAGGCCGCTTACAGACGCATTTTCCGCCGCTTCGTTATTTTGTACTTGCTGGGCATTTTTTACTACCAGGGGATTCAAAACGGCGTGGAAAATATTCGACTTTTGGGGGTTTTACAACGTCTGGCCATTACCTACCTTTTTGCGGCGATTTTTTTCATTCATTTGAACCGAAAAACCATGGTGGCCGTCACCGTCGCCATTTTGATTGGATATTGGGCCTGGCTTTCTTTTGTTCCGGTGCCCGGATTGCACGCCGTTTCCTTTGCCGAAGGAAAAAACTGGGCCAATTGGGTGGACGCCCACTATTTGCCTTTCCGAAAATGGAACGGCACCTGGGACCCGGAAGGCATTTTAAGTACGATTCCGGCCATTGCTTCGGCCTTGCTGGGCGTTTTTGCCGCCCTTCTAATTAAAAGTCGCGAAATAGCACCCATGAAAAAGGTAAAAATCTTTGTGTTGGGCGGAATAGCACTGGTTTTGCTCGGCTATTTGTGGAGTTTGCAATTTCCCATTATTAAAAAAATATGGACGTCGTCTTACGTACTGGTAGCCGGTGGGTACAGCGCGTTGCTTTTGGGAATTTTTTATCTTATTGTCGATGTGTGGAAGTTACAAAAATGGGCCGTACCCTTTGTCTGGATCGGGATGAATCCCATTACGATTTACATGGCTCGAAATATGGTCACATTTGACGATTTGGCCAAACGGATTGTGGGCGGACAACTACTCACGCTTTTTGGCGATCCGATCGGCCTCTTGCTTGTCAAGACTGTTTCGTTGGGATTTTCTCTCTGGCTGGTTCACTTTTTGTTCAAGAAAAAGGTGTTTTTGAGGATTTAAAGGGGCGTTTTTTCATGCGAAACCCAAACGAGCCCGTGACCGGGTTTAGTTATTTTGGCATTCGGAATCCGGAATACGTGCGAATGGATTTACGCCGAATGAAATCGCACGGTGCCACCGCTGTTCTTTTCACCCTATCCGAAGAAGATGTGGAATTCTACCGGGGCACCATGCGAGAAATGGTTTCACTGGCCCACAAAGAAGGACTTTTAGTGTACGCCAATCCTTGGGGACTGGGCGGCGTCTTTGGCGGCGAAAGTTACTCCAAATTTGTCGCCTGGTTTCCGGATGAGCGTCAGGTGGACGCCACAGGGCGCCCTGTACCGGCGGCGTGTTTTAATAGCCCGGTTTTCAGGGAATTTGTCCACACGTGGGTAAAAACGGCTGCCGACTGCGGCGTGGATGTGGCCATGTGGGACGAACCTCATTTTTTCATGGCTCATTGGGCGGATGAATCTCTTGCCAAAGAAGACAATGTTCCAACCTGCTTTTGTCGGCATTGTCAGACAAAATTCCGGCAACAATTCGGATTTCCAATGCCGCAAGAGCTAACGCCGGAGGTTTTGCAGTTTCGCGAAGACTCACTGGTCGAATTTTTGACCGATGTGAGTGGTGCAGCCAACCAAAGGGGACTCCAAAACTCTGTGTGCATTTTGCCGCCCTCCTACGAATTGGAGGACGGGATTACAAACCCCGCTCGAGTGGCGGCCATTTCTTCCGTGCAAATTTTAGCCACCGACCCGTACTGGGAATACGAAGACGATCAAGCGACCGTGGAAAAGTACTACCGGTCAAACGGCAAGCTTATTCTTCAATTGGCTCAAAAATACGGCAAAGAACCCGAGATGTGGATTAAAAATTTCAAAATTCGCGCCGGCACGGAACCGTTTGTTTCACTGGCCACGGAAATCACAGCCCGTTTGGGAATCCGACGAATTTTCGCCTGGAGCTATTTGGGTTCCGCCTACATGTCCTCCCTGCAAAGCGATAACCCCTACCTCGTATTCGATCTACAGGGCGAAGCCTTTCAAAAGGTACACGCCGCCGCGTCAAATGTCTCGAAATCGGCTGCCGAATAAATTTTTGATTTTGGGCACAAATCTTTGTACATTTAAGTGATGTGATAAAAACCGACCAAACGGCGTCTTTTTTCAGTGAAATCGAAAAGACTCTGCTGGATTGGCAAAGTAAAACTGGTGTTCTTAGAACCATTTGAATGAAAGCCAATTTCCATGACGGAAGAATTTGAAAATCCGGACGTCATTGACGATCTCCAAGAACAGTTTCGGGCTGTCCTTTTGGGCCTCGCCATTGGTGACGCGTTGGGAGCTCCGTTAGAATTCATGCACGCCCGGGAAATCTCAGAACGCTTTGGAACAGTTCGGGACATGATCGGAGGGGGCTGGCTAAATTTGGAGCCCGGGGAGGGAACCGACGATACCCAAATGATGCTTTGTCTGGCTGAAAGTTTGGCCCAGCGCGGGAAATTCGACGCCGACGACGTGGTGGCCAAATTTATGATTTGGTACGACACCCACCCAAAGGACATGGGAAATACCACGCAGGTGGCGTTGACGCTCATCAAAAACGAGGCCAACTGGCGCAGCGCCGCTCGTAAAGCACACGATCTTTTGGAAGGCAAAAGCGCCGGAAACGGGAGCCTCATGCGGGTAGCGCCAATCGGCCTTTTGTACCATCGCCACCCAAATCTTCTTATTGAGGCCTCATTGACCAGTTCAAAACTGACGCATTGGGACGAGCTGGCGGCGGAAAGTTGTGTGGCTTTCAATCTCATTTTGGCCGATCTGCTGCACGGCTTTGGCCCGGACGAAGCCATTCAAAATACCGTGGACAAAATGCTACCCCGTAACGAAGAGGTGGCTCAAACGGTGGAACTTGTTCGGGACAAGGATTTTGAAGAACTTGCGCCGACGGGCTTTGTGCTGGAAACCCTGGAAACGGCTTTGTGGCATCTGCTGCACGCCGAAACGTTCGAAACCGCCCTCATTCGTGCGGTCAACATGGGAGGTGACGCCGACACCATTGGCGCTGTGACGGGCGCTCTGGCAGGCACCTATTTTGGCTTGCGCGAAATCCCGGCACGCTGGTTGGATGCCTTGCAAGGCCGGGACGTCATCGAAACGCTGGCAGACAAATTGTACACACTTTCAACAGACCTGCTTCCCGAAGAGGAATGGGAATAGCAAAACGCTGGGGGTTGTTTTCCGAAAAGGACGAAAAGTGCCTTTCTTCAAACGGGAACAAATCCAATTGAGAAACATTTAATAATCGAACTGAAGGGGGCGCCCTGGGTTCGACGGGATTGGAAAGAGACAGGAACGGCATACCGTGGTCTCCGACCCCACGTAAAATAGCCGGAACACAAATGTAAATGCAGACTACAACTACGCTCTGGCTGCTTAATTAGCGGTCACGTTCCCCGAGCCGAGACCTGCATAGGCTCGGTGGAGCGTCGCAGCTGCAGGTGCTCCTGACAAATTTCCGGGATTGTCAGGCTAAGACCACCGGATAGACCTGTGTGAGGCTTTGTCTGTTGAGCCGCCACAGGCGACACTAATCAACAGACTATGTATGTAGAAGTTCTTGTCGGCTCTTTCCCGGACGCGGGTTCGATTCCCGCCGCCTCCACTAAAAAGCCAAAAGCCGCTCCTGAAAAGGGCGGCTTTTATCTTCTATTAGAGGCCCTTTTTTCCCCGTACAAACATTCCGCTGACTTTTGTTTCGTCTGTTGAAAAAGAAAGCAAAAAGTGCACAAAATATTGTGCGAATTGCCTTGTATTTGTGCAGCCTATTTATTACATTTAGATTGTTGCAAAAAAACGGTGAATTTCTACCTCCAATCTACCGATATCTATGTAGGGGTGAATGGTTCGGGCCGCTGTGAAGGGGCGATTCGAACCGCCTCGGCAGAACCGGAACAGCGGGTACACAATTGACATAAAAAGGAGGAGATGCACAAAAGACTGATTCTTCTGTAAGGGAATGGGACGGGCATTAGAGAAAGGATTTTGGAAAACATGTTACTGGACAGTCGCTATTTTGTGGAGAAGAAGATAGGTGAAGGGGGCGACGGACAGGTTTTCAAGGTGTTGGATCGGGTGACGGGAGAAATCAGGGCGTTGAAATTGCTTAACCCGGACAGAATTGCGCCGGACGATCTGACCTTTTTTGAGCGAGAATTTCTGAACGTCAAGAAGCTAACCCACCCCAATATCGTTAAAGTCTATGATTTCGGCTTTCAAAAGGGCAATTACCCCTATTTTACCATGGATTTCGTCGACGGTCCTGCGTTCACTGATTTCTTTTCCAGGCCGTTTGACCCCACGGCTTTTGTAAAACTGACCGCTGAAATTTGCCTCGCTTTGGACTATTTACACAGCCACAACCTGATTCACAGAGATATTAAACCGGCCAATATTTTATTAAGCCAGGAAAACGCCTCGCAGCTACCGGTGCCGGTGCTGACCGATTTCGGATTAGCCGAGGATTTTGCGCTTTCCGAATTCGATCCACGGGGCGGCAGCCATTTTTACGTTTCTCCCGAAGCTATTCGGGGCTGGAAAATCGACCCACGCGCCGACCTGTACTCCCTGGGTGTGACCCTCTACGAAGCTCTGACCGGCCAAAAACCCTTCACGGCAGATAATCCCATTGACGTGCTCAAGCAGCATTTGCACAGGGTTCCGGAAAATCCCTCCGCTTTACGGGAGGATCTGCCCCCGGAAGTGGATCAACTGCTCCTGAAATTGTTGGAAAAAGATCCGTCCGCACGGTACAATTCCGCACTTGAAGTGCTTCACGACGTCATTCGGCTGGCCCCCGCGGATGTGCCAGTCCCCAAGCTGCACGCCTCAACCCGCATTTGGGGTGGAGCCTTTGTGGGACGCAAAAAGGAATTGAAATACCTCCGAGATATTTTCGACACGACACGCAGCTTGCAGCGGTTTTCCTTTGCGGTCATTTCAGGTGAAAAGGGTGTCGGGAAAACGCGGCTCGTACGGGAATATTCCACCCAACTTCAACTGGAGGGTGTCAAGGTTTTCTTTGTGGAAAGCGCCTCCACACGTCACGTCCCCTACGGGCTCATCTTGGAAATCATTCGGCAAATCGGCATTTCCGCACCCGGTGGAGTGGAATTGACCGGCGACGAGCAGACTGTTTGGCGAACCATTTTTCAGCACGGTGGCACGCAGCAATCGCCCGACATTTTTAAAGACCAGGCCCAGGTATTTGACATCCTGGGGCGGCTCCTGCAAAAATTTGTACGAGCTATTCAAAATGCCGACCCCAAACAAAAAACGCCCTTACCGCTTCTCGTTATTTTGGATGATTTTCAAGAAGCGCCTTCCGTAATTCACCAATTTTTCCGCTACTTATTTTTCAATGTTTGGAATACCAATCTCCTCTTTTTAGCCACCGCTTCCGGCGACCTTTCGAACCTGGAACAGATTTACGAGACCGTTCGTTCGGAGAAATATTTCTATTGGAACGTCTTGCAGTCCTTTGATTACGGCGGATTCCGGCAATTTCTGTCCAAAAAATTCGCCGACTTCCAGAACTTTGACGACTTGGCAAACGATTTGTACCAGTACACGGCCGGGAATCCCTTGTACACGGAACATCTGCTCCAATATTTTGTGGATCGAAATTTAATTGCCTGGGAAGATAACCACTGGACGTGGAAAGGGCTGCGCGGAGGGGTCGATTTGCCCGGGGCTATTTCCGACCTTTTTCGAGACCGCTGGAAAGAGTTCTCACACGCTGCCCGCGACGTTCTGAAAGCACTTGTTTTTCAAGGAGATGTTGTTCCTCTTGCTTTTCTCAAAGCCTATTTTGAAGGGAGCCACACCGACTGGCAGGCGGGTCTGGAAGAATTGTTGCGGGAAGGTCTTGTTTCAAAAATTCTTCGGAACGGCGCTGTAGTGCTTCAGATTTCCCAACAAAGTTGGGGGGATTTTGTCCTTTCGACCACCCATTCGGTAGAAAAAAGAAAAATCCACGAGCACTGGCTTTACGTCATTGAAGATTTGCACCTCGAAATCCCGAAAGACTATCTGGCACCCCTGGCGTACCACGCTTTAGAAAGCCACCACTGGGAGAAGGCACTTCACTATTTACCCCAAGCAGCCGAATACGCGCAGGCGTTGTTCGATTTGGATCACGCCATTGAATTTTACGAAAAATTTCTCTCTCTTTCCAAAAACACGCCTCTCTCCGATCGCCTACCTTTCCTGGAAAAATTGGCTGCGGCGTACGAGTACAGCGGCCAGTTGGCCAAAGCCCTGGAGGTATCGGATTCTGTTCTTCAAGAAATAGGCGAAAGCGACGCGGAAAAATCGGTTGCTTGGAATTGGCGGTATCGAAAGGTGGAACTCCTCCAAAAATCGGGAGAGATTCAGGCGGCACTGGATCTTTTGGAGGGACAGCGCTCGGAATGGGAATCCCTTTCCCCGGAACAAAGCGCCCGTGGTTTTTACGAATTGGGCTGGCTGTACCGTCTTTCAGGAAAATTTGAGGAGGCATTTGCCCAATATGCCCGGGCAGTGGACTTGTTTTCTCAAATCGAGGCCCAAAATGACGTGGCGCTTACTTACAATCGAATGGGAGTAACACACCTTGTTCAGGGAAATTTGGAGGAAGCGGAAGAGGCGTTGCAACGGGCGCTGAGTATTTTTGAGGAATCCTCTCACTTGCGAGGGTTGGCACATGTTCACAACAATTTGGGCATTTTGTACCGCCAGAAGGGCGAATTAAATCTGGCTCAAAAGCACTACGAAAATTGCTTGAAAATTCGCCGCGCCACAAAAGACATTACCTATTTGCCTCAGGTATTGAACAATCTGGCCAACTTGCAGTTTTACCACAGCGAGTGGGAAAAGGCGCTCAATTCCTACAAAGAAGTCCTGCGGATTGCCCAGGGACTGGGTCTTGCGGAAACAACAGCCGGTGTGTTGGAAAATATCGGGCGGTTACAATTTCATCTCGGCCAAGTGGAAGCCGCTCACGAAGCGGCTAAAAAGGCGGTTTTGCTCAATCGCCGCCTTGAAAATTACGAAGGGCTGGCCACTGTTTTTGAACTTTTGGGCGATATTCACGATTTGCACGAAAATTACCGCCTGTCACAGGGATTTTATTTCCGGGGGTTGCGAATTTTGGAAAAAACCCAAAACCAACCGGCTCAAATTCCTTTGCAGTACAAATTGGGCCGTCACTTTTTGCGATTGGGAGAAAAACAAAAAGCGCTGGATTTTTTCATTCGGGCCGAAGACTTAAGCCAAATTCACCGGCTAAGGGAAGAACGCGCCGAAGTGGCGCTTCAGATCTTGCGTTGGGCGTTGCGCTACCACGACCACCAGCGGGCGGAATATTATCGCAATTTTCTGGAAAATAATCTTCCCGCTCTGAAAAATCCCCTGCAGCTCGGATTGGCTTACAGGCAATTGGGACACGCGCGGCAAAAAAACGACGAACCAGCCCGAGCGCTTGAGAATTTCGAAAAGGCTCTGGAAATTTTTGAGAAAATTTCGGCTTCTGTTGAAATTGCACGTACCGAAAGCGCTCTGGGTAGCTTTTTCTTAGCCGCCGAAGAACACGAACAAGCCCATTTACATCTGAAAAAAGCTGTCCAACTTTTTCAGAAACTTCCGGCTCGCAACGAACGTCTCCGAATTACCCAGCAATTTCTGACCGTCCAGGAGCAATTAATTTCCAAATTGGGACAAAATCAGGGTGTTTCCGGCCAATTGACGGTTCTGCAACAAACCAGCCTCATTGTCCATTCCATTTTCGATCTGGAAACCATGCTTCACAACATTATGAACACGGTCATTAATTTGCTCAAAGCCGACAAAGCGGCCATTATTTTTCTGAATAAGCAGAGTGGCGGTCTGGAAGTAAAGGTGAGCCGGGGAATGGAGGAAGCAACCATTGAAGACGCCATTCGCATCAGCCAATCGATTATTCAGCGGGTGGAAAAAACAGGCAGTTCGGTTCTGTCGCGAAATACGCTGGGAGACGAGCGCTTTCAGCACAGCAAAAGCGTCCGCAATTTCCAGATTTTCTCCCTCATGTGTGTCCCGCTTAAAGTAGATGACCGCCTAATCGGAACCGTTTACGTGGACAGCCGCAATCCGGAACGAATCTTCGGCTACCGCGATTTGGAATTTTTGGAAAATATTGCCGATCTGGCCGCTGTGGCGATTAGCAATTCCGAATATTACGAAGAATTGAAACGAAAGCAAAAGAATTCGGAGCTTGAGGCTCATCTGCCACAACCTGAGGAAAATCGCCTGACATTCAACGAAATGGTGGGGACGAGTCAGCCAATGCGCGAGATTTTCAATATTGTGAAACGCGTCCTAAATAAAAATGTGGATATTTTGATTCGCGGCGAAAGCGGAACGGGAAAAGAAAAATTGGCTGCCTTGATTCACTTTAACAGTAATCGAAAAGAGCGTCCCTTTGTAACGGTCAATTGTGCTGCCATCCCCCCTACCCTGCTCGAGAGTGAACTTTTCGGTATTGAAAAGCGCGTGGCAACCGGCGTGGATCGACACATCGGGAAATTTGAACAGGCAAACGGCGGCACTATTTTTCTGGATGAGATCGGAGACATGAGTTTGGAAACGCAGGCGAAAATACTCCGGGTCATTCAGGAGCGCGAGTTCCAGCGAATCGGTGGTTCCAAAATCATTCGAATTGACGTTCGGATTATTGCCGCGACAAACAAAAATTTGGAAGAAGCCATCCGGGAACGCACATTTCGACAGGATTTGTATTACCGTCTAAACGTGCTGCCCATTGTCGTCCCACCTCTTCGAGACCGGAAGGAAGACATTCCCCTTTTGGTTGAATATTTTATTCGCAAGTACAATTCGGGGCAATTGGTAAAGATTACCGATTCAGCCATGCGCTTACTGTACCGGTACGATTGGCCGGGGAACGTCCGCGAACTGGAAAATGCCGTTCAACGAATGCTCATTTTTACGGAAGGGGATCGCATTACGGTTAGCGCACTGCCGCCTGAAATTCAACAATTTATGCCTCACGGAGTTCCTGCCGATGCTTTGGGGAGGTTGTCCCTTCGGGATTTTGAGCGAGAGCTTCTGTTGAAAAGTTTGGAAAGAAATCACTGGAATATTTCCAGGACGGCCCAGGCGCTGGGGGTGCACCGAAACACCTTGCACCGAAAAATGAAGCTTTTTCAGATTTCCAAACCGGGTGTCTAACCAACTTTGAGTACCATTGGAACTGGCTGGCATCGGAAGAGGAGTAAAAATGGGGGTGGCCACCTCAATCGGCACCCTCACGCGGAAACCGGCCTCAAAGAGCTTACCTCAAAATGAAAAGGCTGACACAGTGCACCATTTCTCGTGCATCTGTTTACCCCATTAATAACAATAGGACAAACTCGTACCTCCCCCTCTAATGCACTATTTTGGTGCATTGTCACTTTATTTTCACAATTTCCTTTTGAAAAACAGTTACACTTATTTTAGTATCTGATTAATTTTTAAAGAATTAGTCCCTGCCATTCCTTTCGACATTGAACATCAATGGTATTATTTTTGCAAATTAAAAGTTGTTATTAATCATTAACTTGGGAGGATGGTGAACATGCGCTCTTTGATCAAAGTAGCGGTGGCGGCCATATTAGTAGCCCTACTGATCGGAACCGTTCAGTCAGGTACCTACGCCAGTGGCCCCAGAGACATCCCCGTGGGTGGTATTATGAGCGGCCCAAGGGACATTCCAGTCGGCGGCATTATGAGTGGTCCGCGCGACATCCCGGTGGGCGGCGTTTGGAGTGGCCCTCGTGACATCCCTGTCGGTGGGATCGCCAGCGGACCCCGTGACATTCCGGTGGGCGGAATTGCCAGTGGTCCCCGCGATATTCCGGTCGGTGGCATCATGAGTGGTCCCAGAGACATCCCCGTGGGTGGTATTGCCAGCGGCCCGAGGGATATTCCGGTCGGCTAAACGAAGTCGACATTTATTTTCCCTCAGGCAGATTTTCATTCGTTTGCATGCAACGGATGTCATGAAGCTTTTGGCTGAGGGGGTTGAGACTGTATCTCAATCCCCTTTTTTATTTTTTAGGAAACAATGCGATGCCAGGCAATCCGTACAAAATAAATTCCAGATCGGAATACATTTCAAAAAGAATGTCCACGAGTCTCTCCGTTATTGCCTATGTGCCCAAAAATAATCACGGGGATGTGCGGCAACTGATTATGGATATTTTTCGCCGACTTTCCCTCGAGCCCAGATACGCTGGGACCGTTTCTTTCGGATTCTTGGAAATTCCCTGCAACGAATGTGATTCCGACCCGCTGATTGACCAAATTGACCCGCAAGATTTGCCCAAAATTGTAATTTACCGATCCGGGGGAAGTTCCGTTTTTGAGATTGAAAACATCGAGTTCCAGAAAATTAAAGTAGCAATTGACTTGGCTCTCGAGCAGTAATAGAAAACCATGCCAGAGGTGGTGGAGTATGAAGTGGTGGGAGATTTACAGCGAACGGCAATACGTCCAATTGCGAACATTCCATCGACCCAAGATTTTTATTTGGTATTCCGGACGACTTCCCGACCGCCTTCAAAATGAACTAAGGGTCATTTTTGAAAACGTGGAATACGAATATCGGGAAATCGCCAATTTTATTGTCTCCTTGGTTCATGTCGATCGGGACCCTGAATTGCAGCAGCTTTTTGGCTTTTTAAATCCAACACCGAAGGGACTTTTTTTGACGGGGTATTCGTCCCAAGGAACCACACTCTTTAAATGCAACGAGCTTTCGCCCAGTCAATTGAAAATGTACATCCTCCGTCTGCTTGCGTCTTCACAAAACTAAGATTCCCCAAGCCTTCGATTGGACTTCTTCCATTTAAATGGCCATTTTTTTGGAAACCGTTCCATTCTTAAGTAAGAGGGAAAGTAAAACGAAGGATGAGCAAACTTCCGTTGAAAACAAAATTTTCCTTTTTGACTGGTTTTTTTGATTTCAGGACAGGAAACAACGATTTTCGATTTCAGAAATTTTTCCCGTGTCGGGCAAACAGTGGCCAGCGCTAATTCCGCCACCACCCATTCACACGTGGGTGAAACGTTGGCTCACCGGATCACCGCAAATTTTTGCACCGCCAGAAAAGGATGTTTTCCCTTCACCTGCAAGCGCAAAAAGTAGATTCCTGCCGGAACGGTACGAGAGTCGAAGACTTTATCCGACCAGTGAAATTGGTAGCGCCCCGTGGGTTGCCTTCCTTGTGTCCAGCGGGCTACTTCTCTACCCAGAACATCGAATAGAACTATTTCCACGTTCCCCGGATATGCCAATTGGTACACGGTGGTTAGCGGTCTCCCTCCTGTGGCAGGATTTGGATACACCGGTTGCAGAGCAAAGTGGGAGGGCGATACGGATTTTGCTCCGGGCACGCCCAGGTTTTCCGAACCTGCGAGGAAAAACAAATCCAACTGCCCATCCAGATTCACGTCCAGGGCGTCAAACTTGCCGTCAAAATCGACGTCGATTCGGTCTAAAACGCCGTCGCCGTTGGTGTCGAAGGCGTCGTAGGTTCCGTCGGCGTTCAAGTCCACGGCGTCCGGGATGCCGTCGGCATCCAGATCGCTGAGCACAAGATCAATTTTCCCGTCCTCGTTGGAATCCACCTTGACCAGGGTGTAGCCCAGCGAATCGCCCGAGGCGGCGTACAGGAATGTGTCAAACTTTCGATTGCCGTTGGAATCCAACAACAAAATTTCGGCCACACCGTCACTGTCGGGATCGCTGAGGGCAAAAAAGGTCTCGGTCGTGTCCTGTACCGCCCGCTTTTGCAGCGGGTGCTGCCCGCCGATCGTAGGCGGAATCTTCGAGGTGTCCACCTTGTAAATGCCTTTTGCCTGATCCACCGGAACCAACGGAATAATCTGATCCGGAATGCCTCCCACAAATCGGGATGTCCACGAGCGGCGGAACCAGCTCCAGTTTCTGGAATCCTTATTGAACACTTTGCCGCTCACCACAATGTATTTTCCCTGCCCATCTACATCCTCTAACACGGTTCCAATCTGTCCCACGCCCTGTACGGTAATGACCCGGTCCTTCACAATTAGAAGGTCTGTTTGCGGGGGCGGCGGATTGGGTATGTAGGTCGTGTTTTCCTTTCGAACGCGGTACAACTGCCCTTGTGCCGAGATAAATTTGGTCACATTTTTAATGCCTGCTTTCAACGTGCCTGTAATCAAATCCGTACTGTAGACCTTGGAAATAATGCCTGTTTTGTCCACCTTTTCAATCAGTTTCCCGACTCCCTCCATGGCATTGATGGCGCCCTTTTCCTGCTCACCTATCAGCGGCGGATTGTCTCGCACATCTTTTCGCGTGAACAAAACACCCGCTTTGTTTTGCCCCGGTGCTTTGTACACCGCCAGCCCGTTTTGCTCTTTGCTCAGTTGAAAATCCGCCGAAAGCGACGGACACTTTTTTTGCCGAAGAAATGTGTTGAGTGTGTCGGGAGGGTTTGCCACCAACTGATTCATTCGTGCCGCAAAGGCGGCGGAATCGTAATCAGTTTGAATGAGACCGTCTAATTGGGTGTTGACCAGCCAATTCAGATCCTGACCGGAATTCAACCAATTCAAAAGTTGCGTGTTGTCGCCAAAAGCAGAGGCCAAAGCGGAAAGAATCCCCTGAGCGGCAATTTGGTTAAATACCTGACGAAACAATTCGGCTTTTTCCTCGGGAGAAGCGTTCTGCAAGCGTTGCCTCAACGTGTCCACCGCTTGTTCCGAGAGGGCATTTAAGGCATCCGACGCCGCCTCGTCCTGCAAAAGGGAATCGCTCCGGGTCAATTCCGGCTTCTTGTAGCCCGGGTCGAAGGGATCCAGCGGATTGGTGCCGTTCAACACTTCGGTACCGTCCAAAATACCGTCGCCGTCGGTGTCGGGATTGTACCGATCGGTTCCCCAGACGCCTTCCTGACTGTTAATCAGGCCGTCCAAATCGCTGTCCGCGTCCTCATCGTTCGGATCCGTTGACATGTAGGGATCAAAAGAAACGGCGTAATTGGGATCCGGCGAAGTGTGAACCCCCAAAATGACGCCGTCAGCCGAGCGTGTTTGGTTAAAATCAAAACCGGACCCGGCTTTTTCAAAGGTAAAGATGTGGGGTCCCCGGGCGCCGCCCCAGTAATTCCAGGTAAAATCACTCCATTTTAGAAGTTCATTGCTCACCCAGAGGCCAACTGCGGCATTGACAAAGGAACAATGGTTGATGTAAACCTCGCCGCCGGATGTGTCCTCGATCGCCAGAGCAAATCCCCCTTCCCCTTCAAACCGGCATTTTTCGATGCTGACCCGGCGGGGATATTGAATAAAAAAGGCCTTTTTCCACAGGTGGGCCAAATCCTCAAAAGGACAGGTAAACATACCGCCAAAATTCCAGCTGGTGACCAACGGGTAGTAGAAGTAAAATTTCGTCCCGGTCACGGATACTTCGTCTGCGGCAATAATGGCTCCGTAGAGAAGCTCCATCCGACCTCCAACCACCACAAATTTTTCGCTGGAAATATCCAGGGGCATGTAGTTTGACGAAAGCATTTTCTTGGTTACATCACAATTGTCTAATATGATTTCGGCCGCTTTCGAACCGACACCAGCTCGAATGGACGAGAGGCTGTCGAAAACGCACCCATGGAAATCGAGTTTGACCTGATTTCCGTACAATAGGGTCACTTCCCCATGCCCGGGCATCGCATGAAAACTGACCTGATTGGCTTTAAGAACCGAGCGGGAGCCAAGACTAATCCCAAAGGTAACCACCGAACCGGGATCAATCAAAAGCGTGCGACCGGTATCCATCTGGTAATCGCCATAGGGAGTTGTCGAAACGTGGATGCCGGCGGGCCAATGCAAAATGCCGTCACCAGGTATGCCGCCAAAACGGTCTGTCCCGTCAAGCTGGCCGTCACCGTTCCAGTCATCATTTTTGTCTTCCTCGAAAAAGCCACTGTGGTACACCGTGTCCGCTTGTGCTGCAGCAAAAAGCCTTTTGTTCGTCCACCCAAAAACAACCGTTAGGCTAATCAAAATAGACAGAAAAAAACGCATCCTCATTACCCTACCTCCTTACACAATCATTGCTTTATTTTCAGCCAGCGTCGTTCACTTGAGCGGAAAATTGTCCAAATAATGGTCAAAATCATTGGATTGAATAGAAGAAGCAAGTTCCATACCAATTTGGTTCTGAGTAGGCGTGACATCCGGAGGAAAATAAAAAAGCCCTTCACATTAACGCGAGGGCTTTTGAAGTGGCGGTTCAGGGACTCGAACCCCGGACACGCGGATTATGATTCCGCTGCTCTAACCAACTGAGCTAAACCGCCGCATTTTCAAATTCGCTTTAAAAAATAGGATATTTTTTGCCAAAAGTCAAGATTTTTTTGGTCTCAAAACCCTCCGATTTTCTCTTCTTCCAGGGGTAACGGAGGGCCGCAGACACTCATTAATTTTCTCAAATCGGCCTATCTTCACCCCGGGAACGAGCCGTTGACTGTTTGAGGATGCTTTTTTTTACCGGGATTACTTTTACTCTTCCTCGTCGTTGTACACCTTTTCTTCCGTCCGATCGGCCTCTTGGGCATCGCCTTCAATGTCCCGGCCTCTGGGCGGGTTGGCCAGAAATTCTTTGTAAAATTCGTGCTGAATGACCAGATCCATGATTTCGTTGGTGCCCGTCCAGATGGTAATCAAGCGCACATCGCGAAGCATTTTTTCCACGGGGAAAATATTCGTGTAGCCGATACCTCCCAAAATCTGCATGGCGTGATTGACGACCGTCCAGGCTGATTCGGTGGCAAATTTTTTCGCCTCGGAAACCAGGCGGCGCACCCTTCCCGGAGGAAGTCCCGCATCTACAGCGGCTCCGGCAGCGTGGTTGAGCGCCCGGGCCGCATCCAGAAGCGTGAGGCCGTCGGCCACCTTGAAACTAACAGCTTCGAATCGGCGAATCTTCTGTCCGAAGGCGCGGCGTTTATCCGCATAGCGCGCCGCCACTTCAATGGCAGCTCGTCCCATTCCCACGGCGCCCCCCGCAGACGTCAGCCGCTCCGGAATCATCATCTGGTGAAACACGCGCGTGCCGTTCCCGATGCCGGCTTCACCGCCCAGAACATTTTTAAGCGGCACTGGCGCCTCTCGAAACACCAGCCGGCCGGTTCCGCCTCCGCGGGTTCCCATTAATCCATACACATGTTCAACGGAAACTCCCGGACCCCGTTCCACCAGAAAGGCCGTCATGGCCTTTTTGGGGTCGTCAATCCCTTCCACCTTTCCGTACACAAGAAGGACGTCAGCCCCTTCGGCCCCCACCACAAAACGCTTCTGTCCGGTCAGGTAAAACATATCCCCCTCCCGGCGAGCCCTGGTGGTGGCGGCAAAAAAATCGGAGCCGCCGCGGGGTTCTGTCAAGGCCTCGGCCGGAGCCAGTTTCCCTTCGATCATGGGCTTCAGAAACCGCTCTTTCTGCTCCTCTGTGCCAAACACATGAATGGCCTCCCCGACGATGGAAACCAGTGAGTACAGGCACGCCAGTGAGGTTCCCAGGACACCCACCTCCTCCAGCGCAACTATCTCCGACGTCCACGGCAGGCCGTGTCCTCCCCATTTGGGATCGAAACGCAGCCCCAAGAGGCGGCGTTTCCCGGCTTCCTCCAGAAATTCCTTCGGGTACACCACCTCGTCCCTGTCCATCTTCAACAACAGCTCTTTCGGCACCCAGGAGACAAAATCTTGAACCTTTTCCCTGAGCGCTCGATCTGCCCCGGTTAGTAATGCCTCGGTTGCCATGGCTTCCTCCTAAAATATTTATTTCGCCCAACGCTTCCCCACACACTATTCTCCTTTTCAGCCATTTTTGTTCCCTGCTGTAACGGGCGTTGCCACAGCGGAAAATCGCTTTTCCCTCTTTTGGGAGTAAGATTTATTTCATATTTATCCGATTTAGGCGATTCGCAATTAAAAAATTCAGTGAAAACTTGCGAAACCCATGGCCGTTCTCTCCATTTTACACGCAAGGCAAGTCGGAAAAGCAAGCGGTTTCCCCCGAAATTTGGGTCCCTACGCCAACGGGTGTTGGGCACATCTGTTCGGAACACACGGCTGCGCACTCATTGAACATGCCGAAAAGGGCCAAAAAGAAAAGGCGCCACAAAATTCTTCGGGTTGTGGCACCTCTTTACGGAGCAGTTAAGCAAAGGGCACCGCAATGCCCTCAAAAAATAGGTCGGATGATTTACAGAGTAAAGGCCTGAAAATTAGCGTCTTTTTTCAACTTTTCGATCAGTGCTTTGTAGGCGGCTGCCTGTTTTTTCTGTTTAAGTTGCTGTTTCAATTGGTCGTGAACCTGGCTGAGCGGTTTGGTTTCCTTTTTGCGGTTAATCACCTTTAAAATGTGGTATCCGTAGCGGGTTTCGATGATGCCGCTAATTTTGCCCACGGGTGTGTTGAAGGCCGCATCTTCAAAGGGCTTGACCATTCGGCCACGCCCAAAATCTTTGTACAAACCGCCGTTGTCCTTGGAACCCGGGTCTTCCGAGTATTTTTTGGCCAATTTGGCGAAATCCTCGCCCTTTTTGGCGCGCGCCAAAATGCCCTCCATTTTTTTCCGGATGGCCTTTTTGGCAGAATCGCTCTTGCCCTGCGTCATGAGCAAAATGTGACGTACGGTAGTGGTTTTGGGTTCATTGTAAGCGGTTTTAATGTCAGCTTCGGTCACTTCAGTTTCCTTGGCCAATTTTTTGTCCAAATACCGCTGGATGGTCAGGACGTCTTGGATGTCTTTTCGGACGTAATCGGCGCTTACGCCATTTTGCGCCAAAAATTGCTGGAATTTTTCCTTCCCCCCTGCGCGTTTGTACTGAATGTCAAGTGTGGAGTCAACATCGGCGGGTGTAACGGTGATTCCCGCCTTTTTGGCCGCTTGCAGTAAAAGACGCTTTTCCGCGAGATTTTCAGCGGTCTGATTCAAAATGGATTTCAGTCGGTCAGCACCAAAGCTTTTCAGTTGGTCAGCCCGACGACCGGAACTTTCAACAATGACCTTAATGACGTCCGCTGTGGTCAATTTAAACGAATTGGTCGAAATCAGGACTTTGTTGGTTTTGGGGGAAACGGCCGGAACCTTTTCGCCAATGGCTTTGGCAAGCTGGTAAGCGGGGGTTCCTTCTTTTAAGGCTTCATTTTTTTTGCCACACGAGGCTAATAAAAGAAGCGCCACTACGGGGAAAATGACAAATTTTCTCATGGGGGTTTTCTCCTTCAACTCATTGAAATGACTGGAAATTAAAAAGACCCTTAAATATAGGGAATAATTTTTTGAAAAACCACTATTTTAGCTCTTTTCTTCGAAATTTTGTTCTTTTTGCTCAAAAAAGGGAAACGGGAAAAACAGAGGAAAGTCTCTGATTTTCCCGTTTTCTGGTCAAACTTCTTCGTTAAACTTATTCGGGGCAAAAAGGACACGACCCTGTTCCGCCTACCTTGACTTGAACCGCCCCTTCTTTTTTTACCGTCGATCGGGGCCGGGCGGTTTCACAATATTTTTAGGTGGATTTTTTTTCAGTTCCCCCAAAATGTATTGCACAGCGCGCTCCAACATGGGTTCCCGCCCCAGACGAATGAGAGTGGGATCATCGAAAACCGGCACATCCGGTTTTACGCCGTAGGATTCCACATCCCAATGTCCCTCTCGGTTTACGTAAGCAAATGCCGGTACGGAAATGTGACCGCCGTCCACAAAGCGCGGGTTCCAACTGTACCCGACCAACCCGCCCCAGGTGGTTTGACCTATTAAAAGACCCAATTTCATGGTTCGAAAATAGGCCGGGAAGGCATCTCCTCCCGAAGACGAACGCCCGTTAATCAACATCACCTTGGGGCCTTCATTGGCAAACATGGGTGTGGTGTACAGGGGCAAATTTCGGCGTGCCCAGTAATTCAAAATGGGGTGGGACATGTCAAAAATCATGGGAGCCGGAATGGAGCCGCCACCGTTGTAGCGCTCGTCAATGATGAGCCCCTGTTTGACATCGGCTTGTGCGTACCACCCTTTGTAAAAATTCTTGAATCCCGCAAACGAGGTGTTGGGAACGTAAATGTACCCGATTTTTCCTCCCGAAAGGCTGTCCACAATGGCGCGATTGTGTTTCTCCCACTGAAGGTGGCGGAGTCCCAGCTCGGAAGCCACTGGTGTGACAGTAACTTCCCGGGCGCCGCGCTCGGAGGGTTCCCGGTTCACAAGCAGTTTTACCGCCACGCCTGCTTTGTTTTCCAAAAAGCGGTACGGATTTTCATTGGTGTGAAGAATGTGGCCGTCAATTCCAATAAGGAACTCGCCCTCCTTCACGTCCACGCCGGGAAGGGTTAAGGGCGATTGGGTCCCCCTCTCCCAATTTTCACTGGGGAAGATCGTCGCAATCTTGTAAAATTTTCCGGCCGGTTTCAGATCGCAGCCCAACACGCCCACGGGAATGCGTTTGACGCGCGGCATGTCTCCGGCCATGACGTACGTATGGCCGCAATTTAATTCCCCAACCAACTCACCAATAACATAATCCAAATCCGCCCGATTGGCGACGTAGGGAATCAGTTCCTCGTATTTGTCGTACATCTTTTGCCAATCCACGTGGTGCAGTTTCGGATCGTAGAACCAGTCTTTCATGATCAGCCAGGCGTCGTGGTAAATTTGCTGCCATTCGTCCGATGGAATAATTTTCATGACCATTTTTGAAAGATTGAGTTTTCCTGCGCCCGTTTTTTGTTTTGGACGCAGCGGGGCAATGCCAAAGGTTTTACCACTGCTGTACAGAAAGCTTTTGCGATCGGCTGACAACACGTACGAGGAAATCCCGTTCATGAAAACCATTTCTTTACGCTGTTTCAAATCGTATTTGGTCAGTTTCCCTCCGCGAATGTAGAGCAAACCGCCTTTTACTCCCGTTAGGCTGCGGTAATTTCCTGTGGGCGTCGGAAAAGCCACTACCCGCCGACTGAAGCCCTCCGGTTCCACCACCAATTTGACGGTTTTCTTCGAGGCCTTTTTTCGCGGTCTCTTCTCTTTTTTTTCAGTTGGCGCCGCTTTTTCGTCGTCATTCAACGGGGCGAAAGGCGATTCCAAATTTTTGCGCAGCGTGCCCACGTACAATCGGGCGTCAAAGTGATGCGTGCTCCAATTGTAATTGCGTCTGGAGATAAAATACAAATACTTGCCTTCGGGATCAAAACTGGGGGCGTAATTGTCCTCGGTGTTGTCGGTGAGTTGAAAGGATTTCTTTTGATCCAGCGAATAGAGAAAAATACCGGTCATGTGATTGGGGAAATCCTTTGTGTAGGCAATCCAGCGGCTGTCTGCCGACCACCGGGCACCTGAAATCGGGGAATAAATCCCCCGGTCAATTTCTTTTGACTGACCCGACCGAAGATTAACCAATTGGAGGCGATTTTTCTTGTCCGTTAGCACAATCCATTTGCTGTTGGGCGCCCATTGGTAATCCGTTATCCAGGCGTCCGTGTGACGGGTCAATTGCCTCGCCGGAGCGTTGCCGTGGTACGGTTTCAGATACAGTTCGTAGGTTCCCGTTTTGTCCGACAGGTAAGAAATCCATTGGCCGTCGGGCGACCAATCCACGCTCATTTCGCGAATCCCGCTGGTGTGCGTCAAATTGACAATATCCCCGTGTTTACGGGGCACCGTAAAAATGTCGCCCCGGGCGGAAAAAATCGCCCGTTTGGCTGTGGGAGAAAGCGAGAAACTCTGCACAAATTTGGACACATTTTTGTAAACCGGCAAGGCGTGGGGTCTGTCGTCATTAATTTCAATGGAGAGCCGACGGACCTTTTCCGTGGCGGGGTTTAAAAAATAGAGGAAACCGCCGTTTTCGAAAACAATGCCACCGCGTCCGCGGCTCGGCCATAAACAGTCATATTTTTTAAAATGCGTCACCTGGTGGATTTTTTTCGTCCCCAAATCATACGAAAAAATGTTTAACGTCGTGGGTTTGTTGGAACCCACGGCTTCCCTGTCCGACGTAAAGTAGATTTTGTGTCCCACCCACATGGGGAAATTGTCCGTTCCCGGGTAGTGGGTAATGCGTTCAAGGGTGTTCTTTTTGAGATCGTAAATCCACACATCCTGCGCTCTGCCGGCTTTGTACCGTTTCCACGTGCGGAATTCCCGGGATTTAATGTCGTACGCTAATTGGGTACCGTCGGGGGAAAGTGTGGCCGGACCGCCTTCAGGCAGCGGCAGGGGCTGTTCCAATCCCTCCTTGAAGGCGTCGATTAAAAAATAACGGCTCACCCGCCGACCGTAGGGTGTGCGATTGGAACGGAAGAGAATTTTCTTCCCGTCGGGCGTCCAATCAATGGGAATATTGTCCCAACCACCTCGAGGGGGCATTTGGCCCACATCCGGGTAAAAAGTCAGTTGTCGGGGCACGCCCCCCTCGGCTGGCATGACGTAAATCTCACGAGTGCCCGAATATTCCCCCGAAAAGGCGATCCATTTTCCATCCGGAGAAAATTTCGGGAAAAGTTCCAAGCCGTCAAAGGAGGTGAGTTTTCGGGCAATTCCTCCCTTTAAAGGAGCAATCCAAATGTCGCCCGCGTACACAAAGGCAACCTTGTTCCTGTAAATGTCCGGCTGACGAAGTAAACGTCCCTCTTTGGCAAAACCGGTACCCCAACAAAGAAAAAGCAGAGGCCAAATCCACAGGAAAATCAGTTTGCGTTTCATTTGGCAATCCCTTCGATTTTTGTTGGAAACTTAAAAACAATACCCAAAAACTAAACTTTTTGGTCAAAAATGCAAGGGCAAAATAGGGCCCGTTTTAATTTTGTCGATTTGCTCGGGTGATTTCCCCAAGAATGAAAGGCGAGGGCAGGAAATTCAGCCCGCATGGTGGCTTCGGAAACAAACACAAACCGGAGGAGACTTTTTAAACGCAACCAACACCGACACCGCGTTTCCACACGGGTTCGCGGGAACACGTCGTGTGTAAAGAAAATAGGTACTTCAACCGATAAAAAAAATGGATTTTTTGGCAACAGGTGCGGCTCCTTTAATTTTTTCTTTGGAATAATTTTGAATAAAATAAAACAGTGGTACGCAGCGCTTGGCACGGGATTTTTGCTGATTCTTCAATTCAATTGTGCCGGTCATTTCCTGGGCAACGCTTCGGGTACAGCGGCGCGCAAACAATTGGAAGCGGTTCGATCCTTTGCCATTGTGTACAAAAAAGCCCCGTTGGAGGAATTGACGGGTTTTGACCTGCTCATTCTCGATCCGGACGCCTACGACTCGGCAGCTTTTGGCGGGCTTACCCGTCGGGGGAAAATTGTTTTGGGGTATTTGAATGTGGGAGAGGTAGAAACGTACCGCTGGTACGCTTCCGAGGTGCCTCCCAATTGGGTGCTGAAGGCCAATCCCAATTGGCCGCATCACAATTTTGTCAATGTGAAAAAGCGCGGGTGGCGGAAATTGGTGGTGCAAAAAATCGCGCGGCGCATTTTGCAAAAAGGGGCACAGGGGTTTTTCCTCGATTCGGTGGATCTGGCTTCGCCTGCACGAAACCCGCATTTGAAGTCGGCAATGGTCAAACTGATTCGCCAATTGCACGGGCGGTACCCGACCAAATTTCTGCTTCTCAACAACGGTCAATTTCTTTTGCCCGAGGTTGCCTCGGCCGTCAGCGGTTTGGCGGTCGAAAATGTGTTCACCGAACCGGAAGAACAAACCGTGCGGCACCGTCCGGCGGGGCAGGTGCGCCGAATTTTGGAAAATCTAAAAAGTCTGAAAGAAAAATACCGCCTCCCCATTTTTCTTGTGGATTACTTTCCCCAAAACGGAGAGGTTTCGGTTGCAGATTGGGAGGCCATTGCCCGCACTTACGGAATGGTTTTGTACGTAGGCGACACGCTTTTGCAGCGCGTTTCGCCCCCATTTTGACACAAAAAAGGCAGATACCAAAGGATTTTCATGGAATGTTTGACGATTCAAAAACGAACTAAATTTATTTTGGCGCAATTCGTCAAGGACTGTTCGATCACACACGCCAACGCCGAGGAATTTTCCAGGGAAATGCTGTCGCATTTTCAGCCCGATTTGCCGATCATTTTGAATTGCAAGAATTTAAATTTCATTGACAGTGCCGCCATTTCCACGCTGGTTCACATTCGCAAAAAAATTCTCAACCAAAACGGCCGGCTCATTCTGGCCAATCTGAACGACCGAATTCGGTTGTTGCTTCTCATTACTCGCCTCCACAAGGTCTTCGAGATTCATGAATCCCTTCAGGCCGCCATTCAAACCGTAGAAGATGACAAAAGCAAAAAAAAGGCAACCGGCAATCCGTACACCATTCACATAGCTGTTAAGACGGCTCCCCATTTTGCCGTTTTGACAATACTGAAACCCGACGCCCTAATTATGGCAAATGCTAAGAGTTTTCGGGCCAAGGTAGAGGAGTATTTGGAGAAAAAGGAGTGGGTTATTTTGGATGTGGATGTCCTCCGCAATATCGACAGCGAGGGAATTGCAGCACTTATTCACCTGAAGGCATTTTCGAAAAGAAAAAACAAACGCCTTGTTGTTGTCTACCAGAATCGAGTGTTGAAACAGTTGTTCGAACTGTATTCTTTGGATCGCCTCTTTCGGCATTTTGAGACGGTGGAAGAAGCCCTGGCGGTGCTGTTCCCAAAAAATAAACAGACGGGCGTTTCGAAGAAAAACTCGGCGCAACCTCCTCCGCCCCAGTACGACGATTTGAAATTTTTAGCCTCAATGGGAAAGAGAAAATCATGAAAAACCGTTACGTCAAAGATGTCCTGTTTAGTTTGGCTACCTTTTTCCTGATTTTAGTCAGCGTGAACATCATGTTGTTCCCGGACATGCCCGGCTTTTTGGGACTCAATCCGCACCCCTATTTGCTGGCGGTTCTTCTCATTTCGGGCCGCTTCGGTTTGAAGGAGGGCCTTGCTTCCGCGCTGTTGGCTTCGGTGATTCTTCTTATTTACATTTTTTTGGAAAACACACCCTATTTTTCGCTGCATTTACTGACGCAGTCGGTTTTCTTTATTCCAGTGCTTTCTTTTTTTGTGGTTGCCCTCATTGTGGGCGAAATGCGGGGATTTAACAAGAGTTTCGAGCGGACGCTTTTGCACGAAAACGACACTCTGAAAGCAGAAAATCGGCAGTTAAAAGAACAACTGGAAATTGTCAGTGCCATTAAAGACGAACTCCAAAATCGCATTGTGAATCAGGAAGAAACTGTCCATTCTCTTTACAAGGCCACGCGCATGTTGGAAACATTGGACGAAGCGGGACTGTACCACGGGCTGGCGCAGTTGGTTTCTCGCTTTACCGGCGCCAACAAAGCCAGCGTGTACATGATCGATTACTCACGGGACGTTATTCGTCGCGTGGCTCAATTCGGTTGGGAAAAACCCTCCGGACAAATCGAGGAATATTCTCTGAAAGAAGGGATTCTGGGCCGGGTGGTTCAAAACAATCGCATGTTGACCATCAAAGAAATCTCGGACGACCCGCACATCCTTTCCGTTTGGGAACACTCGCCCAACCGCGCCTACGTGTACGTTCCCATTTCCATGGGCACGGTTGTGGTGGGCTTGCTCACGGTGGACGACATTCCTTTTCTGAAGCTGAATATTTCCACCGTTCGGATTCTCTCCCTGATTCCGGAAATGGCCGTACCGGCCCTGCGAAATATTGTGAAGTACCAGAACCTGCAGGAAATGGTCAGCGTGGATCCGGTCACGGAACTGCTTAAATACGAATCCTTTTTGGACATGGCCGACATTGAATTTAAAAAGGCCGTGCGCTACCATCTGGATTTTTCTATGTTGCTCATTGACGTGCAGGATTTACATTTTATCGAAAAACACTTTGGCCACGACGCAAAAATTGACACGCTAAAATGGATGGCCAACGGACTGAAGGGCATGTTGCGCAATATCGATGTGTTGGGCGTCGGCGAAAAAGAGGGACGATTTTGGCTGGCTTTGCCGGTCACCAATACGGAAGGGGTACTGGCCGTCATTAATCGCATTAAAAAATGGAAAACCAAAGCAGCCAAACAGTTGCTGTGGGGCAACAACATCACCCTGTTTTTCGGAGCGGTGGGATACCATCCCTCGATTGAATCGCTTGAGGTCATGCTTTCCATGGCCAGGAATTCGCTGCAATTAAGCAAAATTGCCAAGAAACCCCGAACAAAAAAGACGACGCACGCATGAATTGGGAAAAGTACCTCGAATTAAAAAAAGCGCGATTACAAAGCACCCAGCGTTTCATTCCAGAAAATGAAAACGAGGCCAAACAGGCGTTGGCTCTCGGAATCATTGGAATGGGTGAGTACGTGGAATTTTCCTTCACAATGGAACCGCTGGTGGACAGCGTGCACGATCCGAACCCGGAAATCCGAAAACAAGCGGTTCAACAAATCGCCGTAAACCCAACGCCCTTTTCCATCCGGCTGCTCCATTTTATGCTCAACGATTCGGACGAGGAGGTACGCCTGTACGCCTCCACCGAGCTGGATCGCATTGACGGCGAGATGCAAAACCAGATTTTTCTTTTGGAAGAAGCATTGAAAAAAAATGCCCGGCAGCCGGAACTTCGGCTCCAATTGGCCAAAATTACCATTGACTACGCGCGTTTAATGATGATCGGCAAAAATTTACAACGCTTTTTTCTGAAGAAAGCCATTCGCCTTTTGGACGAAAATATCGCTTCGGGCGAACAAAACGCAGAAAATTATTTTTACAGAGGCTGGGCACTGGAAATGATCGGCGATTTTCGAGCCGCCCTTCGAGACCTCAATACGGCGCTCAAATTAAATCCCAAAGAAAGCCGAGCGTACGTGGAAATGGCGCAGATTTATTTTACGGCCGGAAAATTTGACTGGGTGCGGCGGTTGCTGGACAAAGCGCCTATTCGGCAGGAAGAAATTGAGCCTTTCTTTACCCAAAAATTTTGGAGTGAACATGAGCCGATTTCCTGACCGCTGCCGGCAATTTGGGGTGCTTTTCTGGATTTTCCTCTGGATTTTTTCCGGAACGGTTTCGGCGAAAGAATTGCCGCGGAAAATCTTAGCTCTGTACAAAGCAAGTGAGAAACGCTCGTCGGAGGTTAATGAAATCTACCAGTTGGCACAGCTCCCTCTGAACAATTTGGGGCTTGTGGTGCGGTACGCCAACGCGGAGGCGCCGCTCCCGCCGCCGGATTCCCTGCGGCACTACCGCGGAATTTTAACCTGGTTTATTTCCGGCGAAATGCGAAACGCCCACCGCTACCGCCGGTGGCTGCAAAATATTTTGCAGAGCACCGATCTTCGTGTGGTCATTTTGGGACACTTCGGTGCCTACCGCGAATTTCACCGGGACGTTTCGGCAGCCGATTTGCGCGAGACGCAACAAATTTTCTCCCTTTTGGGATTACAGTCGCGCCTGCAAAGCTGGGACGGCAAAGGCGTGACCATTGTGAGCAAAAACCCAAAATTTTTCGATTACGAGACGCCGCTGCGCGCGGACCAAATCGGTTATTTCTACGACATGCGCTCCGCCTCGCCCCAAAACCGGGTTTTGCTCCGATTAAAAAGGGGCAACACGACCGATGATGCCGCCGTGCTTTTTCCGCGAGGAGGCTTCGTTCAAAACGGGGCCATTTACAAACTACATGAGGCTTCCGGACGAAGCCAGTTTTACTTAAACCCCTTTGCTTTTTTTGACCGGGCTTTCGCCTTGCACACGCTTCCCGTGGTCGATTTGAACACACTGGGCGGCAAACGAATGGCTTTCATTCACCTCGACGGCGACGGGTTCAGCATTATTTCCAAAATCGACCGCTGGCACACTTGTGCGGCGCTTTTCAAAAACTGGGTACTTGACAAATACGATTTGCCCATGTCCATTTCGATTATTGAGGGAGAAATCAACCCGAAAATGTTGGGAAATCCAACGCGCGTGAAACTGGCACGGAAAATTTTCGCCCTTCCCAATGTGGAGGCGGCCAGTCACGGCCTGGCGCACCCCTTCGATTGGCGCACAGGAAAAGTGGAATTGGACTCCATTCCTCACTACCACTTTGACCCCGAAATGGAAATTGCCCACTCTTTGCACTACATTAATCGAGCCTTGCTGCCGCCGGGTAAATTCACGCGCCTCTTCTTTTGGACAGGCATGTGCGACCCCACAGCCGACCAAATCGCCATTGCCCGAAAAAACGGTTTTCTTCAAATCAACGGCGGCGGCGGACGATTGGACGCCAGGTACCCTTCCATTAGCGATTTTTACCCGCCCTACGCTCAGGTGGGTACCGAAATTCGCTTCAATGCCCGCGCCAGCAACGAGTACGAATTTACCAATCTCTGGCAGCCCCCTCACGACGGGTTTAAACACCTGATTGAAACCTTGAAATTTTCTGAAAAGGGCTTCCGACGCGTACCCGCCGACATTTATTTCCACTACTACAGCATGGAAGTCAAAGAGAGCTGGGGAGCGCTGCGGGATGTTCTTAACTTTGCGCGCCACCAGGACTGGAATTTCGTCCGCACCTCCCAGTACGTGGAAATGGCACAGGATTTCCTGACCACGCAAATCGATTCCGTAGGTAAGGGGCGTTTTTGCGTCCACACCAGGGGACATTCCCGAACCATTCGCTTTCGCAATGAGCGGCATGGGGTCGATCTGACTCAATCGGTGCATCTTTTAGGCTTTTCCCGTGAAAACAAGGATTTGCTTGTTTTTTTGGACGGTTCACCCGAACATTGCATTGTTCTGGGGAAAGGCGCTTCATTTTCCCCCTTTTTTTCGGAATTTAACCGTCCCGTTGACTCGCTGAAAACCCGCGGGGCGCAGCTCGAAATTTGGGCCGACGGCTACGGGCGGTTTGTCGCCACGCTCCAGGGGCTTCCCCCCAAAAAGGCTTTTACCCTCTCGTGTGCCACCGGGCTGTCGGCTCACGAGTACCGAAATCCCGGTCAAATCAATTGGAAAGAAAAAAAGGCGCAGCAAAAGGTCGTAAAACAAATCGGTCGCAGCACCGCCTCGGGGGCGCTAACGATTCGTCTTTTCTTAAAAAATCGTTCCTTTCTGGAGATTCGCCCTGCTCCGAATCGGGCGGTTTGGACGGCAAAAATCAGATTTTGGATTCTTGGCACACTGATTCTGGGGCTCTCGGTTTTTCAAATTGCTCGGTGGCAAAAAGAAAAACCGCCCCAAAATGACGGGAATAAAACGGCGTAAGCTTGAAAGGAAAAGTGCTTTTGAAAAAAACCCAAAAAAAACGGATTTGTATGATTGTGGAAGGGGCGTACCCGTACATTGTGGGCGGCGTGTCTGTTTGGGTGCACCAGTTAATCTCCAACCTGCCGGAGTTCGAGTTTTTGCTCTGGACGATCGTTCCGCAAAAAGGTGAGCGCCTCAAATTCAAGTTGCCCCCCAATGTGGTGGATTTAATTGAGATTCCGCTTTCCGAAAAGCTGAAACCGGGGACGCGGAAACGACGTGTACACAAACAGTGGGAAGAAATCATTCGGTTTCACACCGAAATGGAAGAAGGTCGATTCACAGATTTTCACCGGCTCTTTCGGCACTTCGACCCCGACAACCCCAATTCGCTGAATCCGGAAAATTTTTTCCGCGATCTTCAGGGGTGGGAATTGCTGACGCAAAAATACACCGTGCACCACCCGATTTCACCTTTCATTAAATATTACTGGGCCTGGCGCGCGGCGCACATTCCTATTTTCCAAATGATGCAAACCACCATTCCCAATGCCGACGTCTACCACGCGGTTTCAACCGGTTACGCGGGACTTTTAGGCAGTCTGGCAAAAGTAAAAAAACAGCGCCCTTTTCTTCTGACCGAACACGGCATTTACGCCAAAGAGCGGGAAATTGAAATTAACCAGTCGGAAATGTACATCGGCTACCAGAAAAAAATGTGGCGTAACAACTTCTACTCGCTGGCGCGTCTGGCCTACGCCCACGCCGACAAAATTATTGCCCTTTTCCGAAAAAACCGGGCCATTCAAATTGAAATCGGGGCACCTCCCGAACGAACGGAAGTGATTCCTAACGGAATTAAAATCGCCAGTTTTGCTGCGATTCAGCCCAGGCCGCACAAATTATTTAATGTGGGATTCGTAGGCAGAATGGTGGCCATTAAAGACGTGAAAAATTTTATCCTGGCAGCGCGTATTGTGAAAGACCAAATTGCGAACGCCCATTTTTACCTGATCGGCCCGCAGGACGAGCAGGCGGAATATTTTCAGGAATTGCTGGTTTTGGTGCAAAATCTGGGACTCAAAAATGCGGTTACTTTTACCGGGAAAGTAGATGTGAAAAAATACTTCCCCATTTTGGACGTTTTGTGCCTGACCAGCATTAAAGAAGCCCAGCCGCTGGCCATTATTGAGGCCATGGCCGCTGGAGTGCCGGTGGTGGCCACAAATGTGGGCGATGTGGCGGATATTTTGCAGTCGGACGGCATTGTGGTGCCGCCCAAAAATCCTCAACAAATTGCCCGCGGTGTGGTGCAATTTGCCCGGGACGAGACCTTTCGTCAGCAGTGCATTGCCAACGCGCGTCAGCGGGCTGTTCGGGAGTACGATCTGGACACCCTTATTCGCCGGTACGGCGACATGTACCGCCGCTACGCCGAAGGAGCTACTCCTTCGAGACAGGCTATTTAGCCGAAACATGCGTGTTTGGAAATGTTTCGTTTGGAAAAACAAATTTGGGCTCAGTGACGTAACACGGGGCATTTTGAAAGGGTTGCCCGAAAAGGAAAAAAACGTCGGGAAGCAAAAGGGCAGGCGCCCTAAATCGGAAATCGACCTTCAACAAACGAAGAGAAGAGAATTTGTCACATGGCAGGGATTGGATTTGAATTACAAAAATTAGTGCGAAAAGGAACACTGTCGTCCACGATTCAGGCCTTTTTGTACGGGTCGATTCTAAGCTCGGGGCCGGTCATTCTTACTATTCTGACCGTGGGAATCATCGCCTGGCTCAGTTACGGCATTTTTCACATCGGGGCGATTAACATTTTCACGGTCACCATTGTGTACACCTTTGCCTTCTCCCTCATTCTGACGGGCGCTCCGCAAATTGTCTTCACACGCTACGTGGCGGACCAAGAATTCGCCAAACGGCCGGAACAAATTTACCCGGGGTTGTTGACGTCACTTGCTCTGGTCAGTGCTTTGGCTTTGCTAACGGCTGTTCCCTTCTATTTGATTCTGAAAGTAACCGCCCCCGTGGGGAACGTCCTTTTGTACAAAATAATTGCCGTCCTCACATTTTGGGGCGTGTCACTGGTCTGGCAACTAATGGGTTTTATTAGTACGTCCAAAGAGTACCAGAAAATCGTGTGGAGTTACCTGGCCGGCACCATTGTGAGTCTTGTCTTGGCCTATTTTTTGGTTCCGAAAATTGCTGTGGCAGGCGGTTTGGCGGGATTCTGTGCAGGGCAGTGGTTGATTGCCGCCCTGATTTTTCACATTACCACCCGGCATCTTCCGAAAAAGAGCCGCTGGGCCAAAGAGTATTTCGGTTATTTTCGGCGCTACCCACGAATTGCGCTGGTAGGACTCTTCTACAACATCGGTATTTGGATCGACAAATTCGTTTTTTGGGAACATTTTCGTCAGGCTCAGGGGGCCTCGTTGTTTTTTACCTTTAACTTTTACGACGTACCCAATTTTCTGGCCTTTTTAACCATTATTCCGGCTCTGGCTTATTTTCTAATCCTGACGGAAACCAATTTTTACAAAGACTACTCCGGATTTATTGACGACGTTTTGAGTCAGCCTTTGCTGCTCATCGAGAGAAAAAAGGAAGACATGATTGCCACGCTGAAGGAGGGAATGAAAGGGATGGTACGCCTTCAGGGCATTGTGACGCTTCTGCTGATTGTTTTTGCGCAGCCCTTTTTGGTTTTCATTCATTACCACGGGGTGTCGATCTGGCTTTTTCGAATCATGCTCATTGGCGTCTTTTTTCACGTGGTCAACCTGAATATAAACATAATTTTCCTGTACTACGAAATGCGGGCAAAGGCCCTTCACATGACGCTCCTTTTTGCAGGACTTAACTTTGTCCTGACGGTGCTTTCGATTCACCTGGGCACCCCCTTTTACGGAATCGGATTCCTGTTGGCAACGGGAATAACGACCGCTATTTCCTGGCCGCTGCTCATTCAATCGGTACGCAAAATCGACTTTTTGATTTTTGCCTCTCAGCCTCTGGATGCCGTTGTCAAGACCGAGAAGAAAAATTTGTGGCAAAAACTGAAGGAACGCATTTCGGGGGTACGCAATCGCTTAAACGGAAAAGACAAAATTTACCCGGAATTCATTGAGTAGGGACAAAATGAGTGGAAAAACGTACATTTTCTGGTTTTTCTTTTTGGGAATGAGTCTTGCCCTGCCTCGCCCGGAGGCCCGGGCTCAGAGCAGCCGTTCCATTTTACAATGGGTTCGTGCCGGGAAAATTCACCAGGCGAAAATCCTGTACAAAAAGGAGGCCGCTTCGCACCCGTTTTCAGAAAACCAAATTCTGGCACTGAGCGATTCGTTAGAAGCCCTGAACCAGGTTCCGCTTGCGCTGGATTTCCTCGACCTGTGGCGGGCTCGCCACGCCATTTCCAGAAAGGTTGAGGAACGATTTGCCGACCTTGCCCTGGAAGCCAACCAGCTCAAGCGAGCCATTGCGGCTTACAAAAAACTCACCCAAAAATACCCTAAAATTCGCGCCTACTGGTTGCAGCTGGCAAAGGTGGCTCTGTGGGATGAGAATCAATCCCTTGCCCTTAAAGCGTACCAAAAGGCGGTGGCGCTAAATCCCAAAGACGTTCAAACCCTGCGACAATTGGCCAAACTTTATTCCTGGACGAATCAAGACGAAAAAGCCTACCAAATTCAGTCCCTTATTCTTCGCTACGATCCGAGTGACGTGGCGCTCTGGAAAGAACACGGCATTCAGGCGCGCTGGCTGGGAAAAAATCAAGAAGCCATTGAAGCGTTCAAGAATGTACTTCTCCGAAATCCGAAGGATGCCGAAGCCTTCTTTCTGCTTGGCGAAACCTATTTGTGGACGGATCAACAGGACAAAGCACGGCTTTGTTTTAAAGAAACGTTGAAATTGAATCCAAATAACTTAAAGGCGCGTTTTTACTGGGCACAAATTCGGCAGTGGGAGCCCTTCGGCTGGTGGGAAGCACGGGAAAATTACCGGCTCATTTTAAAATCGGATCCGCAAAACAAACAGGTTCGCAAATACCTAACCATGATTCGGAAAAATTACGGGCCGCTGCTCGGCACCACGGCTCAATACATTCACGATTCCAATGATTTGAGGCGAACGGACATTCGGGTCCACGGGGAAAGATTTTTTTCCGCCCGGTGGCAGATTCGCGCCGACGGCCTGTTGAATCGCCTGGAAGAAAACAAACCCACCGGGCATTTCGTTGCCGCAGGGCAGGGAGCCGAGTTGGGGGTCCTCTGGAACGTCCGCCAGGGCACACGCTTCATTGGAACGGGGGGGTGGATTCAGTACGCGGTGAGGCAAGGTTTCCCGCTGGCTAAACTTCAGTGGCAGCAGCGGGTGTTTGAGCGCCCTCACTGGCCCGGCCAGTTGTACACCAGCCTCTCTTTGATTCGCGACCAGGTGTTGGACGGTGTTCTGGCTGTCAAAAATCGAGATAGGGCCAACCGCGGAAAATGGTCTCTTTACTGGCAACCCGATTCTGCTTTTCACGCCGGTTCCGATTTTCAGCACAGTTGGTATTCCGACGGAAACGAGAAAACGCAGCTCTACGTGACGGCAGAATGGCATTTTTTTACCGTTTCGCCCGTTGATTTCTTTTTGACCGGTTTATTCGCCTACGAAAATATGAAAAAGATTTACCCCAATGCGATGCCCTACTGGACACCGCACAATTTCCGCACGTACTCCGCCGGGCCTGCGCTGAAATGGCAGCCCCTTTCCACCCTTTGGCTCCGAACCGATTTCGCGTTTACGCGCCAAACCGGCAACGGACTGGCGTTCAACTACAAACTGTGGCTGGACTGGCGGCCTAACCCGTTCGGTACCGGGTACGTCCTGTTTCAAAGCTACGGCTCCAAATACTACTCCTACAAAATGGCGCGTCTGGGATTTTCCTACCGTTTTTGAGATTTTTCCGGTTGACAAAAATTGGGAATTGAATGGGAGGAAGAATTCTTAAATTTTTTTAAAAAATCTCTTGATTTTAATTTTCAAGCGCCCTAATTTGAGTACATTAATTTTCTCACAAAAACCCCCAGCCTACTTAAATAGGCTGGGGCGAAATCGTTTGCAAAAGGCATTTTCATGACCTGGATGGACTGGACATTAATCGTCGTTTTTTTAGCGGGCATTTTTTACGCCGGAGGCTATTTCTACAAATGGGTCGGCACACCGGACGATTTTTACGTGGCCGGGCGCCAAATCACCCCGTTCCTTTTGGCAGCCACCATTACCGCCACCAATGTCAACTTGTACAGTTTCGTCGGACAGGCCGGAGTTGCCTACAAACACGGGATTTCTATTCTCTGGCAAACCTGGACGGGCAACATGGCTTTGGTCTTCTCGGGACTTTTTGTGATTCCAATTTTGCGGCGTTTAAAGGTTCGAACGGTGCCCGAATTTCTCGAGCTGCGGTACAACAAGGCCGTGCGCTCTTTGGTGGGCATCCTCTGGATTTTTCGCCTGGCATTCTGGTTGGGGGTGGTTTTGTACACAGCGGTCGTGGCGGCACAAGCCATTACGGGGATTCAATCTTTTACGCTGTGGGTCGTTGTTTTTTCGGTAATTGCTGTTGCCTACACCTCTCTGGGCGGCATGTGGTCCGTTGCACTGACAGACGCCCTACAATTTATTCTCATGCTTTTGGGTGCGTTGATTTTGCTTCCTCTTGCGATGAAAGCCGTCGGCTGGATGCCAGGCCTTTTGGCTCAAACGCCTCCGCACCACCTCGATTTGGTGGTGAAAGAGGGTCCTTACAATTGGCAGTTCATGCTGGCCATTTTTATTTTGGGGATTGAGTGGGCCTCAGTGGATCAAGGGCTCATGCAGCGAGCCTTCGGGGCTCAAGACACCCGAACCGTGGCAAAAGGGCTTGTTCTGGCCGGTATTATTACCACTCCTTTTGCCCTTTTGTGGAACCTGCCCGGCTTGGCCGCAACGGTACTTTACCCCCATCTTTCCAATGCGGATTCGGCCGTTCCCACCATGATTCACGGACTCCTGCCCCCTATTGTGCTGGGGATTGTGGTGTGCGGACTCCTGGCATCCCAAATGTCAACCATCGATTCCAATCTAAATGGCGTTGCCACCCTTTACACCAACGACATTTACGCCAGTCTCTTTAATCGAAAATCCACCCAACGGGACATTTTACGCACCGTCCGCTGGATGACACTTGTAACCGGATTGTTTATGATCGGCTTTTCGTATCTGGTTCCCCGTCTGGGGGGAGCGGTTTCGGCCTACCTAACGGTCATTGCCATCATGGACATGCCTCTTTTTATTATTGCGATTTTTTATGGCCTTTTGTGGAAACGGGCGTCCAGTTGGGGGGCCATTGGCGGCTACCTGACCGGTGCTCTGGCCGGAGGATTAGCTAAATTTGCCTACGGACTGGATTTTAACAAGGCCACGTTCATTAGTGCCGGTGCGGCTCTTGTGGCCACTCCTGTTTTTAGCTGGCTCTCCAAACCTGTGGCTTCCGAGAAGATTGTACGAATCTGGAAAGCGCGTCAGATTTCCGAGGAAGAGATTGAAAAAAACGCCGTTTACCACATCTGGCCGAAGAGTGTTGGTGGGAAAATGAGCCTTTTGGTTCTAGCCGCAGGATTGGAGTTCTTTCTTGCGGGCGCTCTAATGGGAAGCCGAGCTTTGCCGGCGGCCAGTTTGGTAGCTGTTTCCGGAATGCTGCTTTATTTTTTAGGAGGATTGGCTCGGCTTTTCTTTGATTAATCCGACTTGGTTTACACAAATTAAAGGAAAACCTGAAAAATCATGTGGCGCGGGACGAAAAATAAAATTCTCATCTTTTTTGTTTTCTTGGGACTCGTCTTTTCTCTTGCGGGTTGCGGGCAGCGACGCTCAGTTTCAATAGCTCATTTTTACGATTACGACGCCAATTTCCCGCTTCGCCCGGAGGTTCGGCTCCAAGAAGTGACGAAGGTAGATTCCATTTTCCATGTGACGTACAAAAGCGTACACGAACAGCGCGTGACCGCCCTCCTCTCTTTACCGGTAGCGGGAAAGCGCCCTTACCCGGTGATTCTTTTCCTGCACGGTCTGGGGGACAACAAGAATGCCGACTACATGCAATTTGGTGATCGGGCTTTCGCACAGGCAGGTTACGCGGTTTTTCGAATCGATTACGCGCTCCATGGCGAGCGCAAGGACCCCGATTTTACCCGATTCGATTTGCGCAAACCCTACCCCTTCACCACGCGGAACGCCATTGTTCAAACGGTTTTTGATCTGCGGCGCGCGGTGGATTTTTTGCGCACTCGCTCTGAATTGAACACGTCACGTTTGGGTTACATGGGAATTAGTTTGGGCGGCATTACAGGAGCAATTTTCTGTGGAGTGGACTCACGCGTAAAGGTGGCGGTTCTGGCTCTGGCCGGTGGCGGGTGGAAACTCCTTTTCGGATTTCACATGGTTTCGCCCAAAATTCAGAATTTGCTGGCTCCCGTTGAGCCGTTAAATTTTGTGGGGAAGATTGCTCCTCGTCCCACACTTTTTTTGAATGCCAGCAAAGACGAGATTGTTCCGCCTTTTCTGGCGAAAAAGCTCCACAAGGCAGCCGGAGAGCCAAAAGAAGTGATTTGGTTTCCGACCAAACATCGTAAGATTCCGCTGGACACTTCTTTTCAAAAAGCAATCGAATGGTTCCGGCGGTATTTGTAAATGGCGGAAAAGAGCGTCAATCTGAGAAAAGCGGATGTATTTTGACAGTTTTCCTGCAGAATACCGCTTGGAGCGACGGGGGCTGTTTTAACGGAAAAAAGAGAAAAACGTCCTCATTTTCAAAATACACCCACACGGATTGTGTTAGGAACTTATTGTTTTTAAACCGACCAAGCCCGTTCCGGGCGAGGGTGTAACCACGTGTACAAAGGGAACGCATTCAAAATAAATTTTTCGGAGGATTTATGAAAACGTTTGTCACACCCGGATTTCATTCGGATGTCGTGTGGCTGGAAGACCAACGCGACTACGCCGTTTCGCTTTTTGCCGATCTGAAACAAAATATTTTAGGCGCCAAATACGATCCCGATTACGGGTTCTTTGTTCACGAATTGACCTATTTGAAACCGTATTTGGATTCCCACCCGGAAGACCGCGACTATTTGCGGCAACTCATTGCGGAAGGGCGTGTCGGAACCGGCGGCTCGCACAGTCAACCCTCTGAAACCATTATTCAGGGTGAAAGTCTCATTCGAAATATTCAATACGGACGGTGGTACCACGAGGGATTTTTAGGGGACCGCCCCGAAATTTACATGCCCTGGGACGTGTTCGGGCACGTCAGTCAACTATCTCAAATTCTGAAAAAATCCCGCTTTTTGGGGTGCGTGTGGTCCAAGAACATTCGAGGGGCGCAGGCTGTTTTTTGGCACGAGGCTCCTGACGGCTCCGTCCTGTTGTTCAAACGGGTCGATTACGGTTTGGGGATCGACCGCGGCGGGCGCGGTTTTCCCGTCACCAATGAAGAAGAATTCTGGGAACACATTGCACAGCACACCCCGGAAATGGCCTCGTTGGGATTCACCGTCAATTTGCGCCTGGATGCCGTGGACTTCAAGCCTCCCTCCGCCTGGGTCATTGGAAACTGTCGCCGTTTCAAGGAAGGAAAAGGGCTCCCTCAGCCGGTCGTCTTTTCGGGCGTTGCACACAGGCAGTGGTTTAAGGAAGCGAAAAAAGAAATCCAGGCAAAAAATCTGGACGTGCCGGTTTTGGCCCGGGATTTCGAATGGCACCACCAGGGGACGGCATTGTCCCGCACGGAATTTAAAATTGCCAATCGTTTGGCGGAAAATCGGCTTTTGGATGCCGAAAAATGGGCCAGTTTGGCCGCCCTTTACGGTGCACAGTACCCGGACCGCGCGCTGGACAAGGCCTGGCGCCAGCTTCTCTTTCTTCACCACCACGACGCGATTACCGGCACAATGAACGACCGCTCTTACCTTGACTTAATGTCAGGACTCCGCGAAAGCCTTGAATTGGCCTCCGAGGTACGCGAAAAATCCACCCGCGCCCTAACCTCCCTTGTGGAAACCCAAAATCCCGCTTCGGCGCAGCACGCCCTTCCCCTTGTTGTTTTCAACAGCTTGAATTGGCCGCGCACCGATCTGGTTCGCGTTTCTTTGGATGTTTCTTCCTTAAAAACCAGCGGTTTAACCGTGACAGACGCAGCCGGTACCAAGCTGCTTTTTGAGGTACTCTCTAAGGAAACCTCTTCGGACGGATTTCTCCAGAATGTTCAACTTTTGATTCGGGCGGAAAATGTGCCCTCCTTCGGCTACGCCACGCTTTACGTTTCAGCTTCGGTTAAGCCTTTGCCCGAAGCAACCGAAGTGGAATCCCTCGAAATTGAGAACGAATTTTTCAAAATCGAAGTCGACCCCACAAAGGGCGGACACCTCACCTCTATTTTCGACAAAGAGGCCAAACGGGAACTGTTGGACACCACCAAAGGCCTGGGAAATGAAATTGTGGTCATGGAAGAAGTGGCCGGACGACGTGAGCCTTCCTGGGAGGTGTTTACCTACGGGGTGCGCTTTTTCAGCCGCGATTTCCCGGCAGAGGTTCGGGTGTGGCACGGCCCCTTAACTCAAAAAATCGTCGTAAACGGGAAAACCCGATTTGCCAATCGGCACCAAACCGTCACGCTCACTCGCGGCATCCGCCGCATTGACTTTGAGACGGAGCTTTCCGACCATTTTACCCCGCACTGGCTGTACGCCGTGACGTTTCCCATTAAATTAGACGGAGCAGAGCCGATTTTCGAGGATCGTTTCGGATTTTTGACCAAACGGAAAAGCAAGGGGAAATTTAACTTTCAAACGTCCACAAACTGGAATTATTCCGAAGCCGGTGTTCGAAAAGCTAACCGCTGGATCGAATTGGGTGTTAACGGAAAGATTCTAAAAGATGCCATTCCCATTGCCACCTTCGGCATGACACACGTGGTGTACCCGCACGACCGGCAAGTTCAGAGACTGGCCTTTCGTTTTCAATCGGCACTGATTCGCCGCGGAATTCCGACAACACCCACTTACGACGACTACGATTGGCCACGCCGCCGAAGTCTACCCCACGAAGACGCCCAAATGCCCCGCCCGGACAACTACGACGAAGATTTGCCCTACGGCACATCTTTCCGACTTTCTCTGGACGTGGGGGACAAAAACACGTACACGCAGCGGGTTTTGGAACAAATCCCTTCAGAAACGCGCCGCGCCTTTAAGGAACGTCTCGAAAAGGATGGCGTAGCTGTTTTATTTACCACAGACGGCAAAATCCCGGACGGGTGGCCTCCCCTGCCGGTTCTTTTAATCTCGGCTCGCAATTTGGAGAATTTGCAGGACAAAACTGAGATTTTAGTCCGCGCGCTGGCCGATTCTGGCGAATGGGTACTCACTTCCGAAGAAGTGGACGCGCGGGGCAACTTCTCTCTTGAAAACTACGGTGTCGCCCTGCTGAACAATGGCACTGAGCTGAATTCAGTGGAAAAGGACAACACCCTTGTGCATTTTTTAATGCACACGGCAGCCTGGGGCGGTACCCCCTGGGGAAAAGATCGCCTCCCGTTTTTCCTCGTTCCGGAATTTCGAAAGCAACGCTTCTTTTACGCCCTTTACCCGCACCAGGGGGATGTGCGGCAGGGTCAAACGGTTCAAAAGGGGTGGGAATTCAATCAGCCCTTGTGGGCGGTGGAGACCTCTTTGCACCCGGGCTCGTTGCCGCCTGCGTACTCTTTTATCGAAACCGATTCCGACCAGGTAATTTTGACTTCTCTGAAGCCGGCGGACAACCCCACGGCGACACTTCATTACGGAACAGTGAACCTGTCCAAGGGACTGGTGCTTCGGGGTTACGAAACAAACGGGAACCCGGAAGATCTGCTCATCCGCACCGCTTTTCCTATGAGCGCGGTTTACCAGGCAAATCTTCTGGAAGAAAAGCAAGGGGCTATTCCCATAAAAAACAATCGCTTCCGCTTCCAATTTGGCCCCAATGCCATTGAAACCTTTCTTCTGCAAACGCAAACGGAATCGGCGCTTTCGAACCGGACCCTCGGTAAGGAAAAAGAAGCTTCGGTGCTTTTCTCCAGATTTTGGACGCACAATGTGGGAGCTGCACCTATAGGCTACATGCCCGTTGGCATTTTTCTCAAGGGCGACGTTCGAGCTAAAATTCACATTGACCAGGGCGGGATTACACTCACTACATTTGAAGTTGGGGTGGTAAACAATTACTTGAACCGCTCGTTTGAGGGAGTGGTCGAATTGGAAGTCCCTTCTCCGTGGCGGGCCCTTCCGCAAAAATTAGCCGTCGCGCTGCCTCCAGGCGGACAAACGGTAGAAGAAATAACCTTGGATTTGGGCCCTTGGCGCGGGCCGAAGGAAGGCTTTATTCGAGCGCGGATTTCGGACGGCCTCGATGTGTACGAGGATATTTTGGAAATTGAGGCAACTTTTCTGCCAAATTGGAAGGTAGGGATTGAGAAAAACGACGTGACGGTGACCCTTGAAAACCCCTGGCGGCAGCGGCTGACGGGGGTTGTAGAAATCATTTCACCCATGGAAACGTGGCCGCAAGCCCTGGTTGCCAATTACTCCTTTTTGGAAATGCAGCCTCGTCTTTTGCATTTTGACCTGCAGCCAGCGGAGACGAAACAGCTCCGTTTTCGATCCAATCGGGTGCTAAAACAATCCGGTGCCCGCGACGAAGACCTCTGGCTTGTAGTTAAACTCATGTGCAACGGCCACGTGGATTACCTTCCCGTCATGGGGCTCATTCGGTAGAGGACGAAAGCCTTCCACCCTCTACCGAAAAGGTGGATTCGTAGTCAAGCTCCCCTTCTGGACATAAGGTTGAAAAGATCGGTGCTTGAAATCGAAATTCGCCACTTGCACCTGAGCCCCAACGGGGCGATAGACACCAGCCCAGGGCAACGTCCCGGGGAAAAAAGGGTGACCTAAACCAAAAACCACCCTGAAAGGGTGGGATAAAAATTGGTGGGATTGTGTTGGTGTTGTTTTAAAAATTCAATTGAGACAAGTCAAGAAAAACATTTCCCATGGCCCCCTTCAAAGGGGGACAATTGAACCACAGCACTTTCTCCACCCGTGTCTCAAGGACACGGACTGAATCTGACCTACTGGTTCACGGGGAGAGCAATGCCCCGCCGGGCAATTTCCCAATCCCTTTTCTCAAAAAAGTTCATTCGAAAAAACGGAAAAATTTCTCCATTTTTAGAAGAGTGAGGGCGTTTATTCGTAACGGAGCGCCTCAATGGGACTGAGTTTCGCCGCTTTGTAGGCGGGATAAATTCCAAAGAAAATGCCCACAGAAGAGGTAAACCCGACCCCAAGAAATACAGCCCACAACGAAATGGTGGCCGGCAGCGGGGAAACCGATCGAATCAATAAACCGATAAAGAACCCCAGCAACATGCCCAAAACTCCTCCCACAAAACTCACCAGCAGAGATTCCACTAAGAACTGAAACAAAATGTCGCGACTTTTGGCTCCGATGGCCTTTCGAATGCCAATTTCCCGTGTCCGTTCGGTCACCGAAACCAACATAATATTCATAATACCGATTCCTCCTACCACCAAGGAAATCGCCGCCACTCCCAACGCCAACAGATACAGCCCTGTGGTCAGATTTCGGTAAATCCGGGTAATCATGTCCTGCTGGTTAATGGCAAAATCATCGGGCTTGGAAAGGGGAACGTGTCGCGCCAGCCGAAGAATCCACCGCAATTCGTCTTTGGCCGGTTCCATGTATTTTGGGGCCACGATTTTCACCCGAATGGTTAAGGAGCGGCGAAAGCCGTAAATCTTCTGAAACGTCCCAAACGGAATATACACGCTGGCATCCAAATTCTGACCGAACAATTTTCCCTTCTTCTTGGCCAGACCTACCACACGAAAGTGAAATCCGCGGATGGTAATGCGCTGGTTAATCGGGTCTAATCCGTGAAATAACTTGTCGGCCACATCCCAGCCGATGATAGCGACAAATGTGCGGTGCCGAACGTCCGAAGAAATTAGAAATCGCCCGACTTCCAAATCAATATTAGCTGTTTGGGGGTAGCTTTCATTGGTGCCGATCACATGCACGTTTTTGATGACCCGGTCCCGGAAACGCACCAAACCGTACGAACTACTTTCGTAGGAAACGGCCTTTACCAGCGTGGCTTTTTTTTCAATGGCGTGAACTTCAGCCAGTCCGATATTTTTTCGGTTTCGGTATTTGAACCAATCCATTCCCGCAAACCACGGGTATTTTTGGATGAACAAAACGTCCGAACCCAGGGAGGAAATTTCGGACATCATTGCTTTGTCCAGTCCATTAATAACGGTAAAAATTCCAATAATGGTCGTCACGCCGATAATAATCCCCAAAGTGGTTAAAAATGTGCGCAATTTGTGCACCATGAGCGCTTTGAAGCCCATGACGATGCTTTCCCACATTTCCATTAGAAGTCGCACGGGACTTTCTATCCTTCCGCTTCTTCATTTTCAAGCTGAGCGCTGGCCACGCGCCGTTTCTCTTCGGAAATGCGTTCGTCCGTCTCAATCAGGCCGTCGCGAATGTGCACAATCCGGCGACTGTGTTCGGCAATGTAGCGTTCGTGGGTGACCAAAATAATCGTATTCCCCTGCTCGTACAATTCTTCAAAAATGCTCATGATTTCCTCACCGGCCGCAGTGTCCAAATTACCGGTTGGTTCATCGGCTAAAATCACGGAAGGACTGTTGACCAGTGCCCGCGCAATGGCCACACGCTGCCGCTGTCCCCCGGACAATTCGTTGGGTCGATGGTGAAGACGATCCCCTAAACCAACACGTTCCAGAGCCTCGCGAGCCAGACGTTTGCGTTCTCGTGAAGGAACCCCGCGGTAAATTAACGGCAGTTCCACATTGTGAAGGGCATCGGCACGGGGCAAAAGATTGAACATCTGAAAAACAAAGCCGATTTTTTTGTTCCGAATTTCCGCCAATTCGTCGTCATTTAAATGACTCACATTTACACCCTCAAAAAGGTACTCTCCCGAAGTGGGCGTGTCCAGACAACCAATAATGTTCATTAGCGTCGATTTCCCGGAACCCGACGGCCCCATGATCGAGAGGTATTCGTTTTTCTCCACGGCCAAATTGATCCCTCGGAGGGCTTTTACCTGAACAGCGCCTAAGTCATAGTATTTTTTCAGATCCCGTACTTCAATAACCATTTTGTTCTCCATTTTATTTGTCGGCTATTGGTAAAGCCATCGGATTGCCTTGCACGGCAGCAGCCGAATCGGGACAATCACAGCAATATTCAAAAGCGCAGGTGGATTTACTTCTTACTCAACCCCTTTTCCTTCTCAATTTTGACGTGTACCCCATCCTTCAATTCTTTGCTAAGAGCCCGAAAACTTCCCACCACGACCTGTTCCCCCTCCTGTACGCCTTCCAAAATTTCAATATCGGTGTCCGATGAAATCCCCGTTTTGACCGGACGAATGTGTGCCACACCGTCTTTTACCACAAAAACCACCTCGCGCATTTTCTCGCTGGCTTTCATTTTTACAGGGGACGTTGAGGGGGGCTCCTTTTTCTTCAGTTGTGGGATTTGTGAAATTTCGCGCACCGTAACGGCCTGAATGGGAACCTTGAGAACATTTTGGTGTTTTTCCGTTTGAATATCGACTGTGGACGACATCCCCGGGCGAAGCTTGGGAATGGTGTCCAAAATCGCAATCTTCACCTGAAAATTGGTGATTTCCTCCTGCGTACCCAATCCGCGAACAATCGGAGTGTGAGCGATTTCCGTGACAATCCCCCGAAATGAGGTGTCGGGGAAGGCGTCTACGGTCAAAGTAGCGGTGTCCCCGCGTGCCACATCGACCACATCGTTTTCATCGATTTCCGTTTGAACTTCCATTTTCGAGAGGTTTGCCACCTGCAAAATGACATCCTCCTTAAATTGGGAGCCCAAGGCAATTTCTCCGATTTCTTTGTTGCGCTGGATGACCACGCCGTCAATGGGTGAACGAATGGTGGTTTTATTCAAATCGTCTTGAGCCTGTTCCAACCGCGCTTTCGCCTGAACCACCTGATCCCGTGAGGCGTCGTAATTGGAACGCTGCACTTCGTACTGAGTTTTGGCCTGTTCCAATTTCTCTGCGGAAGTGAGCCCCTGTTGGAACAACTTTTCAAGCCGACTCAGGGCCTTTTGGGCGTTGTCCAACGAAGCCTTGGCCTGACGCAAATTGGCTTTCGCGGAACTCAACCCGGCCTTTGCCTGAGTAACGGCTGCTTCGTAACGCGTGCGGTCCAGTTGAACCAAAATCTGCCCCTTTTTCACACGGTCTCCGTCGTCCGCCCGCAGATCAATGATCCGTGCCGCCACATTGGCGCTAATTTTAACGTTTACTTCCGGTTGAATTTTTCCCGTTCCGGAAACCAAGTGCGTGACCGTCCCCCGTTCGACCTTTTCCACCTGAACCGCCACGGTGGGGCCGGTGCTTTTCTTCAGGTTCGCATAAACGAGAAGCGCTAAAATTAAAACCACGCCACTTGCCAACGCAATTTTTTTCCATTTGGCCATTCTCAACTCCCACTTCCTTTTTACTGCAACAGCCTGGTAATCTTTTTCTCCAAAAGTCCCATTGTGTTGTACAATTGAACCAGTGCGATCAAATTGTCGTATTTGGTGCTAACCAGAGTGGCTTCACTTTGCGTAAGCGCCACTTGTGCGTCAATGACTTCCAACAGGGTGCCCGAGCCCACCCGATAGCGCTCTTTCGCCAGACGCAAATCCTCGCGCGCCGCTTTCACATTTTCATTGTTAATTTGGAAAATTTGCTTGTACGCCTGAAGATTTAAATACGCCTGTTCCACTTGCTGCAGCAGTTGACGCTGTTGATCGTGAAGGTTTTCCTTGGAAATCATATAGTTCAGGCTTTGGCGTTCCAGATTGGCTTCGCGTTGAAACCCGTTGAAAATCGTCCAACTTACGTTTAACGACATATTCCAGCCGTAATTTTTGTCCCACCCCGAATAGACGCGGTCGAGCAGTGTGTTAAAACGACTGTACCCGGCACGAGCCGAAACGGTAGGCAGGTAATCACCTCGAGCCACTTTAATGGCAAAATTATTGGAATGAATTTGTTCCTGAAGCGAATGAAGGGCCGGGTTGTTGTTCATCGCCATGTGCTTGGCGTCCTCTAAAGTTCCGGTAAAATCCTCCAGCGGTACATCCACCTGAGCAATGTCCAGCGCGGCATTGGGACGCCTTCCCAACACCACATTCAAATTTGACTTGGCAATCAGAACCTGATTTTTTTGATTAATGACCTTTATTTGCGCCTGTCCCAAATTGACTTTGGCGCGGAACACGTCCACCTGTGCCACCGAGCCCACCTCGTACATGGCCTGGGTTTTGTGAAATTGTTCTTTATTGGACTCCAGGGACTTTTCGTACACGTCTTGCAATTTCAAGGCCTTTAACAACTCGAAATAGCGTTGTGTTACCTGCAAAATGATGTCCTGGCGCGTCGCGCGGTAATTCCATTCCTGAGAACGGTAACTGGCCTTTGCTTGCCGAATTCGATTCCACCATTTTCCACCATCAAACAGAATTTGATTGACGGAAAAACCCAGATTGTAGGAATTCCGCTTGTAGCCGTTTTGAACGATTTCTTTCTGTTGGTAGATAATTCGGCCCAGGGAATCCCGCGCAATCGGAACATCCTGCAAAAATGTGCGCGGTCCCTGATTGATGCGCGAGCCAGACGCACTTCCGGAAAGTGAGGGCAAAATGGTAGATCGAGCGCTGACAACCCCGCTGCCCGCCAGAGAGATTTGCCTTTGAGCATTTCGAATTTTTGGGTTCTGCTTCAGGGCGATCTGAATACATTCCGGTAAATTCATCTTGGGAGCGGCTGTTTGTGCCTGCACCCCAAAAGCAAAAAATAGAGAGGCTAACATTCCAATGATCCAACGCTTCATTTTGGCTACCTTTTAATTTTGAACAACCATCGAACCCTTGTTACATTTTTTTACGCGCCGAGGCCGGGTGCCTTAAAAATCGACCGCAAGAGAATGGAAAAAACTACCCAAAGCGCCCACAAGCCGAAAACAACCGTCGCCGATTTTTTCTGCGAGAATTTATAAATGACGGTAAATCCAACGGTCATTAACACCAACTGCCACAAAATAAAAATGTCAAACGACGACAAAATCTTGTACAGAAGCGTACCCTTACTGTCGGGAGAAAGGAAAGCGGCCAGGCTGGTTTGAACCGCAATGGTTTTTTTGGCCAAAATTACGGGAACGCGCACAATCATGGCGACAATCCCCACCGCCAGCGACGTGTACGCCCACATGCTCAGAACTTTAGTGTAGGGAACCATTCCGCCCAGAAAAACCGACCCTACCAGATAAAAGAAAAAAGAAGCCACGATTTGGGTCACAAAAATCATAATAAATGTGGAAATGGGCATAATAATTTTCTGGAAGGTTTCTCCCTTGGCCAGCAATTGTTCCGCCTCGGCCTGGGAAAGATTTTTCGCAGCCATGAGATGTTCAACCTGAAGCTGGTGCATTTGAGGGAAAATCAGAATTAAGACCAGAGCGCTGAGAATGGCCACCACGGAAACCGGCAAAATCCAATCCGGCTTTTCGTCGATGGCGCGGAAGGTTTTCTCCGGGCTAAAGTACAAATGGAACCATTTTTGAAAAAACCCCTGTTTTTCCAGCTCCGTCTGCGAGTGCGTTGCGGTTACATCATCCATTGGGCTTCCTCCTTTTTGTTCTTAGAATAATGGACGTAAAATGGGTAGAAATGTTTCTATTAAATCCGGCGAGGGACTTCATTTTTTACAAATGGGCAGCCAAAATGTTCACATTTTCGAATCGAGAATTCCATTCAATGAAGACTCAACTCGATCTCGTTTTAACCGCTTGCCATTTTGGGGGCAAGGATTTCATCCATTTCGAAGTCCGGGCGATTCAAATCTTTTGACCGCCTCCGGACTCAGAGCTTTTCGCGCTTCCTCCAAAGGCGGGCGGGGGTAGCCTCTTGGGAAAAATTTGAGGCAAGCAGCGAAAGGGGAAATCGGTTCCCCCCGGCCCTGTTTCGGCTTCGCTGGCTAAATCGGGCTAAAAAATTCGGAATGGAGGCGCTTGCGCAAAAAACGGCGTAAGTATTTTTGGATTTTGCCGGCGGAATCGTAGGTGAGAGCACGACGCGCCAGTTTTTCCGCTTCCGAAAATCGAATGCTTCGAATCACGCGTTTGACCTCCGACAAAAAGGGCAGCGTCACACTGAGTTCATCCAAACCGAGTCCGATTAGCAGAGGGATTGCCAGCGGATCACTGGCCATTTCGCCGCACATACCCACCCAAACGCCGGCCCGATGTCCGCCTTTGACCGTTTCATGAATAAGACGAACAACGGCAGGATGAAACACGGTGTACAGCGAAGCTATTTTCTCATTTCCACGGTCTACGGCCAGGGTGTACTGAACGAGATCGTTGGTTCCGATGCTCAGGAAATCCACTTCACGGGCAAATTCGTGTGCCATCATGGCCGCTGCCGGCACTTCAATCATGATTCCCACGGGAATATTTTCGTCGAAGGGAACCTTTTCCCGGCGCAATTCCTCTTTGGCTTCTTCCAAAAGGGCGCGGGCGCGGCGAATTTCTTCAATAGAAGTCACCATTGGAAACATGATTTTCACATTGCCCATTTTGCTGGCTCGCAAAATAGCGCGCAGTTGAACCTTGAAGATGTCGGGTAAATCGAGGCAAATTCGAATGGAACGCCATCCCAAAAAGGGGTTGTGCTCCCGATATTCGGCTCCGTCCAAAAGCAGGCGGTCTCCTCCCAAATCGAAAGTTCGAAGAATCACCGTTTGGGGGTACAATTTTTCGGCCACGGCCTGGTATTCAGCCACCTGTTCTTCCTCGGAAGGGAAGGCGCTACGTTTCAGATAAAGATACTCCGTCCGGTACAAGCCCACGCCGCGCGCCCCGTGTGTTAGCACAGATTCTACTTCCTCGGGGAATTCAATGTTAGCGGAAAGCTCAATCTCGTGGCCGTCCAGGGTGGTGGCCGCCTGGTCTTTCAGGGGAATGAGTTCCTGAAGGAAGCGCTGGTATTGTTCCTGACGCTCACGGTAGCGCTTCAACGTCCGCTCGGTTGGGCGCAGAATGACCCGCCCTGAGTTCCCGTCCACGATAATGAGATCGCCTTCTTTGGCGTGAGCAGAGAGGAATTTCAGCCCTACCACGGCGGGTTTTTCAAAGGAACGAGCCAAAATAGAAACGTGAGAGGTTTTCCCGCCCTGGTCGATTGCCAGCCCAAGAATCAAACGGCGGTTGAGCAGTACGATTTGGGAGGGTGTCAATTGCGGCCCCACCAAAACCCCGGGCTGTTTCATGAGCGATTTGTGGCAGGCTTCTTTGCCCTGGTAATTTCGAATGACCCTGCGTTTTACATCCAAAATGTCCAGCGCCCGTTCCCGAAGATACTCATCCTTCCCTGCGTTCATTGAATCGTGAAATCCACGCATTATTTGGAAGTAAATCCAATCGGCATTTTTTCTTTCCTCTCGAATGCGCCGAATGGTTTCCTCCAAAATAATCTGGTCTTCAAGGATCATGAGGTGAGCATCGAACACCTTGGCATTTTCTTCCCCCACATTGGCGCGAGCCCGTTTCTGAATTTCGAGCAGTTCTTCCTTGGTTTTCCTCAGGGCGTTTATAAATTTTTCAATTTCAGCGTCGATTTCGTTCGGTCGCAGCTTGCGTTCTTCGACGTAGACGTCGGTTCCGTCCAGAAAAATGACCGGGCCAATCCCAATCCCCGGCGAGGCGGGAATGCCCACGAAAATCTTTTGGCCGGAAGTCTGTTTGGATGCAGGACTCATTAATCCTCGTCAAATTTGTTTTCAAACAATTTTGCCAGGGCTTCAACCGCTTTTTCTTCGTCCTCTCCCTCGGCCCGAATGGTGATCTGGCTGCCCATTTCGGCCGCCAGCATCATGACCCCCATAATACTTTTACCGTTCACTTCAAGTCCGTCTTTGATTAATTTCACATCCGATTTAAATTTGGCTGCCGTTCGCACCAAAAGAGCCGCCGGACGCGCGTGCAACCCCAATTTGTTCTGAATTGTCACAATCTTCTCAGTCATTTCCAACCTGTACGTCAAAAACCCCTCTTCAACTGACTTAAGAACAGCACAATCAACACCAAAACCAAACTCCAGAAAAAGGAAAATCCTTTCCGCATCAGGAGGTAGCTACCCGCACCGGCTACTAAAAAAATGAGCGAATAATGCCAATTAGCCAGGCCGGGCTGAATCAGAATAAAACCGGCTAAAATTCCCAGTGTCAAAACGGCTATTTTTTCTAACCATTCAAAATAGCGGGTGTAGCGCCGCACCGAAATTTCGCGCACAATGTCAAATCCCATTTTGTACCCCCGGAAAACACCGTGGTAGCGCATGTACACGTGGGGGATATTGTACAAAACGAACATCACAGCAGGGCCGGCCACTCCGTACAAAAGTGTCAACAACACCCCGAGGGTGGCAGCCAAAGGTTTAAACACCCCCCAAAAGAGCCGATCCCCAATGGCCCCCAGAGGGCCGGAAAGGCGACGCTTAAATTTCTCAATCGGGGTAAAATCTTCCCATTTTTCAACCGCGGCTTTTTCTTCCAAACGAGCCACAGCCCCCAGGGCGTAGGAGGAAAAATAAGGATGCGCATTAAAATAATCCAAATGGCGTTTGAGAAAAAGACGCCGCTTTTGGGGATCATGGTACAGACGGTTGAGAATGGGCAATATACAATAGGCAAAGCCCAAATTCAACATGCGCTCGTAATTCCACGAACCCTGAATATAGAGCGACCGCCAGACAATGCGCAGCAGGTCGATTTTTCTTAAACGCCGCATGCCGTTACCCCGCTAACAGGGACAACAAAATGCCCGCTAAAATACCCAGAACCAAGTAAAAACGATTTTTCTGGCTGGTAACCAAAAATCCCACGGCCCCGATTCCCAATCCCAAAAAGGCGAATTTCACCGACCCCAGGGTGAGCGGAAACCAGGATTCTCCCAATTGAGTTAATTTCGGCAAAAACAGCGCCCCCACGGAAACGGCCAAAGCCGTCCAAAGTGCTCCGTGAAAAAAGGCGTGAAAAATCCCCAGACGATGCATCCAAGCCACACCGCTCGGGCTGTTTTTTTCGGCAAATCGGTCAGCCCAGCGCGCCAGGATTTCATTGTTTCGCCTCATAAGAACAATCGTAAAACCAATCAGTTGCGCCACGAAAAAGGCATACAGGATTCCCCACAGCAAAAGCCAGGGACGGCCCATAGCCCCTGGAGCATCGATCCACAAGATGCTTCCCAATCCGGCCAGGGAGCCCAGATTCCCTTCAGGAAATTTGGCTCCCCCCACCGGGACATCTTTCAGCCAAATGAGTTCCATTAAGACACCAAAGAGCATTCCGAACGGGATGTTTCCAAATATCCAACCCAAAACGGTGCTGCTGATCAAGGGATGCGCCAGCAGAACTTGCCATGCGGCTGTGGTGTCCAATCCCACAAACCCGCCGGCAAAAAATAGGATCAGCAATTTTTCAAGCATTCTGCTCCAGGCCTTTTTAGTCGACGGCGATTTTTCGAGAGCCGCTTAATTCCACGCTCAAACGCTACCGGTCACTTGTGTCCCAAATGGTATGTCGGCCGAACTGAATTAACCTATAATAAAAAAATTTAGTTAGAATGTCAAGAAAAATTGCCCAAGCACAGAAGTGGTAAGAACGGTAGGTGCAAAACCCGCAGAATCTTTCAAAAAAATCGGCCGGAGAGACCCAAAAAGCGAAGAAAAGACCGTGGACATTCAGGAATTGCGATGAGAAACCAGATCCAAAAAGGCAACGAGATCAGCTTTGCCGTCGGAATCGGGCAAAGTGGCAAGATGTTCTCGGGCGGTGTCCACGTGTTTCTGTACCAGCTTTTGGGCAGCCTTTAGGGTTCCAGTTCGTTCAAAAATTTCTTGTACGCGTCGCACATCGGCGTGGGTGATGTTTTTCTGGTTAAAAATAGTGTGAATCGCTTTGGCATCGGCCGGGGTGCCCGCCTCCAGGGCGTGAATCAGAAGAAAGGTTTTCTTCCGCTGTACAATGTCGCTACCCCAGTCCTTGCCCAGCGTTTTTTCGTCCGCGACGATATCTAACAAATCGTCCTGAATTTGAAAAGCCATGCCCATATTCAACCCGTAGGCGTGGAGATTTTGGATTTGCTCGGGTGCTCCGTTTCCGAAAATAGCCCCAATCTGGGTACACAACGCAATGAGAACGGCTGTCTTTTTTCGGATCATGGTAAAATAGTCGTCGAGCGTCACATCCCAGCGATTTTCGAACTCCTTGTCCAGGGCCTGTCCCTCGCAGAGTTCAAGCAGGGCATCTGAAAAATTGCGACCGATCTCGGCAATTCTGGGGTGATTGCAGCTCATTAAATAACGGTAGGAAAGGGCCACCAATCCGTCCCCCGACAAAATGGCGACGTTGACGTCCCATTTTTTGTGAATGGTTTCCTGCCCGCGCCGGGTGTCGTCCTGGTCCATGACGTCATCGTGGATAAGCGTAAAATTGTGCAGCATTTCCACCGCCACGGCAGCGTCCAGACATTTGGTTGGGTCTCCTCCTACCGCTTTGCAGGAGAGAAGCAACAAAATGGGGCGCAGGCGCTTGCCCCCGGCACGCAAAATATACCGCATGGGTTCGTAAAGCGTTTGGGGGTTCGGTTTACTCAAAATCTCTTGAATCCGACCGTCAATTTCGCTTTTTAGGTGTTCGAGTTTTTCGTTCAAGTTTCCCAAAGCCGTTTCCAACGTTGTTTGGCCTGTTGTGCCATTTTTGTCATTCGTAACGAAGGGCTTCGATCGGGTGCAGCTTCGCCGCTTTAAATGCGGGGAAAATGCCGAAAAACAACCCCACAAGCGACGAAAATCCAATACCGACCAAAACCGCCCACACCGGAACCGCCGAAGGCAGTTTCAGCACCAGTCCTAAAATTTTTCCGCCTACGACGCCGAAAATCACCCCTAAAATACCACCAACTTCGCTTAAAATCACAGCTTCAACCACAAACTGCCATAAAATGTCCCGACGTTTGGCTCCCAAAGCCTTGCGGATGCCGATTTCGCGCGTGCGTTCGGTAACCGAAACCAGCATGATATTCATAATCCCAATGCCACCCACAATCAGCGACATGGCCGCAATGGCCGTTGCCACAATGGAAATGTAGCCGCTAATCCTTCCCCAGGTTTCTAAAAGTGATTCCCGGGTCACAATTTCGAAATCGTTGGGTTTTCCAGGGGGTACCCTTCGAACCGCTCGCAAAATACCGGTAATTTCGTCAATAGCGGGGGCGATTAACTCCGGCCGTTCCGCCTGAAGGGCAATGTCAATCGAACGCCGGCTGCCAAAATACTTGAAAAACGTTGTTACTGGAATAAACACAACGTTGTCCGAACTAAAACCGAAAAACCGCCCCTTTTCTTCAAAAACCCCCAACACGCGCATTTTGTGGCCGTTGATTAACACCTGCTTCCCCACCGGGTCCTCAAAGGGGAAGAGCTTGTCGACAATGTCCATTCCCAAAATGCAGACGTCTCGCGTACTTTTGACGTCGCTTCGGGTAATAAAGCGTCCCTCTTTAATATTGTACCCGTTGACAATCGCCCAAAATGCGTTTCCACCGTACGCCACAACAGAGGGATTGGTGTGTTTCCCCTTGAATTTTACCGTAATCCCAAATTGACTCAGGTAAGGGGTCAAGAATTTGACAAGCCGGGCGCGTTTCTCAATCGCATTCACTTCCCGCATCGTAATGTCCTTACGATTTCGGTAGCGTTCCATTCCCCCCACTTGAATGGCAGGGTATTTTTGTACGTAAAACGTCCCGCTACCAATCATGGAAAGCTGTTTGCCCACGCGGGCGTCGAACCCTTTAACCAGGGTTTGCATGGCAATAATTGCCAGCACACCAAAAACAATGCCAATTGTTGTTAGAATAGCCCGGACTTTGTTGGTTCGAATAGACTCCAGAGCCATCCACACGCTTTCTCGCAAATCCATTGGGCACCCTTTCGAGTGAATTAAAAATAAGAAATTTATGTACCAGAATCAAGGAGTTCTTTTGCTCCGTTTCCGGACTTTTATTTACTTACGGGAAAATTGCCGTTTTGCTTCAAAAAGAAAATTTCTTTTTTGAAGGGGAAAATTGGAAAGCCAAAAAGGGAACCACCAGCCGAAACGGGATTCTTACATTCACCCAAACCTGGTTGCCGCATTTGTGGAGTAATTTTTTGCGGAAAAGCCTTCCGGTACCAAAAGGCGCCTCTGCAGACTAAAAAGCGCTAAAAAACTGGTCCCTTTTGCGGAAATGGATTCCTTTCCGCAATGGCGGAAACAAGACCCCAAAAATAAGGCTTGTTGCTTTTTTGAGGGTGGACTCAAAACCTTTTGACTGATTTCAGGGGAAGGAAAAAACAGGCAAACTTTTGGGAGCGCGCAAACGAATCCGATATTTTTAGGGGGTGCTCCCCAACGCCGATTTTATTCAACTTTTACCGCCTAAAAGCCGGAACCCCAAAAGGTCCCGGCTTGGGCCAAAAACTTTTCCGATCAGCCCCCGTGGTCTTCCATTTCCAAAAGCATCTGATCCATTCGGTCCCACAATTTGGAAATATCCTGGGACATGACCACCAGATTGTGTTTACGGCCCTGCAAATCCTTGACGTGATCCTTGAATTCCGCCTCTTTTTGAAATCCGATGCTTTCGAACACCCGAATGGCACCTTCCTGCGTATCCATCATTTCCGCCGTTACCTTTTCAATTCCCAAGAACTGAGCCAGCAAAAAGATTTCTTTGGCCAAAATAAGACCCAGCCCCTTGTGGCGGTAGTCCGGGTCGGTCACCATTCGGATTTCGGCCACATGCCTGGACCAGCCGTGAGCGGGGCGGTGGAGCGTTGCGTCGCCTATCACCTTTTCACCGTCAAAGGCCAAAATCGGAATAATCTTATCGTAATCCAAATTTTCCGCCCAACTGTGAATAACTTTCGGGTCGGTCACATCATCTTTGAGAAAAAGGCGGTCTTCCGGGCGCAATCGGTTGAAAAAATCGTACAAAGCCTTTTCATCCTCCTTTTTCATCGGCCGCAACGTGACGACGGTTTGATCTTTCAATTTTTTCTGCTTCGGGTAATCCTTAAACATACGCACTCCTTCCTTATTGGTACAATATTTCCGGTACTCCGTAATTATTTTTCGCAGGCAATGACAGAGAGGACGGTAAATCCGGCCGCTTCAATTTCCGCCACCATTTTGTCCACGTCCTGAGCGCACTGAATGCGCATTACGATTTTGCGGAGCCGCGGGTTTTCGTGCCGCGGCGCCACTAAGCTAATAATATTCACATCGTATTTCTGGATAATGGCTGCCAGGCGGTAGATTTGCCCGGGTTTGTCCTCTGCCTCAATGGTTAGCCGGATCCCCTGTGCTCCCACACCCATGACGTCCAAAAATTGATCCACGATGTCCGTAAGCGTAATAATGCCCACCAAATTCTTTTTTCGATCGACCACGGGAAGGCCGCCGATTCGCTTTTCCCGCATGACCATGGCTGCGTCCTCAAGGGTCATGTCAGGCTGTGCCGCCACGACTTCCCGCGTCATGATGTCCCGCACACGGATTTTGTCCAACAGGTAGTTCAACTCGTAGACAGAAAGGGTTGTGGCCGGAGAGGCCGAGGCCTTTTTGATGTCGGACTCCGTGACAATTCCGACAACTTTCCCCTTTCGAACAACCGGCACATGCCGAATCCGGTGGTCTTTCATCACATTTACCACGGTATTGAAGGAATCCTCCTCCTCAACCGTAAACACATCCGTTTTCATGTAGTCTTTGACGAGCATGGTACTACTCCCATTTTCTCAAATCGATCACCCTCCGGTCGGGGATTTCAAATTCTCGAACCCATTCTACACGACCCTTGACTTTCACCACGTGGTGCAACCTTTCCTCAATTTCCCCAGTGCGGCTCGGGGCAACGGTCTCGGGTCGGGCTGTTTTAAGACGGTAGGTGAGATGGTCTACATGCCCTTCGCGGGTCACCAAAATTTGGAAACTTTCCACCTCACCAAAATTCCCGACGACTGCCTGTACCTGCGCCGGGTGTACAAACATGCCTTTCACCTTTACCCCTTCGCCCACGCGGCCCTTGTAGCCGCTCAATCGCGGTGAAGGATCCCCGCAGGGACAGGGCTCTGTTAGAAACGAAGAAAGATCGCCGGTGCCAAACCGAATGAGGGGATAGGTAGCATTGAAATGCGTGACCACAATTTCACCGGTCTCACCGAGCGGTAGGGTTTTGCCGGTAGCGGGGTCACAAATTTGAACCAGCAGATTGTCGCTTACGTGCCAGCCTTCCTGCACTGAACACTCAAATCCGGCACAGCCAATGTCCGCTGTGGCGTACACCTGATACACCCGAATGCCGTATTTCCCCTGAAATGCCTGTCGAAGGGTGGGCGGAAGCGGTTCACCGGTGACCAGAGCCTTTTGGTAGCTGTGGTCTTTGGCGGGATTTAGGCCCATTTCTTCGGCTTTTTTGAGAATGGTCATTAAAAACGAGGGTGTCCCCACATACCCTGTAACGCCAAAAAGTTTCGCCGCTTGCACCTGGAGCGCCGTATTGCCGACACCCGCCGGAAAAACCACGCATCCCAATTTGCGCAAACCGGCGTCCAACATAAAACCACCCGGCGTCATGTGGTAGGAAAAGGTATTTTGGACCACGTCACCTTTGCCAAATCCGGCCAACCGGAGAGCCTTTTCGAAATGCCAAAAATCCTCCACGTCGCCCTCGGGGTCCGCAATGGGGCCAGGGGAAAGAAACACTCGCCGCAACGCGCCCACTTCGGTGGCCAACCACCCGGCAAAGGGGGGATTTTCCATTTGAAGTCGGATTAAATCGTCTTTTCGGGTCACGGGGATTTTCTGCAAATCGTCAGGATTTCGAAGGGTGTCCGGGGCGATTTTGTTTTTTTGAAGCAGTGCACGGAAATAAGGGGCCTTCTCGTAGGCGTACTGGACCAACCGGCCTAAATCACCCTGAAAGGGAACTTCACGGGATTTCCGTTCGAAACTCAAATCCGACTCCTTTTGGTTTGAAAGATTGAAAAGAACGTCGCTGGCCAGAATGAAAAATCTTCGCCTCGTTTTCTATTTTCTTCTGCCGCAAGAGCGGTGATTTTGCCGCAAATATTTTTCTTTTAACGCCCTTTTGGGGGACGAATGTTCTGCTGTTTTCAACAAGCGCAAGCACCCTTTTTTGTTTATTCGCCGCCGGGAGAAAAAGTCTCCGCAAACCACAGGAAAAGATCCCAGTAAAACAATCCGGGTCGTTGGAAAATGGAAATTTCGTTCGATGGGTATTTTTAATATATGAAAAATTCGAGTGAAATTCTATTAAATTCCCGCAATATTTATTGCAGGGTTTCAGTCGATGGGTATTGGCCCCGCATTTTTCGAAAAAGCGCCCTTGTTTTGCGGGGCGCGAACTCTTTTTTGTCTACAGCCAGCGTTTGCGGCGCTTGTAATGTTTGACGTCCCGGAAGCTTTTCCGTTTTCCCACCTCGGAAAGCCCCAGGTAAAATTCCTTGACATCGGGGTTGTTTTTCAATTCCTCGGATTTACCGTCCAGTCCCACCCGACCGTTTTCCATAATGTAGGCGTACCCGGCAATTCCAAGGGCGGCACGGGCATTTTGTTCCACCAAAAGAATACTGACTCCCTCCTCGGAATTGATCCGCCGAATGATGTCAAAAATCTCCCGCACCAACAGCGGCGCCAGTCCGAGGGAAGGTTCATCCAAAAGCATGAGACGCGGCCGGGCCATGAGCGCACGCCCGATGGCCAGCATTTGCTGCTCGCCGCCCGAAATGTACCCGGCCACCCGATTGCGTAAATCGCGCAAACGCGGGAAATAGGTGTACACCATGTCCAAATCCCGCTTCAAATTTTGGCTGTCTTTTCGCGTGTAAAATCCTGCTTTCAGATTTTCTTCGATGGTCAAATGCTCAAACACCCGCCGTCCTTCCAACACCTGGAAAATCCCCATTCGGACAATCTCTTCGGCGTCTTTTTTGTCGATTCGTTGGCCGTTAAATTCAATGCTGCCGTCGGTAACTTCCCCGTCCTCCGATTTCAGAAGGCCCGAAATAGCTTTGAGCGTGGTGGTTTTCCCGGCGCCGTTCGCTCCTAAAAGCGCCACAATTTCCCCGTCCGGCACACTAATGGACATCCCCTTTAAAACCAAAATAACGTTGTTGTACACCACCTCAATATTGTTGAGTTTCAGCATTCCTCAGTAATTCCAATTGTTCGGGGTGATTTTTCCGCGCCTTTGCCGGTATTTTTCATTTTTCAAACCGCTTCCTTTTTACACGCTCATTGAAAAGAGGGGAGCTTTCGGGGATTTCCCGAAAGCTCCTTCTTTGGTTATTCTTTTCCCAACATTTCGGCTTTCGGTACCGGCGGAGTGCTAATCCAGTCGGTTACGGGTACCAATTCGCCCTTTTTAATCGTAACCAATTTGACCATCTTGGCACCCCGGTGGTCTCTGGCGGAATAACTCACAGGCGTGACCAGCCCCTTCAAATCAAAATTCTGAATACTCTCAAATCCCTGTTTAATTAATGCACCGGTCACCTTGGCGGGATCGTTTTTGGCCAGTGCCAGAGCCTTGCGAACGGCTTCCGTCATAATTGCGGCATTTACCCAACCCGTTACGTAGGGCGGCTCACGGTACTTAATTTTGGGATGATACTGGCTGTTCACCTTTTTTAGCATTTGAATCCCCGGGACGTTGTCCTCGCTCCAAATGGCAAAAGGCATCACCCCAAGGTAGCCCTCGGCAGCACTTCCGGCCAATTCGGCCAATTTTTGTCCCGTCCCCCAGAAATTGCCCGTAAAAACGGTTTTTAGTCCCAACTTTTTGGCATCTTTTAAAATGGTGGAGGTGGCCATGAAGGTTTCCTGAATAAAGGCGTAATCGGCTTTTTTCTCTTTAATGCGCAAAAGCTGGGAGGTGGCATCCAGGGCGCGCAGCGAGACGTTTTCTTCGTCCACAATTTCAATTCCGTTGGCTTTGGCAAATTGGCGTGCCGGCGTTAAGGGGGCGCGTCCGTAGCCGCTGTCGTTGTAAATCAAGGCCACCCGCGGGGGACGTTTCATTTTCCAATTCTTCTTAATGTATTGCAACACGGCACGCACGTGGTCGGCGTAGGTGGTAACGGGAAGGAAATTCCAGTTGCCCGGCATCCACACCAAATTTTGCGAAAAAGAGGCGGAAATGTAAGGGATTTGATCCTTAATAATTTTCTGCCTCAGGGCTTCACTGTCGCCGGTGCCCCACCCAATAATGGCTTTCACCCTGTCCTGTTTGACAAATTTTTTGTAGGCGGAAATCGCCTGGGGGATTTTATATTGGTAGTCCGTCCATTTCAAATCGATTTTCACCCCGTTAATACCGCCTTTTGCGTTGAGCCATTTAAAATAATCGCGAACGCCGTCCGCGTAGTGCCACCCCACGTCACCCGTCGGGCCGGTAATGTCAAAAATCGCCCCGATTTTAATGGTTTTCTGCTTGGCTGTTCCTAACACTGGTAACCCAAGCAAAAACAACCCTGTTACGAGCACGACCAGCCATTTGCTTGTTTTCATTGTCCTTCCTCCAAATTTCGTTCACAGCTTCAAAACACGTAGCAACCCAATTTTTTGGAATCTATCTCAAACAAATTCCGACCGGAGAAGCGACTTCTCCTGCCGGAATTTGACTGCGCCGAACCGCCTCTAATAAGAAAACGGCCAAAGTTTCCAGTACGCCCGAATCATCTGCCAACGGTGGTACAAACCGTCGGGTTCGTAGATCAAAAACAGGATTACAGTCAGGCCGAAAACGATCTCGCGGCTGGCTCCAAGAATATCTCCAATATTGGGGTACGCCCCGCTCAGAGCACTGGCCAGAACACGCAAAAGTTCCGGAAGCAGCGTAATAAAAATCGCCCCGTAAATCGCCCCTAACACGCTGCCCAGTCCTCCGATAATAATCATGGCCAAGTAATTAACCGAAACAACAATGGTAAAATGTTCCGGCGTAATGATGGTAATATAGTGAGCCCACAGACTTCCGGCAATGCCTGCGTAAAAAGAGCTGACGAAAAAAGCCATGAGTTTGTACTTAAAAAGATTGACACCCAAAATTTCGGCAGCAATGTCGTTGTCCCGAATAGCGATAAAGGCGCGCCCCACCCGGGTGCGAAGCAAATTGCGGGCGTACCAGACGGCCAAAACAACCACGGTAAACGTAATGTAGTAAAAAGTGCGGTCGCTGTCGAATTCAAACGATCCGATTTTGGGCGAGGGAACCAAAATTCCCGAGGTGCCGTTCGTCAAACTGCGCCAGTGTACAATGGTGAATTCAATAATCACCTGTGCTGCCAGTGTGGCAATGGCAAGGTACAACCCCTTAATGCGAAGGGACGGAATTCCGAAAACAAGCCCCACGCTGGCGGCAATGAGACCCGCCAAGGGCAGTGCCAGCCAAAAACTGAATCCCAGGCGAGTTGTCAGCAGAGCGGAAGCGTACGCTCCAACACCAATAAAAGCGCCGTGCCCCAATGAAATTTGCCCCGCGAAGCCCGTTAAAATATTCAACCCCATGGCCCCAATAATGGCAATTCCCGTTAAATTGGCCAGAGAGAGCAAATAGTCATTCATGTACAAAGGCCCCGTGAGGATGACCACCAACAGCACCCCCAGCCAGAAGAGTTGCACTTTGGTTCGAAAAATCCGTCGATCCTGTTTGTACGAGACGTTAAAAACGCCGCTCGGAAGCTGATTCATGCCCTCATCCTACACTCGTTCGATGCGCTCTAAACCAAATAGCCCGTAGGGCTTGATCATCAGGACAATCACCAAAATAATGAACGGGAAGATTTCCTTCACGCCGCCGCCAAAAAAGGGGTCGAGATACCCGCCCGCCAGATTTTCCAAAATACCGATGGTCAATCCGCCCACAATGGCTCCGGGGATGGAATCCAGCCCGCCCAAAATAACCACAGGGAACACCCGCAGGCCCATCATGCTCAGGCTAATATTGACGCCGTTAATGTTTCCAATCACAATTCCTCCCACGGCTGCCACCAAAGCAGCGATGGCCCATGCCAATCCGTAAATCCGCTTAATGCTAATGCCCATGGAAAGCGCCGCGTCCTCGTCGTCGGCGGCAGCACGCATGGCAATACCTTCGTTGGTAAATTTAAAAAACAGGGTAAAAATTCCGAGAAAAAGAATGGCCAAAACAAAACTCCACACGTACACCTGTGAGAGCACAATTCCGCCGATGTTAAGTGGTTTGGTGGGGAAAATCGGCGGGAACACGCGTGTTTCCGTGCCCCAAATGACCTCGACCAAACCTCGCAAAAAACTGGACAATCCGATCGTCAGCATAATAATAGACAGAACCGATTCACCAATCATAGGCCGGAGAAAAAAGCGTTCAATCAGAAGTCCGACCAAAACGGCAATGACCAGCGTTAGCAAAAAAGCCAGCAAAAACGGCACTTTGTAGGTTGTGGAGAGGGAGAGACAGATAAAAGCCCCGACAAGAACCAGTTCCCCCTGCGCAAAATTAATCACACGGCTGGATTTGTAAATGAGCACAAACCCGAGGGCAACCAATGCGTACACACTGCCTACCACCAAGCCGGTTACCAGAAGTTGCAGGAAAAAAATCATACACGGTCCTCGTTTTTGGCTTTGCTCAATTTAGTCCCTTGTGCGGCGTCCATAAATTCCAGCCGAAGATTGGTTCGAATACGCGCTTCGCGCCCGTCGCGGTACTTTACTTGTGCCTCTACCTCGCACCGGTTCTGATCGCTGTACAGCGCTTCCACCAAAATTTTGTACCGCTCTTCGATAAAACCCCGCCGCACTTTTTTGGTGCGTGTCAATTCGTTGTCGTCCGCGTCCAATTCCTTGTGCAAAATAACGAATTTCCGAATTCGGGCACGCTGCGGCAGTTCACGGTTCACCCGTTCTACATCTTGCCGAATCAGCTCGTAAACCTCCGGCTTCTGCGACAAGTCCACGTACGTGGTGTAGGGGATTCGGTGCATTTCGGCCCACTTGCCCACATTGGCCATTTCGATATTAATAAAAGCCGTCACATAATCGCGTCCCTTGCCAAAGGCAACGGCTTCTTTTATGTAGGGACTGAATTTGAGTTTATTTTCGATGTACTGGGGCGAAAATCGACTGCCGTCGGAAAGTTTCATAATGTCTTTGACCCGATCGAACATGATGAGATGACCGTCGGCATCAATCTCCCCGGCGTCTCCGGAATGAAGCCAGCCGTCCCGCAGCGCTTCCTCGGTAGATTTGGGGTCCCGGTAATAACCCACAAAAACACTGGGACTTTTGGAGAGAATCTCCCCGTCTTCGGAGATGCGGATTTCGGTTTCGGGAATGGGCTTGCCCACTGTGTCGAACTTAATGTCGCCGTCCCGGTGTACCACGGAGATGCCCGAAATCTCCGTTTGCCCGTAGATTTGTTTCAGATTGACTCCAATGGCGTGGTAAAATCGAAAAACGTCGGGGCCCAGTGCCGCCCCGCCCGTGTAGGCGTACCGAATGCGAGACAAACCGATTCGATCTCGCAACGCCCGAAAAACAAGAAAATCGGCTAACTTACCGAGAATTTTCCACCCCAAACTGGGTTTTTGTTTGGCGAATTTCAAGTCTGCCAGATGGCGCCCGATTTTCATGGAAAAATTGTAAACCGCTCGTTTGAATCGGGTGGTGTCCGCAATTTTAACCTGAATGTCCGAGAGAATGCTTTCCCAAATGCGGGGCGGTGAAAACATGACCTGCGGCGCAATTTCCCGAATATTGTCCCGGACGGTTTCCGGCTCTTCGGGGAAATTGACAGTAAAGCCAATGGCCAGGGCACCCGCCACGCAGGTCATTTGCTCGCCCACCCAGGCCAGCGGCAAAAAGGAGACAAAATTGTCGCTTTCCCGGAGGGGGTCGACTTTCATGGAAAGATTCTCCGCCATTTTGATCAGATTTCGGTGAGTTAACATCACCAGTTTGGGTCGTCCCGTGGTTCCGGAGGTGGTCAAAAACAGAGCCAGATCGTCCCCTTTTCCTTCTTCTACACGCGATTCAAATTCACCGGGATGGGTTTTGTCGTAGGCCGCGCCCAATTTTTCCACATCCTGAAAACTCATGAGCCAGGGATCGTGGTAAAAACGCATGCCTTTTGGATCCCAGTAGATCACCCGTTGAACCTGTGGCAGGCGGTCTTTGATTTCCAGAAGCTTGTCCACCTGCTCCTGGTCTTCGGCAATTACGTACCGGGATTCGGAAAAATCGGCCACAAATTGGATTTCTTCCGGGGTGGAATCCTGGTAAATTCCCACTGCAATTCCGCCCAGTGATTGGGCTCCCAGTTCCGCGTACACCCATTCCGGCTCGTTGTCGCCGATAATGGAAATTTTGTCACCGCGCTCGAAGCCTAACGTCCAGAGCCCCAAAGCAAAATATTTCACGTGTTCCAGATAACCGGCCCAAGTGACCTCATTCCAAATACCGAAATCCTTTTCGCGAAGAGCCACCCGCCTCGCCCCGTACTGTTTGGCCTTCACCAACAGGAGCTTCGGAAAAGTTTCGGCCAATTCCATTAAACCTCCGCCTCCTGTCCAAGGTACGCTTCAATTACCCGTCGATTCCTCTTGACCTCGTCGGGGCTTCCTTCGGCGATTTTAATGCCGAAATCCAGCACACACACGCGGTTGGAAATGTCCATGACCACCCCCATGTCGTGTTCAATCAGCACAACGGTAATGTCCCACTCTTCGTTAATGTCAATAATGAACCGGGCAATGTCTTCCTTTTCTTCCATGTTCATCCCGGCCATGGGTTCGTCCATTAAAATTAGTTTCGGGCGAAGCGCCAGGGCTCTACCGATCTCCAAACGTTTCTGTAAACCGTAGGAGAGAGTTCCCACGACTTTATTTCGAATGGACTCAATCTCCAGAAAGTCAATAATGTCTTCAATAAATTTGCGTTCGCGGATTTCTTCCTTTTCGGCAAATCCGTAATAAATTCCCCCCAAAAGCGCTCCCGCTTTCAGATGATTGTGCGAGCCCAGCATGAGGTTGTCCAGTGTGGTCATCCCTTTGAAGAGTTCAATATTTTGAAAGGTGCGGGCAATGCCCAATTGGGCACGTTTGTGCGTAGGCAAGTGGGAAATATCTTTGCCGTCGAAAAGAATGGAGCCTTTTTGCGGACGGTACAGGCCACTAATGGAATTGAGCAGGCTGGTTTTTCCCGCTCCGTTCGGCCCAATGATGGCAAAAATTTCTCCGTCCTGAACGGACAAACTGACATCGGTGAGTGCGTTCACTCCCCCAAAATGCAACGAAACGTTCCGAACCTCTAAAATAGCCATATAATAATGGGTACCAAATCGTAAAAAACGGAATGCTGTACAGGCCAAAATCGATTTTGCCTGCTATGGTGATTTCAGCCCATCTATTCAGAAACTGCCCCTTGGCCGGGCAGGGAATCACGCAGTTCGATTTTCGCTCTAATCTTCCGAATGAATCGGTGTAGCGAAAATCAACAGAATGAGGTGTTTAAAATATACATATTTGAAAAATTTCTGTCAAGGGAAAATTCCCCGATTTGGCCCGACCAGTGAAATTCTCCCCTAAAAATTCCTTGATTCTTTTTTCTTCTCCCCCTAAATTAAGGGGTAGTTGGGGCAAAACAACTTTTTCCCTTGTGCCTTTGCTCGAAAAGCAACGGCGGCAATTTCAACTGACAGGCATTCAAATGGCAGATTCTCCCGTTTATTCGGCTTTGGCCTTCGATGTGCTCCACACCCTTGTGGACGATTCCGGATTCCCGCGCCACATTCTCTGGCGGTTTATGGAAGAGAGCGGGGAACAGGTCAATTTAGACCACTATTTTCGGCAATACGATGCCCTGGGACGCGAGCTTTTTGATTGGCCTTCCATTCACCCGTTCGTTCCCATTCGCGAACTCCACCGCCGCCGCATTCGTCGCCTCTATTCCGACTACGGAGTGGTACGCAATGTGGAAAAAGACCTTGACCGGTTGTGGGAATTCATGGGCACCAGCAAACTTTACCCGGACGTTCCCGAGATTCTCCCACAGTTAGCCAACCATTTTCGATTGGCGCTTCTTTCCAATGCCGATCGTGACGATCCCCTCATTCGTAAATTGATGGGTCTTGGCTATCGATTTGAGGTCATTTTAACGTCGGAAGAATTGGGATGCTACAAACCGTGTCGGGCCATTTTCGACGCCCTGCTCAGCAAGTTGGAACTTCCGGCCGAACGGGTGCTTTTAGTAGGGGATTCCCCTCAAGCGGACATTGTGGGCGCCCATCGCGCCGGAATGCCGGTGGCCTGGCTCAATCGCCGTCGCCAAAAACTCCCCCCAGGCACTCCGAAGCCTACATACGAGTTTTTTAGTCTGACCGAACTGTGGAAGTTCCTGCAGTCGGCCATGACCAAAGACTAAGATTTCTGACGGAAAAGTCCTGTCCGCAGGGAAAATGAAAAATCGGTTGTTTTTTCCCCTGATTTTCATTACATTGTGGTCAAAATAGGGGATAAAATGATTCTTCCGGTATCCAGAGAAAATCCGTCGGGGATTTTTCTCAATCAGAAAAGGGATTGAAACCGCGACAAACGTTTTCACTTCCTTTTTGAGAACTATTTATTTTGCGAAATTCCGTCATCTGAAACAAACAAAAGGAGACCATTTATGATTCGAGCTCGCATTACGGGCGTCGGGCGTTACGTTCCGCCCCGCGTTGTCACCAACCACGACCTTGAAAAAATGATGGACACCAGTGACCAGTGGATCCGTGAAAGAAGCGGTATTGTGGAACGGCACTGGGTGGATGAACATACGGCCACCTCCGATTTGGCCGTGGAAGCTGCCAAAATCGCATTGGAAAATGCCGGCAAAAAGCCCGAAGAAGTGGATTTCATTATTTTCGCAACCCTTAGCCCCGATTACTTTTTCCCGGGCGGCGGCGTCCTTTTGCAGGACAAACTGGGCATGCCTCCGGTGGGGGCTCTGGATGTTCGCAACCAGTGCTCCGGTTTCATGTACGCCCTGTCCACGGCGGACGCCTTTGTTCGTTCCGGCGTGTACAAAACGATTTTGGTCGTTGGCGCCGAAGTCCAATCCAAGGGTTTAAATCTGACCACGGAAGGCCGAGATGTGGCCGTGCTGTTCGGAGACGGTGCGGGAGCGGTGGTGGTCGAAGCGTTTGAAGGCGACGAGACCCAGGGCATTTTGACCACACACCTGCATTCGCAGGGCAAGTACGCCACCTATTTGTGGACAGAGGCACCGGGAAGTGCTCACAAGCACCACATTACCCACGAACTGATCGACGAAGGCCGCACCTTCCCCAAAATGAAGGGCCGTGACGTCTTCAAACATTCCGTCGTCCGGTTTCCGGAGGTCATTCTGGAGGCGCTGAATGCGATTCACGCCAGCATTGACGACGTTGATTTGGTTATTCCTCACCAGGCTAATTTACGGATTTCGGAAGCCATGCGGCAGCGGCTCGGCTTGCCGCCGGAAAAGGTGTACAACAACATCCAGCGGTACGGCAACACCACGGCTGCCACTATTCCCATTGCCCTGAGTGAAGTATTGGAACAGGGACTCTTGAAAGAGGGTGATTTGCTGATTCTGGCCGCTTTTGGCTCGGGCTTTACCTGGGCTTCTGCTGCCATTCGCTGGTAAGCTATTTCCAACCCACAAAGAAAAACCCCGGTTTCAAACCGGGGTTTTTTGTGCTTGCCCAAATCAAAAAATCGCTTCTATTTCTTCTGGCCGCTCTCGACCCAAATGCTACTCCTCTATTTTTTATTGTTTTTCCGAACGCGTGCCGCAGAGGAAGTCCGCACGCCCGACGTGCTTCGGTACCGAACGCCTGTAGTAAATCCCGAACGCCTCAAATCAGACGTAGAGACGCCGCGGTAAATAGCGTCTTCTTCTGTCACGTAACCCGTCCGTTCGAAAATTGACGGAGACCGCTGGTCCAACATCGGACTTCTCGGCACCAAAACCGGCTCGCGAACGAGCGGCACTTCCGATTCCACCGGAATTAACAACGGTTTTTCGCGGATTCGCAGGGTTGAAAGGGCTCGCCGCTCAGGCAACGCGTCGTTGTGGGGAATGGAAATGGCGTGCCACTCCACTTGCGGTCGGAGTTCCACGGTAGCCGCCGCAACGGCGCCGGGTCGCGTTTTTCGAATTCGAGCCCCATTTCTTGCGGATGGTTGCTGGCGGTGAGACGGTGCCGGGCCGGGCGTCCACCGAACCCATTGCCAATTTCCCAGATCGGCCAAAGCCGCATTGTAGCCCCACGGATTCCAATACCAACTCTCAAAAGGGAAACCGCCGTACAGGGCGTAGGGATATTCCCACAATCCAAAATAGCGCGCGTAATAATAATTGGAGAGGGCGAAAAAGTCATCCTCCAAATAGGGCGAAGCGTACCAGTAACTATTGTGCCACGCTGAGCCCACAAAATGGTAATTCACAAACGCCGCTCTGGCCAGCGAGGGCGCTGAAATACCAATGTGTTCTCGCTCCACGCGCACCGGTTTTTTAAAGGTAAAATTGGGACGGGTGTAACAACCCGACAAAATCGCTGCCAACAGAAGAGGCAACAAGAGTTTCGGAAGAGTTTGGACCCCTTTCATCTCTCTTCCCTCCTTGCTTTTTATTTGCATTACCGTCGGCCTCTGTTCTGCTTTTGCCAACGGTCGGCGGGACGCTTTCTTAACGGAGACACGCCCACCATTTCTTTAAAATCGAAAAGCCGCGGTGAACAGCACCTTGTCCGCCTGAATCTTTTCGGTGTAATTCTCGTGGTATTTTTTCCAATTTCCACGCACCCAGGCCAAATCGAACGTGAATTGTTTGTCCACAATAAAGCCCAAACCGGCGGTCAAAAAGGTACGATTGCCGAGGGTTCCCGGCCCTGTTTTTTGGTAGGGCGAGGGATCGAACATGTAGCCTGCCCGCAGACGCACCCTTGTGAGAGGCACGGCGACTTCGGCTCCCAGGCGGTAGGCAATGGTCTCACGGTAGGTCGACATAATTGAGCCGTTTTGTACCGAAAGGGAATCCTTGTACGCCATTTGTGACCAATCGTTGTACCGAGCGTCTGCCGAAAGAATCAGGAGCGGTATTTTCAGCGAAGCTCCCAGGGCAAAGGTGTACGGTTTTTTAATCTTGTACTGAAATTCACCGGCATCGGTGGTGCCGTTTTGTACCGAGCCGTCGTCAAAATAAATATAATTCTTGCTTTGTTCCCAATTTTCCGTTGCCTTAAATGTGACGGGCGTTTCAATGGTTCCCCCCACATTCAAAATTTTTCCGATGGTAAAAAGTCCGCCGAACTTAAAATTGGTGCCGCTTATTTTGGTCCGAATTTGGTCTTGGTTTAGAATATTGGTGTCAAACGTCCAGAGGTCCAATTCGTCTTTTTCGTAAAATTTCCAATTGTAGTCGTCATGGCCCCGCCAAAAATTAATCGCCCCTCCGAAATAAAAATTAGGAGAAAGCTGAATGGAACCGGAGAAATTCCAGTAGCCGAAATACCCGGTTTCGAACTCGTCTCCAATGTGGTAAACCGAGTCCCCGGGTGTGTTAATAAATTGTCTGGACGCAAAAACACCGTCTAAATTTTTAACGCGATTGTAACCGGTCGCAAAAACCAGACTTCCGCGGTAGGTCGGAATCGGAAAAACAAACCCGGCGGCATTGAGCCGGGTGAAATGTCCGTCTTTTTCGACTGTCTCGTTTTGGCGATTGACGTCGTCATTCACAAGCCCCAAACGCCCGACCGAGCCAAAGGCTTCCATTCGCCGAATAAGCCCCAAACCGGCCGGATTCCAGTGGCTGGCCGAATAGTCGTTTGCCACCGAGACAAAGGCACCGCCCATGCCCAGCGCGCGTGCTCCCACACCGAATTCCTGTCCGAGAATGGGCCAGAGCTGCTGAGCCGAGGCAGAACTGAACCCGAAGCCCAAAAGCAACAGAACCACCCATTCTATTCTAAAAAAATGTTTTCGCATACAATTCTCCTCAATCTGACAAACAGGCCATTTTACCGGTCAGGCTTCCCCTTTAAATCGGATAAAACTACACCCCTTGAACGCTCAATTTCTATTTCCTCTCTCGCCGCGAGGGGCTGCTGTGAGAGCCGGAAGATGAAGAGGAACTTCGCGGCGCACGTGCCGCCGGAGCGCTGATTTTCGGCGGGGGCGAATAACTTCGTGAAGGCGCGCTTCGGTGTCGAATAATCGGATGCGATTCACGCCGCGGTGGAATGTACCGAATTCGGGTCGATCGCCTCGGGGTGCTCCGCGTACGGTGGGTGTGAATTTTGGGCTCGGGGCGGTAGTGGGGACGTCTTTCCCGTGTTTTGTAGAGCCGCGGCTCCGCGTTTCGCGTTTGGCGCGTGCGGTAGGTTCGAACCTTCCGCAGCCGCTCATTGGAGCGAATGGCACGATTGCGCGTGCTGGCTTCTTCTTCCCGTCGAATTTTCCGCACGCGTTTCGGGTGCCGCACAAGAAGCCCTTCCGTTCGCGGCGCGCGTTTGGCTTTTCGAATGCGGGAAGGAGCTATCTCCTCCGACCGTACCCCTTTGCTAACTCGAATTACGTCGTCTGTTCGATCTGTTTGAATTCGGCGTTTGGGAATGCGGGCGGGATTGTCAGTCAACCCGGGACGATTTCGCAGCGGTGCCCGAGCGGCTTTTCGTAAGCCGGTTGCCGTGCCGCTTCCACCCATTCCGCTCCCGATAGCCACAGGTCCCTCCAATGGCCCCCTTCGGTCAAGTCCTTCCCGACGGCCAAAGGGGCGGCGTTTCATTTTCATGCGCTCGTAGGTGTACGAATCGTACCACCACCAATTGTAGGGATCGTAGCCGTAGCGCCATTCCCGGTACCACATGGAATAGCGGTAACGATAGGGACTGTACCAGAAATCGTCGTACCAGCGGTAGCGCCAATCCCACAAAAAGGGATCGTAATAATAGGGCGCACCGAAGCTCACGGAAAAATAAAAACCGTCGTAGGGCGGGTAATCGTACCACACGTCACCCCACCAACCGTAAGGCCAGTAAGGAGCGCCGTAGGGGTACGTAGGCGAATAAAAATTGTAAATGTTGGTCGTACCGTTGTCGTAATCCTGCCGGGCTTGTTCTTGCTCCTCGGGGTAGTATTCTGTGTCACTCTCTGCCGGTTGTTGTTGTGAGGGATTTTCCTCAGGCGCGTAAGAATACGACGACGAGCCCTGGTTGCTTTTCGAAGCGGTGTACGATTCCTCGGTAGTAGAATAAGTGGCTAACTGCGTGTAGCAGCCCGCTAAAAAGACGGTCAGAAACAGCGCAATCCCCAAAGATGTCCATTTTATTAAGGTCGATTTCATCTTGGCCTCCTTCCCTCCAAAGAGGGATTTATTTTCATGGGATAAATTCCTATTTAATTTACATGGAAAACGCCGGAAAGGTTCCGATTATTCCCCCGCTTCCCCCTTTTTCCATTTAAGCAAACGATTTCAAAAAGTTTTTCCCAACCTGTTCCCCTTCAAAATACCAGCCCTTTCATTCCAAGAAAGCCGATTCGAGGAATCTTCTCCCAGCCTACTCCTTGCTGATTTTCAGTATTTCCGACAGCTCTTTTCGGGGACGATCGGCAATCCTTTCGTCCTCCGCGGCAAAGCCTATCGGTAAAATGACCTGCAAATCCCATTCCGAAGAAATCCCCAGGAGTTCGCTCACCGCGCGTTTACGCGACGGCGTGTAGGTAACGGTGGCAAGCCCTTTTTCTTCAAGAGCCAGCAAAAACCAGCCCACGGCCAGCCAGACCGACTCCTTAAAATAGGGAGCTTTTTTCAACCCGAAAACACAGAGCAAATAGGGGGCGTCACTCAAAAAATCTTTTTCCGGCGTAATTCCCTGTTCCGCAAAAAACCGACGCATCCAATTGGGAGCGCGCGGGTGAAATTCCTTTTCGCCCGTTTCCACAAGATGACGAATGCGTGCTTTTTGAGACGGGTCCGCCACAAGTACCAACTTCCACGGCTGACGATTGGCGCCTGAGGGAGCCCACCGAAAGGCCTGGAGGGCTTCCCGAACCCAATCAAACGGAACCTCTTTTGCCAAAAATTTCCGGTGCGTCCGCCTATTTTTCATCAGGCGGAGAAGATCAGACATGGCCACAAGTCTCCAAAATCGCTGCGTGCTACTTTCTAAACGTACATCAATTTCCGGAGAAAGGCAAGTGGAAAGCACTTTTCGCCAAATTGGGAATTCCCGTTCCGCTGCTTTATTTCAGTTTTAGTCGGACGGGAATCAACCGATTCGGTTCAAAAAGCGTCACGTACCGTTCACGCCCCTGCCAGTCACGTGAAGTGCGAAACCCTAAATTGACCGCCAGCGTTTTCCCCGGAAAAAATTGCAATCCCACAGCAGGCTCCGGGAAAATCGTCACCTCCCAAATCCAGGGGCCGCCTTTTTGCACCAACCGTGCCTTCCAGCGGACGCAGCGAGTTAGTCGATTGTCGTTGTAGGGCCAGCGGTCAAAACGGGAGGCGTTCAAAAGCACACATCTTTTGCGGATTTCCCCGGATTTCGTCTCCGACACCTTGAAAATCAGGTTGTCCTGACCCAGGAACCAGCCGTTGTTACAGGCGTCTACCTGAAGTTTTAGCGGCAGATTTCGATTCATTTGAATACGCCACTGCCACCGGGAGGAATCCACCGAGACCCAAATCTTAGCCTCCACGCGCGGGTCATTCAATTGGGCCCAGGGGGAAGCGGCCTCATTTTCGTCCGTTTTCAACCGCCAAAAATCGGCTACCGGCGTTAGTGGCAGCGGGTCTGCTCCGTCGGACAAACCGTCGTTGTCGGTGTCCTGTCGGTTCAAATTGGGAAAACGCGCCGGAGCACCGTAGGTTTCTCCCACACCGTCTACAATCCAGTTGGAAAAAAGCAGCTCGTCCGCGTCCTTTACGCCGTCGCCGTCCGTGTCCGTTCGGCGGGGCGAGCTCCCCAGGCGCTTTTCGTCGAAAGGAAAACGAGCATCCGCGTCGGGGATCCCGTCTCCGTCCTGGTCGCGGGTCCACACCCGATCCCCCCATTTTAAATCCAGCCAATCGAAAGGCGACACGCGATTCATGAAGTAGGCATTTCCGTCAAAATGTTCCCCAAAACGCGCCACATTTCCCAGGGAGGGGGAAAAATGATTGAACCAATATTCGGGGTGGCCGCTGGTGAGAAAAAGGTCGTCGGTTTGGTGGTTAAATTCGTGGGTAAAAAGCCAGTTGTTTTCCGAACTGTGACCCGGGTGCGTTACATCCCACCAAGAAATTCCGTAGCGATTGTTGGCGGAAATTCCCTCGGTGAAAGCGCCGCCGCGCCCCACAAGCCGAAATCGCCCCGTTTTGGAATCGTACGCCCGGGTACACGAAAGGTACACCACACCGCGGTACCGATTAAGCGATTTCCCCGCCCGCTTTAAAACTTTCCGCAACAAATCTTCTTTCGGGGGGTAGTAGCTCTCCGGCCCGAAAACCTCGCTCCGCTTCATTTTTTTTCGCACCACCACAAAATCCATGTCAATCCAAAAGGTGGTGTGCGAGTGCACCCAGTAGAAGCGCACTCCGTCCAAAATTTGCCCTTCCAACCATTTTACGGTCGAATCGGGCAAGGGCGGCAGGGCAGGCCACCGGGACGTGTCCGAGCGGTCGTCCAAAACATTGGCAAAGATAACGGTCACCGCGGGCAAGCGTTCCACTCTTTTCTTGCCGTGGGGAACAGACGTGGCAAAAGCGCGCCGCAGGGACCATTCCGTGACCGACGGGTAAACAGGCGCAGGGGGCGAAATCTGAAAGGCGTCAATTTCGTCCCTTTTCAGACCGCGGAACGGGAACCGGTGGGTGGTCGTCTGGCATTTTTCGGTTTTTTCCGCCCAGATTTTCTTCCCCTTCAAAATGCGCACTTTGGCCCGAATCGGAACCGACGTTTTCCAGAACAGTTCGATCCCTGTTTTCCCGCGGAACCGAAATTCAGGTTTGGGGAACGTCAAATCCTTGTTCAAAAAGAGCACCGTTCCGTCGGCAAAATTAGCTACACAGACCTCGCCATTGGGAGCAAGTGTTAGTCCTTCGGCAAAAAAAAGCGGCAGGCGATCATCTTTAAGCTCGGCAATTTCATTGCCCTGAAAATCGAATTGAAAAACCTTGGTGCCGAAGGAAGCGTCAAGCGCCTGAGAAGCGAGCGCCAGACCTCGCAGGTTTGCCAGTCCCAACGGAATTTTCCTCAAAAAGCGCAGATTGGACGCCGTGACTTGGAACAGCGCCACCGAACGGTCGGCTGCGTCAAAAACGGCGGTCAGACTGTCCCGAGCCGCCACAATTTTCGGACTCCTGACACGGCGGCCCAACGGAAACTTGGCCCAGCGGGAAAGAGTGGTGTCCGAGCGGTACAGAGCTCTGCGTCCGGCATCTAGAACCCAGATGGTCCCAGCCCGGGTTTCCGCCGCACTCACCGGCCGTTTCCAGGGGGTTTGGGGTGAACCAAAAATCACCCGCCTTTTTTCACCCGAATCTGAAAAAGCCCACAGTCGCCGGGTTGCTGTGTCCAACACGGCAAAGGCCTTTTCCCCTACGGGCAAAACAGTTACCGGAGCCCGAAAAAAATGCGGCCCCCGCAGGCGAATCTTTTTTCGGCCGTTTGGGTCTATTTTCGCCACGGCGCGCTCAGCGCCCTCCAACACCAAGAGCTTACCCGACGGTGTAAACGAAACGGAAACGGGCCAATTGAGAAGAGGATTCTTGCCGGAGCCTTGAATTTTGTCGACCCTAACGGCCTCAAAAGCGACCGGCCCGTTCGAAGCCTCCAGCCCGAAAAAGCCGCTTCGGTAAACCAACGGTTCTTGTGAAACGAGACATTTTCCGTCCAAAAACAGGGTGTAAAGGCCGGAATCCGGGAGAACGGTCAGTTGAAAAACGTGTTCGGCTTCTTTTTGAACGGACGCAAGAGAAACGGTGCGGGTCGGGTTAAACTCGCCGTTGCGAAAATACCCGAGGATGACCGCGCCCTGCCCGTCAAACCGAAACATTTGGGAAAAGGCGGTACTTTTGGAAGAGGCGCAGTTGAAAAAGACCCCGGCGCCGAAATTTTTGGAGAGAAAACGAAAGCGCACGGTCAGCCGAAAGCCAGCGTCCAAAAAAACAGAGGCCAGAGCGGCGTTGTCGTAGGCGTCCTGTAATTGACGGTAGCATTTGTTTTGCATTACCCAAAGCCCTTTTACCGGCGTCCAGGTGTTGCTTCCGTCTGTGCCGGCAGGGTAGTAGGAAAAATCGTCGTGGAAAAGCGGCTGCGAAAAAAGAGACGAGCTGCCCACGAGCCACACCATCAGAATTAGCCACTGTAAACGTTGAGCCATGGAGGGTTCCTCCGTTTCAGCAAAACCCCGAAGATTTCGGAGTCAATTATTTTTTGGGGCGAAAAAATAGGGGGGCAGTGCCCTGCCCCCAACGATTTTTCAACGGCTCGTTGTTCCGCCGAAGTAAGCGGGTTTTTTAAGCCTTTGGTAACCAGCTTTGCAATTCGGTCAGGCGCTTGCTGCGTTCGGCTACAAAACGCTCAATCCCTTTTAAAATCCAGTCGGAAGAGATGTGGGCCTCTTCACAAATTTCATCCACCGTCCCGCCGGTGCGCCAGCGGTTGTCCCAATCAGCAGAAAGGGAATATTCGGGGACGATTGGGTTTTTGATCCAAGCGCGCATCATGCGTAGAGAAGCGTTTGTGACCACCATGGCGTCCATCCACTCCTGTTTGGAGAGGATTTTCTCACGGTACGATTCGGTCTGGCGCTCGAACAACTCGGAACTAATGGCCGCTACAATTTTCACATTCAGCCCTGCTTTGTCCAGCTCCGGGAGAATTTTAACCAGATTGTTGGTGGTACTGGTGCCTCGAACAATTACCACCCCCATTTTGGGTTGTCCCGGCCGGTAATCGCGAATGAGGTAAGCGCCTCTGGCGGCCTCGAAATGGGAGGCCATTCCCAGGGCATCCCGGTCCGGCAGCTCAATCGGCGGACGCGTGAGGTGCAGCACCACAATGGGCACATTTTCCCTTAGGGCAGCGCCAAGAACCACCGGCACCTCGTTGTACTCCCACGGGTGTACGTTCACAACCTGACTTTTCGGGAAAAGCTCTCCCACTTCCGGCGAAAAAATACCGAAATGTGTGCGGGAATCGTCGGCTGTTTCGGGGCCGGAGTGCCCGGCCACCCAGAGGAGTTTTCCGAGTTTGAGATCGCAATCCTGTGCCATCTGGCTGTACAAACGCATCATGCCGTACTTCAAATAGGCAAAAGACCCGTACGTGGAGAAAGCGGCGTAAAATCCGTCGAATTTCTCAAAGGGATTTTCGGCAAAATTGACCGACGCCAACCCCGCTCCGATGCCTGAGTTGGCAAATTCGGTAATTTCCTGCGGCAAAAGCGCCCCGGACAGATTCTTCTCTCGGTGGTACCAACCAAACCCCTCAAAATCCCCCCATTTTTTGCCAAACCCCGAAATGTTGGTGGAATCGGCCAAATCCGCGGACGCCGCCACAAAAAGCGGGCGTCCCCATTTTTCGTGGGCGTACGCATTGACCCAGGCGCCCCAGGCGGCGAGTCCTTTGCGATTGGGAACCTTTGAGCCCGGAGGCAGGTACAGCTCGGGCGGGTAATTTTTGTAATCGTACAAAACCGGGTCCTCAAAGGGGGATTTTTCCCCCTGCCGAAATTTAAAGGAGGGGGCGTCGTTGGGAACGGAATCGCCCAACTCGGCCAGTGTGTCGGCAATGTAATCCACCAAACGGGAATCCTGCCGCAAAACGTCTAAAACAACCTGAATGTTTTTCCGGTACTGCTCGCGACGGCCGGCCTCCGATTCCGGTGCCGGCTGGCCGAAACCCTCAAACCGAACCCCGTATTTTTCCTGAAACGGTTTTTTTGTCTCCCAGAAAATTTCGGAATTTATGGGATGGGGGGAGCCGTGGGATTTGTTGTCGTATTTCAAGTACCCGCGGCCCTTGCGCGTTTTCATCCAACCGATATTCGGCAATTTGCCCGGGTTTTCGCCGAAATAGAGCTCCACAATCATACGGGTAAGCGGCTCCCAAACGGAACCCTTTTCCGTCCCCACGACCCGCCACCCGTGGGAGGCAAACCAGTCATTGGGCGTTCCGTAAACGGTCTCTTTCAGCGGGTGGTCATCAATGCCGAAATTATTCCAATCGATGACAAAATAGAGATTGTTCAACCCCAAGGCCCAGGCCGAATTCATGGTTTCGTGATTGGCTCCCGGAGTCAAACCGGCGTCTCCTTCAAATCCAATCACCTTGACTTCTTCCATTCCGGCCATTTTGAGTGCCAAAGCCGCTCCGGCAGCGGCAGGTGACCCGTGTCCCGAGGGGCCCGTGTTGAATTTCAGGAAAAGGGTCTTGCCTGAAAACTCGGCATGTCCGGGTAAACCGCCCCGGTGGCGAAAAACCAGCAAGTCGTCAGGTCGGACAATTCTGTCGTCAGGAATGAAATAGGCTTTGTTTTTTGTACGGGCGTATTTTTGCGCCATGGCTTCCCCCAAAACGGTTAGCGTGGCGTACACCAGGGGGATGGTGTGACCGGCCACCAAAATAAAGCGGTCGCCGAAACGTTTTTCCGGGTGACGAATGTCCCACCGCATACCGCCGCTAAGCAAGGTTGCCACAAGGGCGTGCACCTTGGAACGGGAGCCCCCGGGATGCCCGCTCTGGCGGTAATTTAACATCAAATCTATTAACTGGTCAATGGAATCCTTAATGACCTCCCACTGATCAAAATGCTGAGCCAGCGCTGCTAATTTTTTCTCGACCGTCGTTGCACCTTGTTTCATACTCAGCTCCTCATTTTAGGTTCGATTCTTGGAGCCCACCGACCTACTCTCCGGCCTGCCCCGATTTTTGATTTTCTTTTCAAAGCATGACATAAAAATGTAAAAAACAAGTCATTAAATATCAAGAAATTTCCTTGGGAAAAGATAAAATTAAAAAGGCGGGAAAAAATCCCGCCTGATTGCTTCAATTTGACTGTCCTTCCGGTCTCTTAAAAATCCATGCTTTCGCCGAATTCCAACACACGGGCGTTGTACCCCTTGTCCTGAACTTTTCGTACGAACTCATTGGGGTCGGTTTTAATGACGTCAAATGTGTTGTAATGCATGGGAATGGCCATGCCCGGCTGTAAAAATTCCACAGCTCGAACCGCATCGTCGATTCCCATTGTAAAATTATCCCCGATGGGCAAAACCGCCACGTCAATAGGCGTCAACTCCCCGATGAGTTTCATGTCGTAAAAAAGCCCCGTGTCACCGGGATGGTACAAGGTTTTGCCTCCCATCGTGAGCAGCACACCTGCAGGGTTTCCCGTGTAGATAATGGAGTTATCCTCAATAGCTGCGGAACCGTGGTGGGCAATGGTTAATTTGACACGCCCAAATGGAAATTCGTGCGCCCCGCCAATGTGCATCGGATGAGCCTGCGCGCCTTTCATTTCACAATACGTGGCCAGCTCGAAGGGGGCAATAATCGTTACCTCGTCCCGTTTAGCGATGGAAATCCCGTCGCCAATATGGTCAGCGTGGCCGTGGGTTAAAATAATCCAATCGGGGTGAATGTCATCAGCCTTGACGGGGGCCAGCGGGTTCCCCGTCAGGAAGGGATCAATGGCAATGGTTGTTCCCTCGTGCTCAACCAAAAAGGCTGAATGGCTCAAATAGGTTAATTTCGGCATCGCATTTCCTCCCTTTCATTTTAGAAGGATTCATGGCACACAAAGATTGTCACACAAGGCATTATTCCCAAAACACCTACTGAGAGTACTCACGAAAAAAAACCTTCGCCCGGCTACTTGCGGCGATTACCTGCAATCGTTCCTTTCACCATGCGGCATTTTCGACTGCTTCTACACATCCCCGCCGGTTGGGCGCAAAATGATTTCCTCGGCCGTGGCGTTCGGGCCCAACTCGCACGCCAGTAGAACGCTGCGCGCAATGTCTTCGGGCCGCATCATGACAGCACGGTCAACATCTTCGTCGGCTTCGTTCCAAATCGCCGTATCCGTTGCCCCGGGCAACACGGCTGTCACCCGCACGTTGTAGGGAATCATTTCCTGGCGCAAAACCCGAGTAAACCCCAATTGGCCGTACTTGGAGGCGCAATAGGCCGAACAACGGGTAAAATTGGCGATGGCGGCCACCGACACAATGTTCACAATATGCCCCGAACGGCGGGACATGAATTCGGGCAAAAACGCGCGTGTTACTAAAAACGTGCCGGTTAAATTGGTGTCCAAAACGGAGCGCCAGGTTTCTGGGGAGATTTCCCACACCGGTTTGAAAACGGAAATTCCGGCGTTGTTGACCAAAATGTCTGGCGGCCCCAGTTTGGAAAGCACAAACGCACGGAGCGCATCCACCTCCTGGGGTTTGGACACATCGCAAGGCGTCCACAAGGGACTGGATTCGAATTCAGCAGCCGCCCGCTCCAACTTGTCCGCATGTCGCGAGGTTAGAACCACCCGTGCACCCCTTTCGGCAAAGGTTTTGGCAATGGCCAATCCGATGCCTTCGCTGGCGCCCGTCACCACAACCGTTTTGTTTTCCAACAACGACTGAGTCATACCCAAACCCTACGCGTGATTGATAAGCCGCAGAAATTCTTCCCGTGTGGACGTTCGATTCCGAAAAGCTCCGTACATGGCACTGGTGGTCATAACAGAATTCTGTTTTTCCACTCCTCGCATCATCATACAAAGATGTTGTCCTTCGACCACTACCGCCACGCCCAAAGGATGAAGTAAATCCTGCAGGGCGTCCGCAATTTGGGTGGTCATGCGCTCCTGCACCTGGAGCCGCCGGGCAAACATGTCCACGATTCGGGGAATCTTGCTGATGCCAATAATTTTTCCGTTGGGAATGTACGCCACGTGCGCTTTCCCAAAAAACGGCAGCAAATGGTGCTCGCAAAGGCTGTAGTAATCGATGTCCTTTACAATCACCATTTCATCGTATTTTTCCTCAAAGAGAGCCCCGTTTAGAATTTCTTCCAAATTTTGGCGGTACCCCTTTGTTAAATATTGAAAAGCGTCGCTTACGCGGCGAGGCGTGGCCTTCAGTCCTTCTCTTTCCGGGTTCTCTCCCAACAAAGCCAACCACTTTCGGACCACCCCTTGCAGTTCCTCTTGCTTCTGTTTCATCTATTCACCTCGATATGTGACCGTGTTGTTTTCCGTTTCGTACAGCTTGATTTCAAACAGCTCGCCTTCGTCGATTTTGGGCCGGAGGATTTTCCAAAATTGAACGCAAAGATTTTCGGCTGTCGGAATAATTCCTTCTAAAAAAGGAACGTCGTGGTTCAAATGTTTGTGGTCAACTTTCTCCACAATTTCCCGCATGAGAATTTCTTTAAGCTTTTTGAGATCAATGACCATACCCGTTTTCGGATTAATTTCGCCGCGTACGGTGACTTCCAACGCGTAGTTGTGACCGTGTCCCCAGGGGTTGTTACATTTTCCAAAAACGGCAGCGTTTTTTTCGTCCGAAAACGCCGGATTGTACAATCGGTGAGCCGCACTAAATGTAACGCGCCGCGTGACGTAAATCATGGCACTTCCTCTTTTGAATGGTTCGCGAGATTGCTTCGGTCTCTTCGCCCCTGACCAAATTGACACTTGTGGGAAGGGTCAAAATTGTCCCGCGCATTTCCGACCGATCGTGGCCCTTTTGCTCCCGGCAGCACTTTTCCTTTACGCCACTTCTACGGAGACGCTGTTTTTCCACAGGCCGTGCAAATTGCACCGTTCAAACACATTAAGTGTCGTGGATTTTTCCAAAACCAGGGTGACTGTGGCCTGAGCCCTTGTTTTGACCGCCGTGAAATCCACTCGTGCCAGAAAAAGTTCACCGTCGTAAATTTCAATCCATTGAATGAAATGCCGGTGTTGCATCACATGATTCACGGTAATTTTCACGTGAAAGGGCTTGCCCGCCTCCACCTTTTTGGGAAGGGCGATTTCCGGCACATGTTTTTTCTCAAGGGGCGTCAATTGGTGGGGGTTTTGGGCCGTATTGACCTGTGAAAACAGGTCTTGCGCGGACGCCGCTTTGGGACGACTCACCCCGGCTGCGGCAAAAGTAAGGGCTCCGGCCCCCAACAATCCCTTTTCCAAAAAAGACCGGCGGTTCAGCTTGTCGCTCATGGTTCCCTCCCTATGATTTTTCTATTTTTTGACCCTTTTTCAGAACAGCCGTTTTTCCCCCAAAAAAATTCGCTCCAACTACAACGTCATCATTCGTTCCAGCGCCTTGCGGGCCTCCGTGACAACGGATTTTGGCAATGTCACCACATTTCTCTCACCAAGAGCCTCCAACACCTCCAACACATTTTTCGGGGTGATTTTCCACATATTCGGGCACGGCGATTGTGCCAGAGGAACGATTGTTTTGGTTGGATTTTCTTTGGCCAAACGGGTGACCAGATTCAATTCCGTTCCAATCACAAGGGTGCTGCCTGCCGGGGCCTTTCGGACGTACTCCACAATAAATTTGGTCGAACCGTTTCCGTCGCTGGCTTCCACGACATCGGGATCGCACTCCGGGTGAACAATGATTTTTCCGGTAGGATATTGCAGGCGGGCGCGCTCCACATGAAATTTTCGAAACCAGGCGTGCACGTGGCAATAGCCATCCCACAGAAGAACTTTTGCGCGGTCGATTTCTGAAGCCGACAGCCCTCCGTTGGGTAAATCCACGTGCCAGATTCGAACGTCATCTGCCGAAAGTCCCAGGGAACGAGCGGTGTTTTGGCCCAGATTTTTGTCCGGGAAAAAGAACAGCTTTTCGGAACGGCCGAGCGCCCATTCAAATGCCTGCTTCGCATTAGAAGACGTGCAGGTGGTTCCGCCGTGAGCCCCCACAAAAGCCTTGAGCGCCGCGCTGGAATTCACGTAAACCACCGGTGTCACCCGCCGGATGTCCGTTACCTCTGCCAAATCCGACCAGGCCGCCTCAACCTGATCGAGGGGAGCAAAATCGGCCAGGGGGCACCCGGCGTCCGGGTTGGGGTGGAGAACCTTTTGGTGGGGTTGAGCCAAAATCGCGGCGCTTTCCGCCATGAATTGCACGCCGCAAAACACAATAAATTCCGCCTCCTTTTGTTCGGCGGCGCGGCGTGACAGGTCGAACGAATCACCGACAAAATCCGCAACAGAAACCACAGAATGGCGCTGGTAGTGGTGCCCCAAAATCACAAGACGTTTTCCGTATTTCTCTTTAAGCGCTCGAATTGCCTCAAGGGTCGGTCGTTCCGCTTGTGACTCTCCGGCGTAGGCTTTTGCAACGGCTGAAGACACGGCAATACTCCAAAATTGAAACCACGGCTCATTTTCACCCCTTGCCCGGAATTTTTGGCGGGGTCACTATATTTTAGGGATATTTTGTCAAAATTTCAAACATTTTCTTTGCCTGATGCCCACTCCTTCATTTTAAGCGATTAAAATTCAAAGCTTCTCTCCGCGCTTTTTTTGCACGGTTTTGCCGACGCAGATTGAGCAGTCTGACTCGTTGGGCCCAAAAATCACAAAATCTGGGGCAGTAGCTTAGCGAAAATCCGAATTAATACGGGTAAAAGAGAAAAAACAGGGCGGAAAACCCGAATAAAATCCAGAGGCCGCCGTGAATTTCCCGGCCGCGCCCGGCTGCGATTTTGACCAACGGGTACAAAACAAATCCGGCTGTCATGCCGATGCCCAGGTTGTAGGTAAAACTCATCAGAACCAAGGTGGCAAAAGCGGGAATCGCTTCGGTCAGATCGTCAAATCGAATATCCGAAATCGGTGCGATCATGAGCAACCCGACAATGATTAAAGCCGGGCCGTAGGCGGCCGGGGGAATGGCCGTAAAAAACGGGGCGAAAAACAACGCCAGTAGAAACAGAAAAGCCACCACGACGGCCGTGAGCCCCGAGCGGCCTCCTGCTTCGACACCGGTGGCCGATTCAATGTACGTGCCTGTGGTGGTCGTTCCCAAAAGAGCCCCGACCACTGTGGCCAACGCGTCGCAAAGCATGGGTTTTTCAATCTCCGGCAAATTTCCGTTCTCGTCCAGGAGGCCCGCTTTGTAGGAAACGCCAATGAGCGTGCCGATGGTGTCCAAAAAATCCATAACAAACACGGTAAGCATGACGGCGAAAAATCCCCAGGTGAGGGCACCCCCGATGTCCAATTTCAAAAATACGGGGCTCAGATTGGGCGGCAGGCTCACCCACCGGGTTGGGACTTTAGCCACGTGCAACGGAAACGACAGAAAAGTAGTGGTCAAAATTCCCAACAAAATCGCTCCTTTGATTTTTCGAATCATTAAAAATCCAATGAGCAAAAAGCCGAAAATCGCCAAAAGCACGGCTGGGTCGGCCAGATTTCCGACGCGCACGGGGGCTCCCGGGGTGCCTACCCGAACAATACCCGTTTCATTCAGCCCGATAAACGTCAGGAAAAGCCCGATTCCCACCGCAAAAGCAACTTTCGAAGATTGCGGAATTGCGTTCGCCAGCCAGCTCCTCAACTTAAAAAGGGTAAGCAGCGTAAAAAGGACGCCGCTAATAAAAATAGCCCCCAGAGCCGTTTGCCAGGTGTACCCCAACACTTTGACCACGGTAAACGCCACAAAGGCATTTTCGCCCATGTAGGGAGCAATGGCAAAGGGGCGGCGCGCGTAGAGCCCCATGGCCAACGTGCCGAAAAAGGCACTTAAAATAGTGGCCACCATGGACGGCCCAAAGGGCATTCCCGCAGCCTCCAAAATTTTCGGGTTCACCACAATAATGTACGCCATGGTAACAAACGTGGTAACACCCGCAATGATTTCTTGTTTCACGCTTGTCCCCAACTCATCCAGCTGAAAATAGCGGCGAATCATGAATGGGTCTCCTTCTTTTACAATCCTATTTTTCGAGGTACGCGGTGCTTGTGCCTCCTTTCGTTCGGTTGATCTTCCCAGACTAAGGGACTTTCGCCCCGAAAAGACCAGCATTCTCCCCATTTTAGCCGAATTACCGAAATAGGCTGTTTGAAGTGTACGGAAAAAAAGGAATTTTCGCAAGGACTTTAAGACGGCGGGAAAAAATTTTGGGGGATTTTAGTACCTGTGAAAATATCCGTGTGCCTGACCTAAAAACGACGAGCCGCTCCGTTCGGGAAAAATCGATTCCTGTCAGGCAGCCAAAAAGAAGCCCCCATTCGAAAAAGAGTTTTTGTTCAACCGCTTCGAACGGTCCGGAAAATGGCCGGTCAATTTCCCTGAGCCAGAGCTTTGAGTGTTTTAATATCTTCCTTAAAGGCTTCGGGACCGCCGGGGGTTTCCAAAATTTTGGGGATCATTTTAAGGCGCGGATCGGTCATCAGAAACCGAAAAGCGTCCAGCCCAATCAGTCCCTTGCCGATATTTTCGTGCCGGTCTACGCGGCTTCCGAGTGGTTTTTTGGAATCATTTAGATGAATGGCGCGGAGATTTTCTAACCCCAAAATCGCGTCGAATTGACTCATTGTGGCGTCGTAGGCGTCGCGGGTTCGAATATCGTAGCCCGCGGCAAAAATGTGAGCCGTGTCCAGACAAATGCCGGTGCGTTCCTTTTGTTCAACGCCCTCCCGGATGCGCGCTAACTGCTCGAATGTGTACCCCAAATTCGTTCCCTGGCCTGCTGTGGTTTCCAGCAAGAGGCGAACCTTGTAACCGGGTCGCAGAGCAAGCACGAAATTCAAGCTGGCTACAATTTGGTTCAACCCGAATTCCTCCGTCTCCTTCCGGTAGGAGCCCGGATGAAACACTAAATCGGGGACACCCAGCATTTCTGCCCGGTCCATTTCGTCCAGAAACGCCTCGCGCGATTTTCGCAACAGCGTCTCGTCGGCACTGCCAAGATTGATTAAATAGGAATCGTGAATGACGACACGCTCAATGGAAGATTCCTTCCAGGCTTGCCGAAATTTCTCGGCGTCTTCGGGAGACAGGGGTTTTCCCACCCATTGGTTCTGATTCTTGGAAAAAATCTGAATGGCATTGGCACCGATTTCCTCTCCCCGGCCAGGCGCCAGGTAAATCCCCTTGGCAATTGAAACGTGGGCACCTAAGAGCATGTTTCACCTCCCCAACAACCGAATACATTTGACAAAATGGTACTTGGCTTGTACGGAAAAGAGTCTTTGTCTGAAAGGGCGTCTACCCCTTAGCCACGCTCACCAAATCGCCGTCTTCAATTTTCGTGCGAATACGGTACTCCGCCTCCAACATTTCCATGTGGTGCTTTTCTTCTTCGGCCAGACGCTCGAACACACGTTTTCCACCCAAATTGCTGGTTCGCTGCGCGGCGGTTTCGAAAAACTCAAGGGAATCCTTTTCCTGCGCAATGGCAACCGTCAAAATTTCCAACGGCGTGGCCGTGGGTGTAATTTCTTTCAGAAAACGGCGCTTCTTCGGGAGATTAATGTAAAGCAAACGCTTTCCCGAAATTCGGGCATATTCCCTTTCCAATTCGCGGCGGTGACGTTTTTCTTCCTCCGCCAAAGCCAACAGCAATTCCTTCCCCTGCTTGTCCTGCACGTGTTTAATGGCTTCTCGGTACATGTGGTAAGAATCAATTTCCGATTGAATGGCAATTCGAAGTGCCTCAAGTTCATCTACTCTCTGCCAGATCATGTGTCTCCTCCTCCCGTAAATAGTCGTGTGCCGAACAATCGCCTCATAATTTAAGGGCGTTTCAGTCGGATTCGATTTTCAGCAATCGCATGGCCAAATACCCAATCAGTAAAAGTCCCATGCCAAGAATTAGGATTGGAGTTGAGTAGGCCTTGCCGAAAGCCAAAAGGAAAATTTCAAATAGTGCTAAAATAGCACCAATGGTCATACTTAATTTAAGAGAAAGCCACCAGATTTTCCCTCTTCGGGGCTCTGGCGACTGGGAAATCAGCGAAAATCCACAGGCGGGGCATGTTGTGGCGCTTTCGGGAAGTTCCGCACCACATTGAGGACATTTCATGTGACGTCCTTTCACTCAAGAGAGAAATTCAATAATCATTCCGAAAAGCACTTAAATTTAAGAAATCTAAAAGACAGGTGCAAATAAAATATAGCCTTTCCACGATTTTGTAGGCTCCACCTCCCGACCAACGCCAACCCGAACCACAACCCCCACTTTGGCCAGCGGCCACAGCCGCACCCGAAGCTCCGTCCCCGCCGTGGTGCGCCAGCTTGAGGCGCCAAAAGAAAGCGCCCGGCCGTGGAGAAGAGCGGTCGTACTTTCACCCCAAACGCGCCCGCCGTCTACAAAAAAGGCGGCCGTGAGGCGTTCTGCGTAAAGAAGTCGGAGAAAATAAAATCGGAGGTTCCGCACAAGCTGGACGCGATATTCGGCCGTGCCGTAAATTTGCCGGGTTCCCTCCGGTGCACTCGGTAGGGCGCGAATCAATTGCGAAGACAATTTCGGGGGAGACTGCGGTAGCCAGTCCCCGAAATGGAAAAATCCTCCTGCTCGAAGGGCCAGAACATCCCGCCGAAAAGGAAGGGAAAGATGCCCCACAAGCTGCGTGAGCCCTTCCGTGTACCGAAGCGTACTCCCAAATAGAGGGTCTGCCCAGGAAGCGGCAGCCGAAAATCGAACACCGGTTGTCGGGTGAATGGAATTTCCCACGTCCGGGAGCTGGTAGCGGTAGGTGTACGCCAGTGAAAGGGCATTTCGGTAGCCGCTAAAAGGATGAAGGTGCTTTGGGAACGTCACGGTTCGATTCAAAAACACCCGCGTTTTTTGGACAGAAAATTCGGCCGAAAGCCGGTGTCGGGCGTACACATTCCGACCCAAAGCAAAGGGCAGGTCAACCTGCAGAAAGGCCGTCCGGTGTTGCTCTCCAAAATCGGAGCGATTTAAAAATCCCCTGCACCGGTCGTAGTTTTGTCCGACGCCGATCGAAAAGGTAGGCAGGTACTGCGTGTTGGTGTACACAAAATCGGCAGAAAGCCGACGGTCGCCCACGGTTACCTGGCTTTGCAAAGCGTGCTCGCTGAGGGGATCAGCCAAATAATGAAAAAAGCCCCCCTCGTACCCGCGGTCGTCCTGCTGCACAACCGGCACCCAGATTAACGATTGAAGATTTTTGCGCGAAAGGTACGCCACCGGAGGCGACATCGGAACGGGTTTTTGAGGCGGAGGGAAGCGTTGGAACGTGCGATTTTCCCAGGTCCATGGAACACTTAGCGGGCCCCAGTGCGGGCTGACTCGCCTGTCAGCGGGAAGGGACACAATTTGCACCGAATCCCGCTTTTCAAAAACGACGGCAAAAATCCGTTTTCCGTCCGGCGACCAATTCGGATTAAACAACCCGCCGAAGGCGTTGGTGACGGCTTGGGGCTCCGACCCGTCGGCATTCATGACAAAAAGATTGGGAGTGCCGAAACGGTAATCGATGTACGTCAGGTGGGTTCCGTCCGGTGACCACTCAGGAGAACGGCAATCGTAGCCAGAATCCTGCAGAATGTGCAAAGCAGACCCGTCCGGGCGAATGGCAGCGACCATACGGTGTCCCGAAGAATCCACCAACGAAAAGGCAATTTGGGTTCCGTCCGGTGACCAGCGCGGCGAAAAAACCTCCGTTTGAAGCGGAAAGTCGGTTATTTGGCGAATTCGACGCGAACGGAGGTCGAGAATCATGAGATTGGAACGCCCCGGGAAATGTTTAACAAAAATCAAAGATCGGCCGTCCGGAGAAAAATCGGGATCGGTAGCACGCTCATTTTGTGTCAGGGGAAATTCCTTTCGTTTGGTCAGATCGTACACAAAAAGGTCGTTAATTGTGCTCAAACTAATCCCCGGGCGGCCTCGGGAGTACGCCACCTGTTGGCCGTTGGGTGACCAGCTTGTTTGTGCGTGCACGTCCAGCCCTCCCACGCGCCGCCAGACGGCTTGAGTCTTGTCAAAAACGTACAATTTGGGGAGCCAACTGTCCATTCGAGAAATCCCCACCGCGGCCGCTTTCTTTCCGTCGGGGGCCCACCGAATACTGAGCGCAACCCGAAACGGAGCGGCAAAGGGGCGAGCAACTTCGGACATAAATTCCCGTCCTTTTTTCCACCGCAGGTAGTGCTGCGAAAGGGAGTCCAACCAGACGCGGTACAGCCTGCGTTCCGACAACGCGGTTTTGCGGTGCAAATTCCAGTCGAAGCTAAGGGGAAACCGGCGGTGTTGTTGAATAAGATTGGGCAGAAAATCGTCGCCCCAGCGCCGGGCACCGTAGCGTACCAAACTGTGCCCTTCTTCGTACACCAGGCGGCTGTCAATCGGATCGGTGCCCACAAAGCCCTGCAGGTCTTTTACTCGAAGCAACCGTTGACTCCACCACGCGATACGCAGTAATAAATCCCGGTGTAAGTCCCAGGTTTCACCTTCGTATTGCGCCAGGCCTTCCGTAAACCAATCGGGTGTGGTGCCCAATCCCAACAACTCCCACCACACACCCGTTACATTTCGCAATTTCCAAAAATGCAATTCGTGGGTTAACTCGTGGGAAAGAACACGGCGCAGCCATTGAAGGCGACCGGTCGTGTATTTTGGCATGTCGGGCGTCCAGATTCGAATGACGTGCCCCAACGGATTGGATTCTCCGTTGGAATAATCATCTGTATCCTGCAGCACCAAAACAATTTTCCGATCGGGTTTGGTGTGCAATGCCCGTGAAATCGAAAAAAAAGACGCTTCGGCGATTTGCCCTGCTTCACGTGCAACGGCGGTTAACTCTTTGTGGTAAATGATCTTGAAATGTGGCGTTTCAAAAATCAACCATTCCAGTTCAGGGTGATTGGCCCCCCACTGAATTTGAGCCTGCCCCGGAGCCACCAGAACGAAAAGAAAAACCAGCGGAAGGAAAAAACGGCGCATTAGCTGACCTCATCCACCAATGGAATTACGCAAATGAATTTCAGGGGCACAGTTCCCGTGTTTTGAAATTGGTGCCATTCGTTGGGCAAAACCAAAACGGCTTCACCTGCCGAAATGGGTGTTCTTTCCGATTGGCTGACCAATTCCCCCTGACCTTCCAGAATGTACACCTCGTGCTCGTAATTGTGGCGATGGTAGGGGGTAAACCCCGCCGGTTCAATTTCAAACAAGCGCATTCTGAAAGTGGGCGCCCCGTTTTCTTCGGAAATCAGCACCCATTTTTTCACGCCCTTTACGGTGTCGGAATCGAACCGCTGCGGCAGGCGGCCTTTCGGATGTACGATTTGCATTTTGGCTCCCTCGTTTAAGAAAATTTTGGATGAATTGGCCTTCTGAAAAACCATTTTTCCAAGTCCCGCATCCCCATTTTGGGCAACAAAACGGCCTATTTTTGCTCCAATCCGATTAGAGCCGCGCCGTAGGCACCCATGAGTTGGGGGTACCGGGGCAAGTGTACCTTTTCCCCTGTTTCTTCTTCCAGCATTTTTCGCATGGCCTCGTTGCGAGCCACGCCGCCGGAAAGCATGAGAGGCGGCACCAACCCCACGCTGCGAATCATGGCTACAATTCGGGTTATTAGCGAGCGGTGCAATCCGCGGAGAATCGGTTCCACGGCCACCCCGTGTGCCACCAAAGAAATAATTTCAGATTCCGCAAAAACGGTGCAGGTACTGGAGATCTTTTCCTCTTGATTTGTGGAAAGGGCCGTTTTGCCCAGAACATCCAGCGGAACGCGCAGACGACCTGCTGTGTTTTCCAAAAAGCGCCCCGTCCCGGCGGCGCACTTGTCGTTCATGACGAAATCAACCACCCGTCCGTTTTCACCGATGATGATGACCTTGCTGTCCTGTCCCCCGATGTCTACCAATGTGCCCGGTCGCCGAAGCTCCCGATAAATCCCCCGGGCGTGGCAGGTAATTTCCGTCAAATTTCGGGTGGCCTTTTTGACCAATTTCCGTCCGTACCCTGTGGCCACCAGCGAAACCGCCTCCAGGGAGCCCCACGCCTTTTCCGCCTCACTCAACAAATGGGCAACCTGCGCCTCCACGCGCGGGTCCGACGGTTCCAACACATGCCAGATCATGTCTCCTGCCGAATCGACACCCACGATTTTGCAGGTAGTGGAGCCGACGTCCAGGCCGAGAGCAGCCAAACGCTTCCGGTTCACGATTCCAAAATCTCCAAAAAAGCGGCGATTCGGTTTTCTGCCTGTTCGTCGGAATAGGCACGCGGATCATTGTGGTCGGCCTCCAAAAGCAGAGCCGGAATGCCGTAGGTGTTGACAAAATAGTCCCGTTGGTCAATTTGTCCCAGCGAGTAGGGTTTGCACGAGCGATCGGAATGCAGCACCACGCCATCCGCGGAAAAATCTTCCACCATTTTTCGCATGGCTTTTAATTTGTGTCCCGTACCGCGATTTAGAATCGGATGCAAATAGGTTCGCGCCATCGATTCCAGAGGCCGCGTTTCGTCCATCATTGGGGCTAATTCTCCCCAGGCGTACGTGTAGGTGGCTGTGACAATATTGGCGCCGTGACGCGCAAAGATTTCCGCCAGCTCTCTCAATTTGAACCAAATGGGCAGGTTGTCCCAAATGAGTCGTTTTCGCTCATTTTTCACGGCCGCCACGCCCTTTTGAATGCGCTCGTCAATTTCCTTCAATAAGCGGCGGTAATATTCCACAGCCACCGGTTCGCCGCGAAGGTCCACAATGGGAGCCATGTGAATAAATCCGTCAAAGGCAGTAAGCGGAGCAGGACGTTGTTTGCCGCGTTCCAGCACCTCAAGCCACAAAAAAGAGGCTTCCTTACTGAGACGGACGACCTTTTGCAATTTTTTGAACGAAAGTCGTTTACCGGCGATTTTCTCGGCAGGGGGGATCATTTCTTCCAATTGACGTTTCACGTAGGCGATGTCATGTTCCGAGGCTTCTGCGTAAACAAAGGGGGTGTCTACCAAAATAAGCGGAACCCGAAAATGCTCGGCTAAAACGCGGTACCAGTAAAGGACGGTTTGGCAAATATTGGTGCAGGCCAACAAAACATCCGGGCGCGGCAATTTTCCGACAGGTGTTTTGCCCGACAGCGCTGTTCCGATGTCCGTCCGGGCGTAAGAACAAATATCGCGGGAAAACCCGGCGTTTTCGGCTTCCGAAGCGATTTCCACCGTCTTTCGCCTTGCCCCGCACAAGGCGGCGTGATTTTCGGGGTAAAGGATGTAAAACCCGAGTGCCTTTAAAATCTCAATCGGCGCCCCGGACGTGACCCAGGCAACCTTTCGAGCGCCGTTGGCGTAGCGCCCCTCCAAATAATGGCGCGACATGAGCTCTTTCATCCGAGCCGAAAGTTTGAACGGCGGTGCCAGCACCTCGCTGTTCCAGCGGCGTCGGGCCGATTTCCTTTCATTTCGGAAACGCTGTAGCGCCAGAGCCGTTCGGCCGACCCACCTAACTTGAATTTGGTACACACATTTCTGCGAAAGGGACATTCCGATGTTTCAGCCTCGGTTGTTTTTGAAACTAAAAGCTTTCCCCAAATTTTTTGGTGCTCTGTCCGTTTTCCCCCTGCACGTGGAATTGGCAGGGGAAACTCCTCAATCCGAAAAAAGGGCTAAAAAATCAAAATCCGAAAACCGAACACGTCTTTCAAACCTAATTTTCAGATTCCCAACGGCGGCTCACGGCCTTTCGGTACCCCCGAACCACAATGTCCCCGTTTCTCTTTACTTCCACGGTCGCGTAGGCATTGTTTTCTTTTCCCGAACCCTCGACCAGCGCCTTGAGGGTGTAGTAATGGATACCGTTGATCTGGCTGTAGCCGCCCTCGTGTTTGTGCCCCTGAAAAACCGCCAGCACACGTTTGGAATTTTCCAAAACGGCGCGCACCGCCGCCGCATTTTTGACAAACAAATCCCCTTCTCCGTCCAGCGGTTGGTGCACAAAAACAATAGCCGGTTGCCGCGTGGCATTAAGTTCCCGCTTCAGCCAGGCCAATTCTTCAGCCGGAATAGCGGTGTCTTTCCAGTCAAAGTCCCCTCGACAATATTCTTTTCCGTCCTTGCGAAAATCGGCATCCAACACCAGGAATCGAATGCCGTTACGAGAAAAGGCGTAAAACCGGGCGTGAGGGGGGATGCGGGTGTTGGTGACGGCCCGCAGAAATTCGTCCTTGGAAATCGAATCCACGTCGTGGTTACCCAAAACATGGTAGGTGGGCCCCCGGAATTTTTGAAAAACTCCCTCAATCTTTCTCAAATACTCCAGTGTTTTGGTAGAATTTGGTGGGACGTCCATGTCCTTAAAATCCCCTAATTCGATGAGAAAATGCACCCCTTTCTTGTTCATGAGAGCCACACACTCGGCCATTTTTTGTGCGGACTGCCGGTAAAAGCGCGTGCCCCGCGGCGGTGTGTCCGCGTAATGGGGATCGGTCACCATTCCAAAGAGGATTTGCCGATTCGATGCAAAACTGCCCGTCGGATCGAACAAAGCTCCCGTCGCAACTCCCGCCAACGCCGCGCCGGAAAATCGGAGAAAATCTCGGCGCGTCAAAACCCAGCGCCCCCTTTCTTCCGAGGTGTTCGTTTCCAACTTGTCCGTACCGTCCATTTGAACCCTCCGTAAAAGGAGTTATTTCGATCGGTTCAGATTGTCCGCAATAGAGCCGGCAACCGCGTTGGCCACGTAACTCCTGAGTTGCACGACACTTCCCTTGTCCTTGGGATGCACGCGGTTGGTGAGTAGAATCACCACGGTTTGTGACACAGGATCAATGACAATAGAAGTGCCCGTGTAGCCGGTGTGTCCAAAGGTTTGGTTCGAAAACAAATCGCCCTGATTAGACGCAAAAGCCGAGCTCAAATCCCAGCCAAGACCCCGACCTGAAAAAGCCACCTTTGGGTAAACGTGGGTCATTTTGGCAACGGTCTCGGGACTTAAAATGCGGACGCCGTGGTACTCCCCGCCGTGGAGAAGCATTTCGGCGAAAATAAACATATCGGGCGCGTTGGAAAAAAGTCCGGCGTTCCCGGAAATCCCCCCTTGCAATCGTGCCAGCGGGTCGTGTACCACGCCGCGAAGGGGTTTTCCGTGGATGACCTCCGTGGGCACTACCTGTTTCAAAAGCTTTTTGGGCGGTTTGAACATGGTGTGGGTCATGCCCAGCGGCCCGAAAATGTACCGGTGGGAAAATTCAGCGACGTTTAATCCCGAAATCTTTTTCACAATGGCCGCCAGTGTAATAAACCCCAGACAACTGTAGTGGAAGGCTTCACCCGGCGCACTGATTTTGGGCAGTCTGGCGATGTAATAGGTGAGCGAGTCCGGCGGAGTGGGATTGCCGAAAATCCGTTCCACAAATTTGGGGTTGGTGTACGGAGTAAGCCCCGAAGTGTGCGTGAGCAAATGGTAAATTCGCGCGTCGGCCGCGTACTCGTCGTCCCGG
>CAZOHG010000005.1:0-58291 GCA_964579725.1 uncultured Deferribacteres bacterium
GCAGCGATTTGGTTCGGGTTTACGCACGCTTTTCTTTTCGCCATTTGCAGGATCTAAACCGACTACCTCGTTTTCGAAATGAAGAATATAAATTTTCCCTTCACGAAAAGGACGCCGTTTTTAATCAAATTATTCACCTTTCTCAAAGGGATTGGATCGAAGCCAGCACATTGTACGAAACGGGAATCAAACTGGCCTTTCGCTCGGAGCTCAGTCGGAAAATCAAATTGCGCTTTGCCGTCGAAATGCCCTTTCCAATTGATTCAACCAATGCTCTTTACCAGACAGGAAAACGCACGGCTGTGTGGCGTTTCCGTCTTTCTGATTTGCTGGCACGAGGCACAACCCATTTAACAGCGGTATGCGCACAGTCAGGAAGAGGGAACGTTCCGAAGTACCATCGTAAATAAACCAACACAAAAGGTCAACAGACACTCATGAACCCAACGGTTTCCATCCAGCAGTGGCTTTCCAAAGGATGGCGGCTCTTTTGGCGCCAGCCCCTTGTTTTCGGATTGGCCGCTGTATTTTATTTCACCGTCATTTTTGGCACGGGCGCGTTTTACGAAAACAAACAGGTCTTTGTTTTAAGTTACTTTTTGCTCAACGGGCCCTTGCTCGTGGGTTTTTACGCCCTTTACTTTCAACAAATTCGCGGGGAAGCCCCCACATTTTCCGCTTTTTTTGAGGGCTTTCGTGTTTTTCTGCCCACTGTGCTGGCAAACTTTTGTCTTTTCGTCATTCTTATTTTGGGGTACACTTTTTTCATTCTGCCGGGGTTCATTCTGGAAGCTTTGTTTCTTTTCACCTATCCCCTGATTTTGGACAAAAGGCTCGGCTTCTGGGAAGCCATGATGACCAGCCAGCGCGCTGTCCGAAAATATGTGTTCGAATTTAGCGGTTACATTTTACTAAAATGGATTCTTTATTTGGCAGGACTTCTGTTTCTGGGGATTGGAATTCTTGTCGTTTTCCCGTGGTTTTCGGGAAGCGTGGCGGTGGCCTATTCCGACATTTTCGGATTAGAGGAAAAACCGGCTGCCGTTGGCTAAAATTTTCAACCTGTGAGTGGAACGACGCGAAAAAACTCATTTGGGACGAAATACAATCGTTTTTTGACCGAACTTTAACAAACTATATTTGAACAGGAGGAATTCCCATGAAAAAGCGTATTTTTTGGACACTCATTTCTCTCACCTTGACGTTTTCCTTGTTCGGGAAACCCGCTTTGGCAAAAGTTACCCTGTCGGACACGGTTGTGTACACATTTCCGCTGGAGAACAACGGAGAGCTCTCCGTCTCCGATGTCAACGGGAATATTTCCATACGAGGCTGGGACAGGGACTCCGCACGGGTTACCGTGGAGAAAGTGGTAACTGCCTCGCAGCGCAAAATTGCCAAACGGTATTTGCGGGACATTAAAGTCAACTTCGATTCCGACAACTCGCACCTTACCATTGAGCCCAAATTTCCGAAGGGCGTCAACGGCAACAGGAATTTCTTTGACTGGATTTTCGGCACGGGGGAACACGTAGGGGCAAAAGTGAATTTCCTCATTTTGGTGCCGAAGAAAATCTACGCCGAAGCTGAAAATGTGAACGGTCGAATTGACGTCAAATACCTAACTGGAGAATTGGACATTAAATGCACCAACGGACGGGTCACGCTGGAAGACGTTACGGGGGAAATTTCCTCCAAAACCGTCAACGGGCGTATTCGAGCCACGATTTCGGACGCCCGGAATTTGCAAACGTTGGATTTAAAAACAGTGAACGGTTCCGTGTCCGTGTGGCTTCCTCAAAATGTAGGTGGACGGGTGGACCTGTCCACAATGAACGGTGGTATTTCCACCGATTTCCCCCTTGAAATGCAAGGAAAAATGCTGAGACACAATGTCCGGGGTCGCCTGGGTAAGGGGCACGCCCGAATTCGGATAAACACGCTGAACGGGAGCATTCATCTTTTCAAAAAGCACATCGGCAGGGAAGAAGAATAGAGAGAAGAAAAGCCCGAAATTCTCCCTGTACAGGAGCGTCTCCCTGACGAAAATCGTTGCTTCAAACCGCTTGAAATCTGAAAATCAGACCCGCGCTTCGTGAGGTGAGTCGATTAAATTTGGGAGGAGCCTGAAAAACGTTTGTGGGAAGCTTCGCCGCCCCGAATGTTGAGAACAAGAGATTTTTGGAAAATGCGCAATCGCCTCCTGTTTGACGTCGCTCACGGGATTGAAAGGCACCCGACTGCACCGGCGTCCGTCTGATTCGCCCATTGGCCCAATCCCGCGTTAGAAAAATCACCTCCAAAATTTCAATTCAATTGCACAAGAATCGTCTTGGCGCCCTTATTTTTTCCTCCCTTTTTCCGATAATAGGAAGTAGGAAAATTCTGGGAGAAACCAATGCTTGAACTACAAAACGTCCAAAAATCGTACGCGACAGGCCTGTTCCCGAAAAAGGTTCCGGCTGTGCGTGGCCTCTCTCTGCACGTTCACAAGGGCGAGGTATTTGCCTTTTTGGGCCCCAACGGCGCTGGCAAAACTACCACGATTAAACTCATTTTGAATTTGATTTTTCCCGATTCGGGGAAAATTTTCATTGATGGCCTTCCGCACCAACAAAAAGACGCCCGAAAAAAGGTCGGCTACCTTCCGGACCAACCCTATTTTTACGATTATTTAACCGCCCGAGAATATTTGATTTTCAGCGCTCAACTGTACAATCTTCCCCGCTCGCTTTATTTGGAACGGATTCCCGACTTGTTGGAAAAAGTAGGACTCCAGGGAAAGGAAAAACTTCAGCTCCGAAAATTCTCGCGGGGCATGCTTCAGCGGCTCGGATTCGCTCAGGCCCTCATTCACGACCCCGATTTGCTGATTTTGGACGAACCCATGGGGGGGCTTGACCCCATCGGGCGCAAGGAATTCCGAGACATTATTTTGGAACTAAAAGAACAAGGGAAAACCATCTTTTTCAGTTCCCACATTTTGTCGGATGCCGAGGTGATTAGCGACCGGGTGGGTATTTTAAATAGGGGGGAACTGGTACGCCAAACCTCACTTGCCGAGATTTTCGATCTGGAGGTCGAATCCATTGAAATTAGCTGCCGGTGGAACGGCACGCCCCCGCCCGAAGAATGGCCACCAAATTGCACAGGGATTCGGCAAGAACAACAAAGCACCGTCTTTGCTTCCGACGAACAGGGCGCGCAACAGGCCGTCCAATGGGTTTTGGAAAACAAGGGGCGGATCGTGTCCGTCACACCGCACCGAAAAACCCTTGAAGATATTTTCATGGAGGAAATGCAAAATTGAAACCGATTTGGATTATGGCCAAAAACACCTTTCGGGAAACGATCCGGGATCGGGTCATGTACAATATTCTTTTCTTTGCAATTTTCATCATTGGTATTTCGTTGGTGATTAGTAGTTGGTCTCTGAACCAACAAGTTAAATTGGTCAAGGATTTCGGTTTGGCAGCCATGTCCATTTTCGGACTGCTAATTGCTATTTTTATTGGGATTCGCATCGTGTACCAGGACACCGAACGCCGAACCATTTACATGTTGGTTTCCAAACCCATTGGTCGCTGGCAGATAATTTTGGGCAAATACACGGGCCTGCTCCTCACCGTTCTGGTGAATGTGGTCGTCATGACGATCAGTCTTCTCATGGTCGATTTTCTAATCGAAACTCACATCGACTGGGGACTTTTGTCGGCGGTTTTACTTATTTTTTTTGAAATCATGGTGGTCATTGCCTGGGCCTTATTTTTTTCGGTTTTCACCTCTCCCATGCTCAGCGCGATTTTGACGGTGCTTATTTTCATCATCGGGCATTTGAGCCCGGCCCTGAAGCTTTTCACTCAGCTTCACCCGGAAAACACCACCAACGGTATTCTCCTTTTTCTGTACCGCGTTCTGCCAAATCTTGAAAATTTCAATATCAAAACGGCTGTGGTGGAACACCTCGCTTTGCCTCCCGGGGCCATTACCAACGCCGTATTGTACGGTTTGGCCTACAGTACCATTCTTCTTATTTTCTCCGCGCAAATTTTGGAAAGGCGTAATTTGAAATGAAGGGCTCGGGATTTACATTTTTGGGATTGATTTTCGCTTTGCTCCTTTCGTCCGAAGCCATTTACCAGACCCAAAATCGACTGGACGTGTACCGAACACCGGAAAAGGCACTGGAAGAAATGGTTTACCTGCCCGACGGAAAGGTGCTGAAATGGGCCTCGTTAGGATACACCAACGTGTTGGCCGATTACCTGTGGATCAAAAGTGTGCTCTATTTCGGGCGGCACACGGCTGACGATGACAACCCGTTTTTCGACATCATTAAGAAAAAATACAAGCTTTCGGAAAATCCAACGGAGGAAACCCCGAAAACAGCCCCTTCTGCAGATAGCTCTTTCGATTTGCGTCACGACCCGCGCCTCCACGCTATTTTTTACGACTTTAGAAGCCGGGGACTGGCCCCATTTATTTACCCCCTTTTGGAACGCGTCGTCATTTTAGACCCCCATTTTGTAGAACCGTACATTTTCGGCGGACTCTATGTGCTTATGGACACCGGGCAAATCGACGAAGCTTTCCACTTGCTTGAATTCGGCTACCAGCACAATCCCGATCGCTGGGAATTGCCTTACTACCTTGCTTTTTTGCACCTCTTTTATCGCGGGGATGCCACCACGGCACTGAACTACCTGAAAGATGCCGTCGTACGGCCGGACGCACCGCCTTTTGTCCAATCCCTCTCCCTGGCCCTGAGCCGGCGTCTAAATAAAACAACCGTTGTCGTCGATTATTTAAAGGGAATTTACAGTTCCACCAGCGACCCGGACGTGCGAAATCGAATTTTGTCCGTACTTCAAAAAATAAATGCCGATCGCCGTCCTGCCATTGTCGCACGATAATTGCACTTTGTTTCACGACTCGTTTTTCAAGGCGACAAAAAGGGGCTTTTTTGCCTTCAGGACAGGGCAAAAAAACGAAATCGCTTTTGGTGTCCGAACAAATGTTTCAGAATGGAACAGTCTCAAAAAAGGAAAAGGCGTGGAATTTCTTTGCATTTGACGTCCCACAATCACTATTTTTTAGATAATTGTGACGACATTTTCCGGGGGAAGGGTGTTTTTTTGACGGCGAACTTGTTTGGCCCGACACTTTTGTCTAAATTCATTGGCTAGAACAAACCAAGGGGAAATTCTATTTGATTGAAACTCGGAGTCCGGCCAAAACCATGGGATGAATAATGGGTGTATTTGAAATAAAAACAAAGGGAAATAAATGAAACGCGACATCGGGCAATTGGCGGAAAGGGAATTCGATCTTCTCATTATTGGCGGGGGCATTTACGGAGTCATGGCGGCCTGGGACGCCGCCGAACGCGGCCTTTCCGTTGCTGTCATTGACAAAGGGGATTTTGCGGGGGCAACCTCCTCCAACAGTCTGAAAATTGTACACGGCGGCCTGCGGTACATTCAGCACGCGGACATTAAGCGGATGCGGGAATCCATTCGGGAGCGCCGGATGATGATGAAACTGGCACCGCATTTGGTACACCCGCTTGCCTTTGTCATTCCCACGTACGGACATTTCATTAAGGGGCCGGAGGCCATGTTCATTGCCCTGAAAATAAACGATTTGGTGTCATTTGATCGCAACTCCTTGCCCGATCCTCAAAAACACCTACCCGCAGGCAAAATTATCTCCAAACAAGAATGCCTGCAGATGATTCCCGGCGTGGATGCCGAAAATTTAACCGGAGGGGCAATTTGGTACGACGCACAGCTCTACAATTCGGAGCGCTTTATTTTTTCCGTTCTGCGTTCTGCCACGGACGCCGGAGCCGTTGCCGTTAATTACGCAGAGGCCGTTGCCCTTCTAACCCAAGATAAGCGCGTGACGGGCGTGCGAATCCACGATCGGCTTTCCGGCAATACGTTCACTGTTCGCTCCAAAATCATTCTCAACACAACGGGCCCCTGGCTCAATCGTGCTTTGCGTACCCTTTTGCCCAATTTGAATCACCCGCCGATTGCGTTGGCCAAAATGATGAATTTGGTCACGACCCAACTTTTTGACGCGTATTCCGTGGGCTTTTACAGCAAATACGAATACAAAGACAAAGACGCCGTTATTAGCAAAGGCTCTCGCCTGTATTTCGTCACGCCCTGGCGGGGACTTTCGATGGTGGGCACGGCTCAAACGGCGTACGAAGGGGACCCGGAAGACTTTACCATCACACGCGACGACATTCAGCAATTCATGAACGAAATAAATGAAGCCTACCCCCCGGCCAATTTGAGCTTTGACACTGTTTTGTACTACTACGGCGGCTTGCTCCCCATTGAACCAAATTATTCCGACCCTCGTAATGTAACCCTTCTAAAACACTACCGCCTCATTGACCACCAAAAAGAACACGGCATCCAGGGTTTGCTTTCCGTCATGAGTGTCAAATACACCACCGCCCGGGACGTCACGGAAAAAGCCTTGAATCTGGCCGTACAAAAATTGGGGCAGCCTGAGCGGCGCACAACGCTTCCCGAAAGGCACATTCACGGCGGAGACATTCCCTTTTTCAACGATTTCCTTAAAGCGGTACAGCACGAACGGCCGCTTGGACTGAGCGAATCCGTTCTCAACCACCTGGCTTACAATTACGGGACGGCTTACCGAGAAATTTTAGCGGTAGCGGAGCAAAATCCCCGATTGGCCAAGCCGCTAACCGGGCACCCAACCATTTTGAGAGCGGAAGTTGTGTACGGCATTCGCGAAGAAATGGCGCAGCACTTAGACGACATCGTTTTTCGACGCACGGAGCTGGGCCCCGAGGGACACCCTTCGGACGAGACTCTGGAGGACGTCGCCCAACTGGCAGCGCAAGAATTAGGCTGGAACCCGGATCAAACGGCGCGGGAAATCGAAGCGGTCAAAGCCATTTACGAACCTGTGACCGGTGAAAAGCCACAGAATCAACCTCAAAAAACCGTACTGGAAGGGGGAAATTAAGCGGGGCAAATCGTTTTGAATTCATCCGAAGGTTTTTTTCTTTTCAAGCCCGTTTTGGCAGGGTTTCAACCAAAGCAGACCTTTTTTACAGGCTTCCTTCCGCCGCCTTTTCCTCGGCTTCCTCTTCGTTGTAGAGAGGAACGTATTCCTCCATAATGGGAAAATTATCCAATCGTTTGGCAATGGCTGCCAAAAGAAACGAGTTCACCCACCAGTAGATATCGGTTTTGCGAATCGACTGCCGCAGTTTGTGCATGTGGGTTCGCCGCTCCTCCCGCGGCATTTTGTAGGCTTTGTAAAGGGCGTCTGCAACGCCTTCAATATCATACGGATTAATCAAAATGACGTTTCGATGAAACTGAGACGCCACACCGGCAAATTCACTCAGCACCACCACGCCATTTTCTTCTATATTGGATGCGCAGTATTCCTTTGCCACCAAATTCATTCCGTCCTTGGACGCGGTAACCAGCAAGATTTCCGCTGTTCGGTAGTGCGCAACCAATTCTTCCCTGTCCAAATTGCGAAAAAGATAGTAAATCGGCACCCAACCGGAATGGGTAAATTGACCGTTGATCTCCCCCACCAACCGCTCAATTTGCTCTTTTAACGTGGCGTACATTGGGATTTCGCGGCGGCTGGGCACCAAAATTTGCGCCAGGACCACCCTCCCCTGAAGCTCGGGGTAACGAATAAGTGCGTTGCGAAAGGCATTCAATTTTTCAATAATTCCCTTTGAATAATCCAGACGGTCGACACCCAAAATAATTTTCATATTGGGCAAGTTTTCGTGAATGTACCAGGCCTTTTTAGCCACAGCTTCGGTTCGGGCCAGGTTGGAAAATTCCCCGTAATCAATACTAATGGGGAAAGCACCGATTCGAATTTCGCGATGATTGAGTCGCATTCGAATCACCTGCCCTTTGCCCCAAATGGCGACATCTTTTAGCAACATGCGGACGCACTGCACAAAATTGCGCCGGTCCCGCAGGGTTTGAAATCCCACCAAATCGTACGCCAATAATTTGTGGAGTATTTGAAAGCGCCAGGGTAATTTCAGGAAAATATCCGGAGGCGGAAAAGGAATGTGCAGGAAAAAGCCCAATTTGGACGCATTGCCCATTTTCCTTAATTCCTGCGCCACGCCGATTAGGTGGTAATCGTGAATCCAAATAAAATCGCGGCCACTGCTATTTTTTTGAACAACAGTCGCAAATTTTTTATTTACAGATTCATAGGTTTTCCAGTAAACGGGCTTAAAATTGCAATAAGGCACAAAGTCGTGAAACAGGGGCCACAAAATCTCATTTGAAAAACCCATGTAGTATTCTTGCACTTCCCTTCGAGTCAAGGCTACGGGTTTAAGGCTGTACCCCGATTCGCCGGCAGCCTTTTCCAAAAGCGGCTCCATGTCCACCCCGTCTTCGCTAGCATTTCCGGGCCAGCCAATCCAGAGGCCGCCGCGGTTGCGCAAAACAGGAGCCATTGCCGTAACCAGCCCACCGGAGCCCGGTTCCACTGTCCACTGTCCGTTTTCGTCTTTGGAAAGTACAATAGGCAGGCGGTTGGACACAATGATAACGCGGCTTCGCCCGTGGGTTTGTTCGGATTCCATTCGAAATGCCCTCCAAAAAATAAACTACTTGGTTAGGTGCGTGACGCATTCAGGGATTTCCCGCTTCCATCGCTTGGTTCCAAATAAATGGTTTGCGTTGGAAAAGCAAAGGCAATCCCCTCGTCTTCAAATTTTTTGTAGAGTGCCAAATTAATGGCTTGGTGAATGTCCATATAGACGTTGTAATCGGGATTTCGTACCCAGTACACCACTTCGAAATTTAGGGAAAAATCCCCGTAGGATTTAAAATGAGCTCTGTCAAATCGTACCTGTTCCTGTGCTTCAACAATCTCCCGAATCAGAGCCGGAATTTTCTCCAATTTTTCGTAGGGTGTGTCGTAGGTCACGCCGATCGAAAACACGACGCGCCGCTCGTACATGCGCTTGTAATTGCGGATACGGCTTTTCAATAAATCCGTGTTGGAAAAAATAAGCTGCTCGCCCGAAAGACTGCGCACTCGTGTGGTCTTGAGGCCAATGTGCTCCACGGAACCCATGAAATCGTCCACAATAATAAAATCGCCCAAAACAAAGGGCTTGTCCAAAACAATGGAAAGGGAGGCGAACAGATCGCTTAGAATGTTCTGAACAGCCAGAGCCACAGCGACGCCCCCAACCCCCAACCCGGTGACCAGCGCCGTAATATTAATGCCCAAATTGTCCAGACACAGGAGAACAATAATGGAGTACAGAATGATCTTCACGATAAAACCAACGGCCGAAATGGTGGTCACTTCGGAAGCATTTTTTTCGAGGCGGGTCTTTTTGTAGGTTTCCAACCAAAAATTAATGCCTGCGCTACCCCAGACGGCGGTTTGAAGCAGCAGGATGACGACCACCACGCTGTTCCAGGCACTGTGTGCCGTACTGGAAAGCGACAAAACCAGCGAGCCAAAGAAGAGCGCCAATACAAAAAGGGAGAGCGAACTGGTTTTTTGAAGAAGGAGGACAATCACATCGTCTAATTGTGTTCGGGTGCGACCGGCAAATTTGGCAAGGCGTCTTACCCCTATTTTTTTCAAAAATCGAAGAACCCCGTAGGAAAGAAGAGTAATTAGAAGCGCAATGCCCCAGGTTTGGAGAGAATTTTGCAGAAATTGCCAATTTAGAAATTTCATTTGCTACCTCCAGCTGCCTCACACCATTTTTTGAGGAAGTTTAGAAGTTCGTCGGGAGGCACAAGTCGAATGGCCGCCGCCGTAGGACGGGGTTCTCCCCGCACCAAAACCGAGAGCCCCCGATCGCCCAAGGCTCGAAAGGCATCTTCGTCCGTTTGATCGTCCCCCAAATAGGCGGCACAAGTTTCCGGTTCCGATTCCTTCAACAACTGCCGGACCGCCTCCCCTTTGGAAATGCCCTTGGTACGAAATTCCAAACCACCGTCAAAATAATGTAGTAAAAAACCGACCTGCTCTGCAAGTACTTTCCACCGGTTCAAAACCGCCCGCGCCAAGCGTTCTTTTTCGGAATCCGAGAGTCCGCGCCAATGAAACGCCGCACCCCCCGGCTTGCGTTCAAATCGAGGTGCCCATCTGGATTTTTCCGCCCAGCGCTTCATTTGCGTCAACAGATCCCGTTGTTCTTTCGAAATGGGTTTGCGCCGGTAGCTGCCGTCCGGCAGAAGCCGCTCCAAGCCGTGAGAGCCCCAAATTTCGGGCGGAGGCGTCAGTCCGAGTAGGGGAAGAACATCCTCGATTTTTCGACCGGTAACAATAATCAGCCGAGTTTTCCCCGAATGCCGAATTTCTTTCAGCGCTTCCCGTACGCCGGGGTACGGGAAAGCCTGGTCTCGTTCTACCCGAAAGGGAGCCAACGTGCCATCGTAATCCAACATGAGCAAACCCTGCGGTGTCGTCTTGAGACAGGAAAAAAAGTTCTCCAAAAGGCGCTCGTTTTCTTTTTTCACCCTTTTCATCCTTTCAAAACACCGGACGTCATGCCGCGCACTATGAGTTTTTGCAAAAACCCAATCACCAAAACAGCCGGGACCAGCATGAGCACAGCCAACACACTGGCTGTTCCGATTTGTCCGTACTCGGTGTAGTAGTAAATCAGCGGCGGCATGGTACGGTGGGTCAACTGAATAAGAAGCGCGTAGGTAAATTCGTCCCAGGAAAGTAAAAAAATCAGGATGAACGCCGCTCCTACCGCCCCTTTTGCCACCGGCAGGGAAATCGCCGTAAAAACCCGGACGGCGGAACAGCCGTCGACAATGGCAGCTTCCTCCAATTCGCGCGGCAAGTCCCGGAAAGCGGCGTACGCCAGAAGAATCGCAATGGGGACGCCCATTGTCAAATGAGCAAGGACAAGCCCCCACCCCTGTGGGTGGTTGTACAGTCCCAACGGAATGAGCAAAGCCGTCAGAGGAATGGCCAGCGTGATGTGAGGAAGAATGCGACTAAACAAACCGGCCCGCACCGAAAAATCGCCCAATGACCGCGCACGCGCGGCCCCCCAGCCTGCCGGAAACCCCAAAATTAAGGACAAAATGGTGACCCACAAAGCCACCCAGCCGCTCAGCAAAATGTGGGAACCCAGCGTCTGGCTGTGCCACAGGCGATAAAAATTGACCAGCGACACATGTCTGGGAAACAGGGGAAGTGGCCAGCCAACGGATTCACTTTCGGGAGTCAATGCCTGTCGAAGCAGAAGAAAAATCGGGAACACATTGACCAAAAAAAGGACAAGAAGACCGACCGCTGTGAAAAAAATAGCCCATTTGTGTCCCTTTTTCATTCCGCCGCCTCGCCCCTTTTTCTCCGTTTCAACAGCCAAAAGGTTCCCGCCAGTACCGCAAAAAGAAAAAGAGCCAAACTGAGCGCCGCCACATTGGCGGCGGCAGGGTCACTGGCCTCCATTTGGTAATGGTACGCAACAGACGTCAAAACAGGGAACCCTTCCACACCCGTCAAAATAAGAGGGGTTGCGAAAATTTGAAAAGCGTCCACCGCCCGGAGTGCCACTGCAATGAACAAGGCGGGGATAATGAGAGGAATTTGAATAAATCGGGCAATTTGCCCAAAACTGGCGCCATCCACGCGGGCGGCATCCACGAAACTTTCGGGAAGCTGTTCCAAAGCCACCAACACAATTAGAAAAATTAGAGGTGTCACACGCCAGGCGTCAATCACAATAATCATGAACGGCAACAACACGGAGCCGGGTTGAAACCAGTGTACCGGATGAAGTCCCATTGCCGAAAACAGGAGGCTGTTAAAATAGCCGTGATCCCGGAAAAGCAATTTCATGGTCAGCAAGTACACAATTTCCGGAACGGCGAAGGGCACAATAGCAATCGTTCGCCAGAAGGTTTTCCCGCGGTGCAGCGTATTGAACCAAAGAGCCATAGCCACGCCGATCAGCGTTTCAAACGCCACACTGGCAATGGGAATCAGTACGTTGTTTCGGAGGGCTGTTCTGAAGAGGGGATCGGCCCAAACGCGAATCACGTGTGCATCCGTAACGTGTCCTGCGGCATCCACAAAAGCCGATCGAGCCGCTACCCACAGGGGAACCAGTTGAAACGCAAGAAAAAGAAGCGCGGGTAAAGCAAAAAGGGTGTAGGTAATTTTTTGCCTTTTTGGGTAAGTCATGGTTTGCCTTTGGTGACAAGGGCATCGATTTGACGCTGCATTTGCGGAAGAATGCGTCCGGGGTCTTGTTTCCCGAAAATCATTCGGTAAAAACCGTCCTGCCAAATTCGGCTGATTTCCGGGTAGCTGAGCAGAGAGGGACGCGCCCGGACGTACCGGCGCATGGCCAAAAAGCCGGAGAAATCCCGTTGGTCTTTCTGCGTCATGGCGGACCAGGCATCCTCTCGTATGGGAAACCAGCCCAGTCGCCGGACAAAAGCGCGCTGAGCGAAACGGCCGGTCAGGAATCGAAGCAATTTGGCCGCGCGTTTGGGGTGCGGTGCCGTCCGCGGCACGCCGAGGTAACCGCCCCCCAACACCGTAGCGGGGCCCGCAGGCCCACTGGGTAGGGGTGCGGTGCGCATTGTTTCCGGAAGCAAGCCCTTTTGACGCAGTAATGGTACGGCAAAGGGCCAATTCGGGTGAAGGACAATTTCCTCCTGTTCCTGAGCTTGTAAAATATTGTTTTCTTTGTAAGAACGAACAAAAGGATTCAAATAGGGAGCCAATTTTCGGAGAAATTGAACCGCTGCCAAAACCTGTGGTGTATTCGGGTGCAGCACGTCTCCACCGGCCTGCCAGACAAAGGGGAAAAGATCACACACCAGCCCCTCGTAGCGGGCGGCTTTTAGTCCCACGGCTCCCGGGTGGGCTTTCGCAACGCGCAGCAAGGCGTCCCAGGTACGGGGAGGACTTCCCAAAAGGCGGGCGTTGTAAATCAGTGCTTCCCAATTAAGCCGGTGGGGGACAAAAGAGAGATGCGCCGGAGAGCCAAGTACTCCCGCTTGCCAGGCGTCTTTGGGGACGCGAATTCGGAGAGAGTCGGAAAAGGTCAGAAGCGAGTCAAGAGGACGCATCCTTTTTTGCAAAAGTGGCAGCATATAGACATCCAGTTCGACCAAATCCAATTGACCGCGCCGCGCTTGCGCTTCAGCTTCCAAGCTCATGCGAATTTGGTCGTATTGTTGGGCAACCAGTTCCACTTGAATGCCGGTTTTTCGAGTAAACGAACGGAGAATGTCGGTGTATTCACTCTGTTCGGAAGGCAAAAGAGCAGCAGCAAAAACAATTCGATTGGCGTGTCGATTTTCGGAACACCCCCCGATAAGCGCCACAAGGATTAAAAGAAGTAAGGGGACGGCCCATCGGCTTCGGTTCCAGAGCGTTTGCATAGCTTCTTCCCAAGTTTTTATTGCAGATGTGTTTAGGGCCCCTGAAATGCCGATTATCTTAAATCAATGCGTTCCCGGTAGCCCTGAAGCACATCAATCATAAGCGTCAAATATTCCCGCAAATGGCGGGTAATCAGATAATTTTCAAGCACAAAACAGTGGGCTTTTTTGCCCATTTCCATTCTGTGATCTCGATTGTAAAATAAATACCGAATCCGCAGCGCTGCACCCTCGGGCGTGTCTACCAAGAACCCCGTGTGGTGGTTGACGACCTGCAAGCGAATGCCTCCCACATTTCCGCCGATGACGGGCTTTCCCTTCCACAAACCCTCGGTCACCGTGAGGCCAAAACCTTCCTTTGTGGATTTTTGCAAAATAATGTCCGCGGCACGCTGCAGAGCGTTAATCGTGCGGTGGGCATCGGAGGGCAACAGCAAAATGTGAATGTCCGGGTCATCATTGGCAGCCGCGTACACCTCATTCAGAACAATTTGCCCTTCGGGGTCGTCAGTGGCTTCGCCGCCAGCCAATACCAATTGAAGATCCGGCACAAATTTGCGCGCCAGGCGAAAAGAACGAATAACGCCTACGGGGTCTTTAAAGCGGTCGAATCGAGAGACCTGCACAATAAGGGGTCGATGACAATCGATTTCAAAGCGCTCGCAAACCGCGTCAATTTCCTCGCGGGGAAGTTCCATATTTTTCTCACTGAGAGGGTCAATGCTGGGAGCAATGAGATATTGGGGATGAGGCAGTGACTGGGCAAAATCGGCCAGTGAGAAAATGCTGGCATGATAGTCCTTGACAAAATGCCGCAAATATTTCCAAACGGGGCGGTACGGCTTGCTGACGTCAATATGACAGCGCCACACCCAAACCCCCTTTTTATTTGCACACAGTTGAAAAAGGGGCGCAGGCTGGGGATCGTGAATAAAAACAATATCCGCTTCTTCCAACAACGGGCAAAGTTTTTTCGCGTTTTGAGCGTTCACCTCTTCGTAGGTCTGAATCATGGATTCCGGGATTTCCACCGGATTGCCCTGTAATCCATTGTGAAAGCTTTTGGTCGCTCGAAAAAAGGGTTCCGTTCCCTTAATGACTTCCCAACGGGCGTCGATGCCCAAATCGCGCATCATAGGTACTAATTTATTTAAAATCTCAGCCACACCGCCCCCTACTCGTGTCGAGTTCACGTGGACGACCTTTTTCCCTTTTAGGGGCTCCGCCAATTGCAAAAGCTGTTCTATGACGGTATCTCCGGTAACTTTCGCGTATTGTGAGAGTCTTACTTTCATTTTACCTCCCCCGCAAAATATGTGGAGAAAATTTTGGCTAATTCGGTACGCAACTGTGTGAGCGTTAAAAAGTAGGGGTCGAGGTTGGCGATTTTGGCACAAAGTTCGGCGTACTCCCCGTCAAAGCCCGAAAGCCATTCTCGGAAATCGTCCACTTTGTCCGGCGTGCGCCGCATGGCATCAATAAAATGGTAAAAAATACTGCCCACCGACATCTGCGGGATCGCTTTGACCAATTCCTGAGGCCGGGTCAATTGCCGGTTGGTGCTGAAGACCACAATCTGTGAGGTGAGAAAATTGAATTGTTGTTCTCGGTGGGCCCAGGGAACCATTTCGGTTTCGTCCAGACGTTCCTCAATGACTTCAATCAATTCCTGACGCAGTTCTTCTAAGGTTTCAAATTCACGGGGATCGATGGCACCCAGGCGCTCTGCCATTTTGCCGTCGTGCAGAGCATGGCGGGCCCAGGAGGCAAAATCATTGTTGTATTCGGGGTCATCGAAACCGGGGCGCAGCCTTCCCCCCCAAAAATGGTAGTAAATGCTGCCGGGGTCGATGGTTTCCAGCCGGTCCCGTAGCTCGCGAAGATTTTGCGCCTTGTGTCCCGTGGCAATGGCAATCAGTGCGCAGTCCTTTACGGCGAAGGGTTTTCTTTCCATCTGGGCGCCGTCCATGTGTCGCCTCCCGTTCCCTAATTCCTATTAGCCTGATTAAAAAACAGTCCGCTCAGCCCCTTTTTCTTTTCGGCTGAGGTAAAGAAAACCTTTACAATCCTCCACTGAGTCAAGGCAACCAATAGCGGGTTAAAAAAGAAAAACCAACGCGCTTCCGAATCGCCCCGTGTCAATTCCCAAACATCTGCACCACTATTTTCAGTGGCCCAATTGGGCGGAACCATTCCGAATTTAATCTGTCTAAATTTATGAAAAATTGCCTGGGTTTACAAGAAAGAAATTTCGGTACTCGGACAAAATACACTTTTTCCCTTGCATTTCGCCCAAACTAAAGGTATCTTTTAACCTAAAAAATAAAGGATGTTCGCGATGAATGCTTTGCTCATCTACCCGCAATACCCAGAAACCTTTTGGAGCTTCAAACACGCTCTGAAATTTATCTCCAAAAAGGCGGCGATTCCCCCGCTGGGTCTTTTAACAATCGCTTCAATGATGCCAGCCGACTGGAACAAGAAACTCATTGACCTAAATGTGTCTTCACTCAAGGATTCCGATCTGGCCTGGGCAGACATGGTTTTCATTAGTGCCATGGTGATTCAGCGGGTGTCCACCGAAGAAATGATTGCCCGCGCTCAAGCGCTGGGGAAAAAGGTTGTGGCCGGAGGCCCCCTTTTCACGGAAGAACCGGACAATTACGAGTACGTCGATCATCTCGTTTTGGATGAGGGAGAGGTCACATTCCCACAATTTTTGGATGATTTGAAAAAGGGCGAGCCCAAGCATTTGTACCGTTCCCGCCAACACCCGGACCTTTCGCTAACACCTCCTCCCATGTGGAGTCTGATTAAATTCAAAAACTACGCGACCATGGCGATTCAGTATTCCCGCGGCTGTCCGTACAATTGCGATTTTTGTGACATCGTGGTTCTTTTCGGGCACCGCCCTCGCACCAAAACCAAAGAACAGGTGATTCGCGAGCTGGATTTGCTGTACCAATTGGGTTGGCGCGACGCTGTGTTTTTCGTGGACGACAATTTTATCGGGAATAAGAAAAAGCTAAAGGAAGAAATTTTGCCGGCCATTCGGGATTGGATGATCTACCGCAACCGCCCCTTTACGTTGAACACGGAGGTTTCGATCAATCTGGCCAAAGACGATGAACTTCTTCAGCTCATGATTGACGCCGGATTCCGCAAGGTCTTTGTGGGAATCGAAACGCCTAATCCCGAAAGCTTAAAGGAAGCTCACAAACTCCAGAACGCCAATCTCGATTTGGTGGCCGCTATTAAAAAGCTTCAGGCAGCAGGAATGGAGGTACAGGGCGGATTTATCGTGGGCTTTGACAGTGATCCGCCCACTATTTTCGACGACCAGATTAATTTCATCCAAAAAAGCGGTATTTTGACAGCCATGGTCGGACTCCTGAACGCACCCAGAGGGACCCCGCTTTATCTGCGACTCAAAAGCGAGCACCGCCTAATCGGCGATATTTCTGGCGACAATTTGGATTTTTCGACGAATTTTATCCCCAAAATCAACTTTGACAAGCTGATTGCAGGCTACAAGCACGTATTGGAAACCATTTATTCCCCACGGGAATATTACGACCGATTGAAGACTTATTTGAACACGTACAAGCTTCCCAAAATTGATCATTTGACCTTTCACTTTTTCTACGTGAAGGCATTGCTGCGCTCTTTCTGGGTTTTGGGGATTAAATGCCAGTCGCGGCGCTATTTTTGGAAGATTTTAGGGTGGAGTTTTCTGAAAAATCCGAAATTAATCCCGGTGGCCGTTACGCAGTGGATTTACGGATACCATTTCAGAAAAATTCTCAAGAAAAACGAATCGCTTAAGCTCCCCAAACTGCCGGAAGCCTTCGGCTCGAAATTGGCCTCCGACCAGGTTTAGAAGCACATTTTTGAAAATAGACCGAACCAAAAAGGCCGGACAAATTGCCCGGCCTTTTTTGTGATTCCCCATATTTTTATCCCAGAAACTGCTTCAGAGCCTTTCCCTTGGACGTCCGTCGCAGCTTAATGAGTGCCATTTCTTTGATTTGACGAACCCGCTCCCGGCTCAGTCCCAGCCGTTCTCCGATTTCACTCAACGTCAGCGGGCGTTCCTCACCGATCCCAAAATACAGCCGTAAAATTTCTCCCTCGCGCTTGGGAAGAGAATTGAGGACACGGCTGACTTCCACATGAAGGGATTCGGTCTGAAGATTCTCATCCGGAGCCGGCGATTGTTCGTTCGGAATAAAGTCCATGAGTGTGGAATCGATGTCGTCACCGATCATCTCGTCCAATGAAAGATCACGCCCAAAGTTTCGCATGATGCTGGACAAATCCGAATGGGAAATACCCAAAGCCACGGCCACTTCTTCCAGACTGGGGTCACGGCCTAAATCGTTCCGCAATTCATTGAAGGTTTTTTCCACCTTAAAAACATCCCACACTTTGTTGAAAGGCAAGCGAACCATTTTGGACTGGTTCACAATGGCTTCCATAATGGCCTGACGCACCCACCAAACGGCGTAGGAAATAAAGCGGAACCCGCGAGTGGAGTCAAATTTTCGGGCGGCCTTAATCAGGCCAATATTGCCTTCGTTAATCAGGTCTTCTAAGGGCAGTCCTCTGTTCTGGTATTCTTTGGCAATGGAAACCACAAACCGCAGGTTGGATTCCACCAAACGATTCAGAGCCTCTTCATCCCCTTCGCGCACCCGCTCGGCCAATTCGATCTCTTCGTCGGGCGTCAACAGGGGTACTTTTTGAATGTCCTGTAAATAATTAGCCAAAGAGGCTTTGTACGTGTAACGGTATTTCGGATCTCTTTTCATCGTGCGTCCTATATTTTTTCTAATACTCTGTTTTCTCTATTAGTTAAAACGAATACGACTTTTTTGCTCCCAAATCATTTACTTTTACAACCGCCAGGCGTCAAGAGTTCCATTTTTTATGGGTTCCACGGCAATTTTCCCCGAAAAATCGTCTTTTCGGTATGTTACCTCAACTTTCGGCCAATTTTTGCCGTCCGAGTATCGAGCTGTAATGGCAGCCACTACAGGAATATCGGTCTCGCTGACGTCGCCCTCGGCCAAAACCAAAGGGCCGCTGACGTCTACGGCTTCAAAAACCCAACGTCCGGGACTAAAATTCTGGAGAAAATTATTCTCCAATTCGTCTCGTCCCACGATCACTTTTAAGGTCGGGGACACCCGAAAATGGCGGCCTGCTTTTAACAAAAGCATGTCATTGAGCGTCAGGCTCTCTTTGTCTCGATACCGGAACAAATCCCTGAGGCGCCGGGCGTAATTTTGATCCGTCAAATAACAACAACCGCCGGCTGGTTGAGGGTACTCGTTAATGCCCAATTCTTTGGCCAACGCCATTTGTCGGTGTCGGGAGCGTCCGGAAATAGCTTCTAACTTCTCTCGGTCAATCCAGCCTTCCTTTTCGGGAATCGTCGGTGGCAACAGCTTACCCGAAAGCGGTCGGACGATCAGTCCTTCCAAACCGGCCTCTTTTTCAATCAAGCGGAGCGTTTTAAAATGCTGCGTCATGGGACGCTGCGCCAATACTTCTCCGGTGACAATGAACTGGGCACCTATTTCTTGCATGTACAAGTGAGCTTTTTTCAACATAAAAATCCGACAATCAATGCACGGATTAATGGCGGAGCCGTAGCCATGTTTCGGATGAATGAGCACGGACTTAATGTACTCTTCGGAAATATCCCGAAATTCAACAGGTGTTTGTGTTTGCCGACCCGCTCGAAGGGCTTCGTTTTTCTCCCGCTGATCTTTTTGACCGCGTTTTTCGGGCCGCCGCGGGTCCGCGTAGCAAAAGCCGGTGGTAAAGGTGATTCCAAAAACCTGAATACCCTGATTGACCATGAGTTGAACGGCCAGCGTGCTGTCCAGCCCGCCGGAAACCATGGCCACCGCTTTTACCCTCTCAGGCACCGAAGATCACCTCCCGCTCAATCCTCAAAACCCAATTTGGCCTTGGCTTCGGGGCTCATCATTGACGGATTCCAGGGCGGGTCCCAAACAATATCCACGATCACATCTTTTACATTGTCCACCGCCAAAACCTTCGTTCGCACATCATCGCCCAAAAAAGACGCCATCGGGCAACCGGGAGCCGTCAGGGTCATTTTAATTCGAACCACATCGTCTTCGATTTTTACATCATAAATCAACCCCAAGTCCACCACGTTTATCGGAATTTCGGGGTCGTAGCAATTCCGCAATTGGTCCCACACTTGTTTTTCATCAATCATTCGCTCTACCTTTTAACTCGATCATTCGGACTTCTTCTTTGAAAAATCCCCTCAAATACAAGCGTACCTACTGTTTACGCCCTATTTCGCCGAATGTTTCGTTTTTGGGTTATCTTTATTTTATCGGCAAAATCGACAAAAACTTTAGCTCCCATTTCAATCGGCTTTCGAATTCATTTTCTCAAAGATTAATCTTCACACCCGAGGGTTCCTCCTGAACAGCGCCTTCCAAGACCCGATCGGCCAATTCCAAAAAGGCTTTGCTATTGGGGGAATCGGGGCGGGCCTCCACAATCGGCTGCCCCACATCGCCTCCTACGCGTATTTCCACATCCAGGGGAACTTCACCCAAAAAGGGAACGCCCAATCGCTTGCTTTCGCGTTCCCCACCACCGTGGCTGAAAATATCCGTACGCTGGCCGCAGTGCGGACACACGAAGTAGCTCATGTTTTCAATAATGCCCACAACCGGCACCTCCACTTTTTGGTACATGATCACACCCTTCACGGCATCCTGAAGCGCCACGTCCTGAGGGGTGGTAACAATAATGGCACCGGAAAGATCGAGAAGCTGGGCAATACTGAGCTGCACGTCACCGGTTCCCGGGGGCATGTCAATGATAAAAAAGTCCAGTTCGCCCCATTCCACATCCCGCAAGAGCTGTTCCACGGCTTTGGCCACCAGTGGCCCGCGCCAGATGACCGGTGTATCTTCGGGAAGCAAAAAGCCCAACGACATCAGCTTAATGCCGAACACGTCTATCGGAATCAGTTTGTTATTTTTCATCGCGGGTGTGCCTTTGACGCCCGCCATGAGAGGCAGGTTCGGCCCGTAAATATCGGAATCCAACAGGCCCACTTTGGCCCCTCGTTTGGCTAGGGCAATAGCCAAATTCAACGCAACGGTGGATTTACCAACCCCTCCCTTGCCACTGGTAATGGCTATTTTATTTAAAATATTGGACAAATATTTTTGCTTACCGCCGGTATTTTTACTTTTAATGTCTTTGGCCGCCTTGGGACGCTGGACATTCATTTCCAGCTTGACATCCTGAATGCCGGGCAAAGCCTCCAGAGTTTGACGCACATTTTTCTCGATTTCCGGGCCGGTGGTGTCGTCGTTGGTAATTACTCCCATTTTCACCGTCACGCCCCCCCCGTCAACAATGACGTCTTTAATCACCCCAAACGACACAATGTCCCGACTAAATCCCGGGTATTTGACCTTTTTTAATTCGTCTAAGACCGTTTCTTTGGTCACATTCCCTTTTGTTGACATCGACTTTTCTCCCGTCATTTATTAAAGAATTTCTTGATTTCGCGGAGCGGACTCCAGCCATTTCATTTGATCTTTCATTTTCTGCGCATTGGAGATCAAATCGGCCAGCGTGACGCCTTCCAGCACCTCGTACAGTTTTTCTTCCGCCTTTTTCATGGTGGCCGAAATCAGACAATCCATGGCAAAATCGCACCCGATTCGATCATGATCGCACGCAAACAGCGGCGAGGCGCCCTCCACTGCTTGAACAATATCCTTCAGCGTAATTTGCTCAACGGACCGAGCCAGATGGTACCCCCCTTTTGCTCCCCGAAAGGACCGAACCAATCCCGCTTTTACCAGACTCTGAAAAATTTTGGCCAAATAGGTTTCCGAAATATTTTGTGCTTTGGCGACTTCCGAAACCAACACGGTTTGCCTGTCATTATTGACCGCCAAATAGAACAAACTGTGAATGGCGTATTCGGTGCTTTGAGATAATTGCATGGTCGCTTTTCATTTTAGACAATTAGGACATTTATTGTCCTAATATACGAAATGAAACCCCGAAAAGCAACATCTTTTTCCTCATTTGGTCATTTTTGAGGCAGAAAAAAACCGCCAACCCAAAAGATTAGCGGTTTAAATTGGCCGAAACGGAAATTGCTATCTTTTTTCGGGAATTCTCGCAGCTTTGCCCCGTAATCCGCGCAGGTAGAAGATTTTCGCCCGGCGCACACGTCCCCGCCGCAACAAATCTACCTTTTCGATATTGGGGGAATTAATGGGGAAAATTCGCTCCACCCCGATTCCGTTTGAAATTTTGCGCACCGTAAACGTGCGATTAATGCCGCTGCCCCGTTTTTGCAAAACGACACCCTGAAAAACCTGAATGCGCTCTTTATCGCCTTCGCGCACTCGCACGTGGACGGCAACGGTGTCGCCAGGGCCAAATTCCGGGATATCCGAGCGCAGTTGGTCGGCTCCAATCGCTTCAAGCTTGCCCATTGTTTTTGTACCTCCAAATTGAATTATTTTTCGCTGTTATTTTCTTTGAGTAAATCGTTCCGGCGGGAAGCTGTCCGTTTTAACGATTGCTCCTCTCGCCAGGCGCGAATTTTTTCGTGGTGACCGGAAATCAGGACGTCCGGCACCTTCAATCCGCGAAATTCCTGTGGGCGCGTGTAGTGCGGATGATCCAGCAACTCTTGCTGAAAGGAATCCGTGGCGGCCGATTGAAAATCACTGATTACACCGGGGAAAAGCCGCACCACGGCGTCGATTACCACCAGCGTTGGCAGCTCGCCTCCCGTCAACACGTAGTCGCCGATTGAAATCTCATCGGTCACCAGTGCTTCAACTACCCGCTCGTCCACCCCCTTGTAATGCCCACACAAAAAAATCAGGTGTTCCCATTCCACCAGGTCATTGGCCATTTTCTGATTAAAAAGCTTCCCCTGCGGCGTCATAAAAATAATTTTCCTCTTTTCCGAGGGGAATGCCTCGCGGATTTTGTCCACGGCTCGAAAAAAAGGCTCAGGCTTTAGAATCATCCCCGAGCCGCCGCCGTAGGGATAATCATCGACCTGATGATGCCTGTCCGTGGTAAACTCTCGCAGGTCGTGAATGTAAATGTGAACCAACCCCTTTTCCTGTGCCCGCTTCAGAATGCTTTCATTCAGGGGGCTCTGGACCAAATCCGGAAAGGCCGTTACAATATCGATTCGCATGGCTTTTAATCCAACAGGCCTTCAATCGGTTCAATCACAATTCTCCCCTCCTGGAGCAAAACTTCTTTGACAAATTCCCGCACAAACGGAATGAGATATTCTTTCTTCTCGGGAGAATTTACGCAAAGCAACTGATTTCCTGCAAACACCTGAACATCGGCCACTGTGCCAATACATTCGCCACCCGTTGTCCAGACGTCCAACCCGATCAAATCGAAAATATAAAATTCGTCCTCTTGAAGGGGCAATGCCTCGCTGCGGGGAATTCGGATTTCCCACCCGCGAAACCGGGCCACCGACTCCGGCGTTTCGTAATTTTTTAAGCGCAGGAACACACTGCCTTGGCCATAGCGCACCCCGGCCACAACTGCCCGAAGCCTCTCGCCCTCAGGCGAGACCAAAAACAGACGCTCCACTTGCGAAAATCGCTCCGGGTGATCGGTGGTCGGCAGTATTTTGAGTTCTCCCTTCAGACCTCGAGGTTTTTGGACAACACCGATTGTAATGAAATCATCGGGCAAAATCATTTAAAAGAACAAAGGCCTCTATTCCAGGATTTCCAGAATCGCACGTTTTCCCTCTTTGGCAGCCGCCGCGTGCAAAAGTGTCCGAAAACATCTCGCGGTTTGGCCGTGGCGACCGATGATCTTTCCCAAATCGCCGCGCCCCACACGCAGTTCGTACACAATGGTTTGCTCGCCGTCAATTTTCGTCACGCGCACTTCCTCGGGTTTGTCAACCAGATGCTTTGCAATAAATTCGACGAATTCTTCCATGCCTATCCCTCCTCATTCGCCATAGAATCTGCAGCAAGCTCCCGGGAAATTCGATTCTGGGAAAGGACCCTTCACTCCGACAGGCGCGGCGAACCTATTCCTCTTTTTTCTCGGCTTCTTCAGAAGTCTGTGCTTCTTCGGCTCCGGCTTCCGGCTCCGCTGCCTCAGTCTTTTCCTCAACAACGGCTTCCGCTTCCGAAACGGCTTCTGCTTTTTCTTCTTCCGCCTCCGCGGCTTCGGGCTGAGCCACCTTTGTTTCCTGAGCTTGCTCTTTCTTTCGTTTCCGCTCTAACTGAATCACTTCGAGCTTCTTCAGTTCTTCCTGAATACGCGCTTCGTCAAACCCCTTTTTCATTAAATCCCATTTAAAAAGAATTCCTTCCTGACGCAGCAAACTGCGCACTGTGTCCGAAGGTTGCGCCCCAACGTTCAACCAGTACAGAATTCGTTCTTCATTCAGTTTCAATTCGATGGGATCGGAAAGCGGGTTGTAGTGTCCCAGATTTTCCAAGTAGGCTCCGTCCCGTCTCTTCCGATTATCCACAGCAACCACACGGTAAAAGGGCCTCTTTTTCCGTCCCATTCGTGTTAAACGCAATCGAACTGCCAAAACATCCTCCTTTTTGATTCCTATTTTTTATCCGTAAAGTGTGATTTTAAATATCTGAACCGCTCTTATTTTTTGACCCGTTTTAGAGACGACAAAATTTCCTCGTCACAAGGCTCTCTTGCGCCTTCCCCAACGCCAGAAGACCGCTCCAACGGGGCACATTTTCAAAATGGAAAATTTCCGCCCAACATGCGTGCCATACTCCGTCGACCGCCTTTTTTGGAAAAGCGACGCATGAGCTTCTGCATTTCGTTAAATTGACTGAGAAGACGATTTACATCTTGCACGGTGGTACCGCTTCCGCGCGCAATGCGGCGCTTCCGGCTTCCATTGAGGATTTTCGGATTTCGCCGCTCTTCTTTGGTCATCGAATGAATAATCGCTTCCACCTTCACCAGCGCCTTTTCGTCCACGCCGGCTTTGGCCAGGGGTGAGGCACTTAAACCGGGAATCATGCCAATGATTTGTTCCAGAGGCCCCATTTTTTTAATTTGTTGAAGCTGGTGCAAAAAATCGTCGAATGTCAAACGCTTTTTGCGGATGGCTTCTTCCATTCGCCGCGTTTCTTCTTCGTCGGCTGCAATTTGCGCTTTTTCCACCAGCGACACCACATCGCCCATCCCCAAAATGCGCGACGCCATCCGATCGGGGTAAAATGGCTCCAGGGCGTTGAATTTTTCGCCAACGCCCACAAAGACAATCGGTTTCCCGGTGACTGCCTTAATGGAAAGAGCCGCACCGCCGCGGGCGTCGCCGTCCATTTTCGTCAGAACCACCCCGTCAAAATCCAGCCAGTTGTGGAATTCGGTGGCTGCTTTTACGGCATCTTGCCCCGTCATTCCGTCCGCCACAAACAGAATGTTGTGCGGTTTGGTTTTCCGCTTGATCTCCGCCAGTTCTTCCATCATTTTTTCATCCACGTGCAGACGTCCGGCGGTGTCAAAAATGACCACGTCGAACCCGTTTTTTCGCGCGTAGTCGATGGAATCGGCGGTAATTTGCAGGGGATTTTTGTTTTCCTCAAAAAAAACGGGGATGTCCAACTGGCTCCCGATTTTTTTAAGCTGATCCACCGCGGCAGGCCTGTAAATGTCCGCCGCAACCATTAGCGGGCGGTGTTTCTGCCCTCGAAGGCGAAGCGCCAGTTTCCCTGTAAAGGTGGTTTTCCCTGATCCCTGAAGCCCCGCAATCATAAAAACTGTGGGCGGAATGTTGGCGAATTTCAGTGACACCGCCGACTGACCCATGAGGCGCGTTAGTTCATCATAAATGATCTTAACCACCTGCTGGCCCGGCGTAATGCTTTTGAGGACCTCCTGACCGACCGCTTTTTCCTGAACGGACTGAATAAAGCTTTTCGCCACTTTGTAATTGACGTCCGCTTCCAGCAAAACTTGCCGGACTTCGCGCAGGGCATCGGCGATGTTTTTCTCGGTCAGTTTCCCCCTTCCCTTGATTTTCTTGAGAACGCCGTCTAATTTTCGGGTGAGATCTTCAAACATTCCGACGTAACTTCCCGCTCCAAAATATCTCTAAGTTTCAGTGTTTAAAAAAATTATGTCATTTCTCCCAAAGTATGTTAATTTAATAAAATTTGCCTGCCAATGCAAGCCTTTTTTCCGATTTCCCCGGAACAATCGGAGACGCCTTTTAGTTTGTTAACGGCAAATTTTCACAGTTGTTTCCCCCTTTTACTGTTTTTCCGCCATTTTTTGGAGGAAATCCGCCAGTAACCGAACCCCGAATCCGGTGGCACCCTTCGATAAATAGGGTCTTTTTTCGGTGGACCAGGCCACGCCGGCAATGTCTATGTGAACCCATTTGACCTTTTCAATAAAATTTTCCAGAAAAGCGCCCGCCACCGGCAGTCCGCCAGGCCCACCTCCGATATTTTTCATATCGGCCACAGAGCTTTTTAATTGATCGTGGTACTCTTCCCACAAAGGAATGGGCCACACCTTTTCACCCGTCCGCACAGCGCTTTCCTGAACCTTTTGAATCATCTCGTCTGCGTTGCCCATAACGGCTGCGCCGGCGTGCCCCAGAGCAACCACAGCGGCACCGGTCAACGTGGCTAAATCAATCAGCAGTTCGGGGTGAAATTCCTTTTGCGCAAACGTCAGGGCATCTGCCAAAATGAGACGCCCCTCCGCATCCGTATTGAGCACCTCAATGGTCTGACCCGAAAAGCTTGTTACAACATCTCCTGGTTTGTAAGCTCCGCCCCCGGGCAGATTTTCGGTGGCGGGCACCACACCCACAATGTGAAGGGGAATTTCCAATCGGGCTGCGGCCCAGAGAAGACCGAAAACCGCCGCCCCACCGGCCATGTCGTATTTCATTTCGTCCATGTTTTTGCTGGGTTTAATTGAAATTCCGCCGCTATCGAACGTCACTCCCTTTCCCACAAGGGCTACGGTTCCGTTTTTCGAGTGTTTTTTTCCGTATTCCAGAACAATCAATTTGGGCTCTTCCCGACTCCCGCTGGCCACGGCCAGCAGGGCTCCCATTCCCATGGTTTGCATTTGTCGCCGCGAATAAATTCGGGTTTCAATCCCAAGCTCCGTTTCCATTTCTTTGGCTTTGGCCGCTAATTTGGTAGGCGTGACCACGTTTGCAGGGTGATTGGCCAGGTCTCGTGCCAGGTTCGCCGCCTCGGCTATTTGAATTCCCTTTCGCCCGGCGGCTCTAAGCGCCTTTTCTTCACCCCGCGGACACCAAAAGACCAGGCTTTCCAAACGAGGGGGAGACATTTCTTTTTCCCTGGTTCGATAGTAATCGAACCGGTAAAGCGCCAGATCGACACTTTCCACCGCCGCCTGCACCATGTCAACGACCGTTAAGCCGTTTTCCGATAAATCGCGCACGGCGAGGAATATTTCCCTCTGCTGTTTTTGGGCAGCATCCACCAGCCGGCCGACGGCGCGGCGGAATTTCTCCGGGGTAAATTCCTCTTTTTTGCCCAAACCGAGGAGAAAGAGGCGCGCCGGTTTCCCTTCCCGGTAAATCGACCACACATCCAATTCTTCCCCCTTGAACTCATCCGAATCAATGGCAATCCGATTCAGAAAGGCCTTTAGTTCTCTGTCAATGGGAAACACATCCGCCGTTTCGCCTTCGAAGAGAAACAGAGCCAAATTTTCCGCTTCCACTGCCCCCCAGTCCGCCGTTTCGAAATAAATGTGCATGGGAACACTCCTTTTTCCCCCGATTTCTACCACCAAAAAAATAGGGTCTTCTCAAAGAGAGACCCTCGGGAACCGCTTGAAATATGTCCTATTTTCAAAAGCAGAGCTTTTTTCTACAAAATGGCGATAAGCGCCACCGTTTTTTGAAAAAGAGCCATCATGCTGGAGGGGAAAAATCCAAGGTAGAGCACCCCGGCAATGGCAATGACCAGAGCCAGACCCACGCCCCACGAGATTGCGGGAAGCTGCAACTCTTTCCCTTCTTCCGGCTCCTGCATGTACATGGCCACAATCACACGCAAGTAGTAATAGGCCGAAACCACGGAATTCAACACGCTCAGAATAACCAACCAAACGAACCCTGCCTTCAGAGCGGCACTAAAAAGATAAAATTTTCCCACAAATCCGGCCGTCGGCGGCACACCGGCCAGTGAAAACATGAAAATTGCCATGGCCAGTGCCGCAAAGGGATATTTGTACCCAATGCCGCGGTAGCTCGAAATCCGCAAATTCTCCACTCGATTGGACGCCCCCAAATAGGAAACCACGCCAAAGGCGCCGATATTCATAAAGGTGTACGCCAACAGGTAGTACAAAACCGCCGAGTGCCCCATGGCACTTCCCGCTAAAATGCCCACTAAAAGGTAGCCTGCGTGGGCAATGCTGGAATACGCCAACATTCGTTTAATATTCGTTTGCACCAATGCGGTCACATTTCCGACGGTCATGGTCAAAAACGCCAGAACCCAAATGGCCACCACCCATTCGTGGTTGTGAAAAGGGGCAATGGCCTCCAAGAGGCGGATCAGAACGGCAAAAGCAGCCCCTTTGGCTCCCACTGACATAAAAGCGGTAATAGGCGTAGGTGCCCCCTGGTAGACGTCGGGGGTCCATTGGTGAAACGGTACCAAAGCCGCTTTAAACGAAAGGCCAATCAGAAAAAGGATTAATCCCGCCACAAAAAGAATGCTGCCAAACCCGTGAATCTGTGCAAACTCTCCCAGAGCCTTGAAAGTAAAATGACCGGTCGCGCCGTACAAAAGGGCAATCCCGTACAGAAAAAATCCGGTTGAAAAAGCCCCGAGCAAAAAATATTTGAGGGCTGCCTCAACGGAATCGGCTCGCATTTTCTTAAATCCGGAAAGAATGTACAGGCTGATTGAAAAGATTTCCAATCCAAGAAAAACGATGAGGAAATTCACCCCCTGCACCATGACCATCATTCCGGAGAGTGCAAAAAGGAGCAAGGCGTAAAAATCACCGTAACTGACGTAGTCGGCCTCCACGCGATTCAGCGAAATCAGAACGGCCAGAAAAGCTCCCATGATAAAAATCAATTGAAAGGCCAGAGCAAAATTGTCATCACTCACCATGCCGCCAAAACCTGTGAGACGGCTTCCCCAAAGCGACCCCAATTGCAGCAGAGCCACAATGAGTCCGACAATCGACAAAACGGCCAAAAGCTCTCGCCGAGCTTTGTGAAAAATCAAGCCAACGAGCAACAAAACAGTTGCCGTAATCATTACGGTTAATGCCGGGGCAATGGCAGCAAAATCTATTTGAGGAATACTGAAATCCATCCTGTCTCCTTCATTCGCACAATGAATTGGTTCAATTCACGTTTGCCTTCTTATTTCTCAAGGGATTTGTCAACCACCCAACGGGGCATTGTTTGCCTCTCCATGAGCGTGATCTTTTCCTGACGAGTCTGCCGCGTTTTCAGCAAATTCTCCACCGATTTTTCCGATTTGGAGAGGAAATATTTCGGGTACAGGCCGATCCAGAAAATCACCAACACGATGGGTACTAACACGACAATTTCGCGGAGATTTAAATCTTTTAGGGCTTTGTTTTCCTCTTTGTCAAGCGGGCCGAAATTAACCCGATGGAACATCCAGAGCATGTACACCGCCGCAAAGATAACACCGGAAGCGGCGAAAATAGCGTAAATTTTATGCGCCTCAAAGGTGCCCAAAAGAATCAGGAATTCACCCACAAAACCGTTCAAACCGGGCAGCCCAATGGACGAAAGGGTTACAATTCCGAAAAACGTCGCGAAAATCGGCAGTTGTTTGGCCAGCCCGCCGAAATCTGCGATTAGCCGGGTGTGCCGACGTTCGTAAATCATCCCCACAATCAAAAACAAAGCCCCTGTGGAAAGTCCGTGGTTGAGCATTTGAATCAGACCGCCCTGCAAGCCCTCAACCGTCATGGCGAAAATACCCAACATGACAAATCCCAAATGGCTGACGCTGGAGTACGCCACCAATTTTTTCAGATCGGGTTGTACCATGGAAACCAGAGCGCCGTACAAAATGCCGATAACCGCCAGAACCGAGATTAAACCCACAAATTCCACACTCACATTGGGAAAAAGGGGCAGGCAAAATCGCAGAAAACCGTACGTGCCCATTTTCAGCAGAACCCCGGCCAGAATGACACTGCCGCCGGTGGGGGCTTCCACGTGGGCATCGGGCAACCACGTGTGAAATGGAAACATGGGCACTTTAATCGCAAAAGCCAGAGCAAAAGCCAAAAACAGCCAAAACTGCGTCCGAACGGGAATCAGCACGGACTGAATGTCAAGCAGATCGAAACTGTACGTGCCTGTGACGTGGTAATGGAGAAAATAAAGAGTAATAATGGCCACCAACATGAGGACACCGCCGAACATGGTGTACAAAAAGAATTTGAGGGCCGCGTAGATGCGGCGCGGGCCTCCCCACACCCCGATGATGAAATACATCGGGATCAACATTCCCTCCCAGAACATGTAAAACAAAACCAAGTCCAGTGAAAGGAATACGCCCAACATACCGGTTTCGAGCATCAGAAACACAATCATGTATTCTTTGACGCGTTTTTGAATATACGTCCAGGAGGAGAGAATGACAATCGGCATTAAAAAAGTGGTCAGAATTACCATGAACAAACTAATGCCGTCCACACCGAGGTGGTAATGAATGCCCAGCGAAGGAATCCAACTTACTTTCTCCTGAAATTGGTAGGCGGCAGTTGAGGAATCAAATCCCAACCAAATGGGAAGCGAAATGAGAAAAATAAGCGTCGTCCAAATGAGGGTGAAATAACGCGCAAAATTTTCCTTCTCTCGTGAGACAAATAAGAGAAAAACCGCCCCGAAAAGCGGGAGAAAGGTAATGGTGGTTAAAATGTGATTGTGAATAAATTCTATCATCGGTTCAACTCCGCTGAAAAATCAGAATTTGCACATGTTGTTTAGGCCTTAATAAAACAAGAGATAAAATACCAAAATAACCACGCCAACTACAAAGGACAGGGCGTAATTTTGGACAAAACCGGTTTGCCACTTGCGAACCACGCGCCCTGACCCGCGGAAAAAATTCCCCGTACCGTTTACAACCCCGTCAATAATTTTCACATCTACAAATTTCCAAAGGAAACTGTCGGAAATGGCTGCTATCGGATTGACAATGAGCGTCTCGTAAATTTCATCTACATAATATTTGTTGTAAACCAATTCATACACATATTTGATTTTCTCGGCGACTACTTTCGGCAATTCCGGCTTTTTCAGATACATTAAATAAGCAAAACCGATGCCGATGAGAACAATCACAAATGTAATGGTCATAAGAGAGAGCTCCAGACTGTGGGCAGCCTGTTCCGGAACACGGGAAACAAATCCGGCAGCGTGGCGGATTTCGAAGCTTTTTTCAAATACCGGATCCAGAAAATGCTCAAATCCATTGTTGCCGCCTAAAATTTTGGGGATGCCTACGTAGCCACCCACCAGTGCCAAAAAGCCCAAAATCATAAGGGGGATCGTCATTACCGAGGGAGATTCGTGGACGTGCTCGGCGATTTCTTTTTTGGCTCGCAATTCCCCGTGAAACGTCATGTACACGGCGCGAAACATGTAAAAAGCGGTCAGCCCAGCCGTGACCGCCCCTACCAACCAAATCCAGAAATTCCCGTAGGGGCTGGAAAAAGATTGCCACAGGATTTCATCCTTGGAGAAAAAACCGGAGAAGCCGGGGATGCCGGAGATGGCCAGCGTTGCAATGAGAAAAGTCCAATAGGTAATCGGCATGTGTTTTTTTAATCCCCCCATAATGCGCATATCCGTATTGTTGGACATGGCGTGCATGACGCTGCCGGCTCCCATAAAAAGCAGGGCTTTGAAAAAGGCGTGGGTCATCAAATGAAAAATTCCGGCGGCAAAAGCCCCCACACCTACACCGACAAACATGTAGCCCAGCTGGCTAATGGTCGAATAGGCCAGAACGCGCTTGATATCAAACTGGGTCATGCCAATGGTGGCGGCGAAGAAAGCCGTGGTTACGCCGATGACCGCTACCAGAGCCATCGAAATGGGCGCCAGTGTGTACAAGACATTCGCTCTCGCCACCATGTACACCCCCGCCGTTACCATCGTGGCTGCGTGAATGAGAGCCGAGACGGGCGTGGGTCCTGCCATGGCGTCCGGCAACCAGACGTACAGGGGAATTTGCGCCGATTTTCCCATCGCTCCAACAAAAAGCAGTGACGTAATGAGTGTGATGATCGGAGCGCCAATGGCGTATTTCGCCGCGGCCATTGAAAAAACCTGCTGAAAATTCAATGTGTGAAAGGTGATAAACAGAAAGAAAATGCCTAACAGAAACCCAAAATCGCCAATTCGGTTAACGACAAAGGCTTTCCGGCCAGCGTAGGCGTTGTAATTGTCTTCAAACCAGAATCCGATGAGCAGATACGAACAAAGCCCCACACCTTCCCAACCGACAAACATCATTAAAAAATTGTCGGCTGTAATGAGAAGCAACATGGAAAAAACAAATAAATTCAGGTAGGTGAAAAACCGGTTGTAGCTCCGGTCGCCGTGCATGTACCCGATAGAATACACGTGAATCACAAAGGACACCCCGGTGACCACGAGCATCATAACAATGGAGAGGGGATCGACCAAAAAAGCAATTTGAGCCTTAAAGCTACCGGCCACAATCCAATCATACAGCGTTTGGGTAAACACACGGTGGTCAGCCGGGTATTTGAACATATCGGCAAAAATGAAGCAGGCGACCACAAACGAAAGACCGATCATACTGCTGGCAATAATTCCGACCGCCTTTTTCCCGATAAATTTACCGAAAAAGCCGTTTATGATCACACCCACCAATGGAAATAGGGGAACCAACCAAATCCATTCCGCCATAATGATCCCTCTCTAACTATTCAAAAACGATGCTCGTCTTTTGAGTCAATTTTCTTGCCCCGCACAACCCCCCTCCCAATCTTGCCCTTCTACCCTTTGAGCAGGTTAATGTCATCCACATGGACGGTGGAGCGCAGGCGAAAAGCCGAAATAATGAGAGCCAAGCCGACTGCCACTTCCGCAGCCGCAACCGTCATGATAAAAAACACAAAAATTTGCCCGTCCAGAGATTGCAATTGTCGGGCAATAACAATCAGCGTCAAATTGACCGAATTCAACATTAATTCAATGGACATAAAAATAACGATAGCATTGCGGCGGATAAGCACTCCAATAACACCGATACTAAACAGGACAGCTCCCAAAATAAGCAAATTTGTTGTCGGAATCATCAAAATTTCTCCACTCTTTATCTGCCCCGGCAGACGACACCCCACTGACCGGGGATCAACCCTCGTTCGGCAATTTTTTGCGGCCCAAAAGAATAGCGCCGACCATCCCAATTAGCAAGAGCACGGATGCCAGTTCAAACGGCAATAGATATTTGGTGAAAAGCAATGTACCCAGCGCTTCCACACTACCGATTTGATCCACGCGGGATTGTGGGAAAACCCCCAAGGCACCCGAAACGGAACTGGCCTTCAAAATGAGAAAACCCTGTACCAAAAGCAGGATCCCGAAAATCACCCCGAAAATCACCTGAAACGGACGCCCGATGGGTAAACGAATCTCGTTTCGGAGATTGAGCAGCATGATGACAAAAAGGAACAGCACCATAATGGCGCCGGCGTACACCATGACCTGAACAATCGACAAAAATTGCGCCCCGAGGAGTGCGTAAATACCTGCCAGACTAAAAAAAGCAATCACCAGAAACAGGGCACTGTAAACCGGGTTTTTGTGGAAAATCATGCCCAGCGCCGACAAAATGGCCAGTAATCCAAACAGGTACAAAAAAACAGTAACCATGGTGAACTCTACCTTTTCTTACTTTCTTCCAATTGTCGCTTGTAGTAATTGCCGTCTTTCGTCAAATCGTAATTCTTTAAAAGCCGCTCTTTGTCCCAGATCAGGCTTTCACGGGTGTAATCGGCAAAGTCGTAGATCTCGGTCAATTCAATGGCATCCTCGGGACAGGCCTCCTCACACATGCCGCAAAGAATACACCGCAGCATATCGATTTTGTACCAGACGGGATACTTTTCCCGATCGTCCCAGGGCGCCGCTCCGCCTTGCATCGAAATGGCGTGGGCAGGGCAAGCCGTGGCGCACATCTCACACGCCACACACTTCTCGCGCCCCAATTCGTCTCGGTTTAGCCGAATGGCCCCGCGATGCCCGGGAGGCGGAAACCATTTTTCGTCCGGGTACTCCAGGGTAATGTGTTTTTTAAACAGATGGCGAAACGTAACGGACAACCCCGTCAGGATTGCCGGTATGTAAAGCGCATCCCAGATGGTTAATTTGGGCGTGACGCGTTTTACTTTTTTTACTTTCATTTCAGCCTCAATCTATTTTACTGCTGTTTCGTCTCTTTTATTTTTTGCGTGTTCCTTAGCTTGCAGGCTCCTTTTACACCAGCGCCAGCATAACAAGAGCCGTTATGAGAATATTGGCCAAAGCAAGGGGCAAAAGATATTTCCACCCTAATTTCATTAACTGGTCAAAGCGGAACCGGGGCACCGTCCAGCGCACCCACAGGTAAAAAAACAGAAAAAAACCCACCTTGGCAGAAAAAGCAATAATACCCAACAGCACTCCCCAGATCCCCAAAGCGCTTTCGTTAACCCACGGGAAGTCCCAGCCACCAAAGAACAGGGTTGTAATGAGCGCCGACGACGTAATTAACCCGGCATATTCACCCATAAAAAAGAGGGCGAATTTCATGCTGCCATATTCGGTGTGGTAACCACCCACCAATTCGGGTTCCGCCTCCGGCATATCGAAAGGGAGTCGATTGGTTTCGGCAAAAGCTGCTACCAAAAAGATCAGAAAACCGAGGGGTTGCAAAATGACCAGCCACCGCGGTAAAAATCCCCAAAGCAAATGCGTTTGGTAATCCACAATGGCGCTGAGGCGCAGGCTACCGACAATCATCAGCAAGCCGATAATGGAAAGCCCCATGCTCAATTCGTAGCTAATCATTTGAGCCGAAGAGCGCAAACCACCCATTAGGGGATATTTGCTGTTCGAGGACCAACCCGCCAGCGCTACCCCGTACACCACAAAAGAAGTGAGGGCGAAAATGTACAAAATTCCCACATTTAAATTGGCGATGGACATCTGAAAGCGCTGTCCCCAGGCGGAAAAAGTCGGCCCTACGGGAATAACGGCATACGTTACCAAAGCGGAGAAAAAGACCAACACCGGAGCCACGAGGTAAATGAGCTTGTCGGCATTAGCGGGAATAATATCTTCTTTGGTAATAAATTTGACGCCGTCGGCGAAGGGCTGGAACAAACCCATTGGCCCCACCCGATTGGGTCCCAGGCGGTCTTGCATAAAAGCACTTACGCGCCGCTCGGCTAGGGTCAAATAGGTCAAAATCAACATATTGACGCCAAGGATCACGGCTATTTTTACAACAATAATGACAATATCTAAAATGACATTTCCTGTGTTCGTCATCGCAATCCCTATGAAATTTGAATTCCCTGATCGCCCAATTTAAAGTACGAAATGTCGGCAAAAGCTTTCACGGAAGAAGCCAGATCGTTCATCACATCCGAGGCGGAAATTAGATTCCAATCGGTTTTAAATTTTTTACCCAATTGCAGCAGAATGTCCCAATCCGCCTTGGCCGAACCGGGGAGTTCTAACGCTTTGAAAAACCGCTGCACCCGCCCGGAGTGATTGGTAAAGCTACCATCCTTCTCGAACGCCGTGCCGCCCGGCAACACCACATTGGCCAATTTTGCCCAGTCCGACAAATAGAAATCCTGAACGGCCAGAAATTCCAGTTTCTTCAGAATCGTTTTTTGCTCCTCAGTCAGGGACGTGCTCAGGTTTCCGTTCAGAACGTAAAGAGCCTTGATTTCACCCTTTTGAATGGCTTTCCAAAAATCCCCCTTTGTTTTTCCAATAATAAGTTCAGCCCCTTTGCGATTGGGCGACCTATCGGCACGAATCGTAAAACCGCTTTTGAACGTCACATTTTCCCCCTCCGGTTCGGGGGCGTAAATGTACAGGGCGTCGGTACCGATTTCACCCTGAAACAGTTTTTTGAGCAAGTAATTTTCTTCGTTGCTGGCAAAAGCCGAGCCCACCGCCCCAATAAAATTGGCACCGTCGCTCTTCTTAATTAGTGCCAGCCGGTCGTGCACAATGGAAAGGGCTTCCTCCCAACTGGTGGGATTCAATTTGTCGCCTGCGCGTTTGAGCGGAGCCTCAATTCGCTCTACCTCTTCGTATTTGTGGAAGAAATAGCGTCCGTCGTCACAAATCCAGTACTGATTGACCGCTTGATTTTCGCGGCTGCGAATGCGGTAAATTTTGTTGCCCTTGCTTTGAATATCGATATTACAGCCCGCGCTACACCCGGGGCAAACCCCTTTGGTGTGTTCCAGGTGCCACACGCGTGCCTGATACATAAAATCTTTGTCCAACAGTGCCCCGACAGGACAAATCTCCGTAATATTACCGTCCATTTTGGTATTCAGTTCTTTGCCCGGCAACACGGAAATTTCACTGTGGTAGCCGCGATTTTCCACAAAAAGCAACTCTTCTCCCACAACATCTCGGTAAAAACGCACGCAACGCGTACAAAGAATGCACCGATTTTGGACGTGGTGAATATTGCCACCCAGGTCCTTGTTGGGACGAACCCGTTTGTCCTCCTTGCGAAAGCGGCTGTGGGCGGAACCGTATTGGTAATCGTAATCCTGAAGATAGCACTCACCAGCCTTGTCACATACGGGACAATCCAGCGGGTGATTAATCAGCAGGAATTCCAGAATATTTTTACGCGCTTCTTTTACTTTCGGGGTATCCGTGTGCACTTCCATCCCATCACCGGCAATGGTGGAACAGGAGGTTTCCAGCTTTCGGTGGCCTTCAATTTCGACCAAACACATCCGGCAGCTACCGGCAATGCTAAGCGCAGGATGGTAGCAATAGTGAGGAATGTCAATCCCCAACTTTTTTGCTGCCTGAAGTACCGTTGTTCCCGGTTCTACAGTAATTTCCTGTCCGTCTATTTTAAGCGTTGGCATCGGTTACCTTTATACTCTTATCCTTCTTAATTGGGCATTTATGTTGTTTGGCATGTTCCAGAAACTCATCGCGAAACTTCTTGACAAAACTTTGGGCAGGCATGGCAGCGGCATCTCCCAACGGACAAATGGTTTTGCCCATGATATTGTTGGCCACGTCCGCCAAAATATCTACGTCCGCTTCGGTCGCTTGACCGTTTTCCAGGCGTCGGAGCAATTTGACCATCCACATGGTGCCTTCACGACAGGGAGTGCACTGCCCGCAGGATTCGTGGGCGTAAAAGCGCTCCAAATTGTACAGGGCATCCACCATGCAGGTGGTTTCATCCATGACGATGGTTCCCGCGGAACCCAACATACTGCCTGCCGCCATCAGAGAATCGTAATCCATCGAAATGTCAATCTCGTCGGGCAAGAGAACGGGGGTCGAAGAACCGCCCGGAATTACGGCCTTCAATTTGTGTCCTTTGTACACGCCGCCGGCGTGTTCGTAAATCAATTCCTTCAAATTCATCCCAAGGGGGAATTCGTACAGCCCAGGCCGATTGACGTGCCCGGAGACACAATACAATTTTGGGCCGGTGTTTTTTTCATTGGGACCCAGTGTTTTGTACCAGTCGGCGCCCCGGTCCATAATTAACGGGACATTTGCCAATGTTTCGACATTATTAATAATGGTCGGGCTCTTAAAAAGCCCCACAATCGCGGGAAAAGGCGGTTTGAGTCGGGGCCAGCCCCGCTTGCCCTCCAGGGATTCCAGCAAACCGGTTTCTTCGCCACAAACGTAAGCGCCGCCGCCACGATGCACAAAAATATCCAAATCGTATCCCGAGCCCAAAATATTTTTCCCGAGAAAACCTCTCTCCCGCGCTTCCGCCAACGCCTTCTCCAAAATACGAGCACCACGGACAAACTCACCACGAATGTAGATGTAGGACAGGTGGGAATGGATCGCGTAGGCCGAAATAATCATGCCCTCAATGAGCATGTGAGGCTCATGTTCGATGATGTAGCGATCTTTGAATGTCCCCGGCTCGGACTCGTCGGCGTTGCACACCAAATATTTGGGGTTGGGGTTGTCCTGCGGAGCGAAACTCCATTTTAAACCGGTCGGAAATCCCGCTCCGCCGCGCCCGCGCAAACCCGATTTCTTCACCTCCTCAATCACATCTTTGGGGGCAAAGTTCTTCAGCGTTTTCTTGAGCGTTTCGTAGCCGCCGTGGGCCACATAAAAATCAATGGTATTGGATTCAGGATTTCCGCGATTTTTCAGAAAATATAGTTCGCTCATTCAACATCCTTTTCTGAATGTCTCTATTTCAAACTGTCCAGAATTTGGTCGATTTTTTCTTCTGTCAATTGTTCGTAGTAATCGTCGTTGATTTGCATGACTGGCGCCGTGCCGCACGAACCAAGACATTCCACCTTTTTAAGGGTGAATTTTTTGTCCGGAGTGGTTTGCCCCACGTCAATATTCAATTTTTTCTTGATGTGTTCCACGACCGTCTCGGCTCCCATTAACTGGCAGGAAAGGGTGGAACAGACCTGAATCACGTACTTACCCTCAGGCTCACGCGGGAAAAGTGTATAAAAACTCACCACATTGGCCACCCGGGTGGGGTGCAGGTCCAGAAGATTCCCGATGTATTTCATGACGTCCAATGAAATGTGGCCGAATTCCCGTTTTGCCAGGTGCAAGGTGGGAAGCATGGCCGCTTCTTTGGTGGGATAGTGCTTAAGAATCTCGTCAAACTCTTTTTTTGCTGTTTCCGAAAATTCGACAGCCATTGTCTATTCAGCGCTCCTTCGATTGGTTTCTCAGAAATAGAATTCCCGCTTGTGCCAGTTCAGATATTTCCCCCATTCTTGCAAGCCGGTCGGTTTACCGATCGAGTTCACCGGCGATAATATTCAAGCTACTTAAAACAGCCACGGTGTCGGAGAGCAACCTACCCTCCAAAAGCTTGGGTAGAACCTGGTAGTTGTACAGTGACGGCGGCCGGACGCGAAAACGGTAAGGCCCATTTCCACCATTGGAAATGACAAAGTACCCCAATTCACCGTTCGGCCCTTCGGTCGCCATGTAGACTTCACCCTTTCCGGTACGGGTACCCCGATTGGTCATGATGATTTCAAATTGGTGAATCAACCCCTCAATGGAATTGTACACGTCTTCCTTTTTGGGCAACATGACCTTTGTCTCGGGGTCGACGTTCATTTCCCCCTCAGGCATTTTGTCAAGCGCCTGTTTAATAATCCGAACCGATTGGCGCATTTCTTCCATTCGTACCAAATAGCGGTCGTACACATCCCCCACCTCACCCACGGGAATCTCAAAATCCACCGTTTCGTATTTGGAATAAGGCTCCGTAACGCGCAAATCCCGTTCCACTCCGGAGGCGCGGGCCACAGGGCCGGTCAGGCCGTAACTGAGCACATCCTCCTTGGAAATAACGCCCACGTCTTTGGTTCGATTCAACCAGATTTTATTCCGCGTCAAGAGGCGTTCCACTTCGTCTAGAGTGGACTCAAAATTGGCCAGAAAATCGTCCAATTTGCGGTAAAAAATATCCGGAATTTCGTCGCGGTCGCGGGGAACTCCGCCGATTCGTGCATACGAAACAGTCAAACGGGTTCCGCTAATGATTTCAAAAAGCTGGTAAATATTTTCCCGTTCCTTCCAGAGGTACAAAAACGGCGTAAATGCACCCAGATCCACTCCCTGCGTCCCGATACAAACCAAATGGTCATTAATTCGGGACAGTTCGGCCAAAACGATTCGAAAATATTGGGCACGCTCCGTCACCTCAATACCGAACAGTTTTTCCACGGCCAGGATGTAGCTGAAATTGTTAATCAGGGGCGAAACGTAATTCATGCGGTCGGTAATCGTGACCACCTGATTGTAGGTACGATGTTCACCCAATTTTTCAAAACCGTGGTGCAAGTAGCCCAATTCCGGCACGACTTTGGTAATGACCTCGCCGTCCAATTCCATGACCAGGCGCAGAGTCCCGTGCGTTGCCGGGTGCGACGGCCCGAAGTTCAGCAGCATTTTTTCTTCTTCGGGCTTGTATTCGAATTCAAATTCTTCTGCTTCGGTCAACTCTTCCAGAACTTTTGCCATTTTATTTCCTGCCTCTATTGAGCATTTTCTCGAGTCACTTTTACAAAATTCTCTCGGTAACCTATTCCCTCCACAGGGAAATCTTTTCGAAGAGGAAAGCCTTCAAAATTGTCGGGGCATAACAATCGACGCAAATCGGGATGATGGGTAAAGTGGATGCCAAACATGTCAAAAACCTCGCGTTCGGCCCAATTGGCGGCCGCCCAAAGGTGGGTGACGCTATCAATTTTTTCATCCCCTTCAGGGACGAACGCTTTGATGCGCAGCCGCGTGTTGTGTGTGTCGGAATACAAATGGTACACCACGGCAAAACGTTCGAAACCACCCATTTCAAGATAATCCACACCGAACAGATCCATGAGCATGTCATATTTAAGATCCGGGTCTTCCTTCAAAAATTGTAACATCTCAACAATCTTGTCCCGCTTCACGGACACAGTGGTCTGGCCAAAGGCATCGACAACTTCAAGAATCTGATCGGCGAAAGTTTGCGTCAGCTTTTCGACAGCCTTATTTTCTTCGCTCATATTTTATGCTCGTTTTTTGCTTAGTGAACGCTCTTTTTCGATTTTTTTCTGAATTTTTAGCACCGCATCGATGAGAGTTTCCGGACGGGGGGGGCAACCCGGCACGTACACATCCACCGGAATGAAATTGTCGATTCCCTGAATGGTGGAGTATGTGTTGAAGATACCGCCGGAAGACGCGCAAGCTCCCATGGAGATTACCCACTTGGGCTCGGACATCTGCCGGTAAATTTTCTGGAGGATGGGCATCATTTTGATGCTGACGCGCCCGGCCACAATCATTAAATCCGACTGCCGGGGCGAAAATCGGATGGCTTCGGCACCAAATCGCGCCAGATCATATTTGGGTCCCAGAGTGGCCATGAGTTCAATGGCGCAGCAAGCCGTACCAAAGGGCATGGGCCACAGGGAATTTTTCCGGGACCAATTGACAAATTTATCTATAGTGGTGGTGAGAATATTGTCACCCAATTTGCTTTCTACTGCCATTCCAGCGCTCCTTTCTTCCAGGCGTAGATGTAGCCAATAAGGAGAATGCCCACAAACACAAACATTTCAATCAAAATAAAACTACCCTTGGACAAAAACCGTTTAAAAATCACTGCCCAAGGGTAGAAGAAGACAACCTCAATATCGAACACAATGAACAACATGGCAATCATATAAAATTTAATCGAAAAGCGGCCACGGGGTTCACCCACCGGCTCAACACCCGATTCGTAGGGAGCCAGTTTCACGCTTCCTGGCTTTTTGGGTCCCACCACATGTGTAATGACCCAAATGCCGGCAGCCGTTGCTCCGGCCACAAGCATAAAAATAAAAACGGGAAACCATTCGTTAACCATTCTGAAAACCTTTTCTATTGATTTTACAGAGATTACCAACTCGGTCTTAAAAATCGCAGTTAATTTAAAGAATTAAAACTAAAAAATCAAACGGTTTTTTCACTTTTTTTAAATTTTCAGATTTTTTTACCAGGCTTTTTCAGCTCGGCATTATTTGCCTTTCCCACATCATCGATTTTCCGTTATTTTGCCCCCCCCTCTCCCGCCCACTTGGCAGCCGGCCAAACATTGCGGCGAGAATTCAACCCCTCGTAAAAGAAATGATTTAAAGGGCACGCCCCAAAGATATCTATTTTTTCATTTTCCTCTTTTTTCTTTGTGCCGCAATGCGTATATTTTTAGCGGTGAAATCACCGCCTTTGAAAATGGGTCCCTGGGTGGCGATTGGCTTCGAGCATTCAATCGTCCGTTAAATGGACACTTAGCTATATTGAATCTGGCAACGAGATTTGTTGACGTTGGGCTTATTTCGTAAATACCGATTTTTAGGGGCAAATAGGCTCATTTTTTTCAGCGGCTGTGCCGATAAAAAGGTTGGCCTGGAGGCAGCCTCTCTAAAACAGAAATCATTTCCTCAAACCAAGGCAGTCAAAGTGAAAGGATATTTAATGATTCGAAACGGGATTATTTTCTTGCTTGGATTCCTCTCCCTGTTAGGGGGCGCTTTTTCGCCCGCAAGGGCTTCTTCGGAAACCTCCGTCCAAAAAACAATTGCCGTTTTGTATTTCCAAAATAACAGCATTGCTGACCGCGACAAAATGGAGCCCCTGCGAAAGGGTTTGGCGGACATGCTCATTACCGAGCTGTCCAAAATCCAGGCTCTCAAGGTTATCGAGCGCAATCAATTGCAACAAATGATCGAGGAAATGAAGCTGGGGCAATCGGGCATGGTGGATGAAAAAACCGCCCAGCAAGTGGGACGCCTTTTGGGTGCCCAAACGCTGCTCCTGGGAAGCTACGTGGTCATGTTCGGGGGGAAAATGCGGATCGACGCCCGCATTGTGGAGGTGGAAACCGGGCGCACCATCGAAGCAGAGGAAACCACCGGAGATGTGAAACACCTCTTCAAAATGGTTCAGAAATTGTCTCAAAAAATCGCCAAAGTTTTGCATGTAAAACTGACCAAAAACGACAAAAAGCGTCTGAAAAAATCCCAAAACAAATCTTTTGACGCGGCCCTTTATTATTCCAGGGGATTGGAATATCTGGATGCCCACCAATATGACCAGGCAAAGGAAATGTTCCGAGAAGCCCTAAAAATGAACCCTAAATACGATTCGGCAAAAAAACAGTTGGAGCAGTTGGAAATGCGCAAGTAGCCTCTCGTCCGGTTCTTTTCGGCTCACTGCGCTTCAATCAAATAAAGGAGAAACACGATGTTTTTGTCAAGGAAGACGCTTTCCTTTTTCGCCTTAGGGGTGTTTCTGTTTGGCTGCGCCGCCTCCACTTCCCAAATGGGGCAGCGCGCTTTGAAAAAAGGGGATTACGCCCGGGCAATCGCCGTTTTACAAAAAGCGGTTCGGGAAAATCCCCACAATGCCGTTGCCCTGCGCGATTTGGGCATCGCCTATTTTAAAAAGGGCAATTGGCAAAAAGCCATTGTTTGGTTGGAAAAGGCACACCGCCAAATACCCAAAGATGGAGCCACCCTTTTTTATCTCGGCGCCTCCTACGAGAAAAATCACCAGATCAAAAAGGCCATCCAGGTGTACCGCCAGTACACCCGCCTTGGGCGCTTTAGCAAAACCCGGCAATTAGTAAAAGCTCAGCTTCACGTGTTGTTGAAAAAAGAAATGGCACAGGAAATAAAGCAGGCCGTACAAAACGAAAGCGCCCTCCAAACCAGACAAATCCCCCCCAATTCCGTTGCTGTGCTCTATTTTAAAAACGTGTCGGATATTGCGGAGCTCAAGCCTCTCACCAAGGGGCTGGCCGATATGATGATTACCGACCTGTCTCAGGTGCACACCCTTCAGGTGGTAGAACGCGCCCGCCTGCAAGCCCTGATGCAAGAAATCGGCTTGGGCATGAGTGGGTTGGTAGACCCGAAAACAGCCCCCAAATTGGGCAAATTGTTGGGTGCCAGCCGTTTTGTCAACGGCGCATTGGTGACGCTCCCCGGCCAGAAAATCCAGCTCGATTACAGTATTGCGCGCACCCAAAATGCCCGTATCGAAAAAACAGGCGATGTAAACGGCTCCCTTCGTCAAATTTTTTCGATCGAAAAAAAACTGGTTTTTGACGTCATTGCGGACATGGGAATTCGCTTGACCGAGGCAGAGCGCAAAGCCATTCAACAAATTCCCACGGAAAATTTAATGGCTTTTATTGCGTACTCCAGAGGACTGGACTACGCCGACAGAGGAAAGTTCGATCTGGCCAAAAAGGAATTCAAAAGGGCCGTTCAATTAGACCCTCATTTCGAAAAGGCCCAAATCGGGTTGGCCGAAGTACAAATCAGTTCCGGCGCTGTCAATGCCGTGGATTTAGCGGAACCGGAAGTGCTGGCCACGGTGGACAAAACTCCTCAATCTTCGGAGCAGGTTTCTTCCGACCAAACCGCCAAAACCCCGACCGTTTCCTCAAAAGAATCGATTTTGGTGGATCGGGTCACGCGCAGCGCGCAAAGCGTGGGTGTGGGGTTTGTCCCCGGCGTGGAACAGCGCAAACCAGTTCAGGAAAGCAGCGGCACCGAGGCGGCCATCGGTTCGGCCAGAGTCAATGTCAATGTACCCGTTCCAATCGATTAAATTCAGGAGAAAATAGAGATGAAGCGATTTTTTTACCGATTTTCGGCTGCCCTTATCGCGATTGCAATCGGTCTTCCGGCCTTCGCCCAAACAGGAACGTCCCACTTCCTTCGGCAAAGGTCTTCGCTGATTGAGGGGAACTTTCAGCTCTGGCATTTTAAGGATGCCAACACGTTTACACAATTTTCTTTTCCAGTCACGTTTATCTACCCCGTGCACGAAGGATTCAGTCTGGATTTAACCACCTCTCCGGCTTTGAACGCGTACGCAGGAACGCATTTAAATGGGTTGTCCGACACCCGCATCCGCGGTTCGTACATTTTTTTAGACAATCACGCCCTTGTGACATTTGGACTCAAAACCCCAACCGGTAAAAATGCCTTAACCCTCGATGAAATGGGGCTTTCCACAATCCTCGCTCTAAATGCCCTCAATTTCCGCACCCCCATTTTGGGAACCGGTCTGGACGTAAACGCGGGAATCGTTTACGGAAAAGAAATGGGCCCCGTTGTACTCGGAATGGGGGCCAGTTTTCTGCTTCGCGGTGCGTACAAGCCCTTTGCCGATTACGGCCTCACGTACAATCCCGGAGATGAAATGAATGTCACTTTTGGGGTCGATTACGGAGACGAAAATAAATGGACAGGGGATTTCACCTTCACCTACTACTCGCCGGACAAAGTAGACGGAAAACAGGCCTTTCGTTCTGGGGTCCGGCTTTTGGTCGATTTGAGGCATTACCGAACAGTAACGCTGTTGGGGCGAACTTCCCAACTTGTTTTTTATCTGCTCAATCGCACCAAGGGGAAGAACGCCTACGCGCTCGGAGGCGGTCTGCAATCGGAAAGTCTGAACAGCAACGGGAACCAGCTCGAAATGGGTACCGTGGGTTCCTCCCGACTCAATGAAAAGATGGATTTTCAAACGCGGATCGCTTTTCTTCTTTACAGCAACAACGCCTACAAAACCGGCGGAGCCAAAATTTTTCGATTCGGCGTCGGATTCCCCTACCACCCGGTACCCAATTTGACCCTGAATAATTTAGTGACCTTTTCACTGGGCAATCTAACTGTGGCCCAAAAATCGATTTCCGTCACCGGGCTGGCCATCCAGGCAGGACTCGCGTACAAATTTTGAATAAAGGAGAGCTTTCAATGCGTAAACCAATACACCATTTCGCGCTACTTGTGCTGATTTTCGGCTTACTGCTTTTGGGATTCGGCTGCAGCAAACAGCCGCTTTCCCCTAAAACGGGCACCCGCGTTCATTTCAAGGTCACGTTTGAACCCAATCATTCAAAGGGTCACTTGGCCAAACCGACCCTGTCCACGACAATTGACGAAGCCAAAATTGTGGTTCTGGATTTGAATCAATACAAATCCTTTGAAGAATTTCACCAGGCGCTTTACCAAAGCGGACAGGAACTCGACCAGATTTTGTACCTGGGGTACAGCATTCCCTGGGAGGACTGGATGGGCATGTTGAAATCCTCTGCGAAAGACCTGTACGGTTTTTACGGAACCTTTACCCTCGCCATAACCGACACTGGCGCTGTCGGCGAGATTTCCGTCAATCCGGGCCTTAATTTTTTCGGGCTGGCGTTTTTAGACAACGGCGATATTACTTTTTTGGGTACCACCATGGATTCCGTGGCAGAGGGCAAGGACAACACGGTAGAGCTTCAGGTGGGCCGCCTATTTAAAAAAGACTACCCGCACGTAACCATTTATTCGCCGGAAAACGGACGAACCTACTCAGCGGGAAACCCGGTTTCCTTTTACTGCAGCGCCTGGGACGAACAGGACGGGCAGCTCCCGGACACGCAAATTCAATGGTCCTCAAACATCGGCGGCGTTTTAGGGAATGGGATTCAACTCTCCGACACACTTGCGGTGGGAACACACATTATCCGCGCCACCGCCACAGATAAAGACGGCCATTCGTCCAGCGCGGCTGTGAAAATTCAGGTGGTTCCGTAAAAATTTCCGGGGCGATTTCCTCGAACCTCTGACCCGCGGTTCCCAAAGTCGGGTAAAGCGGGAAAATCGGAGGAAAAACAAGGGTTATTTTGACAAAATTCGGCGCAAAGCGCGAACCGCTCGTTGGGCCGCCCAATTTTGCAATTGCGTCATTTCTTCGGGAGTTGCACCGATTTTACGCCACCGCGCCAGGGCTTTTTGGGTTCGAGCGTCAATTTCCCGCTCCACCGGAAGGGTCTCTTGCAGAATTCCGGTTGCCTGCGCGTTTTGAAGGGTGGAAACGTCCAGCAAGAAGGGTTTTGTGGTGTCGGGGTGAATGCGCCGCCACAGGAGCCGGGTCAGACGATTGATTTCGGGCTGCCCCGGGCCCCGCAGCGCCGCCGGAACCGAACCGCTCGCCACCCAAAGCGGAACCGAAATGCCGCAAACCGGTTCTCCCAAATTAACCCAAAAGGTGGTTAGGCACGGATTTTCTTTTTTCCTTACACCCTGAAAAATGCCTGCCGACGCCGTCCGGTAGCGATTAATGGTTCGGCGAGTGTCGATTTTTTGCGACGCGACGGAAAAACTGCTGGCCTCTCTCCACGTTTGCCCCTCCGGAAAAATATCCCGTGAAACAATCTGCGACACGTAGGCGGCATTTAGCTGCCTTTCGCGAACCGCTCGTGCAAATAGCCGGAAAGCACGTCCGTATCGCTGAAAGCCGTAACCATGTTTGGTTCCGGTGAAGGCAAAATTGGCCCGGACCAAAAATCCCTCGGGCGCAAGTGCCGGGTCGGTGGCGCCAAATCGCGTAAAACTGTGGTTGCCTGTTTCAAAAAAGGCACCGTGTCCCTTCGCGTCAATGACCCCGAAATTCGAAGTTACGGCTCGTCCCGAGGCGTTGGTTTGAACCAGAAGGGATTCAAAATCGGCCACTGTTGCGCACTGGCTCAAAGCTCGTTTCATGAGAAAGCCTTCGGCGTCAAAACAGGTTCCTTCCACGTCCTTTGCCTCAGCATTCATGATGGCAAAACCGGCCATATTGACTCCCATCCACACCTGGGTGGTGTCACCGGCATTCAAAATCCCCAAAAACGGGAACCGGCCGCTCCGAAACAAATACACGGCATTCCGGCTGTGGGACGTGTCCCGATTTTTCCAGAGCAGCGGGCGACCGTCCTCGGTGGCGCGCGCCACCGCCACCCCGACGGTGCACTCTTCCTGTGCCCGCACTCCGGCGGGAAACAGCCCTAAGAGCAGTACGCCAAGCCAAACCGTCGTTTTGAGAAAATTCAGGCCTGTTTTCTTCGACATGCAAAGCTCCTACCAAAGAGAAACTACCAATCAAATCCGTCTGGGTTGTCCTACCTTAACAGCCGAACGCGCACGGCTTTTTCGCCCTTCAAATCGCTCCGGACGTCAAAAGCGACGCGAACCCCTTCGCGCAGTTGACCGGGTTTGAGGGTCACATCCAGATCGCTGACATGGACAAAATATTCCTCGTCGTCATCTCCCAAAATAAAACCGTACCCCTTGCTTTTTTCCCACAATTTGACGGTTCCGTGCTGCATGGCCGGCACCTCCCTCAAATTTCTTTAGTCGATCCACGAAGGCATCTTGTGCGAAAAATAGGGCCGTGGAATAAAATGGCGAAAAGGCCGCACAATGGTGTGGTACCAATCCGAATCGTCAAAACGCAATGCCTGCCAATTTTTAAAGAATTTGTCCGCTGTTTTCCAATATTTGTCCGACAGCACAACCCGCGTCGTCCCGTCCTTGAATTTCAACCAAAGGTACACATTCACCCCTGCTTTCCCGCGAGGGTCGAAACTCTGCGCTTTGAACGCCAGCACATTTTCCCCTCTTTTTGTAAGGCGGGTGACGTCGTACACCTGAACCCGCTGGCTGTCCACGTACATGGCGTTGGCGTAGCGGGCAATGGATTCACCCAATTTTTTTCCGTTGAAGTAATTTTGCGTCACGCCTGCATTAATGACCTGGAGCAACCCCCGAACGGGTTTTTTCTGTAGGCGAAAGCTCTTTCGAAAAAAGCTGAGAGGCACGGTGGCCTGATCGTCCGCGGCCGTCGGGTAATAAATAAATTGGCTCGGTAGTGCGGGATTCGTCTGGTACAGGCCCTTTTCGACTTCTTCTGCCTTAATTTCCCAGAATATTTTTTCGCGCCTGAACTGGCGGAGAATCAAAGACAAATTGGCTCTCTTGTTGGCTCTTACCCACAGCTTTTGGTACTCTTGACTCAACTGTTCAATTTCTGCCGCCCGCGCGCGAAAACGACGGGCTGCTTCCGCCTTAAAGTGAGCCCGCTCTTTCGGCAAAATATATTCGTGGAGCAGCTGCTTCCACCAAATAACGGTCTCCAGCCGCTTTCCGTACCAGCCGCTCAATTCCGCAGCAAATGCAAGGTAATCCAATTGGGCAACGTGGCGCTTTGCGCGTTTCCGTATTTTGGGAATCAATCCCTTTAATTCGGCCGCCACGTTTCGGCATTGAATACTGCGCCGCAGCACTTGGCCTGAGGAATTGTCCGTCGGAGCAAAAGGGTGCCGCCAAATGTCTCGGTACTGAATGCCCGCAGCCGTTTTGGTCAGCACATCCCAGACTGCGGAAATTTCGGGACAGGCGCAGCCGTAAAATTGCCGCCCAAAGTGAAGGCGAAACCGCTCCAGGCGCACGTTGTCGGGATTCCAGGCACACGCTCCGGCAAAAGCGTAAGCGGGCCAATCCAATTCCTTAAAATTGGCACCGCCGTAATCCCCCCAGGTGGACACAATGGAACCCAATGCCCCGTAACGTGCCCCCTTTTGCGTCAAATACTGAATATTGGCAAAGGCGTTGGTAAGATCGGGGAAAATGCGTCGCCAATCGCTGACCCCGGGGGAAACCAAAAATTTTCGTCCGGTGCGCTGGAAAAATTCCACGCTGGGGTAGTCCGAGGCCGCACCATAATGCCAATCCATGATCAAAATATCTCTGGGCAACTGAGTGATGATTTCGGGATTACGCAGAATAATGTCCCCATACATGATCATTTTTTTGCCCTGTTTTTTGAGCATTTCGTAAAGCTTTCGGTAATGCGCCGCGTGAACGACCGCCGTGTTGTAACGCTCCACGTAAATCCGCGACTGCCCTTTGCCCACGTCCCAGGATTCGTCCAAACCGGCGTGAAAATAGGGGGAATCAAACTGAGGAGCCCAATCCGAAATTAAATTTCGGAGGAAAGTGTCCACGGCCGCCGAGGTGGGATTCAAAGAAGCGGCCCCGGGGAATTCGGCCAAATGGCGAAATTGGGGTTGAATGAGAATATTTTCGCAATGGCCGAGCATTTCAAAAATGGGAATAATTTGCACAAAATAGGACTTGGCATAATCTTGAAGCTCACGGATTTCTCGGGGCGTCAGACGCCCACGGGTTTTGCCGATGGAAGGGTAGTGCCGACTGGTCAATAAATCCTCAAGATACGGCATGTACGTATTCATTTTGTAGAGCGCCATAAAACGCACCACTTTTTTCATTTGCCGAAGAGTCAAAACCTGGCCGCGGGCCATGTCGTCGGAGATGCCCCTGAATAGCAGGCTCGGCCAATCGACGAGCTGAAGCGCCGGAAGCGCCCAATTTTTGGATGCGTGAATCAATTGAATAAGGGAGGCTGCTCCGTAGAAAAGGCCGGCTTGGGATTGAGCCAGCACCACCACTCTTTTGGGCGAGATGTCCAAAATGTACCCCTCTTTTTGGAATTTTGCAGGAAGCCGAAAACCCGATTTTTTCAGCCACTGACGGCCTGTGGGGGATTGCAGACGGCCCAGGAAGACACTCCCCCCCTGCGGACGGGTAGCCGAAAGGACACCGGGGGCAAATCCCCATTGGCTTTGAAAGGCATTTTGCAGTTCCTTAACGGCCGTTATTTTAGGGGAGGCAAAATCCGGGTCCACAATCAGTTTTGTGTCGCCTGTCACCCGAAATTCCCCCGATTTTGTGAAGACATTTCGGGGGTACGGCACAATGGGAATGGAATCGGAAGATGTTTTTTCAGCCCCCCACACGGAGAGCACCGGCAAAATGAATCCGAAAACAAGAAAAAATAAGCGTTTCCTCATGGGTCCTCCTGAAAATACAAAAGCCTTTTTTCACTCCGCAGGGCTTGTTTGAAGCGTTTGACTCCTTTTCCAATTAACCGAAGCTCAAAGAGGCATTGAAGCTTCCGCTTGGAGCGAAAATACCAAAATTTTGCGCGCGACCTGGCACCCTTTTTTGCCTTTTAGAAGCACGGGGAGCGTCCTAATCTTCAATCAACTCTCGGGCTCGGCGGGTGGCTTCCACAATCGTTTTAATCAGCGTCACCCGGATGCCGCCTTCTTCCATTTGTAAAATCCCGTCAATGGTGCACCCGGCCGGGGTGGTGACCTGGTCTTTTAGCAAAGCGGGGTGTTTGCCGGTTTCCAAAACCATTTTGGCTGCTCCCAGCGCCGTTTGCGCCACCAATTCCGTGGCCACCTCCCGCGGCAATCCAACCATGACCCCCCCTTCCGCCAACGCCTCAATCATAATAAAAATAAAGGCCGGGCCGCTGGCGCTGAGCGCCGTGACGGCGTCCATATGATTCTCGTCCACCACCAATACCCGTCCAACGGAAGAAAAAATTGCCTTGGCTTTTTCCAGATCGTCCGGCCGTGAAAATTTTCCTCCGCTTAAGGCGGTAATTCCCGCTTTGAGCAAAGCCGGGGTGTTGGGCATGGCACGAATGACCGGCACGGGTTTGCCCAACACATCTTCCATTTTGGTCGTAGTCAAGGACGTCACAATAGAAATCAGCAATTTTTCTTCGGTTAATTCTTCCCGAATAGATTCCAGCACCGGGATGCTGTTTTGGGGCTTGACGCACAGCAAAATCACATCGGCTTTCCGAACGGCTTCCACATTATTCAGGCTTGTTTCAATCCCGTATGTTTTGGCCAAATAGTCCACGCGTTCTTTGTGTTTGGCAGTGGCAATAAATTGATTTTTTTTCACTGCTCCTGAATCCAACAGGGCACTCATTAAAATTTCACCCATTTTCCCTGCCCCAATCACCGCAAATTTCCCTTTTGAAAGCACGACTTAAACCTCCTACGCATTCGTTTTAGATGATTTTCTACCGCTTATTTTTTCAACACCCGCATGGGAATGACAAGAAATCCGTACGCTACAATGGCAAAAATAATCAGAGAAAGCCAGGCCCCCCAGGTGTGCACAAATCCGAATTCGGGCACCCCGGCAATCCACTGCGTAAGCGAAGGAATGCCCGACAGCACCAGCGCCGCCAGGAACACTCCGGTAAGCGCTTCCCCGGCAATAAAACCGGACGCAACCAAAATACCCGTGTTTGTCACCCGCTCCTTTTCTTCCTCGGAGGTCTTTTTCGCCCTCAGGATGGTGTCAGCTACCCATTTAATGATTCCGCCGATAAAAATGGCAAAGGTGGTTTCAAACGGCAAATACATGCCTACGGCGATTAACATAGGTGCGGGCGCATTTACCATAATCAAGGCCAGACTGAAAAACATCCCCACAATGACCAATCCCCAGGGCATCTGGCCGGTTACGATGCCCTTGGCAAGCTGGGCCATTAAACCGGCCTGGGGGGCCGGCAACTGGACATCTCCGATTCCGATTCCGCCCGCAGCAATATTGCCTTCGTGCAAAATAATCATGGGGAAAACCAGTACAAACGCCACAATGACCACGCTGACGATTTCCGCTATCTCCATTTTCCAGGGCGTTCCCCCTAACAAGTGTCCTACCTTCAAATCTTGAATCATATCGCCCGCCATGGAGGTGGCCGCGCACACCACGGCGGCGACGGCCAGCACCGCGGCAATACCGTGCAAACCCGTAAGTCCAATGGCCACCATGAGCAAAGCCGCTACAATCAGGGTGGAAAGTGTGAGCCCCGAAATGGGTTGATTGGAGCCTCCGACCAATCCGACCAACCAGCCGCCCACCGCCGCAAAAAGAAACCCCGTCACCAGCATGACCACCGCTGAAATGACGGCACCCCAGAGACTGTTGGAAAAATAATAATAAAGGAAAAACATGGGAATCACCAGAGCGACTGTGGAAAGTAAAATCACCCGTAAATTGAGGTCTTTTTCCAGGCGGTTGGCTTTTCCCTCACTGTCTGTGGTGACCACTGGCTTACTGAACGCACCCTTAAAGGCGCTCAGCAGGGAGTCCTTCAACCCGTACAGCGTGTACAGAGAACCCACCAACATGGCTCCCACCGCAATAGGACGCACTTGTGTGTACCAAACTGAATAGACGATGTCACTCCAGCCGGCCGGATGTCCTGCAATCGAAAGCTGCCGCGGCAAATCCGGGTTTAAAAACAGGGCAAGGGGAATGAGAACCAGCCAGGCAATCACCCCGCCGGAAAAGTTAATGGCGGAAAGCTCCGGCCCGATAATGTACCCCACTCCCATTAAAGCAGGCGAGGCCAGAGGGGTGGAAAAAGCCAGCCCGCCGTGGTGCACAATATTTCCCATGGCTTCCCGGTTACTGCTAATGTGGTGAATAACCGAACGCGGAAATTTAATGAAGATCTCCACTGATTCTCGAAACACGGTGAAACCGGTGCTGTTTTTCAGAAGTTCAATGAGCACACCGATTCCCATCGCCCCAAAAACGTACCCCGCACCGCTTTCGCCCTTTTGACCGGCTTTCACGATTTCGTAACACGCGTAACTTTCAGGAAACGGTAGCTCCGCGTCCACCACCAAAGTACGGCGCAAAATAATCACAAACAAAATGCCCAACACGCCGCCAATGAGCAAAATGAACGAGGTTTCCCAATAGTGGAAGGTTTTCCACAGGGGTTGACCGTTCAATCGCACCATGACAAAGGCGGGCACGGTAAAAATAGCCCCTGCCACCAGCGCCTCACCCACGGAGGCTGCAGTTCGGGCAATGTTCTGCTCCAGCACGTTGCCGCGGAAAAACGGCAGTCGAAAAGCGGCAATCGCAATGACCGCCGCCGGGAAGGTGGCCGAAATCGTCATGCCTGCCTTTAGCCCAAGGTAGGCATTGGCCGCCCCCAGAACCACGGCCATGAGAACCCCCAAAACCAACGCCTTGACGGTTAGTTCAGGCAAATGGGTGTGCGCCGGAATGTACGGTTTTTCAATCGGTTTTTTTGCCATCGTGTTTGTCCCGTTGGTTAAAAGTTCCGAATACGATTTTCAAAGATAGCATTTCAAAATCGAATTTTTCTCTTTTGCCTGTTCATTCCGGGAGGGGACATCTTTTCCGTTCCTCCCCAAAAGAACACCACGTAAGAAACCGGAGAATTTTCGAGGCCCGGGTCTATTTTTTCCATTGTTTTTTGAGGGCCTCTCTATTTCGCCTTTCACACCGAGCCGCCGCTTTTCCGCCTGCGCCGGTAAAATTATTTCAGCAAAACAAGCCTTGTTTGGGAGCCCCAATTGCCCGCGTGCAGGTGCAAAAAATAGATTCCCGAAGCCAACCGGCGGCCGCTCTCGTCCCGGCCGTTCCAGTAAAGGTGCTGCTCTCCCGAAGGTAGGCGCGCAAAGCTCCAATCCCGCACTTTTTCCCCCGTAACGGAGTAAATCACCACCCGAACCGGAACAGGCCGTCCCAGCCGAAATCGAAGTGTTGTGCCCTTGTCGGCTCGAAATGGGTTGGGAGTGTTTTGGTACAAGACAAATCGTGCCGGACTCCCGCGCGGCTTTTTCTCCACGCTGCTGCTCCATTGGACAGAAAAGACCCAATTTTCCTCTTTTGAAAAACCCGCTCGATTCGTCACGACAACCCGTGCGCTGTCTCTTCCCGCCGGCGGGTTTTGGGAAACCCATTTCAAAGCCGTTTCCGAAATTTCACACTCGGCCGTCATGTCCCGGCCGTTGAAGAAAAATCGGACACCGGAAGTGTCGATTCCCGCAATCGGATCCGAATAATCAACCTCCACGCGAAGCGGCTTTTGGGAAATCACACTCCCGGCAGCGGGTGACACCCGCAAAATGGTCGGCAATCCGGTGAAAGCCACGGGCAAAGCAAATTGGTCGTCCGTACGGTCGGCCTCGGGCTGCTGATGGGCAGGGTCCACCAGAACCCCGGCGAACAGCATGAGACTGGGAATGTTCGTCGGGAGGCGGCCGGTCAGCGCAACCGAAACGGAGTCGCCCGGCATAATCGGCGGGATTTTGCGAGCGCAAATGAGCCAATCTCTGGACGAAATGGTTTTGTCGGGAGAAAGGTACAACCCCACCGTTACGGAATCACCTGCAGCCAGTCCGCCGTTCACCAGTTGCGCTTTGGCCGAGAAGGCACTGCCTGCTTTGAGGGAATCGGGAACCGCGAGCGCGGTTGCAATCCAGTCCACGGATTTTTTGGCGTAAATGAAACACCAGACCGTGTTCAAATTAGCATTTCCGTTGTTGTACCCGGGCCAATCGTATACGGCCTGTTTTCCGTAATAATTCACGTACCCCCGATTTTTATCTCCGTAGGGATCGTTTACCGCCACGGAACGATCGAGGTAGTACCCGACCACATCGATGTAGTGCCCGGCGCTTGTAAGCGAATTCAACAGCGCAAAGGGACGACCTCCGTCCACTTCCCGCCGGAGTTCAGCCCAGGTGGGAGACCAATCCACAGATGCCTGCAAGCCGTGGTACTGAAAATAACGTGCCATGTAGCCCTTGGTGTCCGCCCAATTTTTTTGCGTAATAAAACCGTACGCGCCGTAGCCCTTGTGCCCCAACCGGTCGTACGTCCAGAGGTTAAAGGTGTGTCGGTAAAAATGGTACACGTAGCAGATGTACCGGCCGTAGTAGGTTCGATGCCCGAAGGGCTGCGTCACGTAAAGCGACCATTTCGGCAAAATCGAGTAGTACGCAACCACCATGACGGCCGAGGCAGCCTGGCACGCCCAGTACCCATCAAACCAATCGGGGGTGTCGTACACCTGGTGGACGTACGGAAGATCCAGGATTTCGCTTTGATTTACTGTTTGCGGGTGCAAGGATTTCGGTGCGGGGGACAGAAGATTCGTGGCTCCCTCCGGCGAGGGAAGGCGAATGCTTTGGCGGGATTTTTGAAGGATGAATGGTTTCCCCTCGAATGGCATCTCAACCACGCTGTTTCCTGTGACGAAAGCTACCCTGTTCTCTGACAGAAATTGGGGCGACGTTTCACACCGATTCGGCGTGCGTGTCAATCGCAGCGTCTCGTTGCCTTCGGGACGAACGACCGCAATGTCCCAATCCGAAATAAAACCACGGGTACTCCAAACAGGTTTTTGGTACACAATCCAATCGGAATGGGGCGACCAGTTGGGAGCCGTTCCCTCGGCTATTTCACGCAAAAACGGACGGTGTACATCCGCCACAAAAATCTTTCCGTCCACCGACTGGACCAACAGGCGAGTGGCCGTACTGTCCCAGGCAGGGTGAAAATAAGCGTGCCGGTCGTCTGTGATCTTTCGGCGCTCCGTGCCATCGGTTGCCAGAATCCAAATTTGGTCGGTTTCGTCGTTGTAAGCCACCCATTTTCCGTCGGGTGAAATCGGCGTGAGGTTGGAATAATTCGGCATATCCAAACGGCGGAAAGGCACGCCGTTGGTGTCGGTCAAAACAATTTGCCGACCGTCTGCGTACGCCACGGTACCGTTTCGGGAAAAAGATGGCGGTCCCACCCGATCTTCTTGTGCAGGCAATTGAATTTTTCGGCCCGTGGCCGGTTCGAAAAGGATCGGCCTGCCCCGCTGTCCGTGTTGAATCCATTTGAATCCCAGACGACGGCCGTTGTGTGAAAAATAAATCTCCCCCTCTCCCGGGGTCAATTTCACCACCGGATGGCCGGCACCACGAGAAAAAAACCAACCCCTTTGATTTTCCGTTGTAAAAACCAACCCATTTTTTTCGGGAAAAATTCGCGCTTTTACGGCACCCCGGGGTAAAAAAGCCGCCGAAGACACGTTTCCCCCCAAAAAAAGAACCACGCCTAAAAACAACACCCGACTCCAGTGAAAGCGCATGAACTCTCCCATTTTTTCGAAGAAACAACAATTGCCTCTAAATATAGTGATTTTCCGCACAGGAATCAAGCAGAAGCGAGCGACGCGGGAGAATCCAAAAACGAAGGCCGGTGAAAAATCGAGAGCTTCGGCTTTTGGGAGCCAAAGCTCTCGGCAATTGTTTTTTTCGCCTACAGGTGTTGATTTTCACGAAAGGCGGAAATTTTTCGGGGGTCCAGAACCACGTGCTTGATTTTTTTCCGGTTGTACGTGTACGTCACGTGTACCAAACCGTCGCGGGCTTGAATGACCGCCGGGTACGAAAATTCCACTTTTCCTTCGTTTCGATGTTCCGCAATGGACTCCAAATCGAGAACGCGCTTCCAGGTTTTGCCATCGCGCGAAACCGCCACCGAAAGGGGCACTCGCGCTGTGGTGCTGTGGTTGTACACCAGAAGCTGACGCCCATCGCGCAGAGTGACGGCGTCCACACCAGCGCTGGGGTTGGGCAACACCGTAGGAGTCAACGGACTCCAGCTTTTCCCGCTGTCGCTTGACCAACTTTCGTACAGCTTTTTGTTTCGCGTACGACACAAGATTTGTAGATTTCCGCTCGGGTAGGTTAAAATGGTGGGCTGAATAGCTTGAACCATTTTGGGATCGTTGAGATCGGGGGTTCTTTGCCAGGTTTTCCCAAAATCAGGGGTCATTTCCATGTGAACACGCCAGCCACCTGGCTCTTCACTGCTGCCACACAAAAGCACCCCGTTGGTCAAGAGCACGGGTTTGTCCTTGATGGGCCCCAAAATGTTTTCGGGAAGCCGTTGGGCCTTACTCCAGGTGGAACCGTTGTCAGACGATCGTTGCAGCATTCCCCACCACTGCCGCGGATTGGGGCCCACTTTGTAAAACAACAACAAATCGCCGTTTGGAATTTGAAAAAGAACCGGGTTCCAGCACGGGAATCGCGAGCCGTCCTTCTGAACACCCGTTGCTACCGCCACGGGTTTTGTCCACTTCTCCTGCTTTTTGCGGCTCAACCAGATGTCCACATCCGGGGCGCCCTCTTCCTTCCCTCCAAACCAGGCCGCGACCAGACCTTCCGGCGTTTCGGCAATGGTGGAGGCGTGACACGACGGAGTCGGCCCCTCGTTAAAAATAAATTCCTGCAGAACAATTGCCGCGCGGGATTTTCCTTTCCCCGCACTTGCTTTCTTGGATTCCTTGTGACCACAAGCAACCAAAAGCAGCGAAAAAAACAGGGTCAAAATCAGCGTTGGTTTTACCATGAAAAGATTCTCCTTTCTTTGCCTGAAGATCGCTTCGAATTTGCACACCTCTCTTTTTCCGCCCAACTAAACGGGGAGAAAGCTTCAAGTGCTTCTTTTAAAATACGGCATTCAACGTCCGAAATTTTGGGGCGCGTCGCAAGCCCAATGTTAGCAGAACACAAAAAGGCGACCTTTTTCCCAGGAGCCAACCTATTCAAAATTCGGTGGATTGGCACGCCCGCCGCCGTTCGGCTATTTTTCCAACTCCCGCAGCAGTCCCAGAAAAAAGTCCCGGTTGTCCGCCGTGAGGTAGCGCATGGTGCCCCCCATTCGGCTGAATGTTTTCAGGTAGCGCAGGTAGTATTCCGGCCGGTCCTGAGGCGGCTCACCGCGGCTCCAGTCCCATTTATTTTCGGCCAAATCCACAATGCACATGTAATGATTTTCAATGGGTTTGCCCTTTTGAAGGTGCAGATTTTGCGCCATCGAAAGGGATTTCTCAAAAATCATCGGCGACATGACGGCGGAGCCCACGGACAAATACACCCCGTTTTCCAGATGGTTGACGGAGTTGGCGAAGATCAAAAAATCCCGAAGTGCCGTGCGCCCGACGGCCGCCCCGTGGTTCACCGGGTGGGTGTAAATAATATCGTGGCCGATCATCGGGTGTCCGGTGAAAGGGATTTTCAGCCGGTAGGCCGCCGCCTGCACGCAGTACTTTTTGTACGGAAACGGAATGGCCAGCCACCCGGGAGCAAGGCGGAAATTTTCAATCGTCTCCAGCAGATCCAGGGCAGCGGCCGATTTCCAATAGGGCGCTTTTTCGTAGGCCAGTACAATGGCTCGGATTTCCTCCGCCGACGGAATGAGCACCCCTTCGTTGTGAATCATGCTGCCCACCGATTCTCCGTAGCCCTTGCCCTCGAAGGCTCCCACAATCAGCGCCAGATTAATGTACCGCCCCGTTTCTTCCCAAATACCGAATTGCCCCCTTTTTACATTGGCGCGCACGTCCTCGCTGCTTTCGCCCTGAAACGCAAATTCCCAGTCGTGAATAATACCCGCACCGTTGGTGGCCAGGTGCGAAATCCACCCCAATTCCATGAGGCGAATCAGTACGGGACCCA
>CAZOHG010000005.1:58391-74158 GCA_964579725.1 uncultured Deferribacteres bacterium
CGGGTTAATTCAAAATGATCCATGACGCCCGCGCGGGTGCCGTCTCCGTTCATTTTAATCGCTTTAAACGAAAGGTGCCCGCCGTTGATTTCCACCACGCAGTAATGGTAAACGTAGTATTTTCCGGCATCGGTTTCATTGGAATTCGGGTCCGCCTTCACACGCGGCAAATCCATTTGTTCCCATTCGTGGTATTTGTGGTTGTCCAAATTGGAGCCGCCGCCGCCCGTAATAATGTACGCGGCGTTGTTCCCCTTGCCGGTTTTGGGATCGTACGGCGGGTGGGGTCGGCCGCGCTCGTAATCGTGCGTGTGCCCGCTGAAAACAATCGCCACGTTGTTGGCCTCAATGAGCGGCACAATTTCCTGGCGCAAATGGGGCTCCCCGTCGTAGTAGCCGCCCGACCAGCACTCGGAGTAGGGCGGTTCGTGGAAAAACACAAAAATCCACCTGGAGTGCTTTTTGGCCTTTGTCAAATCGTTTTTAAACCACTCGTACTGCTGGCTCCCGGGCGGAATGCGGTTTCCCAACGGGCCGTCGGTTTTGTTCGGGTCTAACACAATAAAATGGGCGTTTCCGTAGTCGAAAGAGTACCAGTACTCCGTGCTGCCCGTTGTTTGCGTGGGGTGGTGCACGTATTTTTCAAACGGGGGCACCCGCCGAATGTCCCAGTACCCACCGTACTCGTGGTTGCCAATGGAAATGTAGGACGGCACGAACCCCGAAAGAAACCGCAGCGGGTAAAAATACTCGTCCACCCACTGGGAGAGCACGTGCCCGCTGGTCACCACATCGCCCACATTGAAAACAAGGGCGGGTTTTTCCTGTGCCACCAGGCGCACCAGATTTTCGTGTACCCGCGGGAAGGAACGATTGTCACCGTAAACCACAAATTTCAGGGACGTGGCGTCCGGATTTTTGGTGTGAAATGTCCAGGTGGGACTGGCCGTTTGGCCGGAAATGACCCGGTAGCTGTAATCCGAATTGGGCTTTAATCCCGTCAATGTGACTTCGTGCAGCGTCACTGGCGGGCCCTGCTGAAACACTTCCCGATTCAGCTTTCCACCGGAACCAAAAGCTACCTTTCCGGGACTGGGGTAAACCGTTTCCCACATAACAGTGACGCCGTCCTCCCGCAAATCCTGCAAATAGGGCTGAAGCAGGAGTACCGGTTTTTGAGCCAATTTGTTCTCCAACGGCGTGAGCCCGGATTCCAGAATGGCCATTTTTTGGGCCAAAGAATTGGAGTCCGTCAACACGCGGTCACACACTTCCTCTGCCTGACGAATCGCCTCGGGTGACGGGTTGGGGTCTCTCCGAAAATACCAATCGAGGTGCTTTAACCGAAACGCCTCTTTTTTAAAAGCACTTTGCAGGTCTTTTTGGGCTTCCGTAATGAGCCGCACGTACCGAAGTCCCCCGCTTCCGCGGCCGTTGGTCACCTTCACAGCAATGTGAAAAACCGCCCCCGGCTTTCCAACAGGGGTCAGCAGGGCTTCATCCGAATCCACGGTTTTGGGTTTCTCAAGCCTGCCGTTCACGTAGATGTCTTCCTCGTCATTGCCGCTGGCGAGAATAAAAATCTTCTGTCCCGTCACGGGGACATCTCTGATTTTGGCGGGAAGCCGGAAGGTGGTGCGGTACCAGGCGTATTTGTACTCCCCTTCCCAACGATCGCCGGTGTGCACCGAATCCCAGGCCGAATCATCGAAATCGGGGCGGTAGGCGTCGTTGGAGCCCATGAATTTCCACTTAAAACCGGAAATTTCCATCCCGTTTCCCGGGTGGAGAACTCCAAGCTTTAAGAATTTTTCCAGAAAATCTCCGTACCCCGCAGGAAAAGCCACCAGGTCTGCCTGGTAAAAACGGGCGTTGTAGCCCCCGCAGGTGATTCGGACGGCCAAATCAATTTTTTTTCCGGCCACAGCCTGACGCATTAAAATAAGGCGTCCGGTGTCCCGCACGGAACGTCCGGCCTTTTTCCCGTCAATGTAAATCTCACCGGGGGGGTCGGAGTACAATTTCAAAACGACGTCTTTTCCTGCAAAATTTTTCGGCAGTTGTACGGTTTGCCGAAACCATTTCACGCGGACTTTTCCCCACCATTCGTGGTTCAGGGTTTCATTTTTCCAGCCGCGTTTACTTTTGGAAAAAACCTTTTTCACGGCCAAATCACCGTCGTGCACCTGCCATTTCAAAATTTTGACGGTGGGGTGGGTAACCAGCGGTTGTACGGTCACCTGACCGGCACGAGCCTGAAAGCCGAAGAGCAGCGCAAAAATGCCCCCGAGCGCGCCCGCTTTGAAAATCGTCCTGCTCTTTTTGTGGTTCATGAAAAGCCTCTCCTTTTTTTGACCCCTTGTATTTTTTACTTGCAAATTGCACTGCGTGGCGCCAAGTCCAATCGCTCCAAATTAAAAAGATTTTCACCGGTGATTGGGTTCTATTCCAAAATTTTGTAGATTCCCTCCGCGTACGAATCCGTTCGAATCACCAGTTTGCGAGCGTTTTTGTCGAAATGCCAGTCCCGATCCTTTTCAAGCAAATTCCCGTCTAAGAGCACTTTTTGGGGCGGCTTCTCCGCAAAAATGCGCAGGATGTGAGGTTTGTGTACCCCCGAAAAGGAAATTTGAAGGAAATTGTCCCGCCGTTGCACGGTTACCTCCGTTTGTCCGCTCCCGTCGGGATAAAACAGGGTAAACCGATTTTTGCCGCCCGGGTAAATCAAATACGTCACGTAGCCTTCGGAACTGCGGTCGCCCAGACCGGTGTACGGACGGCTCACGCGGAGCGGCACCACCGCACCTTCTTTCACAAAAACGGGGAATTCGTCCAACGGGACGGAAAAATCCACCGTTTTGGGGCCCACAAACACACGGGAATCGTCAAAAAAATAGCGCCACTTTCCCGGGGGAAAGGTCACGCGGCGGGCGGTGGAATCCTGGTAAATGGGCGCAACTAAAAAATCCTCGCCGAACAAATATTCGTACTTTCCTTTGACGGGACGTTGCAGGCGGGTTCCGCCCGCGTGCGCCGTGACCACGTAATGGTACATGTACGGCACCAGTTCGGTGTGCAGCCAGGAAAATTTCCGAATGATTTTTAGCTCTTGCGGACTTCTTTTCCAGAGCCGACGCTCGCCGTGGCCGCCGTTCAAAAAGAGTCCGCAAAAGGTGGAAAACTGCGCCCAGCGAATGTACAGGCGCGGCGGAATGATTTTCCCGCTGTACCCGCCCACGTCGGAGCCAATGATGTTGTAGCCCAATTTGGCGCTGTGGAGGATGTCGCTCAGCGCTTCCTCAATGCCGTTTTCCACGGATTCTTTGGAAGGCCTTTTTCCTTTGGCGTGGGGCAACCGCCAGACGTGCTCCTGATCGCCCACCCAGGTCACCGGAGCGGCGTCAATGGGAGCGAATCCTTCTGGGTGTGCCCAGGGTGTGTCAATGGCGCGGGCAAGGGTCACAAACTGGGGATTTTTCTTCAGGCCGTAGCGGTATTCTCCGCGGTAGTACCGATCCATGTAGCCGCGCGTGGTGAGCAGCCCGTGCGCCACGTACTGGTAAGGCAGGTGAACGGGGCCGATTTTTGAGGAAAAGTACGTAGCCGTACCATCCAATTTCCAACCGTCAATGCCGTAGGCAAAAACCTGGTCCTGCAACCCGTGCCACCATTTCACGGCCAGCGGATTGGTGTAATCCACAAATCCCCCTTTGCCTTTCCACCATTCGAATTGGAACCCGTCTCCGGCCAGGTAGCCCTTTTGGCGCGCGCGGTTGTACCAGGCCTGCGAGTTTCGGATGGCCGTGTCCTTGCTGCGACTGTTTACCATGCAGGTCATCCAGAGCACCACCCGGTACCCCGCGTCCTGTAATTTTCGGAACCACTGAGCCGGGCGCGGGTAGCGCAAGGTATCCACCTGAAAATCGTTGTAGCGGGTGCTCCAGGGACTGTCGATGAGAATGGTGCGCACCGGCAGGTCGTGTTCTTTGTAGCCGGTCAGAAGCTCGTTTACCCGGGCGGCGGTGTTGACGTCATCCTCCCACAGCCAGCATTCCAATGCCCACGCCGGTGTGAGCGGCGGGTTCCCGTGGCGTTGTCCGTTCAACGGCATTCCCCAAAACGGGTAAAGCCAGAAAATTAGCCCTAAAAAAAACAAAATCAGGAAAACGGCCACCAGCCATTTCCACCAACGACTTTTTTTCTTGCGCCTCGATTTTTTCCGAATGATTTTCTTTTCCGGCATGTTTACTCCGAGATAAATCCGTAATAGCGCCCCATCCAGTAGGGAAGCAACCACCACACCCCGCTGCTTTCCGTCCAGCCCCCGTCGCCCTGCACGGCTACCCAGGGATTGCCGTCCCACCGCGTGAGACAGCGTTCACTGGGCGGTAACAGACGGTCGGTTTGAAGCGACTCCAATTCCGGTTTGCGCACCAGACGCACGTCTTCTCGGCGAGAATTGTCCATTCGCCAGCGCACCAAATCCAGCGGCACGTCCTGTAACGCACGCACGGAAATGTCCGGCTGAGGATTGGTTCCGCTCAACGCGCCGTACAGGTAGTCAAAAAAAGGACTTTGATCGGCGCGCACCCCTTTGTACCACCAATCCAGACTTTCGCGGTAGATTTTTTTCAATTGCGGGTCGTGTTCGTACAGGAGAAGCGCCGGGAAAGCCAACGCCAGCAGTTCGTCGTCAATATGCGTTCGCCACGAGGGTTCGTAAGTTTTGGCGTGCCGGGCGTTCTCCGCGTAGTGGTATTGGAACGCCAGACGCCTGTACATTTTCTCGTATTTCGGATTGCCGCTCACGTGGGACGCGAGTTTTAAATAAGACAACATTTCCAGGGAATTGATCCCGCGCTCGGCCGCCCAATCGGGATCGTGGTTTAATTTTTCCGGCGACCAAACGCCCCATTTGGTGGGGTTGCCGTCGATGTCCCGCAGAACGAATCCCCCCTGAACAATGTAATCCACAATTCGGCACACGTGCCGCGCTACACGTTTCTTTTCGGCCGCATCGGCTGCCAGATCGTAGTAAAAAAGGTAGCCAAACATGTGTCCTGTGATTTCGTCACTCGAGGTGTCTCCTTTCCAGCGCCATTTGCCGCTTTTCGACAGACGCCAGAGGTGTTCCACCCGTTTTTCACGGGGATTGCGCACAATCCGCTCCGCCCATTCGGGATCGGTAAATTTCCGATTGGGATCGGCCATGTGCTTCCAGGAGGAAGGAATAACCGTGCGCGCCACAAATCCGGGCGTTTGCGTCACCGTCTGAAGAAAGTGCAGTGCGTCGAAGGTTTTTTTGGCCCAGATTTTTGCGGCCGGATTTTTCGTGACGGCGTACTGGAGCGAAATCATCGCCAGCGCCATTCCGGTGTACTGCCCGTCGTTGTCGTCGTCCCGGGGTGCCCAGTGGGTGGTGTCTCCGGGCGCTTTGAGCCGGCATTTTTCAATGAGCCCCGGCGGTCGGTCGTGGCGGAGCAGACAAATGCGCTCAAAATACGCCGCTTTTTGTTTTAGAGTCAGCCGCTTTCGCAGAATCACGCTGACTCCCTTTCGGGTCGCCACCCAGGCGTTTCCCTCTCGGTCAAAGGCGAGGCCACGCACTTCGTCGTCCAACAGCCAGCGGCGATTGCTGCGCACCGACCAGGTTTTTCCGTCGAATCGCGCCAGTCCCTGCCGGGTACCGACCCACATCCGGCCGTCCGGCCCGTAGTACACGCAGGTGGCCCAGGCACTGGGGAGGCCGTCTTTCGGGCGGTACGAGCGCACCCACCGGCCGTTTTTGTACACGCTGACGCCGCCTAACCCCACGGCCCACACGGAATCACCGGGAACGACTGCCACCCCTTTTACATCTGCACTTAAAATTTCATCGTGTTTTTGGTAAAGCCGGGTTCGGTTTTCGTTCCAATGGTAAAGACCCATTCCCGTTGCAATCCAAAACCCGTCCTTCCCGTCGGGAACCATTTCACGAATTGCCCGTGAAAAGGGAGCCGCAAACGGCACCCAGCGGTCTTTTTTAAATCGGTAAGATTTGATTGGCCCCAGGGCCAGGCCTGTTCCTTTGGCCACGCACACGGCGGAAACAGGCACCGAAATCCCCGGCACTTTGGAAAGCCGTTCTCCCCGAATTTTGTACAATCCGTTCCAGGCCGAAACCCAAAGCGTGCCGTCCGCATCCACAAATAAGTCAAAAACGGGGCCGCGGATTTGGTCGGCCCCCACCGGCCTCCAGCTTTTCCCCTCCCGCCGGAACAGACCGGCTTGGGTGCCCGCCCAGACCGTTCCCTCCGAATCCACCGCAACGGCTCTGACGTCGTTTGCTTCGGCCGTTTGTCCGACGGGTGCCAGCCGATGAATTTCCTGAACAAAGGGCCGATCCGGAACCGCCTGCTGCGCCCAACAAACGACTGGGAAAACAACGACCAGCGCTAAAAATAAAAAATTATTTTTAAAGGACATACGCAGACCTCACTTTTCGCTTCTCATCCTTTGGCAGATAACCAAGGCGAGTCGTCACTTAGGTACGGGGGAACAAAGCCAAACACCGGTTTCTAATAGCCGGGCGTCGCCACCCAGCGAGAAATGTCCAGCGGAATTCCCTTCACGGAGCACACGCGAAGACAGGCTTCCCAATTGGCTCCGTGATTTAAAACTTTCAGTAAGATTTTGTTTTTCCCCTTTTTCAATCGCAGGGTCACGGCGTCCTCGTCAATGGTCAACCCGCGTCCCACAAAATTCTCGTGCACTTTTTTGCCGTTCACCCAGCACACCACGCCGTCGTTGCTCCCGATCTTGAATTGTACCCACCGACTTTTGGGCAGATTCAATTCGGCGTAGGCGTAGGCCACACCCCGTTTCCGTCCGAAAAGCCTGGCAAACGGGACAATCCCCTGAATGGATGCGGCTCCGAGTTTTTGCCAGCGCAGTGTGGTGTCCCGGAAAACAACGGGAGCCGATAAATCGACCTTTTTTTCGGGCGGAAAATGCGTGATTTGTCCCCTGTTTTTTTCGTTGGGGAAGGGCCCCACCACCCACCACCTGTCCACAAAACCGGCTTTTTCTGTGAGCGGTGCCAAAGAATCGGCCGGGATTTTACCCTTTTCTTCCAATTGTTCCACCAGATCATTCACGAGACGTCTTGAAAGAGAACTTTTCAAAACCGGCAACAGATTTTTGAACGCTTTTCGGGTTTGTCCCGACCGCAAAAAAGCCTGCACCTGAAAAAAGCGGTACGCCGCCACGGCACTGCGCAATTCCGGCACCTTTTCCGCCCGGGTAATTTCGGCAATATTGTCGGTCAGTTGACGGGCAGCCAGTCCGTAAATGGCCGCTTGAACGTCCAGTGTGTCCGGGTCCTGATTGAGCACAAAGCGGTACAGGGTCACGGCCTTTTTTCGGTTCCGAAGGCGGTCACCCAATTGAACCAAAATATGAAGCGCCGTGCGGTGCTCTTTCACGCTTCCGTCGCGAAAGGCCTTCAGAAACGCTCGGCCGAAATCGGTTTGCGGGGTTTTGTGCGAGAAAACCGTTTCCAACACGTCGGACAAAACCGAGTCGCTCAAGGCAGAAGCCCGAACGCAAAGGCTGAGCCAGCGGGGCACGGAGCGGGACAGCGTCAAATAAAGGGGCGCATTGGTGAGCCGCACCTTCGGGAGTCCCCAGAACTGCCGGGGTTTTCCCTCAAAATTAACGGCGCGGGCAATGTGAATGCCCTCGCCCAAATCGAGCCGGTGGGGGGAACCCGTCGTCCAAACGGCCAATTTGATTTGCCTGCCCTTATAGAACGGGACGACAAAATCTTCCAGTCGACCCAACCCAATGCGCGCAACGGGGTGAAATCCCCGCAACTGGGCAATCAACGTTTTCATGGCACGAAAAGCGGGTTTCGGTTTGTAGTCCCACGTCACGGTGCCAAAGTGGTGTTCGGAATTGTTCGGGTCCTGCCCGTCGTCGTGCCAATCGTACCAAATGCTGATCGGAATTCCGAAGGACAGGTTGGTCAGCCATTGCCGGGCCAGGTATTTGGCCTGAAGCACTTTCGGCGTGGAGACTGTAGTGTAGCCCCACTCCCCGCTGACAATGGGCAGCGTGCGGTCCTTCGGCTTGTATTGCTCGATGAGCACCCGCAGCATTTCGTATTCCGGCAGGGCGGTTTCCGGCGAGCGCTGGGGACTTCGGTAGGGGTGCACGCTCACGCCGTCCACCCAATTCAAATAACCATTTGAAAAAAGCTCCCGCATAAAATCCAACCGAATCCCGGACATGGCGGGCCCAAGAATGCACGCATTTGGGTCAACGCGCCGAATCGCATCCGAAACGGCTTTTGCCCAGGCCAGGTAGGCGTCGGCATGGGGTTTGGGGCGCCAAAAATTGCTGAGGTTGGGTTCATTCCACAATTCGTACAGAATGGGTTTTCCGCGGTAGCGCGCCGCCACGGCGGAAAAAAATTTGGCTGACGCCACACGGGCGGAGTCGCTGTGCGGGGCCAATCCGTCGTCGTACAGCGGATTGCCGTAATCCAAGATGAAAAGCAATCGCATGTGGCGGCGCTCCAAACGGGCGACCAAAGTGTCGTAGCGCGAAAAATCGTACTGCCCGGGGACCTTTTCCGCCGCCGACCAACCGGCGTCCATTCGGACAATCCCAACGCCCGCTTCCGAGAGCATTTGCCAATCCTGCGGAAGCCCCTCGTAAAAGTGAATATTGACGCCCAAGCCGCGCGGTACGGGTTTCATGGCAAGGGCTGGGTGGAGAGGAAAAATTGGGGCGGACTTCACCGATTCACTCTTTTTCCCACAGGATATTAACAAGAAAAGCTCCAACACGCCAACCAAAACCCAACCCAAATAGCGATGCCGGTAATTCATTTTGTTGTCCTTTTTGTGACCCCGCTTTTCCCTGGCAGGGGTTGCTTTTGCTCATTCCAACACAACAATTCCATAGTTCTAAGGAGTCTGAAACTGTCACGTTCCTACCAACTGTTTTTGGAAAACCGGGATCCCCACCTAAACACTGGGCTTTTTCCCTTTTTTTTGCCCCTATCTGATTTTTTCAGTCAATATGAATTCGGCTCCAAAATACGAACACAGGTCTCATTGCACCACATTCTTTTCCAAAAAGCCCATGAGACCCTCGGGTTCGTCCGTCTGAATCCCATCGACTCCCCATTGTACCATTTTTTGCCATTCTTGGGGGCCGCCCTTGTCTTCGTCCACAATGACCAAGACCCCGGCGGCATGGCATTTTTCGGCAAAATTTCGGGAACAATTGTCGTACGTGCTGGCCACAACAGGCGGGTGTTCTATTTTCAATAAAACGGGCAACAGCCAGCTGGGCCCCGGATCGGGCAGGGGCAAACACGCGGGGCAAAGTTCCCGCAATTTTCGAAACATATTCACCCGAACAAAAGGGCTGTACCAGAGAACCTGTTTTTCCATTTTGTAGCGGTGCACCATCTTGATCAACTTCCGAATAGGCGTTTCTTTTAGATCAAAATAAATGCCGCAGCGCCCCTGAACGGTTTGAAAAATCTGTTCCAGCGTGGGGATCGGAGTGTTTGCCCATTGGGGCCCCATTCGCTTGCCCACATCAATTTTTTCTAATTCGGCCAAGGTTAAATCGTGAATTCGCCCGGTTTTCCCCGGCACATATTTATCGATTGTAGCATTGTGACAACTAACCAAATGGCCGTCACGGGTCGTCCGTACGTCGATTTCCACAAAATCGACCCCAATTTCCGCCGCCTTACGGTAGGCCGGCAGCGTATTCTCAGGGATTCCTTTGTGGCAACCCCGGTGCGCTACCACGTAAATTCCCCCGTGGCGGGGCGCAGGTAAACCGATTTTTTGAATCAGCGTCCGTCGCTGTTCGGAAGACCAATTTCCCCCGGCTAAGAGAGCACCAGAAAGAAACACAACGAGCAGTCCACTTAGCACCGTGGTGTAAAAAACGGTCCTTTTTTGCATTGTGGCTACCCGTTTCTTGTCCACCAGGTCGTTTTCCGCAATTGCTCTTCCGTGGGGCGCGCCCAGAAAAAGCTGGCCAACCAGCCCACCAACAATACCGTCAGGTTCCCAAACACGTTAATCACGAAGGGGTGAACGGAACTGCTAAGTGTCAAGGGCAAAATGCCGGTACTTTCCGCGCTTTCAAGGATCAACAGTTTGTACCGATTGGCCTTGTCGCGCCCGATGGTATCCTCCAATTGATTGAAAAATTCCCCCTTTCCCCGAATCGGTTTGTCTTTAAGCGCGGCCACTTTTTGCACCAGCTCCGTCGAAAGTCCCTTTTGCTGCAACTGGCTTAGGGTTTGATCGGTGACGTTGAATGTGGTCATATTACTGAGCGTGAGCCACAAGATGACCAGGAGTCCTGCTACAACTCCGACAACGGCACCCTGATTGTTCACGCGTTTGAAGAAAAAGCCAAGCAGGAAAAACCCACCCAGTCCCGCTGAAAAAACCGACGCCAGGAAAAAGGCCAGATCAAGAAAGGTTCGCATTTCGAGCGTGGAGAGGTAGTAGGCGGCACCAATACCCAAAACACCCACCACCAACGTAAGAATACGCGCCATATTGAGGTAATGACGGTCGTCCCGGTTTTTGACAAAGAATTTCTGGTACCAATCCACGGTCATGATGGTAGCCACTGCATTTAACCCGGAATCAATGGTGGACATGGCCGCGGCCATGACGGCTGCAATGACAAATCCACCGACTCCAACGGGCAATTGCGTCAAAATAAAATGAGGAAACACCTCGTCAGGGCGCATGCCGGCGGCAAGGGCTCCCGGATGAAGCTGGTAAAACACCCAGATACTGGTTCCCACAAACATAAACAACATCCAGATGGGAATACAGCCAAGCCCAACCATCCACGCGGCGCCTTTGGCCTCGCGGTCGGTGGCGGGAGCCAGGTAACGCTGTATTTTCACCTGGTCGGTGGAAAATTCCTGTACATTGGAGATCAAACCGGTCAAAGCCAGCGTCCAAAAGGTGTCGCGTGCCAGATTCCACTGCCAGGAGGTGCTGATTTTGAACTTCCCTGCAACCGTGGCCAGTCGAAAGACTTCACCCAAACCGCCTTTTACATCCAACACAACCACCAAAATGGTGACCAGCCCGCCAAGGATTAGCACAATCGTTTGCAAAACATCCGTCCAAATAACGGCCTCCAATCCACCCAAAACCGTGTACAGGGTGACCAGCACCCCCACCAACACAATAATGGAAGCCAGGGACCATCCCGTCATGACACGTACAGGCAACGCCAGGAGAAACAAAACCGAGCCCACCCGAAACGTTTGTGACACAATGTACACAAAGCTGGCGTAACTGCGCCCCCAGCTACCGAATCGCTTCTCAAAATATTCGTAGGCGCTCACAAAGCCGCTGCGCCGGTAGAAAACAACAAAGAAAATAATTCCGATAAACGCTGCAATAGGAAGCATGAAACCCGGCACCAAACGGCTCCAATTTCCCGCAAATGCCGAACCCGGGTAGGCCAAAAAGGTAATGGAACTGATGGCCGTGCCTAAGAGAGAAAATCCCACGGCCCAACCCGGCATGGAACGTCCGCCCACAAAAAAATCTTCAGAGCCCTTAATCTTTTTCGTCGTCCAGATGCCCACCACAATGAGCAGGACAAAATACAGCACAATGGCCAAAACATCTCCCCCGCGAAAAATAAATGAAGATGCCAATGAATCCTCCTTAAATTAAAAGCGCAAATCGTCTTTACGCGTCAACTGAATTTTCGAATCTGCCCGTTGAAATGGTCTGAAAAAACCGTGAATGCCCGTGGCAATTTTTTGCAAATTTCCTCTCCTCAAAAAGAAAAGGTGCTCAAACGGGCCAATCGTTCGGTTTCGAACTCCGTCATTTTGACGGTTGAAAAAAGGCGCTTTGAAATCGGGCCATCAGGAATCGGCAGGTGGCGGCGCAATTGAATCGCGTTGTTCCAACGTCATTTTGACGATCTCTTGCTTTTTGCCCTTTTCGCCCGAACCGGATTTCATTTGCTCTTCCAAAAGGGCAAAGGCCAGTCGTCCGATTTCTTCTACCGGGTGGTGAATCGTTGTAATGGGAACCCTCAAGAAGGGAGCGTACATGGTGTCTGTAAAAGAAAGAATAGACACGTCGGCTGGAATACGGAGTCCCTTTTCAAAAATGGCTTTCATGGCTCCCAACGTGGTAATGGTACCCGAAATCAGAAAAGCTGTCGGTTTTTGGCTCAACGAAAGCAGCGAGTGAGCCGAGCGGTAAGCGCTCTCAAGGGTGGCGTCACCCACCGAAACAAAAGTCTCCGAGAAGGGCAAGCCCAAATCCGACAGCGCCTTTTTGTACCCCTCCAATCGCTTGACTACCGGGTACAAATTGGGTTGGCCGCACACAAATCCAATCCGTTGGTGACCCAACTCCGCCAAACGTTTTACCGCCCCGTAGGCTGATTCGGCGTCGTTGCAGATGACGGCGCTTGTTGCAATGTCCTCAAAATGACGGTCCACCAGCACCAGGGGGAAATTCTCGCGAACCAAGTCCCGGATGTGCTTGTCCTCCTCCTGCACGGGTGCCACAATAAGTCCGTCCACGCCACGACTGGTCAGATCATCTACCGCCCGAATTTCTTTTTCTTGATTTTCATTGGTGTCGAAAATCATGAGGGAAAAACCGGCCGCGTTGCAAAGCGTGTCAATGGTACGGGCAATCCCGGAAAAGTAGGGGCTGGCAATATTGGGGATGACCATACCAATGGCATCGCTGCGTCGAAGGCGAAGAGCCCGTGCCGTTTTGTCGGGGTGGTAATTCAGCTCACGAACGGCGGCGTAAATACGGTCTTTGGTGGCTTTGGAAATCGGGATGTTTTCTTTTCCGCGCAGCACGCGCGAAACGGTCGAGGGGTGTACGCCGGCCCGTGCCGCGACATCTTTTAGGGTTGATGGCATGAATGTCCTTTCCTTTAACCAAGCATGCAAATGTTTGCGACATACGTTTTGCTGTAATATAAATAAGGAGAAATAAAATATCAAGGATTTTTTCCGCCAGGTGCCGCACTATTTTCCACTTATTCCAATAAATAGAAAAGTAAGCTTTTCTACGCTGTTTTGGGATGCTCAAAGGAATCTTCTCTAACCAATCAATGGCCTGCAAGAGCCCGATTAATCCCGCAACCCGCTTTGCCCAAACCAAAAGCGGTGTCTTTGTACGGGAAAGAACCGGCAGGCAATTGGAAAGTCGGCGAAAATCTGGTGAAATCCCCTGCTCACTCCGAAAGAGAATTACGTCCCGGCAATTTTTATTGAGCTTAAGAATTCCGCGGCTTGAGGCGGCAGGGGCTTTTCCAAAAGCGTTATATTTTCCTCAAAATGCGCCACAGATTTGGTTCCTACCAGAACAGATGTCACGTGAGGATTTTGGGACAAAAACTGCAAGGCGAGAGCCGGCAACCATTCCGCCTGGCCGTCTAAAAGATTGAGAATTTCGGTTACCTTTCGAATGCGAGGGTCGGACAAATTTCCCAGCAAGGGCTTGACCCGGGGCGTCAAATAGCCGCCGCCAAATCCGCCTCGGACAAGAATGCCCACACCCTGGCGAGCCGCACGAGCGATTTGGGGCTCGGCCTCCCGGTTCAAAAGGCTGTAATCCACCTGCAAGACATCGAAATCGCCCGAATCGAGGCAGGCATCAATAAGCGAGGTAGGCGGGGAAGCGCCCAAGAATCGAATCTTTCCCTCGGCTTGGGCTTCTTTCATGGCCGCCACAGTTTCACCCGATTCGAGCACCTTTTCCGGTTCCGGCCCAAAATGAATCTGCATGACGTCAATGTGGTCGGTGCGAAGAAGCTTTAAGCTTCGCTCAATGGATTCTCGAACAGCGCGGAAGGAAAAATCGTAGTAGGTCTTTGGCTCGCGACTGTGTTCCCCGCATTTGGACGTGAGCACAAATTCATGTCGACGCGATGCCAGGAACTTCCCGATTCGCTCTTCGCTTTTGTGGTACGCACTGGCGGTGTCAATCAGATTCACGCCCAAATCCAGTACCCGATTCAAGAGAGTGCACGCGGTTTCTTCGGGAGGGCGCCGGGTATTTGCCCCAAGGCCCCAATCTCGTCCGATTTCCAGTGCGCCAAAACCCACAAATGTGACGTCAAGATTTGTACGACCCAAGCGTCGTCTTTCCAACCTGCATTTCTCCCAATTGTTCTTTTTGCCTTAAAAATGTTTTCCCCTTTTCCCCCAACAAAATCACGTGTTCCTCAAAATGGCACCTTTCCGAGCGAACCGGTTTGGATTAGCTCAACGGTTCTTTGTACAAAAACTCGCGTGTCAGCGGGTACGCATTGTTTAATCCGTTTGTAAACGTAATCTGAAAAAGTCGGGTGTTTCCGTAGCGGAACCCCACCGAGCTACCGTTTAAAAAGAGGCGCCACATGCGCACAAACCGTTCGTCAAACATCCGCCGAACCTCTTCCACATGGTGTTCGTACCGGCGCGCCCACTCGTCGAGGGTCAAGGAATAGTGAAGCCGCAGATTTTCCACGTCCACAAAATGAAGCTTTCGTTTCCCCATGTGGCGCAGAATTTCGTCGATAATAGGAATGTACCCACCGGGGAAAATGTATTTTGTGGTCCACGGATCGGGGTAAGAAAAACCGTCTTTTCCAATGGTGTGCAGGAGTCCGATTCCCTTTGGTTTGAGGAGTTTTTTGACGCGATCGAAAAATGTAGGGATGTATTTTTTGCCCACATGTTCAAACATCCCGATGGAAACGAATTTGTCGTACCGGCCGGTCAGATTGCGGTAATCATCCAACAAAACCGTGATTTTGTCCTGCAAATTTTCTTCTTTGATCTTGTTTTGAATGTACGCGTATTGCTGTTTGGAAAGGGTACACCCCGTTGCTTTTACTCCGTAGTGCCGGACGGCGTAAAACATCATGCCGCCCCAGCCGCACCCCACGTCGACCAACGTGTCCCCTTCCTTGAGCTGCAATTTGCGGCAAATGTGTTCGTACTTTTGCTCCTGAGCCTGTTCCAGCGAATCGGTTTCGTGGCGAAAATAGGCGCAGGAGTACGTCATACTGTCATCTAACCAGAGTTTGTAAAAATCATTGCCCAAATCGTAATGGTGCTGAATGTTTTTGGCTGTCCGCCGAAGGGTGTCCTGCGTAACCAGAAAATTCCAGGCAATGCGCAATTTAGTGGGAAGTGAGATTTTCAGATTCTCAAAGGCAGGGTCAAAACCAAAGCGAAGAAGCTGCTGCAAGTCCCCCTCAATATCTACATCCCCGTCCATGTAGGCCTCTCCAAACCCGAGGTACCCTCCTGAAAAAATGCGTTTAATCGCTTGCTCGGAATTAAACCGCAAAATTGTTTGGGGATCGCCTTCTCCGAAACGGTGTTTTTCGCCGTCCCAGTACTGTATTTCGAATGAAATTTCCGGATTATTTTGGGAAATTTGTGTCAGAAGTGAATGAACAATCGCTTTCATGGTGCCCTCCTCCCACGTTAAAGTTCGACACGACCAAACCGACCGGGCATTGAAGCAAGCATATCCTTCAGCTACTTAATTTTACAACACTTCCTCAAAAATAGCAACCAAAATTGTTGCTTTTTTTAGAAAAGGCAAAATTTACCACCGCTTTGCGCTCCGTTTTTCACTCCTCTTGTTTTTCAAAAAAACCGCTGTTTGCCTCACACTTTTCCAATCACTGAAGAAATCTTTATTGAATCTTTCATTTTTCTGTGCTAAACTATAGTGCGG
>CAZOHG010000005.1:74258-92523 GCA_964579725.1 uncultured Deferribacteres bacterium
CACTGAAGAAATCTTTATTGAATCTTTCATTTTTCTGTGCTAAACTATAGTGCGGTAGAAATGGAAATGCGAATGATTATTTTTTCGTTTTAGATACAAGACGAGGTTTCTTTATGAAGAGTCGCGTTTTATTTCTCTTGGCCCTTTTTCTTTTAAATGTGTCGGGGAATCAAGGACAAATTCACAAAGCAAGGGAAAAGTACATGAGAACAGGAAAAAGTGTTTCCCCCATGACAGGCCCTCAAGCTGAATCCCGGGCCGAACAAATAAAGTCAGCCATTTTTGCCGGGGGATGTTTCTGGTGCATTGACGCCATTTTTGAGCAGGTGCCTGGCGTGGTCTCCGTGACGTCCGGGTACACGGGTGGTCACGTTCCCCACCCCACTTACCAAGAAGTCTGTACCGGGACGACGGGACATTTTGAAGCGGTGCTGGTACGGTACGACCCGGTAAGGGTTTCGTACCGGGATCTGCTGCGGGTTTTCTGGATGCACATTGACCCTACGGATCCTGGCGGGCAATTTCACGACCGGGGTTCCCAGTACCGGACGGCCATTTTTTATGGAAATGAGGCAGAGAAAAATCTGGCGGAAGAATCCAAGGAAGCGCTTCAGCATTCCGACATTTTCACGCGCCCCATTGTGACGCTGATTTTGCCCGCGGGAGAATTTTATCCGGCTGAGGACTACCACCAAAATTACTACCGCAAAAACAACATTCCCTTCGAGACCTTTTTTGTCGCCACGGGTCACGAGCCGTTTGTGGACGAGGTTTGGAAAAATCACGAGCAATTTCATTTCTTTCCGAAATCGGGCCGGCCGTGGATGACGTTTCAGAAACCCTCGGCAGAAAAACTGAAAAAAATCCTGACACCGCTCCAGTACGCGGTAACACAGGAAAATGCCACGGAACCGCCTTTTCAAAATCCCTACTGGAACCTTCACGCCCCCGGCCTCTATGTGGATGTAGTCTCCGGCGAACCGCTTTTCAGTTCCACGGACAAATTTGACTCGGGAACCGGCTGGCCAAGCTTTTCACGCGCACTACCTGTGGGGAATATTGTGGAACGACGCGACACGCGTCTGGGAACCGTGCGCATTGAGGTGCGCAGCCGCCACGGGGACTCCCACCTTGGGCACGTTTTTCAGGACGGGCCCCCGCCCACGCATCTTCGATATTGCATGAACTCGGCCGCCTTACGCTTTATTCCAGTAAAGGATTTGGCAAAAGAGGGGTACGGGGAGTATCTAAAATGGTTTCAAAAATAAGCAGGCGCCCCCGCAATGAGGGCGCCTACCCTCTCCAAAAAACAAAACGCAACCACCCGGGGTGGGAAAAATCGGGTCCACGCGTTTCGTTCGCTCAAGGCCGAAGAGAAATCTGGAGGCTGAAAGCCTCCAGTGCCGCTCAACCCGGAGAGGCTACACCTCCTCTCCATATTTTTCTCGGTGCAATTTCTTCGCCTGGGTAATCCACTGGTCACGGAAAATACGGTCGCTGAAATGCTCTAATTGATTTTCAATTTCTTTGGCCTCTTCTTCCGTCAAGGAGGCAATTTGCAAATAGGAATAGATTCCCAGCGAGTTGAGTTTTTCCTCCAGATACGGACCGATTCCTTTAATTTTCTTCAAATCGTCTTTTTGCGGCTGTGGCGTCTCCGTTTTCCGATTTTTGCACGCTGCTAACTCGGCCGAAAGTTGCCGATTTTCATTCTCCAGCTCCTGCATGCGGCGGTCTTTTTCCGCCAAGGCTGTGTTCAAAACAGAGGTTTCTGCGGCGGCATTCTTCTCTTTCGGTGCTCCTCTCAGTAGCCAGCCGATCACAAAGCCCAAAATAGCGGCCAAAACAAGACAACAAATCATTTGTGCAATCAAACTTAGCATGTTTTTTATTCTCCTTTTACAATCAGCTCCACACGTCGATTTTGCCGACGTCCCTCTCTCGTCGCATTTTCGCCAACCGGTTCGCTGCTGCCTTTCCCAATAATTTCAAAGGTGACGTTAGCCAATCCTTTTTGCTTTAAATAGTCGGCCACCGCCTGCGCCCGTTGCACACTTAGTGTCTGATTCAAGCCCGAGCTGCCCGAAGCGTCGGCATGCCCCACCACCAACAGGTGGAGCGGGCCCTTCATTCTCAACGTATCGGCTACCACATCCAAAATTTTGCGTGCCTTTTCATCGATTTGACTTGCGTTCGGCCGAAACGAAATTTGGTGGGTTGCGAGAAATGCACTCAGTTTTTCGGTCTTTTGAGTCGGAGGTTTAACGCCCCCCTGCACCGGCGTTTTCGTGGTCGGAGTCACTTTTTCCACCTGCAATCCCGATGTTGCCGGTTGCCGTTGGCGTTGAATCTTCTTTGCCTTAAAAACCAAGCAACAGACAATGAGAAACAAGAGAAGAATGAAACCGATCCACAAAATTGTTTTGCGATTCATCCGAAACCTTTCCTGTCAGAATAGGGAATTTTTTTAACAACGCGACAGGAATTTCAACAATCGTGCCAAAATAGTGCAATTAGACGATTTGTTGTTATTTAGGAAGTTAGAGCAGAACATCCTACTGCTTTTACCCCGATTTTGCCTTTGATTGGGTGAAATAGCCTGTTAGGTGCGATATTTGCCCCAATTGGGCGACACGACTGCCGCGGCCGCCCAAGAGCCTCTACCGTTGAACCCGCCCCGAAAGGTTGCCCTGCACAATGCTCATGACTTCCGCTTCGCTCACCAAATTCATGTCACCCGGAATGGTCTGTTTGAGCGCCGAAGCCGCCACCGCAAATTCCAATGCCTGTTGGGCTTCCCAGCCCGAAACAAGACCGTGAATCAGCCCCGCCGCGAAAGAATCGCCACCGCCGACGCGATCCACCAGGTGAAGGGCATATTTTCGGCTGACGTGGAAGGAAGAATCGTCCAGAAACAGCGCCGACCAGTTGTTGTCCGAGGCTGAAAGGCTCTCGCGCAGGGTAATGGCGACTCGTTTGGCTCCGCTGCGTTCCGCAAGCCGCCGGGCGACCTTTTTGTACTTTTCGATGTCCAGATGTCCCTTTTCCACATTCACCCCCTCTTCCCGAATCCCGAACACTTTTTCCGCATCTTCCTCATTCCCGATGACCACATCCACAAATTCTACCAGACGGGACATGAGGCGCTGAGCCTCTTCGGGCGTCCACAATTTTTTGCGGTAATTGAGATCACAACTGACGGTCAGCCCCAATTCTTTGGCTTTTCGAACTGATTCCAGCGCCACTTCCGCACACGAAGGGGAAAGTGCCGGTGTAATTCCCGTGATGTGGAACCAATCCTTCCCGGCGAAAACCTCTTCCCACGGCACCATACCCGGTTGCAATTCACTAACAGCCGAGTGTGCCCGGTCGTACACCACTCTGGACGGCCGAATGGACGCGCCGTGTTCAAGAAAATAAATTCCCAACCGTTCGCCGCCGCGTAAAATAAAATCCGTGTGCACTCCAAAGCGCCGCAGGGCATTTTCGGCAGCATCTCCCAGAGGATTTTCCGGCAAACGCGTGACGTAGTAAACTGTATGGCCAAAGGCACTTAGAGACACAGCCACGTTGGCCTCTCCTCCCCCGTAGGTAGCCTGAAATCGATCGGCCTGAATCAGCCGTTCGTAGTGGTAGGGTGCCAAGCGTAACATAATTTCGCCGAAGGTTACAATTTTCGCCATGGGTTTTTCCTTTCCAAATGAGGTCGTCCATTTTTCCAAATACCGCAATCGATTTTTTAGAAAGATAGGAAAAAGCCACCGAAAATAAAAGCAAAATTTCTTCATTTGGATTTTATTCCCCCTGTTTTTAGTGCTGCCCCAATGGGAGAGAATTCCATTGGGAAAGTAAAATTACAACAAAGGTACCCTCTAAAATCCACACAAAAAACGGGATTTTTCTCGTACGCTCAATCTGATTCAAACATTTCTTGATTTTCAATCCCAATCTTCCTAATTTTAAGGGAATTGAAATCTTCGGCGTCACAAAAATCAGGGAGAAAAACATGCAAGAAAGATATTTTGCCCAACCGCGTGTTTTAGGCCGCGCTCAGGAAAATACGCTGCTTCGCTCGGTGTACAATTGGATGGTGTTGGGGTTGTTTGTTTCAGGAGGGATTGCGTATTTGACCGCCCACAGCGCGGGACTTCAGCAGATTATTTTCGGCAACTCGTTTATGATCTGGGTGCTGTTTCTCGGCGAATTGGGCCTGGTGTTCGGTATTTCGGGGGGCATTCACCGGATGTCGGCCGCCACGGCTTCCTGGCTTTTCCTGCTCTTTTCCTTCATAAACGGACTCACGCTGTCCTCCATTTTCCTGGTGTACACCTCGGCTTCTCTGGCCACAACCTTTTTCATCACGGGATTCACATTTGGACTCACCAGTTTGTACGGTTACGCTACCCAAACCAACCTCTCGTCCATTGGCAACTATTTGTTTATGGGATTAATCGGCATTATTGTCGCAACGACTGTTAATATTTTTCTAAGAAATTCCATGCTGGATTTGGTTATTTCGTACATTGGCATCTTAATCTTCGTGGGATTAACCGCCTACGACACCCAAAAAATTCGCCGGATGGGCGAAAACATGGCCGGAGCGGACAGCGAATCCCTCGGGAAAATGGCCATCCTCGGGGCTTTGGCGCTTTACCTTGATTTCGTCAACCTGTTCCTGATGCTTCTTCGTATTTTCGGACGGAGCGATCGGTAAGAGTGAGCAAAACACGTCCGGCTTAGTCAGAGCGACGAAACAAAAAGCCAAACGGGAGATGGAAGCATGATCTACACAATTACCCTTAATCCGGCTCTGGACCGAACCCTCTGGATCGACAAAATCCGCACCGACGACGCCAATCGCATTCAAAAAGAAGAAAAATTCGCCGGGGGAAAGGGAATTGACGTCTCCCGGGTTCTCGGTCATTTAGGCGTTCCCAATCATGCCCTGGGGTTTTTAGGCGGCTACGTCGGCATGGAAGTGGAGGGCCTGCTCCTTCAGGAAGGCATCTACTGCGATTTTACACGCATTGCCAACGACACCCGCACCAATATTATTTTAAACGTCCGTGAAACGGGGCAGCAAATTTCTTTTAATGCCCGGGGCCCTGAGGTTCGGCCGGCTGAGCTTACGGCCTTTTTCCAGAAACTGGAACAACTGCCGGCCCCCGAATACGTCACCATTAGCGGAAGTCTGCCGGAAAATTTAAGTCCCGTCATTTACGCGCGCAGTATTGAAATCCTGAAACGCAAAGGGGCACGTGTTTTGTTGGACTCCGACGGAGACAATTTGCGTGTGGGGCTTACGGCGGAACCGGCGATTATTAAACCGAACCTCCACGAATTAGAGCGACTTTTAAACCGCACCCTCACCGATTTGAACGAGGTTCTTGCAGCCGCGGAGGAAATCCAACAAAAGGGAGTCGAGATTGTGCTGGTGTCCATGGGGGCAAAGGGCATTCTTTTGGTCAGCGCTGCGGAAAAACTGCTCGCGGTTCCTCCCAAAGTGCACGTTGTAAATACCATTGGTGCCGGGGATTCCGCTGTGGCGGGTTTTGTTTTCGCCCAAATTCAGAAGAAATCCCTAAAAGAGGCTCTGGCGTACGCTGTGGCAGCCGGAACCGCGACCACACTGCAACCTGGAACAGCCCTGGCCAGGCCGGAACACATTCGCGAATTGCTTCCAAAAGTGGAAATCAGGGCCCTTTAACCGGCGCAAAGCGCTTCGGCCAATTTGCACGCTTCCGAAAATTGGGGAAAGTTTTTCCATTAAAAATCGGAGGGTTCCCACCAGTCTCTGTTAGGCCGTTTCGTTCAACCCCCAATTTCATATTGAATTTGCCCTCGATTTTTCGTATTTTAAGGGCACTCATTAAAATCGGAACACACCTTTTTTCAGGTTGATTTGGTAACGGAGCGCTATGAAAACGGGGTCTTTTTTCTTTTCATGAGAGTTTTTTCGTGTCCTTTGCCGAGCCAAAAACGGTTCTTTTTGTGGGGTTCCGCCCTGGCCCTTTTGGCGCTCAGTTGCGCCCGGCAGGCAATGCCTCCCGGGGGGCCCGAAGACCGTACACCCCCGCGCGTTGTCCGAACCGTCCCCCCAAATGGCAGTCTTCACGCTCCGCGTGCACCCCAGGTGGTGATTGAGTTCAGCGAGGCAATTGACAGACGAACGGTGCCCCAGGCGCTCTTTTTCACCCCCCGACCGCGGGTTCAACCCAAACTAAAATGGCGGGGGCGTCGTCTTACCCTTGTTTTCCCCGATTCTTTTCAGACCGATCAAACCTATTTAATCACGCTGGGAACGGGTATTCGGGACCGCCACGGTAATTCGATGAAACAAACGGTCACGCTGGCTTTTTCAACGGGCGATCAATTGGACAACGGCCGCATTTTCGGTCAGGTGTTCGGTAAGGGTTCGCTCCCACCGGTTCAGGTTTGGGGGTATCGGCTCCAAAACCTTCCGGCGCCCGACCCGCGGGAAAAATCCCCTCAATACGTTACCCAGTGTAGCGGCGACGGAAAATTTGTTTTCCGCTACCTGCCACCAGGACGCTACCGACTCTTTGCCATTCTTGACAAAGACAAAAACGATCGCTACACCCCCGGGTATGACGCTTTCGGGCTTCCGCCCCGGGACGCCCACATTACGCGCAAGGACTCCACCGATGGCCCCCTCTTTTTCCGAATCGCCGTTCGGGACACCCTTCCCCCCAAAATTCTTTCGGCTCTCGCACCAAACTCACAACAGGTGCGGGTGCGTTTCAGCGAAGCCATCGATTCCACGGACGCTTCCCGTCCCGCCCATTTTTCCATTACGTCCCCAGGGGGACGTCTTTCCGTCAGATGTGCCTACCGAAACACCCTGCGCCCTTCTCGCGTGGTTTTGTGCACCGCCAAACAGGATTCGTCCGTTACCTACACCCTGACGGTTCGAGCTGTCCGCGATTTGGCAGGGATTCCGCTTGACTCGGCGCACGCCACGGTTTCTTTTCGGGGAAGTGCCGCCCCGGACACCGGTTCTCCCCGCTTGGTGCGTATTTCCCCCCGGGACAGCAGTCGAGCGGTCCTCCCGGACATTCGGCTTTCCTGCGTTTTCAGTGAAGCCATGAAACCTGCAACCGCTCCCTTTCATCTTGTTTCCGCTGCAGGGGATTCCATCTCGGGCTCGGGCGTCTGGCTTCAACCCGACCATTTCGTTTTCGCACCCAAACGTCCCCTTTCGGGGAACACCGACTTTCGATTCACTGTCTCTGCAGAAAAACTGGTCGATCGGCAGGGGAATCCTTTTTCGGGCGATTCCACTTTAACTACATTCCACGTCGTTTCCCGGGACACACTAACGGAAATTTCGGGAGAAATTGACGACCCGGACTCGGAGGCTCGGGGGCCCTTAATTGTCCGAATACAAGAAATCAATCCGCCCAAAATAAAAAAGCTGGACCGCTTATTGAAACCGGGGCCGTTTCGCTTTCCCTATTTATTTCCTGGTTCGTACAGGCTGTCGGCCTTTCGAGACACAGACAACAACGGGAGGCTTTCTCCGGGGTCGCTGCACCCCTTTCGTTTTGCGGAACGCTTTTTGGTGTACCCCGACACCGTGGCGGCTCGCGCGCGCTGGCCAAACGAGGAAAATAACCTGACACTTCCGAAATAAAAGGAGCACACTCATGCACTTGCAGCCAATTGACTGGATTTTGCTCATTTCTTATTTTGTCCTGGCCATTGTGGTGGGATCGCTTTTCACCAAAAAAGCCAGCTCCAGCATGGCCGATTATTTCGTTTCCGGGCGAAATTTGCCCTGGTGGTTGGCGGGGACCTCCATGGTGGCCACCACCTTCGCCGCCGACACGCCTCTGGTCGTGGCCGGATTGGTGGGCGAGCACGGGATTGCCGGCAATTGGCTGTGGTGGAATATGGTCATGAGCGGGATTTTGACGGTGTTTGTTTTTGCAAAACTCTGGCGGCGCTCGGGCGTGATTACCGACCTCGAATTTACAGAACTGCGCTATTCCGGAAAAGCCGCCGCCTTTTTGCGCGGATTTCGTGCCCTTTACCTGGGTCTACCCATCAATCTGATTGTAATCGGATGGGTTACACTGGCCATGGCCAAAATTTTGGACATTACGCTGGGCATGGGCAAATGGGAAGCCATCGGAATCTGCCTGACCATTACGCTGGTGTATTCCACACTTGGCGGCCTTTGGGGTGTGGTGGTAACCGATTTCATTCAATTTTTCATTGCCATTTCGGGCGCGATTATTTTAGCGATTTTTGCGTCGCATGCCGTGGGTGGCGTCGCGGGACTTAAGGCCCAATTGGCCATTCACTACAAAAATTCAAACGAAATTCTGTCTTTCGTCCCGAAAGTGGGTTCGGCCTGGATGCCGATGTTGACATTTTTTGTCTATCTGGCCGTCAATTGGTGGGCGGCCTGGTACCCGGGCGCGGAACCCGGCGGCGGCGGGTACATTGCCCAGCGCATTTTTTCGGCCAAAAACGAAAAGCATTCCGTCCTGGCCACGCTGTGGTTTAATATTGCCCACTACGCTTTGCGCCCCTGGCCGTGGATTATTGTTGGGCTGGCAGCCATGGTTCTCTATCCCAATTTGGCCGACAAAGAATCCGGCTACGTCAAGGTCATGGTGGATTATTTGCCTTCGGGTTGGGTCGGTCTCATGATGGCCGGATTTGCCGCGGCTTACATGTCCACCATTAGCACGCAGCTCAATTGGGGGTCTTCGTACATGGTCAACGATTTTTACCGGCGTTTCATTAAAAAAGAGGCCTCCGAACGCCACTACGTATGGGTGTCACGTCTAACAACGGTTTTATTGCTGATTTTGGCGGCTGTTGTTACCCATTACATGAGCTCCATCGAGAAGGGGTGGAAATTTTTATTAGCCATTGGAGCCGGAACCGGTTCGGTGTACATCCTGCGGTGGTTTTGGTGGCGGGTCAATGCCTGGTCTGAAATCGCCGCCATGACGACCTCTTTCCTCGTTTCGCTGATTGTTCAGTACGGGTTCGGTTTGAACGGACAAATCCCGCTACAATTCGCCCAAATTATGTTGATTACCGTGGGGAGCTCTACGGTCGTCTGGCTGATTGTTACCTTTTTAACCCCGCCGGAAAAGGAAGAGGTTCTGATTGCATTTTACAAGCGTGTTCATCCGGGGGGAAGTTTGTGGGGAACTATTGCCCGAAAAGCCGGGATGCCTGTTGCTCGAGGCTCGGTGAGCCGGGATCTTATTGATTGGCTCTGCGGGGTCATTCTCATTTACAGCACCCTTTTTGGTATTGGGAAATTGGTCTTCGGGCAGTACGGAATGGGATTCCTCTTTCTAATTGTCGCTGCGCTCACCGGCGGCTTCATTTATTACGATCTGTCCCGCCGCGGCTGGGAAAAGGTGGCCGAATAATTTTGAGAAAACAGCCGAAAGAAAAATGGACTTAGCGAAAAAATACAAAACTTCCCCCGATTTCGAACGTCTGCGCACCGCTTTGCTGCGAGGCACTCCGGACCGCGTGCCGTTGCAGGAGCTGATTATCGACCGTCGCATTCAGGCTCGATTTTTAGAGCGCCCCATTGAATCGGTGTTAGATTCAGTGGAATTCTTTGCCAAAGCCGGGTACGATGCCATTCGCCTAAGTCCCAAAGTCACCTTCAAGCCGAAGGAATTGGTAGGCAGTCAATCCGTGACCCAGGCCAGCGACCAGGACATTGAACGCACCTGGTACTCCGAGGGTCAGGGGCTGGTGACGGACTGGGCGAGTTTTGAGGCGTACCCCTGGCCCAAACCCGAGGAAATCGATTATTCCGATTTTGAGCAAGCACAACACAATCTGCCTGAAGGCCTTAAGATTCTGGCTCATTATGGCGATATTTTTACATGGATTTGGGACATTATGGGCTTCGAAACCTTTTCTATCGCCCTGTACGAGCAGCCCGATCTCATTTCGGCGCTTTTCGAAAAGGTCGGAAGCCTCATCTACGGCATGTTCGAAACAATGGTCACTTTTGACAATATCGGGGCGCTCTGGTACAGTGACGACATTGCGATCGGTTCCGGTCCATTCGTCAATCCGGAAGTGTTCCGCCGCTACTTGTTTCCGTGGGTGAAAAAAATCGGTGACCTGGCCAAAGCACACCATCTGCCGTACATTTACCATTCGGACGGGGATTTGTGGCTGCTTCTCGACGACATTGCGGCGTGCGGCGTGGATGCCCTTCAGCCCATTGAGCCCAAAGCCATGGACATTCGGGAGCTAAAACGTCAATACGGAAACCGCTTCTGTCTCATCGGCAATCTGGATCTGGAATATACGCTGACGCGCGGGACGCCCGATGAGGTTGCCCGCGCCACAAAAGGGCTCATTCGGGATCTGGCCCCCTCGGGGGGCTACTGCGTGGGGTCGGGCAATTCGGTTCCCGCCTACGTCCCTTTTGAAAATTTTTTGGCCATGGTCGAAACCACACTACAATACGGAAAATATCCCATTCAAATCGACGAACCTTAGCGGTTCGCAAAAGAAGTTCGGGGGAAAATACTTGCCCCGGTTTCCTTCTTCTTGTAAAAATATTCGAATGATTTGCAAATGAAAATCTTTGGGTTGGGTCAAAGGAATTGGAGTCGATTGGTCTCGGAGGGTTTATGTTAGGGAAAAAGCAAAACGTTAAATTTGACAAGCGCGGGCTGGTACCGGACATTGTTCAGCACGCCCAAACACAGGAAGTGATTCATTTGGTGTACATGGATCGAAAAGCCCTGAAAAAGACTCAGCAAACCGGCAAATTGTGGCTATTTAATCGGAGCCAAAAAAAGGTTTGGATGAAAGGACAGCGCTCCGGAGCGACCATTGACGTTCACGAAATTTTCGCTCACGTGGACAAATACGCGCTGCTTGTTCGGGGCGTTCCCAACGGGCCCAATTGCCAAACAGGGGAGGATTCCTGTTTTCCCTTTTCCTACTGGAAAAGGGAGGACGGTGGGGATTCGGACGTGTTGGACTCCTTTCGGCGCCTTTTCGGGGGAGACGAAAAGGAAGAAAACGAAGCGTTCGTTTCCGGAGAGGAAATTCAGGAAGCGAGTCCTGCCGCCGAAAACCCGATTTCCGAGGACATTGCTATTGAAGTTCGCGAAAATGAGCGCCTTGCTCCAGAGGAACCGGCTGTTCCCACCGAAGAAAGAACCGAATCGCCCGAGCCTTTTACCCATCTGGCTGCCCGGGACATTTTGGCGGAATGGTACTGGCACGTGATGGAACGCATTGAAGAACCGACGCCCGGATCGGTTTCCGCTAAGATAGAAAGCAAAGGGGTACGGGAGATTTCCCGAAAATTGGGCCAGGACGTCATCGATTTGACAACCGCTGCTTTTGACAGCGACAAGCACACGACGGTCAAGGAATCAGCCGACCTGATCCAACATTGGCTTCTCCTGCTGGCCACGAAAGGTGTCACCCTTTCCGAAGTGTACGAGGAATTGGAAAATCGACTCAAATAGGGGAATTCGCCCGGTTTCCGCTTTCTTTTCAAAAAAAATCCCTTTGGATCACACACCCAAAGGGATTTTTAAGTCCGTAGCGCTTTAGTGTCCGGATTTCTTGTAATAATCCATTTTCTCCATTAACTTCAAAGCCTGCGGAAAATAATTCATGGCTTGCTGCAACACCGTGTCGCGGCGGAGATTCACCTGAAATTGTCCCTCGTCGCCCCAAAGGTGGTAGGCGATCTCCCGTTTAAGCAGGTATTTCAAATCCTGCGGATTATTTCCCTTGGAAAATTCCTCCGCTTTCAATTTCTTATTGGATTTGAGCACGAAATCCTGAAAATCCGCCAGCATTTGGTCTGACACGGTGAAATCATTCACAAAATCCATGAGCTTTTGTTTTTTCAACGCCGGGTGCGCGTGGAGATAATCGTCAATAAACGTGTAAAAATAACGATTGGGATCATACACCAGATCAATGACGAAACGTGAGGGTGGTTTTTCTTTGGATTCGAGGAAAATGTCCGGTCGGATGCCGCCGCCGCCGTAAACGGTGCGTCCGCCAAAGGTCTTGAACGCCGGCAAATTCTTGGCGTTTTTCTTGATTAAACTATCGACGTATGCCTCTTTGTAGTACTCATCTTTGGATTTGTGGGAGTAACTCCGCTGAATGCACCGCCCGGAAGGCGTGTAATATTTGGCCGTGGTCACCAACAAAACGGAGCCGTCTTTAAATGGGTACTGTGACTGCACAAGTCCCTTGCCAAAGCTTGTTTTTCCGACAATTAGCCCCCGGTCCCAATCTTGCACGGCTCCGGAAACAATTTCAGAAGCCGAGGCGCTGCCGTGGTCAATCAAAATAATCAGGGGGTAAAGAGGATGGGTCGCCTCGTCTGTGGCGTAATAATCACGGTAGGAGCTGGGAATTCGCCCTTTGGTGAACACAATCATTTTGCCGCCCGGGATGAATTTGTCCGCCACCTCCGTGGCCACCTGCAAATAGCCGCCGGAATTCCCGCGGAGGTCGAGTAAAAGCTTTTTCATGCCCCTGGCTTCGAGTTTGTTGAGAGCTTTTTCCAGTTCCTGACCCGTTGTAGCCGAAAATCGGGCAATGCGAATGTAGCCGACTGTCGGCTTCAACAGGACCGCCTCGGGAATGCTTTCCACCTTGATTTTTTCCCGGGTTAGAACAAATTCTTTGGGCTTGTCCCAGCCCTCGCGTTCCACCGCCACTTTTACTCGCGTTCCCGGAGGCCCCATGAGTTTTTTGGGTACGTCGTCCCGTTTAATCCCAATTGCCGATTCGCCGTCGATTTCCACAATTCGGTCTCCCGCTTGCAGTCCTGCCTTAAAAGCGGGGCCACCCTCAAAAACCGTCATGATGGTGATCTTCTTGCGAATGATGTCAAAACTAATCCCAATCCCCGAATAACCGGCCAGTGTTTTGCTAAAATTCTTGAATTGGTCAGCCGTCATATAATTGGTGTGGGGGTCCAAATCGGACAACATGCCCTGGATGGCATCGTCAATCAGCTTGCTGGGGTCTGTTTTCTCCACGTAGCTTTGCTGAATAATATTCAAAACGGTGGTGAAAATATTCAGCTTCTGGTACACATTTTCATGTTTGGATGGTGCCCCCGACTGCAATTGGGAGTAGCCGAATCCGAATAATCCCGCCACCAAAACAACGGAAACGGTTGCCGCCAAAAAATGCTTGAATTTCATGAAATAAAAATCCCTTTTCACATAGTATGAAGTACTGTACCCAAAACACTCGGAAAACCAGGGGGAGAAATCAGGACTCCGAGGTTTCTACAATTTCCGGATTTATTTTACCCGACGGAGCCGGTTCTGTTCCCTTTTTTGCTTCGGCTTCACAATGCGGCTGCGAATAGAGACACACCTGATTGCGGCCGTTCCGCTTGGCACGGTACAGGGCCACGTCGGCTCGAACGATAAGCTCCTTCATAATGGAGGCATCCTTCGGGTAGGTGGCCACACCAATGCTGATGGTGACTTTTCCGCCGGGCTGGGTCTCTTCCATAAAAAACGGGTGCTCTTCCACATTTTTTCGCAAGCGTTCGGCGAACGAAACGGAGCCGTCTACATCCACCTCGGGCAAAATGACGCAGAACTCTTCGCCGCCGTAACGGGCCACCACATCCGTGTCGCGCACGGATTTCTGGAGAATCCTGGCAATTTGCTTCAGCACCTGATCCCCGGCCGGATGCCCCAGCGTGTCGTTGTAGTGCTTGAAATTGTCCACGTCCAAAATCGCCAGAGAAACGGGCCGCCCGGTTCGACGGGCACGAAAAACCTCGTCCCGTAGCCGAATGCGAAAATAGCGGTAATTGTACAGGCCCGTCAACTCATCCGTAATGGACGTTTCCCGGACCTTCTGGTAAAGTTGCGCGTTGGCAATTGCCACGGCAACAATATTGGTAATAAGGGTCAACATCTCCAGATCCGTTTGTGTGTAGGCTTCGCCGTTAATTTTGGAGCCCAGTAAAACCAGACCGACCAATTTGTGGGAATGAATAAGCGGCGCAATAACCTCCGAGCCGTAGGGACGAAAACGCTCGATATTCCGCAATGAGGTAAATTCCTCGGCAATGAGAACCGGCTGCCGTTTTTTGAAAACCACCTTCACCACCGGATCGATTATTTCAATGGAGGTTTCGTCGACGTCCTCTTCCTCAATTCCCTTTGTTTTTACCAAAAGCAGGGTTTTGCGCTTCCGAAGATCCACCAAATACAACAGGGCATTTTTAATGCGAATCTGTCCGATAAGCGTGTTTAAATAGGAGTTGACGAGCTGGTCCAAATCCAAAATGGCCGTTAAATCCAAACTGATTTGAAACAAATTGTGCAGTTCGTAGATTCGTCGCTTCAGTTCGCGATTGAGCTGGCTCAATTCCTTTGAGGCAGAATCAATTTGCTCCTTGTAGGTTTTGGTTCGGACGTGAACACCCGATTCGGTTAGCTCGTCCGTCAGATAAAGAATACGCGCACTGAGCCTGCGGCTGGCCACCACACCGGCGGCCAAAATCAGAACCAGCCCAATGACAATCTTCCAACTTAGGGGAAGAGGAACAATGGGGTAAAATACCAGAAATGCCACCAAAAACGAAAAGGCAATAATGGACAAAATCAGTGAGACGGAGCGATAATCAATAAATTTAGCACGTTCCAAAAGAATGCCTCATTTTTATTTGCGCCGAGAAGATTCCGTTCTTCGCACATGTGGATGCCAATGGGGAAGCACGTTCGCGATTGCGCTTCCCGCGCGTCTCTGCTCCCGCAGCAAAATGGCGCTGTTTGCCCGACGATTTCAGGGAAACCCGCCGCCACAAAGGTCAACCCATTTGATTCTATTTAGGTTATCGGCACAAATCGGTTTTGGGTTGAGGAATTTCCCCCGATTTGCAAACGTAAAAATATAAGGAAATGACCGGCAATTGTCAAGTTTTTTAGCGGGTATAGTTGCAAATCCTTCAGCAACCCTTTTCTGAGAAGAAAGGACTTGATTGCCGCAGAATTTTTGTTAAATTTTGTAGGAGGTTTTGGGGGCTCACCCCATTTTTTGGAAAGATTGCAAGAATGTGCGGAAGGGCACGGTGAAAAAACATCCCTCAAAAAGGGCGACGGGAATTTTCCTTCGCTTTCTCCTGAGCCTCCTGTTGTTTTCCGCTGCGGGAAGTGCGTTCTCCCCGCTTTGGGCCCAGTACTACTTTGGTCGCAACAAAGTTCACTACAACCGCTTCGATTGGTACGTTCTGCGCACGGCGCATTTCGAGGTGTTCTACTACCCGCAAATGAAAGCACTGGCTCAGGTGGGGGCTCGGATGGCCGAGAACAGCTACAAATTGCTCGAGAACAAATTCAACATCTCGGTCAATCGAAAAATCCCCCTGATTTTTTACAGCTCGCACATTCACTTTGAACAAACCAACGTTCTGCCCAATTTTATTCCTGAAGGCGTCGGCGGGTTCTTCGAATATATGAAAGGACGGGTGGTCATTCCTGCCAATGGCTCAATTGCCGAGTTTCACCACGTTATTCAACACGAATTGGTCCACGTGTTCACCCACGAGTTGGTGGCTCAAATTTTGCGCGACCACCACACCCAAACGGTTGCCGGCCTGCCGCTCTGGTTTGTGGAAGGCATTGCCGAATTTTGGTCGCAAGGGTGGGACCCGCAGGCGGAAATGGTACTTCGCGACGCCGTTGTCAACGGCTACCTCCTTCCGTTGAGTGAAATTTACCAGATTAACGGCACTTTTCTCATGTACAAGGAAGGCGAAGCCGCGCTGAAATACATCTCTGAAACCTACGGAGACGACAAGCTCCTGCAACTCATGCAAAACATCTGGAAAGTGGACAATTTCAGCGAAGTCATGAAAATAACCATCGGGAAAAACTACCGGGAATTCGACCGCGAGTGGCTCTACGCCCTGCGCAAAAAATATTTTCCCCTGCTTAAGAAGGAAGACGATCCGGCAATGGTGACCAAAGCCGTCACGCGGGAGGGCATTAACGCCCAACCTGCCTTTTGCCGATTAAACGGAAAGCCGGAAGTGGTTTTTCTCTCCAATCGATTGGGCTACACCAATATTTACAAAAAGGCTCTTGTGAAAAAGAAGGCCAAGAACCAGAAGCCCCACATTGTGGTCAGGGGAGAAAGAACAGCCAGGTTTGAGGGATTTCACCTGCTTCAGAGCAAAATCGACGTTTCTCCCCAAAATCGCCTTGCTTTTGTGGCCAAGAGCGGCCCCTCGGACGTGCTTTACATCTGGGATCTGGCCAAAAATTCACTTCTCTACCGATTTCGATTCGATTCGTTGGTCGGGATTACCTCCCCTGCCTGGTCACCAGACGGCAACCGCATTTGTTTTAGCGGCGTCGATTGGGGAGGTTTGCAGGACTTGTACGTGTACGACCTCGCTTCCCACCGGCTTGACCGCCTGACCCGTGATTTTTACGCCGACAGCGACCCGGTCTTTTCCCCCGACGGCACGGCCCTGATTTTTAGTTCCGATCGCGGACGTTTCGGCCCCAGGGGCGCCCGAAACCTCTTTCGACTAAATTTAAAAAACGGAACCTTTTCCTACCTGACGGCGGGAAATTTTCAGGACAAAAGCCCGGCCTTTTCCCCCGACGGACAGTACCTCGCTTTTGTTTCCAATCGCGGCGGCGGGTTTAATATCTGGGTCATTCGCAGGGGATTGAAAAAAGACGGCACACCCTGTTTTTCAGCTGTTCAAGATACGGCCCTTTCTTTTTCACAGGCGCCTCAAATTCGGCAGGTTACCCATTTCGTAACCGGCGCCCTGACACCCGAATGGACCAACACCAACGAGATTTTGTTCACCGCTTTCCAAAATTTCAATTTTCAAATCCACCGAATCGGCAATATCGATCGCCTCTTCCCGAAGGAAAAGGCACTACCGGGGATTCGCCTCAGTTTTAAACCCGATTTGTGGCAGCCGCGGCAACTCTCCCTGAAGGGGAAAAACACCACGCTGAAATACAAGCGCAAATATTCACTGGACGTGGCCCAGAGCTACGTCATGCAAGACCCTCTCTGGGGCACAACCGGAGGCGCTCAATTGGCCGTCAGCGACATGCTCGGGAATACCCAGTACTACATTTTGTTGTACAACACCGGCCAAACGAAGGAGGAATTTTTAAAAAGCTTCAACGTAGCTGTCACCAAAGTGGATTTGTCTCACCGCACGAATTTTGCGTGGGGGCTGTACCACTTTGCGGGTCGGTACTTCAATTACTACGAGGGATTTTACTACGAGCGGTTCTTCGGGGGCTTTTCATCCGTGAGCTACCCCCTTTCCACATTTCGTCGGGTGGAGGCCAACTTAAACGTGCGCTACTCGTGGAAGGAATGGTACGGAACGGATTACGGCCGAAAAGCCGTGTTGATCTCCAATTATTTTGCCTACGTCAAGGACAACTCTCTCTGGGGGCCCACCGGCCCCGTGGACGGCGAACGCTTCAATCTGACCGTTGGCAATACGGTGGACGTGCGCTATTCACACGTGCATTTTTACACCCTCATGGCCGACTACCGGCGCTATTTTCGCCTGTCCCGCCGAATGACCTGGGCCACACGCTTCATGGGACGGGTTAACCACGGGAAAGAAACCATTAAATTTCTATTGGGCGGAAGCTGGGATTTGCGCGGTTACCCCATGTGGAGCATCTGGGGGGATCAGCTCGTTCTCATGAACCACGAACTGCGGTTTCCTTTTATCGACCGCTTTATTTTACGGTTCCCCTTCGGCGGGGTGCGTTTTTCTTCCATTCGTGGAGCCCTTTTCTGGGACAACGGCAATGCGTGGGACGGGCCGCTTCGCCTCATTCGCGGCAGCGCAGGTGTTGGCATTCGATTGAATTTGGGGGGCATGTTGGTGCTGCGCTTTGACTACGGGAAGAAATATTCCCTGACCTTCGACGGTTCGATCGCCAAACCGACAGGCGTTCATTTGGCTCCCGGCCGTTTCAAACAATTTTTCTTCGGGTGGGATTTTTGACATGAGACGAAGCCAAAAATGGGGGCTCTTTCTCGCTCTGACGCTGATTTTCGGCGGCTGTCACAACCGCCTTCTGAAGCGGCCGGTACCGGCCGGCTCTTCCGACTGGGTTCAATGGGGCGGCCCTGTGCGCTCCACTCTCGCGCTCGAATCTGAGCCGGATTTTTCCGATTTAACGGAATTAAAAGTCCTGAAAATGCAATCGTCACCGGGAAAAGCCATTCTCAC
>CAZOHG010000006.1:0-86236 GCA_964579725.1 uncultured Deferribacteres bacterium
CAGGCCTCCTGGAGGAAGCAAACGGTGGAACGCTTTTCCTGGACGAAATCAGTGAAATGTCTTTAAACCTTCAGGCCAAATTACTCTCCTTTCTGGAAACCCGCCGTTTCCGCCGATTGGGCAGCACGCGGGAAATTGAAGTTAAATTGCGACTCATTGCGGCAACCAACCAGAATCTCCGCCAATTGGTTCGTGAAAAAAGGTTTCGAGAAGATTTGTTTTACCGCCTGAACGTGGTGTGGATTAATTTACCCCCTCTGCGCAATTTGGGCGAGGACATTTTTAAAATCGCCCAAAATTTTATTGACCTGTTCAACATTGACTTTAACAAGCACATTCGCGGCCTGACCGACGATGCCCGACAGGCTTTGCTGAGCTACTCCTGGCCCGGAAACGTGCGGGAATTGCGCAATGTGATTGAACGTGCCATGATTTTTGCGGAAGGCGATTTCCTCACCGCCGAGGACTTTCTGTTCCCTGAAAGGGAAAATCCCGCAGACTCTCCGGACAAGGACGTTTTTCACATTCCGCCTGAGGGACTTCCGTGGGAGGAAGCAGAGAAGAAATTGCTTTTGAAAGCGCTGGAAATGAGCCGCGGCAATCAGTCGCAAGCCGCCCGTTTGTTGCACTTGAGTCGGGACACACTCCGGTACCGCCTCAAAAAACACGGGCTTTTGTAGCAAACCAAAAGACCTTAAGAGCCGCGGGCGTCCGGGATTTTTTCAGCCGTATGGTCACAAATCTCAACACCTGCAAGGATACCGGAAAACGGACGCTATTTTGAATGGCTTTTGAAGAGGAAATTTTAAGTGTGCCAACACCTACAGACGACCTAAAAAGGAGAGTAAAATGACCGTAAGCGACGTATTTTCAAAAGCAGAAAAAATCGTTGTGCCAGAAGGCGCAGCTCCTGTTTTCCAGACCATTGCGGAAGAAATTCAAATCACAATCCAAAAATCCCTTCCCATTGAAAATAGACCTCCGGAATCGGCACCGCGTGCCGGTGAAATTGTTCTGACGCTTTCTGCCTCTCAAACCAGGCCAAACGGTTCACTCTTTTTCCAAGCCGGTAGCGATTTTATTCTGCTCAAGGCCTCGTGGACTTCTCTTCTGTACGCCCTGTGGCGGAAAATTCGGGAAGAATTGTGGGCAGAAGAAACCGGCCCTTTCACCAAGGGGAAAAGCTGGTCTGTACCCTTCCGGTGGGTACGGGCTGAGTACGATCTGCTGATTACCCAAACCTCCCGCACCGTGGCCGGTGTGGATCGGGAGGCCTATTTTCGAGAAATGGCTCGCCTTGGGTACACCCACGCCGAAGTCAACGCTTTGGCCGGTCCTGTGCCTGCCGAAACCGGCGTGCCCGGCGAGAACTACCCCCGCTTTTACACCTATTGCGCCGGATTAGACCAATTTGTAGAAAGCCGTTGGAGCAAAGGTACCTACGAACAAGATTACCTGGACGCCAACCTGAAAACCCTGAAAAAATACGCGGCACTTGCCGTAAAGTACGGACTACACCCGGGCATCCTGAGTTTTGAGCCGCGAACCGTTCCCGAAACCCTTTTGGAACGCTACCCCATGATTCGCGGTCCACGGGTGGACCACCCTTTCCGTAGCTTCAAACCCCGGTACACCTTGAGCACCGCCCACCCGCTGGTGCGCGCACACTACGCAGAACTCATCCAAAATCTCATGAAAGCTGTCCCTGAACTTTCTTACATGACCATCTGGACAAACGACAGCGGTGCCGGGATGGAACACACCAATTCTCTGTACGTGGGACGAAACGGCGGTGCTTTTCTCATTCGGGAATGGCGTACGCACGAGGATATTGCCCGCGCCGCAGGAGAAAACGCCGTGCGTTACCTGAAAACGCTGCGGGATGCAGCAGCCAAAATAAACCCCGAATTTCGCGTTATTCTGCGAATCGACCCGCTGAGTGCGGAAAAAGACACCATTGTGGAAAAACTGGAGCCGGGGCTTGAGCTGGAAAGCGCCACATTTTTAATGGAAAATTGGGAGCAGCCCTACCCGCACGTGTCCTACGAGGACGTAAAAGGAATCGGGGAAACCCCTTACTTGGTGGATTTCTGGCCGAAGGAAAAGGAAAAAATCGAGCAGTTCCGAAGCAAGGGAAGCGACGGGCAAATCGTAGTGGCGCTCGGGCACGCGAACACTTTTGAGCCGCTGCTCGGGATTCCCTTCCCCTGGCTCATGGCTCAAAAACTTCGGAATCTGGCCAAAGGCACGGTCCGCAAGCTGGCCTCGCGCGGCGGGATTGTGCCGACGTCTTTGGTCCCGTGGAACATTAACCAGGAACTTTTGCGGAAAATGCAATTGGGAGACGAACGGGACACCGATGAAATTGTAGCGGAAATTGCCCAAAAATGGGCGGGTCGTTGGAGCGGTGTTTTGACGGACACCTGGCGGGAAACCGATTCGGCCATTCGTTTTTTTCCCATTCCGGTCGCCCTTTACGCCGTGTGGGGTTTTCCGTGGTACCGCTTTTTCGTCCGCCCTTTTGTGCCAAACATTGAGGCCATTCCCGAAAAAGAACGCGAATATTACGAGAAATTTTCATTGGTAACGGCACACAATCCCTCGCGGGTCGATTTTGCTCAGGACGTGCTTTTTAAGCTTTGCGACCAGCCCACCGCCGTCCGCGCTGTGGAACGAATGAAACGCAATCTCTTTCCCCCTCTCACTCAAGCCAAAAATCGGCTTCAACAGGCCCTGGAAGAAATGGCTTCGGACGATCCGGCTCGCCCGCTTTTTGTCGATCAGCGAGACCGGCTTCGGGCTTTGTTTATCTGGTTCCGAACCCACAAAAACATTGCCGCCTGGATCGCCGGGGTACACGGCTACCTTGAAACCGAAGATTCAGTCCAAAAAGCCCACTGGAAACAGGTGACCCGTGAAATGGTTTTGGATGAAATGGAAAATGCCCGTGACCTTCTGGACCTGTGGGAAAATTCCACCACGCGTTTCATGGCGATTTCGGGCGTTGGCGAAACCACCTTTATTTACGGGGACAATCTGGGCGACCTGATTCGCCGCAAATTGGACCTTATGGCCGGACACGAAGACGATGAACCGTACATTGATCCCAATTTTATGTGGCGGATTCCCGGGGTGGATTTTAACGATTACAAGGCCTTTCTGTAAATCGAATAGCGATTGGGAGCCCACCCATTCACGGGTGGACTCCAAGTCATTCGTGTTCAACGAATACTAAACGGAACGCAAAAAATCCGAAATCCCAAAATTTGGTTCTAAATTGGAGAAAGTTCGCAAGAAAAAGAAACTTTTTTGCAAATGGCACCCAAAAACCACATGTTTTCAGGCAGATTTGAATACAAGCCCGGCCGTTTATTGAGACGGGTGCTGAACCCAAAACCTTGAGGAGAAAATGGCAGAAGCAAAATCGCTAACGGAACGTTTGGACGCCCTGTACGAATTTGACCGTGAACCGGTTACCCCCGATCGATTGGACGGGGCCGGAAATTTCATCGGTTTGTACGCTGGAGAACATGTGGCCGGAACGGAATTTATTATCGGGCCTCTGTTTGTGGCGCACGGCGTTTCGGCATCGGATTTGTTTTTGGGGCTGCTTGTCGGAAATTTTCTGGCCGTTTTGAGTTGGGGCTTTTTGACCGGACCTGTCGCCACGCGAACCCGATTGAATCTCTACTGGCACCTGCGGCGCATTGTGGGTCCTTACGTCACTTTTGTTTACAATATTATTAATGCCTTGATGTTTGCCTTTCTGGCCGGGGCAATGATCTCCGTGGCCGCCACGGCGGTGGGACTGCCGTTTCACATGTCCATGCCCGGCTTGAACGATATTTACCCCAACAGCGTGGGGTGGGTCTTGGTGGTGTTTCTGGTGGGAGCGGTGGTTACCGCGCTGGCCATTTTGGGGTTTGACCAGATTTCCCACTTCTCCAAAATAGCCTCTCCCTGGATGTTTTTAGTCTTCATTGCGGCGGCTGTGGCCGTTTTGCCCCGCTTGGGCGTCCACTCCCTCGCCGATTTTTGGCCCGTAGCCAAACAAAAAATCTGGACGGGGGTTCCTTTGGCCGGACAGAGCAAGTTTACCTTCTGGCACGTCCTGTTTTTTGCCTGGTTCTGCAATATGGCCATGCACATCGGCATGGCGGACATGACGATTCTGCGATACGCCAAGAAATGGCAGTACGGCTTTTTAAGTGCCTTTGGTATGTATCTGGGCCATTTTGTGGCGTGGATTGCCTCGGGGATTCTGTGCGCCGCCGCTCTGGGAAACGTCGCACCAGGCCCCATTGCGTATTTGGGCGCCGGAGTCGCAGGGATTCTGGCCGTTGTCATCGCCGGCTGGACAACCTCGAATCCCACGCTCTACCGAGCTGGCCTCGCCCTGCAAACCATCACACCCAATTGGCGACGCTGGAAAATTACACTGGTGGCTGGAATTTTCACAACGGTGGCCGCTATGTTTCCGGCTTTAATCATGAAATTACTCGACTTTGTCGCTCTGTACGGCTTTATTCTCATGCCCATGGGGGCCGTTATTTTGGCTGATTTCTGGATTTTCCCGCGCCTCGGTCTGCAACAATATTTTGCCGAAACCCAACACCTGCTCTTAAGCTGGCCCGCTCTCGTCGCCTGGGGTGTCACGCTCATTTTCGGCTATTTTGTACACTTGGAAATCTTTTTCATCGGCCTACCCGGATTTTTCATTGCCGTTTTGACCTACATTGCTTTAGGCTGGCTGCAGCAGAAACATTTTGCTCCCCAAGTAGAGGAGGCACAGAGATGAAAATTGGCGTCAAAATTCTTTCGTACATTGGATTGGCTCTGACGGTTCTGCCCGCTTTTTTTGTTTTCTCCGGTCAAATTACCTGGGAAACCCATGCCCAACTCATGCTGGCCGGAACCCTTCTTTGGTTCGCCACGGCTCCTTTCTGGATCAAAAAAAGGAATTTGTAGAAACTTTTCTCTTTAAAATTGGACCGCTTTTCCTTATATTATGAAAACTTTTTTAGGTGAGCCACTTCGCGCTAAAAGTGCTATTCAAAAACTTATTGGCGTGAACGGGTTGCGGAAAAAGTCAGGAAAATTTTTCGAGGGACAAGAATCCATTGCCAAAATGACCGGATTTTAGTCCAGCAAGGCGAAAAAAAGATGACATCCGTAAAAAATAGGGATTTTTCATGCGTGTGGTAACAACCCCGTTGCCGGGTGTTCTTGTGGTCGAACCCACTGTTTTTGAGGACGAGCGAGGCTTTTTCTTCGAAAGCTACCACTACAAACGGTACGCCGAACACGGCATTGACGCAACCTTTGTCCAGGACAACCATTCCCGTTCCGTACACGGCACGCTTCGCGGATTGCACTATCAGGTAAATCCGGGACAGGGGAAATTGGTCCGTGTGGTGGTGGGAGAAGTGTTTGACGTGGCCGTGGACATTCGCTTCGGCTCCCCCACTTTCGGAAAGTGGTTCGGCACCTACCTGTCTGCAAAAAATAAAAAGCAGATGTACATTCCGGTTGGCTTTGCACACGGATTTTGCGTCACCAGCGACGTGGCCGAATTTGAGTACAAATGCACCGATTATTATTCGCCAAAGGACGAGCGCGGCATTTTGTGGAACGACCCCGCTCTGGCCATCGAGTGGCCGATTCAAAATCCTATTCTTTCCGAAAAAGACAAAAAAAATCCTTTGTTTCAGAACATTCGTCGGGAATTTTTCTATTCCAAAAGGGTGTGAATTTGAGCTGACAAATTGTCGCAATTTCTTAATAAATACCAAGCAATCGTTTGTACTTCGTTTTCAAAATTGGGGAGTCTTTTTCACCCCCAAAAACCCAAAAGCCGAAAGGTCGTTCAAAAAGGGTTCTGTAAAAATCGTTTCGCAGGGAAAAACATCTCCTGAAATTTGCCGGTTGAAAGGGGAGCTTTGAGATTTCAATTCTTTGAAATCGACTCAAAATCCGTACATCCTCGGAGGTTGCCATGAATAAGAAATTGCTATTCGTTGTCTTGATTTTTCTTACCCTCGCCGGACTCAATGCCTGGGGGCAAGATACCTACAAAAACGGAATTCCGGTTTACACCCACACCCCGCCCGGCGATTTTTTTCGGGAATGGCTGGTGTGCGGCCCGTTCCCCAATCCCCTTCCACCGGGCGTGACAGAATATCGGCACGATTCCACATCGTTAGGATTTTACAGGGATTACCTAAAAGCCTTTGGTGGGGAAACCGGCATTAAACCGTACGCGGGCATGAAAATTCCTCGTCCCGACGGACGCATTGTTGTGTGGCGGAGAATTCGTTCTTACTTTCCGCAAATCGTTTTGGACCCCGTCATGAATCCGCCGGATAGCTCCGTGGCGTACGCAACTGCCATTGTCCGCGTGGACAGCGCCCGGGACGTCATGATGAAAGTGTCGTCCAACGACGGCATTCGTGTGTGGCTCAACGGGAAAATGATTCTTGACCACAACACCTCCGGCACCGACACCCCCGACCGCGATTTTGTTCCCGTTCATTTGAATTCCGGCGACAATCTTTTTCTACTCAAAATTTCCGAGGGGTTTGGCCGCTGGGGATTCTTTTTTCGATTGGCCGATATTGAAGTAGCCCAGCAAGAAATTGCCCAACAGATTCCGTACCTTATTCGCCCCACGATTCAAAAAATCCCCGAGGGGTGGTCCATTTTCGCCGGTCAAAAATACCGAACGGAATTGCTTCCGGAGGAAAAATCCTGCACCCTCACAGTGCTGGCGCCGGACGGGCACACCCCGGAAATTACTTTCAAAACCTTGTTGGGGTCTTCGGTTTTTTTGTCCAAAGACGACCCGCGCCTGTCACCGGGGGAACATTTGGTCAATTGCCGTATTTTTTTGGAGAATGGACACGTTGCGTCTGAAAACGGCTGGCTGTACAATCGGGAACCGGAAACCATTCAAGCCATCTGGAAAGAATTTCAGTCGGTTTCTGACCCGGATTCAACCACATTTGAGGGGTGGGCACATCATCTCATTCGGGATTGTTTTCGATCTCAAATCGGGGATGAACTTAAAAACGGCAATGTTCCGGCTTTCCGGCTCTTTCGGCTGGCCGACGTGGTTCATCGCTACCAGGACTGGGAACAGCGGCTGGCAGGCGATTCCTGTCCCTACGACCACATTTTTCCCAAACCCAAAAAAATCGCTCTTCAAAAAGACAGGCCTTTTCATCTGTCCAAATCTCTTTTTGTAATCGACGAAACCGGCGGCGCTTGTCAGGCGGATGTTCAACGTCTGGCGGAAAGCCTGACACCGAAATGGTCGGCTGCACTCACCGCTGTTTCGAAAGGCCACCCAACCCCGGCTCTCATTTTGGGTACGCGTGCACAAATCCCAAAAATCCGACGCCTTGCGGCTGATTTTTCGGTCTCTTTCATGAACAAGGAAGCGTATTTTTTGAAGATTTCGTCGGATCGAATTGTACTAATCGGTGCAACGGTGGCGGGTCTTCACAACGGGCTCATTACGCTAAAGCAAATTTTTGATCGCTGGGACATCCTTCCGGCGGTGGAAATTCAAGATTGGCCGTCCTACCCGGTGCGAACCGCCTTCATTTACACCCCCGGCAAATTGGACGAAAAAGCCAAATCCCGGTTACTTCAGTTCGTTGATTTGAAATACAACCAGCTCATTTTGCCCACGCTGGGCTATTTTCAGCTACAAAACCCTCAGGAACGCGCCAGAGTTCAGGCCTATTTTAATTTTCTCCGTCGCTTTCATGTAGAACCCGTGCCTTACATTGCTCTACCCGGTTCGGAGGATTGGAATGAGGCGGTGTTCCTGCGGGATGAACCCTTGATTTTCAAAGCGGACACCGCCCGGTTGTCGGTGAAACATCTGTTGAATTTACCGGATTCCCACCCGCTTTTGGCCTCGGCTCGAGCGCAAGACAAAAATCGCACCCTTTTTCGCGAGGGACGCGATTACAAAATTGTCTCATTGGATCCTCCGATTTTTCGTCGATTGCCCGGCTCCAAAATTGCCAATGGCGACTCGGTCTTTTTTACGGGTGACATTTACGACCCACGGGAAGCTCGTTTCCACAAACCGTGCCCCTCCGAACCGCGGGTGTACGCTGCTCAGGCGGATGCCATTCAAGCGACGGTTAAGTTGCTGCACCCCAAAACTATTCATATTGGGCATGACGAAGTAGGTCTGGTCAATGCAGACAGCCGCTGCCAAAAACGCGGGCTGCCCGGTTACGAATTGTTCGCCGAGCAATTGAACAAAGCCTTTCAAAATGTCAAGGACGCCGACCCCAACATTGACGTAGAGCTTTGGTCGGATTCGATCAATCCCTACCACAATGCCGCCCAAATTCATCTGGAAAAGACAGCCGATCTGCTCACGCGGCGGTTTATTGTGGCGCACTGGTTTTACGACGTCAATTCCCCCAAAGAGGTGGATCTCATGGAAAAGGGTCTCGATTTTTTCCTTCGGCACGGATTTCGAGTGGTAGTGTGCCCCTGGGAACATTTGACCAATCACCAATTTTGGGAGAAACTCCTTCAAACCTACTCACTGCACAATCCCAATGTATTGGGAATCATGCACACGGAGTGGTCCGGAAAAGATTGGGGCAAAGCCCCTACGGCCATGATCGGCTGGTGCGGTAAAACATGGTTGACAGAATAAATGAATCCGAAAGAAAAAACAAAGAGGATTTTCAATTTTCTCCATTTAAGGAAAAGAATCCGAAGAACTTTCACTTAACTACAGGACGCGTTTCATGAAAAACAAAATCATCGGTTTTGGTATTATTGGCTGCGGAGATATTGCCCGTTCCCACGCAGAAGCCATTCGTCGAGCACCGAATGCAACCCTGAAAGCCGTGTACGATATTCTTCCCGAAAAAGCTCAAGCCTTCGGGCAAAAATGGGGTGTGCCGGCTTATTCGGATTTGAATAAATTTCTCGATCGCTCCGATTTTCAGGCGGTCAGCATTTGCACGCCCTCCAAATTTCATTACGAAACCACCCTAACGGCGGCTCGTGCCGGGAAACACGTCCTGACGGAAAAACCGATCGCCACAGAAGTGGAGCCTGCGGAAAAAATGATTCGCGTGTGCCGCGAAGAGGGCGTCAAGTTGGGAGTCATCTTCCAGAATCGATTTGACCCCGTGGTTCGCAAAGTCAAACAGGTTCTGGAAGAAGGCGTGCTGGGACAATTGGTCATGGCGGACGCTCATTTGAAAGATTTTCGGGCTCCCGCTTACTACGCTCAAGCGGACTGGCGGGGCACGTGGGCAACCGATGGCGGCGGACCGATCATGATTCAGGGCATTCACTATTTTGACATGCTCCTTTGGATGGCAGGTCCCGTGGCTGAAGTGACCGCTTTTTCGGCGCGACAAGTTCACCCCATTGAAGTGGAAGACACACTTGTGGCAGCCTTGCGCTACCGAAACGGGGCATTGGGTGTCGTGGAGTCAGCCACAAATACTTACGCCGGCGGAGCCAATCGACTGGAGCTACACAGCTTTTCGGGCACGCTCATTTTGGAAAACAACCGGGTTTCCAAATTTGTAACGCGCGGCCCCAACGATCGTCCCGTTGACCGACGACCGGAATTCGGCTTTGATCAAACGATTGAAGAAGAATGGGTAGAAAACCACCGCCGCCAAATCGAAGATTTTGCCGATGCCGTGCGAATGGGTCGTGAACCAGCCGTGAACGGCGAAGAAGGCATTAAAGTTCTGAAAGTTATTAAAACCATTTACAAAGCCGTTCGGAAAAATCACCCGACCGCCGTTGACCCGTCAATTTGGGAGAGTTCTCGTGTTTAAACTAAGCGTTATTACCGACGAAGTTTCGCAGGACGTAAACCGCGTCCTGACATTTGGCAAAGATTTCGGGCTCGAGGGTCTGGAATTGCGTTCCATTGAAGAAACCCCTGTGGAGAAAATCTCACTGACTCAAGCGCGCCGTCTCAAAAGCCTATTTGACGGCGAAGGCTTTGCAATTTGTTCCATTGCTTCCCCTGTCTTCAAATGTCGCTGGGACAGCGCCACCGAAATTCAGACCCACTTGGAATATTTAAAACACCTTGTGGAACTGGCGCACATCTGGGAAACGCCTCTTATTCGGGTGTTTACCTTTTGGCGTGAATCGGTAACAGGAGGAGTACAAGCCGCAGTTGAAAAATTTTTGCCTGCTGTCCCGATTGCCGATGCCGCCGGTGTTTTTTTAGGGGTTGAAAATGAAGACAGCACGTTTGTAGGATCCGGGGCTGAATTGACCGAATTCTTGGGTTTGGTTCAGCACTTACGGGTGAAGGCCATTTGGGACCCCCAAAATGCTTTCTACCGGACGCGAGGCACTGAAACAGCCGTGGAAGGCTACCGGGCCGTCAAACCCTGGCTCGCCCACGTCCACGTAAAAGACGCTCAATTAGACCCCCAAACGGGTGAACCCGTGGCCGCCGAATTGGGCAAAGGGGCGATCGACTGGACAGCTCAATTGAAAGCCTTAAAATCCGATAGCTACACCGGGTTCCTTTCGCTGGAAACCCATTGGCGAGAGGTGCCGCTTGACGAAAAGATTCTAAATCAACCGGGCGGCGCTGCTTTTTCCGACAAGGGGGAAATGGCCTCTCGGATTTGCATGAAAAATTTGAAACAAATGCTCAAAGAATTGACGTGATTTTTCGCCGAAAATTTCGGCATTCCACAAAAGACTTGAATTCCTTCTGGAATTTTTTAGATTTTAAAGAAGTACGTTAGCTGTTTTTCGCTTTTCAAAAAGAAATCCAAAACCACCAGTCAGCAAAACAAAGGTGAGTTCAAATGACAAAAAACCGCTTTAAATTTCTCTTCTGGTTGTTAATCGGCATTCTGGTGTTTATTCTACTTTACCTGCCTTTGGGGCCGCTGCCGCCGTTGGCCCCGTTTTTCAGCCCTGTCGGGGGGTTCTGGGAAACAGCGCGCCAAGCGCAAGTACCACCCAAAGAAACCCTTCACCTCAAGGGACTTCACAAACCGGTAACCATTCTTTTGGACGAGCGCGCCGTGCCGCATGTTTACGCCCAAACGGACGAAGATGCCTACTTTGCTCAAGGCTATTTGCACGCCCGGAACCGCCTTTTCCGAATGGTATTTCAAGATCGATTGGTTGAAGGAACATTGTCCGAAATTGTAGGGCCGCAGGCGGTGTCCACCGATCGGTTCATGCGGCAGTTAGATCTGAAAACGCCCTCACAGCGGGCACTACAGTTGCTAAAACGCGACCACCCCAAAAGTTATGCCTCACTTCGGGCATACACGGCAGGCGTCAATGCTTACCTCACCCACCTCACCGATCGCACTTTGCCTCTGGAGTTTAAATTGTTGAATTTCCGTCCCCAAAAATGGACAGCTTTAAAATCCCTCATGTTTTTGCGCTACATGGGCTGGGATTTGAGCGGAAGCGACGAAGACCTTAAATACGAGGAACTGGTCCGCTATTTAGGGGCAAAAAAGGCACGGGAACTTTTTCCCGACCATCTGCCCTACGTTGTGCCCATTATTCCTGAAAAATACGGAATGCCCGCCGACATTTACCGCAGACTTTTTCCGCACGGTGTTCAAAAGCCAATTGGTTTTTCACCCGCACCTCAAACTGCCGCCCAAAACTTTTTGACCTGGTGGGCGGGAAGCAATCCTCACCTGTTTGGCGCGCCAGGCGCCAGCCGCGGAAGCAACAACTGGGTTATTGACGGGGTCAAATCGGGAACAGGACACCCCATTTTAGCCAACGACCCGCATTTAGCCATTTGGCTTCCTTCCGTCTGGTACGAAATTCACCTCAGTACGCCCACGATGAATGTGTACGGCGTCAGCCTTCAAGGGGTGCCGGGTGTTATTATTGGCTTTACTGACCAAATTGCTTGGGGACTTACCAACGAACAATCGGACGTCACGGATTTTTTCCGCCTGAAATTCAAGGATAAAACCCGGGATGCCTACTGGTACCGCGGCGCCTGGAAATCGGTGCAGAAAATTCCGTCGGTTATTAAGGTAAGGGGCGGGAAAGATGTCCCGGTCACAACCCGTTGGACGGTACACGGCCCCATCGTGGAAAAGGACAGCGTCGCGTTGGCACTCAAATGGACAGGACACCGACCCACCCTGGAAATGGTTTCCCTGTACCGCTTAAATCACGCTAAAAACTACGCAGATTACGTAGAGGCCATGAAATATTTTCACGTTCCCGCCCAAAACGTGGTGTACGCAGACGTGGACGGTAATATCGCCATGTGGTGCGCCGGTTTGTATCCCATTCGCAACCACGGCGATGGTCGTGTGCCCGTGGATGGCAGTACCGACCGCTTCGAGTGGGGCGCTTTTGTCCCGTTTGAAGCAACTCCTCACACCAAAAATCCAAAGCAACATTTTATTTCCTCCGCTAATCAACGGCCGATTTCCAACGACTACCCCTACTACATGGGATTTCACTGGGACCCTGGCTACCGCTCTCGTCGCATTCACCAGCTCCTGAGTACTCACGATTCCATTACAGTGGCGGAAATGCAGCGCTTTCAAAATGATGTGGGGTCCTTTGCGGCAGCCCGATTTGTGCCCGTTTTTGTCCGGGTTCTGAAAACTCACGCCCGGCAGGATTCCGCCTACACAACTTTTCTCAACATTTTCCAGAATTGGGATTACCGAATGGATTCCACCAAAGTGGCACCTACTCTATGGAGTGATGTCATGAATCGCTACCGAAATCTTATTTTTCAGGATGATTTTAAAAAGGCCGGTCACGCCAATCTCTGGAAACCCGAATGGGAAGTGGTGGAGCAACTGACTTTGGAAAAACCGGATTCCCCCTGGTTCGACGACGTGCTGACCCCTGCCAGAGAAAGGCGGGACGACATTCTACTTCTGGCCGTTCGTGAGACCTACCGCTATTTTCGGGGAAAATACGGCAACGACCCCGCCAATTGGGTTTACGGAAAACACCACAAATTTGAAATTCGCCACATGCTGCGTCTTCCGGCGCTCGGCCTAAAACCTTTTGCCATTGATGGCAGCGGGTTCACCTTGCGCCCCGCGGGCGGCCACATCGCCCACAGCGGAGCAAGCTGGCGCATGGTGGTTGAGCTGAAAAAACCGATTCAAGCGTACGGCGTGTACCCGGGCGGCCAAAGCGGTAATCCCGTTAGCGCTTTCTACACCACGGGAGTGGCCAATTGGCGGTTTGCCCGGTATTTTAAGCTCCACAGTGAAAATTCGCCTGAGAAACTTTCGGCACAAAAAATCCTTTCGAGAATGACGTGTGTTCCTAAAAAATGAGGTCAACATGAAAAAATCGGTCGCAACTTTTCTTCTTTTTGTCGTCGTTCAATGGGCTGTTCTTCGGCTGTTTCCAGGGTACATTTCTTTTTTGACAGCAATTCTTTTCGGTGTCGCCTGGGCTACAGAGAAAAACCTTTTCGGGCAGGGCATGCTTATTGGAATGCTGGCCTGGTTCATCCCCCTTACCCATTATTTTACGGGAACAGGAATGAAAGCGGCTCAACTCACAGCCCAAATTTTTGAACTGTCCGGCAAAAGCGGATGGCTTTTGTTTGTGATGACACTTCTATTCGGCGGCTTTCTGACCGCCGTGGGAATGCAAATCGGAAAGTACCTGCGCCTGAGTTTTCAAGAAAAGTAAAGGAGCCGTCAAAATGAGTTCCAAACGCGCATTGGCTGTGGCGGGAATCCTCGCTGGGTTTTTATTGCTTCGCTGTGCCAGCGCACCGCCCAAACTTGTGTTGGAAAAAATCGATCCGCAAACCGTGAAAGCCGGTGGAAAGGAATTGGTGGAAGTCAAAGTGCTGGATCCCCACCATCAGGTGTACCGCTTGGTCCTGCACGTGTTGGACTACTCCGGCTACGATTTTCCCCTGAACGATTCGGGAGCCTACGGCGACCGGAAGGCCGGCGACGGCATTTGGACCGTTCTTGTTCCCGTTCCGTGGAACGCCCCCGCCCAGGACTATTCCGTAGCCATTGTTGCCTACGACAAACACGGCCGGGAAATTTTTGTTAAAAAGAAGAAACAGAAGCAACTCCTTCAAATTAAAGAAATTATTTCCGTGGAATAGGGTCATTTTATGAAAACGGCTATTCTTCTCGCAGGCGGCCGAGGCACCAAACTCTGGCCGTACAACCTCACACGAAACAAAGCGGCGCTGCCCATTGCCAATGTTCCCATTGTGAGGCGCACCATTCAAATGCTTCAAGAAGCAGGAATTGAGCAAATTGTGGTAGCGGTTCATTACAGAGAAGACCAAATTCGGCAGGCCGTTGAGGGTGAATCCGGGGTTCGACTCGAAACAATTGATTTACCCGGAACGGCGCCGGTAACGGCCAAAATCTGGTCGGATTTGGAAAGCGACGAAATGCTAATTGTCTACGGAGACGTTCTTTTTTCGGCAGACGATTTAAAACGCCTGTTGTCGGAATTCCGCGCCCGTCGAGCCGACGCGGCCGCACTGGTTCATCCTCTCGGGCAGGAATCTCCGCGTGATTGGTGGTGCGCAGCCGTTTCAGGCGAGCAAATTACCGGCATTTTGGGGCACCCACGTGACGACGTGACTCACCGCTTAACGGGCCTTTACGCGCTGCGGAAAAAGGTGCTGTCCGCTGTCCGGCAAACGCCGCTCCTGCCGTCGGCTATTCAAATTGGGATGATGCCTCAGGAAGAAGCGGAACTGGCGGAATCAATGGCCATTCTCCTCCGTTCCGGCGGGGAGATCCTCGCCGTCGAAACCAATGGGATTTTCGTGGACGTGGACAAGCCGTGGCATATCTTAGAAGCCAACGAGGCCGTCCTGCGCGAAATGGCGGAGGAAACCAGGGCGAATGCCATTCACCCCACGGCTCGTGTGGACGAATCGGCCGTTATTGAGGGACACGTGGTTTTGGGGCCGCACAGCCGGATCGGCCACCAGGTCATTGTACACGGCAACCTTTGGGTGGGGGCCAACACGCTCATCACCGACGGTGCTATTTTGGACGGACATGTGGTAGTGGGCGACGGAACCACCATTCGGCGCTACGCTCAAGTCGGCCCCCTCACTACAATCGGACACCGGTGTTTTGTCGGCCACGGAGCCGAGTTTGAAGGGGTGATGTTTGACAATGCCTACGCCTACCACTACGGCGAATATTGGGGTGTACTGGGAGCCTACAGCGATTTGGGTGCCGCCACGGTTTGCGGCAATTTGCGGTTCGACGACGGCGAGACCGCCCACCGAATCAAAGGCAGACGAGAAACGCCACGCACCGGCGCCAATGCAGCGTACCTCGGTGACTACTGCCGCACGGGCGTCAACGCCATTCTCATGCCCGGTGTAAAAGTGGGGCCCTACAGTCTGATTGGCGCAGCCACCATGGCGCAAGGTGACATTCCGGAGCGCACCCTTTTGTACGCCGAACAAACACAAATTAGAAAAAGTTGGGGGCCCGAACGTTACGGCTGGTAAATTTCACTGCCCGCCAGCGGCTGACTGATTATTTAACCCGATTGCTTTAAAGTTGGGCTTGCTAAAAGGCGCGATTTTTGTCTTTTTTCAGGAGGTAAAGGTGACCATTCGATTTAAGAAGCTGCACCCGAAAGCCGTTTTGCCCGTCTACCAGCACACTTCCGATGCAGGAGCAGACCTGCACGCTGTGGAAGAAGCGGTTATTCCGGCAGGCGAATGGCGCCTGATCCGCACCGGACTGGCGGTGGAACTGCCCGACCGCCCTATTGAAGGGTGTACGGATTCGAATGGGTTTACGCTTTGGATGGAAGCTCAGGTGCGCCCTCGCTCGGGTCTGGCCTTGAAAAAGGGCTTGACTGCCCTGAACAGCCCGGGAACCATTGACGCAGGCTACCGGGACGAAATCGGGGTCATTTTGGTCAATCATTCCCGCGAGGATTTTCACGTACATCCCGGCGACCGAATTGCCCAATTGGTGTTCAATTTGGTAGTGCATCCGAAAAAATTGACCTTTTCCGAAAAAATTGCCGAAACCGATCGCAAAGGCGGCTTCGGTCACACAGGTTTGACCTAATAGAAAGAAGTGCAGGCGTTGCGGCCGGCAAATAATTTTGGGGGCTACCAAAAGACAAGCCATCTGTCCAAATTCCTCGAGAAGATTTAGGGGCAACCGATTTTTCCTTTTTTCAAAAACTCAACCATTGAATCCTTGAATTACAATGAGTTGTCTCTCAAAAAATTAATCTCTATTGCCCATTTTTCTTATTCCTTACTGCGGCCTTTAGATCGTGGGGACATTCGCCACCCCGAATAAAAGGGGATTTGGCCCAAAGATTTCTTCTTGAACCGCAGCTTGCGGTCAGGAAACAACGATAGGGAAATTCAATAGGCTCTTTCGAGAGGCAATAATGCCTTTGAGCGTCTTGAGGTAGAGGATGGATTGAAATGGCAAAAAAACATCGAAAATCGCCCAATTTTAGAATAGTCCCTTTCAATTGCGATTAAACAAGAGAATTGATTCCTTTAAAAACTTTTCATATATTGATATGGAAAGATTATTTGGAAAGGTTTATTTAAATGGAAACAGCCCTTCAAAGAAAATACCAAGATGAAAGCTGGGATTTCAAAGACGCAAACACCAAAACGCTTACCCATTGTTTCCACAGCTACCCCGCTATGATGATTCCTCAGGTTGCCGCCAGATTAATTGAAAATTACGGCCAAAACGCAACCCTTTTATTTGACCCCTATTGTGGAACAGGGACTTCATTAGTAGAAGCCAATGTGCGAAATATAAATGCCGTCGGAACGGATTTAAATCCCCTTGCGCAGCTGATCGCCAAAGCCAAAACAACCCCAATCGATATTCAAACGCTGGATTTGCACCTAACGGATTTTAAGAATTGGATTTTTGCTTTGCAATTTGGAGCAAAGAGAAAGCCCTCGCCCACCCTGCCCCAATTTACCAATATTGATTATTGGTTTACCAAAGAGGTTCAGGTTAAATTAGCCACATTAAAACAGTACATTGAACACATAAAAAACACCTCCATTAAAAATTTCTTTTACGTAGCTTTTAGCGAAACGGTTCGGGAGAGCTCCCTGACCAGAAACGGTGAATTTAAGTTGTACCGAATCGCTCAAAAATCTCTGCAAAATTTTAATCCCGACGTTTACGCCATTATGGAACACAAGCTATTCAGAAATAGAAACGGTTTGGCGGAATTTCTCGAGGCCAAGAAAAATCATTCTTCTGCACGGATTTACTCTTTTAACACGGTTTTTCACATTCCCGAAGAGATTTTGCCAGAAAATTCCGTCGATATCGTCGTGACATCCCCTCCCTACGGAGATTCCCGAACAACCGTGGCCTACGGACAATTTTCGAGGCTCGCCAATCAATGGCTAGGATTTCAAGAGGCTTCAAAACTTGACAAAGAATTAATGGGTGGAAAAAGACCGGAAAAGGTTGAGAAATTTGGCATTAAGATTTTGGACGATCTCGTAGAAAAAATTGGGAGCAAAGACGAACTAAGGGCAAAAGACGTGGTGGCTTTTTACGGGGATTATTATTCCTCCATAAAAAACATCTCAAACGTGGTTAAAAACAAGGGGTTTGTTTGTTTTGTGGTTGGAAATCGCCGCGTGAAGGGCTTTACTTTACCTACTGACCAGATCACGGCTGAGATGTTTGAGATTCATGGATTTCGCCACATCGAAACCATTATTCGAAGAATACCAAATAAACGAATGCCGTCAGAAAATAGCCCGACAAACGTCAAGGGAGAAAAGGATTCGACGATGAATGTTGAATACATTGTTGTGATGCAGAAAGAAACCACCTAAAAGGAATCTCCACGATGAATTTGAAGGAATTAATCGAAAAGCTGACGGCAATCGAAAAAATGGGTTACGTCAAAGCTTTGCGCAGGGGAAATACAGGAATCGGTTACACGTTCGAAACATTAGTCGGTTTGGAAGAAACCAATATTCCGATTCCCGACATTGGGGGAAGAGTGGAGATCAAGACGACCCGCAAAGATAGTTCCTCTTTGGTTACGCTTTTCACATTCAATCGAGGAGTTTGGGTTCAAAAGCCAAAGGAGATCATTCAAAAATTTGGCTATCTGGACGAAAAGGGAAGGAAGGCTCTCAAATCAACCGTATTTTTCAATCGAACCAATTCTTTGGGCTTGCATTTGGAAATTGATGAAGAGAAAAATGTATTAAGGCTTTTGGCGCCGAGGGGTGAACGATTGGCCGAATGGGATGTGTACGTAATCGTGGGAGTCTTTTCATCAAAATTAAGCCGTTTGTTATTTGTCCTCGCCGACCGACGTACACACCAAGGACAAGAAGAATTTTATTTTAATGAAGCCTATCTTCTAACGGAACCAAATCCAAGGAATTTTTTAAGCGCGTTTAAAAAATCGTTGGTTGGAATTGACATTCGAATGCACTTAAAAGAAAACGGCACGGTTAGGAATCGAGGAACCGGGTTTAGAATGCACGAAAGGGATTTCATAGAACTTTACGGCAAGAAACGTAAGCTTTTGTAATTTTAGGCTGTTCCTGTCTGTTTCCTTTTCCGCAAAGGGTTAGGGTAATTTTCGCACTGAGGAGAAAATTCTCATGTTCGGCATCACACAATACGGCATTTATCTCCCGTCAAAACGTCTGAAATGGGAGGAAATCGATCGGGCAGTGGGGAAACCAGGCCACGGCAGCGGAGAAAAAGCCGTTGCCAATTTCGACGAAGACGCCTTGACTCTTGCCGTAAACGCCCTGTACCAATCGCAGATTCCTGAACAAAAGGGGGTGAACGCTCTGTTTTGGGCCGGCACGACCAGTCCCTATTTGGAAAAATCTGCGGCGGCTTTGGCGGCAGAAACCCTGCCGTTTGGCCCGCCCGATTTTACGGCCGATTTTTCCGGCTCCCTCCGCGCCGCAAGCAATGCCCTGCTTCTAAGTCAAAGTTTCGTGGGCGGCGCGCCGAAATCGGTGGCTTTGGCCGCTTCCGACCTCCGGCAGGCAGCCCCTTACTCCGATGAAGAGCGCTCTCTCGGCGACGGGGCCGTCGCGCTTCTTTTGGCCAACACTGCCGCCCCGGTGGCCGCTTTGGTGGCTTCGGCTTCCACTTCTTTGGAGATTCTGGACACCTGGCGAAAATCGGGAGACCGCTTCCTCAAAATGACCGAACCGCATTTTCGACTCCGTTTTGGATTCGGGGACACGGTTGCTCGCTTGTACGGCCAATTTCAAAAATCGACCGGAATCGCCCTCGAAAAAATCGACCATTTTGCACTGAACGCGCCGAATGAAAAACTTCTCCTCAGCACTTTGAAACGCGTCGGACGAAAACCGGCGCCTCTTACCATTCGGCTGTATCGGGAAATCGGTTTTACCGGCACGTCTTTCGGCCTGCTCAATTTTCTGGCAGAATTGGAGTCGGCAGCTGTGGGCGAAACCATTCTCTGGATCGACTACGCGGACGGCGCCAATGCTCTGCTGTTTCGAAAAGAAACCGCCATTGTCGAACCCCAATTGGCCCGAGCCATCGACTCAAAAATCTACCTGAATTCTTACCACGATTATCTACGGTTGCGAAACCTCCTCAAAACGGAAAATCCGCCTGTGGAGCCCTTTACTTCGGCGGTCATGAATTTTCGGGAAAAACGGCAGAATTATGCCCTTCTGGCCCAAAAATGTCAAAATTGCGGTGAGGTCGTTTACCCCCATGTCCGAATCTGTAAAAGATGCGGCAGCAAGGACCAATTTGAGCTGGTTCCCATTAGCCGCGAAGGAACCATTTTCACCTTTACAAAAGAATATTTGTACCCTTCACCTGAAGGACTTGCCATCACCGCCAGCGCAGACATGGATTCCGGCGTACGCCTCTTTTTGCAGGTTACGGACACAAACTACGAGCAGGTGGCTGTGGGACAGCGCGTCCGCCGAACCTTCCGACGGTTGCACAGTGCGGGCGGGTTCCACAATTATTTTTGGAAATTTCGAGTCGTCCCTGGGTAAGAAATCGTAAAATTTACCGGACGTTACGTCCGAAAAGGAGACACGACATGTACGCACATTTTCAACGGGGCGCGGTGCCGGGCCGGGAAGCGTACCCGTTTTTTTCAATCGCTCTTGAAAATTTGGTCGTGGTCGGGGGGTGGCTTTTGGCGACCTACCTGTTTTGGCCCGTTTGGCAACCGGCCGGAATTCCCGTTTTGGGGATCGGTTGGCTTCTACTGGTTTTGGTGATTCAAATTCTCCTTAAAAAGCACAACTGTTCGGGCTGCTACTACTACGGCAAATGGTGTCACCTCGGCTGGGGGAAAATCGCGGCTGTCTTGTTTGAACCGAACAGCGGAAATCCAAAAGTAGGCGAAAAATTGGCCTTGTTTTACGTTCTGTCACCCCCAACCATTTTGGTAACGAGCCTTTTGTTTCTGATTTTCGGGCATCCCACGCCCGCGTACTGGGGCGTGTGGGGGCTTTATCTTCTTTCAATAGCCATTTCATTTCCTCTACGAAAAAGCGGCTGCCGCCAGTGTGCACTACGGAACGTCTGCCCCGGCAGTGCTGTAAAACAGGGCGCTGCCCAGTAACGCGCTTTTGGGAATAATCGGAAGAGAGTTTGCCATGAGTTTAAAAGACAAAGTCGCCATTATTGGTGTGGGTTGTACCAAATTCGGAGAGAATTTTGAGTCCGATTACCGCGACATGTTGGTGGATTCGTACACCGAAGCGCTGGAGGACGCAGGCATTGCACCGGAGGAAATCGACCAAGCCTGGCTCGCAACGGCCTTCCCCGACATGGCTCATTTCGAAGGAAACAGCGGCAGTTCGTTGGCAGAGCCGCTTAATCTCTTCGCCCGACCGATTACCCACGTGACCAATTATTGCGCCACCGGCATGGACGCCATTCGAAATGCCGCAATGGCCATCGCTTCGGGGAACGCCCGCTTTGCCCTGGTCGCCGGGGTAGAAAAAATGCGCGATGTGCCGCCCCGCCAGAGTTTGATTTCCCAGATCATTAAGACCGGGCACCCGGTGGTAGGCAAAGGCGCTACCGCTCCGGGCATGTTTGCCATGCTGGAAACCCGGTACATGGCCGAGTACGGGGTGGACCGTACTCCGTTTGCCGAGGTTTCCGTGAAAAATCATTTCAACGGAAGTTTGAATCCCAAGGCGCATTTTGGTCACCCCGTCACATTGGAAGCTGTGCTCAACGCACCGATGGTTTCGTACCCGCTCAGTTTGTACGAATGCACCCCGGTCAGTGACGGGTCGGCGTCCGTCATTTTGACCACCCCCGAAATTGCCCGCACGTTGAAAAAGGACTACGTTTTGATCCGGGCCCTCAGCCTTTCCGTCGACTCAGGCTACACGCCGCAATTTGACAAATACAACCAATTCTTGGGATTTGCCGCAACACAAAATGCGGCCAAAATGGCCTACGCCGAGGCCGGAATTCGAAACCCGCGCAGCGAGCTTGATTTGGCCGAAGTACACGACTGCTTTACCATCACCGAGGTGGTCAATTACGAGGATTTGCAGTTCTGTCCCCGCGGCGAGGGATGGAAATTTGTTCACGAAGGGCACGCCTCTTTAGACGGGGACCTGCCCGTAAATCCCAGCGGAGGCCTTCAGTCCAGCGGCCATCCCATTGGGGCAAGCGGAATCCGAATGGTGTACGAATTGGTAACGCACCTGCGCGGAAAAGCCGGAAAGCGCCAGGTTAAAAATGCCCGTTTGGGACTGGCACACAATTTGGGAGGGCCGGGCGCCGTGGCCAGTGTGGCAATTTTGGCCCGCCCCGATTAACGGAAAAATTCAAGAATTCACGGCGTTTTTTTCTAACTGAACTCTCAGGCCAAAAAAGTTTGAGTTACAAAACCTTTGAGGTGGCTTCGAGAAAACAGAGATTGGAAATGCGTGCGCCACAAGCCAAAGAGAAGGAGAATGGGAATGCTGTTCAAAAAATCAGGCAAATTTTTTGAGGATTTTGAAGTAGGGGAAGTTTTTGAAACCACAGGTCGCACCGTGACGGAAGCTGACATTGTTCAATTTGCTTCGTTCTCAGGAGATTTTAACGCCATTCACATGAACGAAGAATTTGCCAAAAGAACGGTGTTTAAACAGAGGATTGCCCACGGAGCGGCGGTGTTTTCCATTCTCACCGGCTTGCTCTACCGCGAAGGTTTTATGGAAGGAACCGTCATCGCTTTTTTGGGTGTAAACGATTGGAAATTTTTGGCTCCCGTTTTGATTGGAGACACGATTTACGGACGAGCAGAAGTGACCAAAACTCGAAAAAGCTCCAAACAGAAGGCGGGGATTGTTACCTTTTCCGTTCAGGTACACAACCAGCGTGACGAGGTGGTTCAAAAGGGAACCTTCGTCCTGCTTTTCGAAAGTAAGCAATAGCAGGCTCCTTAAGTCCCAATCTGGCCAAAAATCCACAGATTTTTTGCCAATCGTGTAAACAGCCGGACACCGGAAGCGAATTCCCCCGCCCGCGTTTCAAGAGGACGCTTGAGCAAAAACCCACTCATTCATGAAAAGAGTGAAAAAGAGGACCATTCAATTCACCATTTAACGCAAGGATGGACAATGGCACTACGTATTAATGGCATTCAAATTGACGATGCCACCATCGCTCAGGAAATCGAGCGGCTTCGCCCCCAATATGTGGACTATTTTTCGGACCAAGAGCCCGAAGAAGAGGAAGAAACGCTTTTGAGCTGGGCTCAGGAGAATATAATCGAAGAGGTGCTGATTCAGGAAGAGGTACAAAAGCGGGGTATTCGCGTTTCAAAAAACGAGGTTTACCGAGCATTTCAGGATTTAGTTCGAAAGTTCGGCAGTCCAGAGGCGCTGTACCAGCATTTCGAGACCACTCAAAAGGACAAACCGGCCATTCGCCTTTTTTTACAGAAAAGGCTGGCCATAAAAAAGCTTTTTGATTCGGTGTGTACCGATCCGACCCGCTCGAGAGGCGAGCAGGAGGAGGCCTTTATAGAGGAACTCAGGGCACACGCAAACATTCAGATAGATTCCCCCTACGAACGGCCGCGCAAAAAGCTGACGTCCGTTCTGGTGAAACCGGCCGGCCCCGATTGCAATCTTGCCTGCACCTATTGTTTTTACCTAAAAAAGGCTGCCCTTTTCACCGAGACAAAGGTTCACCGAATGTCCGCCCACGTCCTCGAAGAAACCGTGCGGCAGGCGGTCACACAAGCCGACAAGGAAATTTCGTTTGCCTGGCAGGGCGGCGAGCCCACTTTAATGGGGCTCCCTTTCTTCGAAACGGCGATCGAGTTACAGAAAAAATTCGCGGGCAGCACCAAAGTGGGCAACGGCTTGCAAACCAACGGCATTCTTCTCAATCCCGATTGGGCGGCTTTCCTGAAAAACAACCATTTTTTGGTGGGGCTTTCTTTGGACGGCCCCAAGCACGTGCACGATCATTACCGCCTGTTTAAGGGCGGAAAAGGTAGTTGGGAACAGGTTACCGACCGCGCCAAAATGCTCCTCGATGCCGGAGTGGACGTAAACGTCCTGACTGTGGTTTCCGATTATTCCGCCCGTTTTCCGGAAGAAATCTACAATTTCCACAAATCTCTCGGACTGCGCCACATGCAATTTATTCCCGTGGTTGAGACCCACCCCCGTATTCCAACCGAAGCGGCACCCTTTTCGGTTTTGCCACAGGCCTACGGAGAATTTCTGAAGAAAATTTTCGATCTTTGGTGGCAGGATTTTCGACACGGCATGCCTACAACCTTTGTCCGCTATTTTGATTCGGTTTTCTTCAATTACGTGGGACTGGAGCCGCCGGATTGTGAACTAAAGCGAGCTTGCGGTGTGTACGTGGTGGTGGAACACAACGGGGACATCTACGCCTGCGATTTTTTCGTGGAACCCCGTTGGAAATTGGGGAATGTTTTGCACGACCGGCTGACAGACCTGCTGAATTCCAGCCGACAATTTCATTTCGGGCAGTTCAAAGCCATTCTGCCGAGCGAATGTTTGTCCTGCCCCTGGCGGCCCTACTGCTGGGGAGGCTGCCCCAAAGACCGGATTCGGGACCCGCGGGACAACGGGAGCAACCACTTCTGCCAGTCGTACAAGATGTTTTTTGAACACGCCCACGCCCGGCTACAAGTGTTGGCCCGAAAATGGCGTCTCGGCGCGATGGGGCAAAAATTTTGAGTCCTTTTCGGGGATGCCCGGCTCTAAAACCGGCTTTTTTTTAAACAGAGATGAAAAGAATTTTCCTCGTTCCGAATCTTCCTACCGCCGAACAGCTCCAATATTTCCCTTTGCCAGAGAGCCTTCGTCTCTCACTTGGTCAAAAAGAATCGGTTCCCCAGTAGAGGGTTCGTTCGGGCGGGAAAAGCGACTCGACTTTGTCCGTGCCAAAAAATTCCGGATCCAAAATGGAAAACATGACGCTGGTGTCGGTTTTAACTTCTACCTTGCACGCATCGGATTCCTTCCAAAGGGCTCCCAGAGGAGCCGTCAACTGCACTTTTTGCCGGTTGCTGCGAATGGCCAATTCCCGGGAAAGAGCCAGCAAATGTTCAGCCTCGTTGTCAAGTGCTCCGAATTCCATGACGTTGGCCGTTTTTTCCTCTACCTTCCCGCGCAAATAGGCTACCGGTCGGTTCTCTGCAAATCGCACCAAAAAATGGTGCGTATTTTGTTTCTTCAGGCGGAATTGACTCCGCCACCGAACCTCGTCCCGTACCAAAGGGCCGTTCCAGCGAAGGGAAAATTCGGCGTGAATTTGCCGAACCGTTTGAAAATCTCGTTCAAAATCAAAGACACGCACAGACGGGTCCCCCTGGGGTCGGGCTCCAAAATCAGCCACAAAGGTCTGGCGAGGCAGAGTTTGAAATCCCACGCGTTCGTAAAAGGGGTTAATGTCGGTGAAAAGCATGGAAAGAGGCATGTGCTCCGCTTTCATGGTTTCAATGGCTTTCCGCAAAACGCGTGTTGAAAATCCGCGTTTCAAAAACTCCGGGTGCGTGGAAACGTTGGCAATCCCCCCAAACGGGACTGTTTTTCCGTTCCAATAGAGTTGGCGGGGCGTCACAAGGACGCTGCTTACCAATTTCCCCTCTACCCGCAAAAGATGAATATTTCGATATTCCACCGCAGGGTCGTACAGAAAGGCATATTCAAAATAATCCCGTGGGGTAGCGGGAAAAGCGCGATCCCACAAATCCAATGCGTCAATTAAATCTTTGTGCGATGTGGCCGGGCCAAGATAATCCTTCATGATTTTTGCAAACCTCCTGATTTTTTCAACACCGTTCCCAAAAAATCTACTTGCGCGGCGATTCCACCCGAACGCCTTCGTCCACACGGACAATGTAGGGCACACCGCCTTCGGCACGAATGGCTTCCGCCACGGCTTCGGTGTTTTCCGGAGCGTACGCAAACATGCACCCCCCGCCGCCGGAGCCGTTAATTTTCCCTCCGTACGCGCCCGCTTTGAGCGCCGCCTCCAACATTCGGTCGATTTTGGGGGTTGAAATTTTTAGCACATCTCGCAAAATCGTCTGGTGTTCGTTCAGCAGAGCGCCGAATTTTCGGTGGTCCAGAACGGGTTGGGTGAGAACGTGCAAAGCGCGCCGGGTAATGTCCCGATTTTTCAGAAATCCCTCCAACAAACCGAACGCCTCGGAGGTCAATTGACTTTTTAGCGGAGTGACAGCCTCTATTTTCAGATGGGGCAGTTTTTCCAGCGAAAGGGCCGGCGAATGATTGTTCAGGATTGCAAGCATCCCGTTTTTTACGCGCCTTAAAATCCCCTTCGTGTCCTTCGCCTCGCGGGAATCCCCCAAAACAAATGCCCCCAATTGGGGAAACAGGCGTTGGGCCGGTTGAGGCGCACGAAAATCCAGGTACAACACACCGCCCAAACTGGTGGCGTAGTGGTCCATCATGCCGCCGGGTTCTTTAAATTCTGCCACTTCCGCGCGGTGTGCCATTTGTGCGATAAAAATCAAATCGTTTCGCCGAGGGTGACGCACAGCCTCCAATAAAAATTTCACCCAGGCAACCACCAGAGCGGAAGAGCTGGACGTCCCGGAATTAATCGGAATGCTACCGCGTACTTCGCAATCGAATCCCGTGGGAAAATCAATACCTTCGCGTTGAAGCACATTGACCACACTTTTCAAATAATCCCGCTCCTGCCCGTAGGGGATTTCTTTCTGTAAATCGAATGTTTCCTCGGCGCCAATATCGGGAAGAGAAAAGTGAATCCGGCGGTCGGGCCGCATTTCCCCGGAAATACGAATGCGAAGATTAATTGCGCTGGTAATGACCGGCAGATGCAGGTAATCCTGGTGTTCTCCGAAGAGGCAAATTCGTCCGGGCGCCGAAGTGGTCAAATTGGGCATGGTATTCCTCATTTAGACAAACGAACTGACGTCAATGTGATTGGTTTGGAAAATTTCTTTTTTGACCAGCGTCGTTGCCCCCAACGCACCGGCCAGGTATCCCAATTCCGACACCACAATTTGCGCCCGTTCACTAATGTGCGGCAGAGCGCGCTTGGTGGCTTCGGTTTGAATGGGATTCAGCAAAAAGCGCCCGGCCCGCGAAACCCTTCCCCCTAAAATAACGATTTCCGGATTAAACAAATTGATTAAAATCGCCAGCCCCTGCCCGATGTAGCGCCCCGCTTGTTCAATAATTTCAATCGAAAGCTGGTCCCCCATTTGAGCGGCTTTTACCACCCACTCCGGGTTAATGGCCTCCACATCTCCCCGAACCAACGCCCGCAGTTTCGTCTTTTTTCCGGCGCGAACCAGTTGCCTGGCCTGTTCGGCAATGGCATGCCCCGAAGCCAAACTCTCCAAACAGCCGTATTTCCCGCATTGACACAGGGGGCCGTTTTCTTTCAGGGTAATGTGACCAAATTCACCGGCAAATCCGTCGTGGCCGTGGTAAATGGTTCGATTGGTAATAATTCCCAGTCCGATTCCCCAACCGAGATTAAGACAAAGGGCGTTTCGGGCATTTTTCGCCAGTCCGAACCACAATTCCCCCAATGCCATGGCACGAGCGTCATTTTCCACAAAAACGGGCAAGTCCAGTTTTTTTTCGAATATCTCGCGAATGGGTCGCTCGTCGAAATTCAAAAAGGTGTAGCTCTTGCCCAATTTACAATTGACCAGCCCGGGAATGGCCAACCCGACACCTAAAACACGATTTCTTTGAACCCCACTTTTTTCAATGGCTCGGTTGATTTCTGTCGCAATTTGGTCAATAACGGCCGGATCGTGCAAATCTAACGTGTGAAATAATTTTTCGTAAATCACATTTTGACTTAAATCCACCAAAATAATGTTGGTGTTAAAGCGGCCTAAATCGGCTCCTACCACGTACCGGGCTGTTGTGTTCAGGCGAATGTGTTGGGGCGGACGACCGGGGCTTGTGGCTTCTCCTTTCTCTCGAATAATGTAATCTTCCGATTCCAACTCCTGAATCAGATTGGTCACCGTGGGCACATTAAAACCTGTGCGCCGGCTCAATTCCGTAAGCGACAATGCCCCGTTTGAGCGTAACGTATTAAGAATAATATTCTTACGAATACGCCTTTTAAGTGAAACACGCGTAAGATTTTTGGCCCTAATGCGCAATTCATTCATGAGATTTTCCGGGCACCTGTTTGTGCTTGCGCATGAGACTCTTGAATTCTTTCAGCGGAATTACAATCCAGATGACCAAAATAATCAACCCGACCAGCCAAATGCTCCAGGTGATCCAATCAAACATAGGGGAATCTCCTACCTTGAATATCCCAAAACCGCACCCGTTCTTTCCGGCACAGCCGTTTCTCTGCTATTCGCCACAAGCGCGGCGGCGAGCCGAAAAGTGCCCCAAAATGGTGCCCCCTCTCCAGAGACGGCAGACGGGTGGATTAAATTAGGCGGCGGGCGATTGTCATTAATTCCGCCTCCCGAACCCCTTCGTAAATCTCCAAAATGCGGGCGTCACGGTAAAAGCGCTGGATATCGTACTCATCGATATACCCGTAGCCGCCGTGCAGTTGAAGGGCTTCGTTGGTTACCCAAACAGCAACGTGACCGGAATAATACTTGGCCATGGCGTTCAACTTGGGATCGGGATGACCCTGATCGACCGTCCAGGCCGCCTTGTACATCAGGGTTCGCGCCAATTCAATTTGTGTTGCCATTTCGGCCAATTTGAACTGAACGGCCTGGTTGGCAATGATCGGCTGTCCGAATGTTTTGCGCTCCTGCACGTATTTAAGAGCCAGATCCAGCGCCCCCTGTGCTACACCGACACCTTGAGCCGCCACCATAATGCGGGTAACATCAAAAAATTGCATGACCTGATAAAACCCCCTTCCCTCTTGCCCAATTAAATTGGACTGCGGAACACGGACGTTGTCAAAAACAATTTCAGCTGTGTCGCTGGCTCGAATGCCCATTTTCCCGTGTATTTTGGTACGGGTAATCCCCTCCCGGTCGGCTTCTACCAAAATCAGACTTTGACGTTGGTGGCGCTTTTCCGCTTCTGGGTTCGTCACGGCCAACACCACCATAAAATCACACACCGTTCCATTTGTAATGAACATTTTGCTGCCATTTAAGATGTACGAATCGCCATCCTTTTTGGCTGTGGTTTTAATACCGGCCACGTCGGTTCCGGCGTCCGGCTCCGTGTACGCTCCGGCGGAAATGGCCTGTCCGTTCACAATCGGAGGCAAATACTTTTTCTTCTGCTCTTCCGTACCGAAAAACAAGATGTTTTCCGATCCGAAAGGCGCCGCCCCAATTAGCCCGATTCCCATGTCCACACGCGAAAATTGCTCCGTAATGAGAGCGTTTTCCAGGAACCCAACACCCGCTCCCCCGTATTCTTCGGGAATGAAAGCTCCGATTAATCCGTTTTCACAAGCCTTTTTCCAAATCTCCCGGGGGTAGCGTTCTTCACGGTCGTATTCTTTGGCAACAGGCGTAAACTCGTTCACCGCAAATTTATAAGCCATTTCCTGAAGCATCTTCTGTTCATCGGTCAATTCGAAGTCCATGGCATTCTCCTTTTTTTAAAAATCAAACGCTTCAAAACCCTTTTTGGGCATCCAATCCGCCAATCTTTGGATCGCCCAAAAACTTTTTCCGCCGAAACATCCGCAGAACAAATCAGAACTTCTCTTCCAAAAGACTTTTTCACGAAGATACCGGTAGATAAAACTTCCTGGCAGAAATGTAGCCCCCAATTTCCGAAAAAGAAAGGTACCTTTTGGGTTTCAAATAGTGTGTTAAAATTTACCTATTTTGCCGATTAAAAACAAGCCAATTTTCAAAAATTGACGGGACAGAGCCATTTAATTCCTGTTCTCAAGCGATTTGTTTTTCCGCCTTTCTCCGGCATTTATTGGAAAGAACAAAGAAGGGGGATTTTTGCTAATTTCTTTGAACAGCTACTGAAAAAGAGACGCCAAATCGAGCCGTCGAGCCATTTGGTGAACAAAAGCCTTGATAATTTCCAAAAATAATCGCATATTATAGGCGATTTTTTTGTGAGTTCCCAAAATTGCACGTATAAGGCGCCGGATTTTTCCGGCAAGATTCCAATAAAAACCAATGGTTTTATTTATTGAAGGAGGACAGGTTCGATGGCCGATTTGACTACCACGTACATGGGGCTGAAACTGAAAAATCCGGTAATCGTGGGCAGCAGCAGCATGATGCAATCCTTACAGGGTTTTCGAGACGCCGAAAAAGCCGGGGCAGGCGCCATTGTGATGAAATCACTTTTTGAGGAACAAATCCGCGCCGAAATTGGTGAGGTGGACGAGATTAGTGCCCAGGCCCACCCGGAAGAATACAATTATTTGATTTCCGAATTGGAAATGCAGTACGGTGCCGATCAATACATTCAACTTATTCGTCAGGCCAAAAAGGAACTCTCCATTCCGCTTATTGCGAGCATTAATTGCACATCTCCCAAATGGTGGGTGCAATACGCCAAGCAAATCGAATCGGCAGGGGCCGACGCCCTGGAGTTGAACATTTCCATTATGCCCTCCGATTTGTACAAAACCTCCCTGGAAATTGAAAAACAGTACTACGACATTATTGCAGAAGCCCGAAAAGCCACCGGTCTGCCGTTGGCTGTGAAAATCGGCCCCTATTTTACCGGAATGGGTGTGGTTGCCCGTGAATTGTGTGAAAAGGGGGCTGACGCTCTGGTGCTCTTCAACCGCTTTTACCAATTCGATATTGACATCAACGCCCTGGAAATCAAAGGCGCCAATTGGTTCAGTCACCCCAACGAAATGAGTTTACCGCTGCGCTGGATTTCCATTCTGGCGGGCAAAATTGCGTGCGACCTTTCGGCCACCACCGGCATTCACGACGCCGAGGGTGTGATTAAACAATTGCTGGCCGGTGCCACCACCGTCCAGGTCGTGTCAACACTGTTTTTGAACAAATTCGGGCAAATTGAAAAGATTCTAAACGGCTTGTCCAACTGGATGGAAAAACATGGATTTACAAAAATTGACGATTTCCGCGGCAAACTGAGCCAGGCACAACATCCCACACCCGATATTTTTGAGCGGCTTCAGTACATTAAGGCTCTGGTGGGTATTGAATAGGGCTTGCAACCGAAAAATAAAATTGGTTTGTACAAATTAATGTGAAACATTTTAATAATTAAGAATAAGGAAGAAAAAAATGAAAAGCAAAATTCTTGGCGGTTTTTTTATTCTCTCATTGGTGTTTGTTTTTTGTAGTCAGAAAACCAAGCAGCAGGAATCCCCCTGGGTGTGGCTTTCGCACCAGAAACCCATGTACGAAATGACTATTGCGGAAATTGACAGCTTTTTGCCACAGCTCCAGAAAAAATTCCCCGATTGGGACGCGCGCCTGAAAGCCCTCTCGCTGAATCGATTGGGGACGGTTTACGACTGGCATGCCATTGGGGACGGGCGCCCGCCGGAATCCAACCCGATTTTCACCGTCCGGAAAACCAATTGTACCGTTCAAGTGCTGACGAATGAGGCGCTGGCGCTCTCCCGCTCCTACGCCCAGGCCGAAAGTTTAATGGCGTACATCGATTACTACCCCGTGCCCAAGGGACAGGACCCCGTTTCGTACCAAAATCGCGTTCATTTTACTTACGATCGCATTCACACCTCCCGTTTTTTCAAGGACATTACCCGGCAGATCGCCAAACCATCCGAATTGGATTCCGTACACATTGTGCTCAATCGCAAAAAGGACGGAACCCACTTTTTGCCGATTCCTTTTGAAAAATCGGTGACGGCCTACTACATTCCCGTCCACAAAATCACAAAAGACCTGCTGAAGCGCCTTCCGCCTGTGTGTGGTGTGGATTTTGTTCGGAAGAAAATGTGGCCGCTTGGCATCATGATCGCCCACGAAGGCATGGTTTTCGACGGAAAAACCCTGATTCATGCCTCTTTGCAGGCCAAAAAAGTGGTAAAACAGGATTTTTGGAACTACCTGTTTCGCAAAGACGGTACAACCGCTTGCGACGGTGTGGTCTTTTTCAAATTCATTGACGTCAATAAAAAATAAGCACCGCTCCCGTTAGCGGGCCGGGGTCAAAAATTTCGGTGAAGGAGTTCACCCGCAACCGCCTGAAGGCTGATGACTCCTGAAAATTTGAGAAGATAAAATGGTTCGACTTTTAACGTCCATTGCGCTGGGCGGTGCGCTGGGTGCTTTACTTCGGTACGCGGTTTCCGGTCTTTGCTACAAATGGCTGGGAGCTGTTTTTCCTTACGGCACTCTGACGGTCAATACGCTGGGCTCATTTCTCATTGGACTGTTGTGGGGACTTTTCCAAAAAAGCACCGTCTCTCCCGAATGGCGTGCTTTTTTGCTGATCGGAACGTTGGGCGCTTTTACCACCTTTTCCACCTTCAGTCTGGAAAGTCTTCAGCTTTTACAGGACGGCGAGATGAAACTGGCATTTGTCAATATCGTCTTGAATTTTGCCTTCGCTCTGATTGCCGTATTTTTGGGAATTTGGCTGGCCCGTTATTCTTTTTCGATCGTGAAATAGGAGGCACACACCGTGAAATTGCCGGAAGACGGAATGCTTTTGCGGATTTTTGTGGGGGAAGCCGACCGCTACAAGGGCAAACCTCTGTACGAACAGATTGTTGCCAAAGCCCGCGCTCTAAATCTTGCCGGAGCCACTGTCCTGCGGGGACTCATGGGATTCGGCCGCCACAGCCGGCTTCACTCCGCCAAAATCCTGCGCCTTTCCGAAGATTTGCCCATCGTGATCGAAATAGTGGACACCGAAGAAAAATTAACACAACTTTTGCCCTTTTTGGATGAAGTCATTGAGGAAGGGTTGGTGACTTTAGAGAAAATGCGGGTGATTAAATATCGGTAAAGGGGCAATTTTGCCCCCACAAACCCTGTATTTCAAAAAGCCGCCGCAGCGAGGCACAGCCGCCTTCTGAAACCTCGGCCATTTTTAGTCGCCTTTCCCCACACTGTTTTCTCAACCAGAGCGGCGCCTGACCGGTTGCCGCTCATTCTTTCACCAGAAAATTCACCTTTTTGACCGCTTGATTTCCTACCCGATCTTCCGTTCGCACTGTAATTTCATAGGAACCGGGCTTTTTGAAAACAATGGGCGAGCGGTACTGTTTTTCCGTATTCCCGTTCAAGGAATACCAAACACCTGCCGCTCCAGCGGAAGCGTCCGTTGACCCCAGGAAAAGAGACGTCTCCAACGGGTAAGCCGGAGCCGTGGAGTCTGCGTCGGCACCCGAAATTGGAGCCGAGCTAAAATTCATGACAATTTTCGGCGGCGTGTTGTCCACAACCACGGCAATTGTGTGTGGACGTTCGGTGTTGTTTACACGGTCTACGGCGTAAAAGTGAAGCACGTACGGCCCCTCTTTTTCCAGCGAGAAGGGCTTTTCGTAAGAAGATTCGGGATCGTCGCCAATCTGGAATTTAATGCCCTGGACACCCGAATCGGCATCTTTGGCAGAAAGTACAATTTGCGTGGTCGACGAAATCCAGAAGTGACCCCGCTGCTCAAAATGGGGCCCGTCAAAGCGCAATTGGCTCTCGGGCGGTAGCGCGTCCATGTGAAAAACAAGACGCCCTTTCGCACTGACGTTTCCCAATTTATCTTTGACGCGGTACACAATGGCCAGCATTTTTTGGTCGGAAGGCAAAACAAAGGGCTGGGTGTACGACTGGAAGCTTCCCTTGTTGAACGCATATTCCACGGTTTTTACGCCAATGCGATTATCCTCGGCCTGAAATTTAATTTTCGAGCGGGGCGAAACAAAAACCGTGGTTTTTTGAATAAATTGATCCCCCAAAACAAAGGTATTAAGTTCCGGTGCTTTGTTATCGAGATAAAAACGAAAAACCGTCGTGTCTTCTTTGTTGCCAACTCGATCAATTGAGTAGTATGTGAGGCGGTGCGCACCGGTAGAAAGTTTTCCCACAGAAATAGGATTGCCGGAATACACGGAATAGGTTTGACTGGAATCGAACCGGAAGTACGTGTGTGCAACGCCGGCGGAGCTGTCAGAAGCTTTTAGCTCGATTTGTGCAAGTGGTGAGAGCACATTCCCAATGGCAGCAGCGAGGATTCGACGTTCGGTTTTGGGGGGCGTTAAATCGACGGTAAAGGATTTGGACAAAACAGGGCTCACATTGCCCACCCGGTCAACGGCGTAGGCTCGAATTTGGTAAGATTTTTCCTGAGTAAACGAAAAGGGGGTTTTGTAGGGTGCAAAATCGGCCTGGTCAATGGCCACCCAAATATCCTGTACGCCTGAGAGGCTATCTCGCGCGGTCAACGTCCCTTTAAGTCCCGCGCCGTAAATGATTCCTTGCCCCGAATGACAGGACGCGGCGCCCTCCAAGTGAAGTGCCAGTACGGGAGCATCGCCATCCGAGTAAAACACAAACAAAATCGAATCCCCTGTGACATAGTTGTGCCAACGAAGAAATTGCCGCCCGGATAAGTCAAGCGAAACGCCTTTTCTGGCGTCGGTCTTTTCTTCGCCTTCCGTGCGGGAAAATATGTTTTGTAAAAGGAACGACGGAGCGTTTTTCTCCGGTCCTGTGGCCAATCGCACATAAAAGGGCATGGTTTTTGGCCAGTAAATCGTGTGCGTCTGCGGGTCTACGTAAACTTGTTTCGGATGATTGGTGGGATTGGGTTCTCCGCCAAATGCCAGCGACGTCAGAAAAATCAACCCAAATCCGACCCAAAAAAATGTGAAATAGGAACGCTTCATTTTTTGCCTCTTTGCCTTTTAAGCCAAAATTGTTTTGCTTTTAGAACGCATTTCAAGGCGTTCACCTACTTTCCCGTTCTATTATCGTACTGAAAGGAGGAATTCTAAAGCAGGAAATTTCGGCGAAAATTAAAAAACCGGCACCCGGGAGAAAAAAGGTTGCGCCCTTATTTCTTTCGTCCGATATTTAAACAATTCCGGGGTCTTTCGAATTTTTTGGGGAGAAAACACCGGTTTGTAATTCCTTTTAAGAGAGGTTTCGTACCCAAATGAGCCATTCAAAATTTGTAGCCAAAACCTTTTCCAATCTCGAACCCGTTTTGGCCGGGGAATTAGAAGAATTGGGAGCCAGCTCGGTGGAACCGGGACGCCGCGCGGTGAGTTTCCGCGGAGACAAACGGCTTCTTTACAAAGCCAATTTGTACGTTCGGACCGCGCTCCGCATTTTGCAACCCATTGCCGATTTTTTGGCCCAAAACGAACGCGAATTCTACCGCCAGGTCCAAAAAATCGACTGGCACCGCTGGCTTTCTCCGGAGGGCACCCTCGCTGTAGATGCCTCCGTTACATCCAGTTTTTTGACACATTCCGGGTACCTGGCGCTTAAAACCAAAGATGCCATTGTGGATCAGTTCCGCGACCGCTTCGGTCGAAGGCCTTCCGTCGACGTCCGTCAGCCGCAGCTCCGCCTCAATGTGTACGCTTTTCGGAACCGTTTCACTCTTTCTCTGGACAGTTCAGGCGAATCTTTGCACCGGCGTGGGTACCGGCTCAAATCCAATGACGCCCCGTTAAACGAAGTGCTGGCGGCCGGGATGGTACTGCTTTCAGGCTGGCAGGGAGAAGAGAATTTTGTAGACCCGTTGTGCGGCTCGGGGACCCTTGCCATTGAAGCGGCCCTCAAAAAGGTCGGACTGCCACCCGGTCTTCACCGCCGATTCGGTTTTATGAATTGGCCGAATTTTGACGCACGGTTGTGGAACCAAATTTTGTCGGAGGTGCCTCCTTTAAGAAAAAGAAGCAAAGGAATTATTTTGGCGTCCGACATTTCCGAAGAAGCCGTTGCTCTGGCTGAAGAAAATGCCCACAGGGCAGGCGTTGCAGAGGAAATTGAGTTTCGGGTTGCCCCGTTTGATCAAATCTCCCCGCCAAACGGCGGAGGAATTTTGATCACCAACCCGCCGTACGACCAGCGTTTGAAAATCCGAAACGTGCGGGAGTTTTACAAAAATTTAGGCGATTTTTTCAAGCAAAATTGCGCCGGCTACACCGTCTGGCTTCTCACCGGCAACCGAGAAGCACTGAAATTCGTGGGCTTACACCCTTCTCAAAAAATCACCCTGTACAACGGGGGACTGGAAAGCAAATTTGTCAAATTCGACATGTACAAAGGCTCGCGCAAACGCCCACCAAAATCCGGGTAGAAAAAAGCAGAATGACTTTCGGCTCTTTCCCTCCCAAAAATCTTTACTAATTGCTCCTTTTAAATTGAGCGGGATGTTTCTTGTTCTTCAGTCCTCGCCCAAAGGAAAAACTGCCTTGTCCGCAAATTTCTTCCGGCGAGTAAAATTGGCCGCTTCCCTTTTCTGTCCAAAAGGAATCTTTCCCATTTGCCGGCGGGGTTCTCCCTACTTTGTCCCGAACAGTCGGTCTCCCGCGTCGCCCAACCCGGGCAAAATGTACCCGTGTTCGTTCAGGCGTTCGTCCAAAGCCGCTGCGTAAATGGGCACATTCGGGTGAGCCGCGTGCATTTTTTTTACTCCTTCCGGAGCCGCCACCATGCACACGAATTTAATCTCTTTGACTCCTGCTTCCTTGAGAAAATTTACGGCAGCCACTGCCGAGCCCCCGGTCGCCAACATCGGATCTACCAAAATCACGTCCGTTTCGGCAATATTTTCGGGGAATTTTTTGTAGTAAACAACCGGTTCCAGGGTCTCCTCATCACGGTAAAGCCCAAGGTGCCCCACTCGCGCCGTGGGAACCATCTCCAAAAGTCCCTCCAACATGCCCAGACCTGCGCGTAAAATAAGGACAAATGAAACTTCGCGGGACAATTCCCACGCCTCCGTTTTCTGAAGGGGCGTTTCTACCTCCACTTTTTGAAGGGGGTAGTCTGCCATGACTTCGTACAACATGAAGCCGGTCAGTTCCTTGGTGAGGCGTCGGAAGGTAAAATGGTCGGTGTTTTTGTCCCGCAAATGGGTGAGCTTGTGCTGAACCAACGGGTGATTTACAATTGTAATTCCTTCCATTGAAAATTCCTCTTTTAGGGTGAGAATGAGAAACTCGATTTTTCGGGGGAATCCAGAAACCAAAACAGCCCCCGTTTTTATTCACAAATTTTCAGTTGGCGGTTTGTCCCAAGACCAAAACAAAGGTGCCCCCAAGCCAAAACTTCCCGGCATTTTTCGGGTCAATTTGAAACTTTTTGAAGAATAGGGTTCGCCTTTCCGTGGTTGCGGGTCAAAAAATTCAAAACCCTTTTCATCAGATTTTGCCGTTGCTGTGGGCTGAGAATAGTTTCGAACGGAAACCCCAACACAACGGTTTTGTGCCCCCGACTGTAGGCCACTCCGGCGCCGAATTCATTTTCTGCGTACCGAAAAATAATCCGCCCGCCCTCAGCGGGATTCAACGCGTCTGGCGCCTCCACCGTGTAAATGTCCCGTCGGTACCCCTGATTAAACCGCAGAATTTCCATTCTCGGCCAAAAGCGGGAATCGACGGACAGCACCCGCCCGGTGCGCGCCGCGTGGTCGGCGTCCCAATTGACGCCAAGCACCTCTCGCCCAAAAGCGACTCGTTCTTTGTGCCGCTTTCTCTGCCGAAATAAATCTGTGGCCACATAAGCCCCCGAGACGAACAGCGCTCCTCCCTGCTCCGTAAATGCCCGGATTTTCGCCCGGAATTTTGAGGGAAAACAGTCAAAGCGCGCGCCCAGTAGAGAATCGGTAACTGCTCGGGGCCGGGGGGTACTTTTTTCTTCCCCTAAAATCAGATCGACAACGTCGTAAGCCTCAAGGTTTACCCGGCCGTCTTCAACAGCTTTTTTCCCGGCCGAAACAAAGGAAAATCCCGCCGCACGCACAGAAACCCCGTGGCGGTAGACGAAATCGAATGAATTTCCGGGAACCACGCGCGTTTCCCAATCGGCGTGACTGGCACCGAAACCGGGGCCGTCGTTATTTCGGTACAGCGATCGGGGTGAAAAATCATATTGCGTCCCGGTAAAATTAATGTCGACACGATCGGGAACCCCCATGTCGATTTCGTCCACAAATCCCGAAAAATTGGGCGTTTGAACGGCCGCAGGGCCGCTGACCCGGTCGAATCCATTGACAATGAGCACCGGAGGCGCCGTGGTGTCTTGCCAGCAAACAGACAGTATTTGGGAGGGAAAGCTCTCCCCTCCGGCATTCACGGCGGTTACTTTGTAGCTGTAGATTTTGCCAGGGGCCAAATTGCCAAAGGCCACCGAATCCCGTCTGGTAACCTGTCCGTTGTCAAAGCCGCCACTGTCCACGCGGGTGTACACCGCGTAGGCTTCGGGACGGGCCGTGGGTTCCAGCGGGTCCAATTCGGGCTGCCACGTCAACGAAACCTGCCGCTTCCCCGAAAAATGGGCGGCAAAATGGGACACGGGAAGCGGCTGCACCACAAATTTCCGTCGGTACTGGGTGGCCAAAAATTTCAACATGGCTTTGTAAATGGCACGGGCCACGTCGAATCGAAAACGCGGTTCCAGTTCGAACTTGGCGTCCCAGAAATTTTGGTGCGAAAGCAATTCCAGCAAAGCTCCGGGCACATTGGGGCGAAACGCCTCGCTGTACTGGGCATCGTACAGGGAACGCCGGTTCCAGGTCGGGTCCCATTTCCGCCGCAGATCCTGGACGATCTGGGTTTGCAAAATGTCCGCAAAATCGCGGTTCGCCACCCGTGAAACGCCGTCCGGAAAAACATCCGCCGAGTCGGCGTCCAAAATGCTGTAAATGGACAAGGTCCCCACCGTTGTGTCACCGTGGCCAAATCCAGCATCGGTGTGAAAAGCCAACGACAAATCCATTGGGATACCCAAACCGGGCACCTCACGGTCGGCATTGGGTCCCGCCGGAGCACCGTTCAAGTAATTCACAAATTCAGCCCGCCCCTGGTAATCATCTTTGTAATCATTCTGGTTTCGATTAAGATTGTACACCAACGAATCGGGCATTCCGGCGTATTGCATAAAATAGCGTGCACCTTCCTCGAATCGCGGGCGTCCGCTCACCCGTCCGCCACGGGCAATCGTTCCCATTCCGCCGCCAAAACGAATAGCATCTGCCGTGACCGTTTTGCCCGATTCAGCGCTCAAGTTGGTTAAAACCACTTTCCCCTGATCCGGGTGCACGCCTTTGAAAAACTTGAATCGCCCCAGGTAAATCCAGGTTTCGCCCCCGATTTGCTGATTGACGCGAAATTCGGTTTTGCCCCCCGCGTGGAAAACGGTGTAGTGGGCGTCGGACACGTTTTCGGGCGCGTGGTGGTACGCAATGGACACCCAGTACCAACCGGTGGCCGGAATGTCAGGAACCCACTCAACTTGGGCGGTGACTGCCGTGTCCGATTTCGTTCGGCGAAACGTCCCCTGCTGAAAGGGATTTTCATTCGCCGTGTAGGGCGGATGTCCGATCCCAAAGCCGGGGGAATCCCCGTTTTGCCAGCCGAATGCCGGGCTGTCGGCGGCCTCTCGGTAGCTGCCCCGGGAAGCGCTCCAATTTGACGAGTCATTGTCCACCACCACTTCGTGGGTTTGAATGTCTCGTTCGCGCGGCACAAAAACAGTGGCTCCGGCTTTTTCCAGCATTGGAATCAGGTACGGAAAGACAAAAGAGGCCGGGAGTAAATCCTCCACGGTCTGGAAAAGGCGGGGCCGCTGCCACTCCCAGCGGTTCTTGCCATTGGAATAGTACCATCCGTGACTGGGCCAAAGTCCGATATTCCGGTTTTGAAGCCCCGCCGGTGCTCTCCAAACTCGGCTCACATTTCGAACCACTGCGGGTGGGCGATTGAACGGAATTTTGGGGAGTCGGGAAAAATCGTAGGCTGCGGAATCGGGACGGAAAAAATTGGGGATTAACTGTTCAATTGGCAGATTCAACGTGAAAATCGTAACGGTGTACCGGCGAAACGAACGTCCCAGAAACTTCTTCAAAAACATGTAGGTCTGCGCAACATTTTCTTCCCGAAAGGGAATGTATGAAAACGGACGGTTCATGTAAACCCGAAGTGTTTTTTGGGGGCGGTTGACCACCACGCTGTCGATTCGCACGGTGGGCGGCAGTTTAAACGGTGTGCCGGTTTTTTGGACAAATGCCACAAACTTTTCCACACGCTTGTGGGCTTTTCTCGTGATTGAATTCATTCCCTTGTAGGTGTACCGTGGCCCCTTGAGCGCAACACGGGGCGCGCAAGAAGCCAAAAAAAACAAGAGAACCACCGCAATACCGGTTCCAACTGTCCGTATTTTCATTCCCGTTCACTCCGTTATTTGTACGACTTCTAAATTCCAGACCGATTGGTCAAAGTAATCGGATTTTTCCGCTTCCCCCAACAGATCGCCTCCGTAGCCTTTTGTTCTCGCCGAACTTTTCTCCAGAAACATCGAAAGGCTATTTTTTCCACTCGGGAAGTTTAAAATGATCGCCGCGAAGTTTGAGAACATCCCGAAGCCAGGGTTGGGGGTAGCCCACACTTCGCGGGCGCCCGTTTTGATCTTTCACATAGCCGTCCACATATTTGACCAACAGGGCTTTCCCCAATTTTATCCACCGCCGCACCACCTGCTGACCGTGGGAAACCGAATAGTCGGTCAAAAATGCGCGGGCCAATTGCGGATTGGTGTGGTACAGTTCCACGGCCGTTTTTTCGATGGCAGGCTGAAGAGCAAAAAAGTTGTCCTCCAATTCCCGTTGCACCTTTTGAATGTCCCGAATCATATAGGAATATTTCAGATTGGCAATATTTGCCACAAAATTAAAGGCCCACCAGGCGGAATCCCACGAAAAATGATTCAAATCCCCTTTGGTAAAGGCTTCGGGAACTGCCGTAATGCTGCAGTACAGCGGGACGTAGCAGGTTGTGTAGGTGTCGTCCACGCCGTACCACAGAACACCGCCCACCGCATTTGGCAGCCAGCTACGCGATTGGGAGACAAAGGAAAAACCGGTTTGTTGGGTCGAAATCGGGCGTTCCCAGGCGTATTTTACGCTGTCCACCGTCCACGTAATGGGACGCCACCGATTGGGCGTGCCAAAAGGGCCGGCATCTACGCCTTTGGTCATGTCGTAGGGTGTGCCCTCGTAATGGTCACGCATGAGTGCCATGACGTCTTTAACCGAGAGCTTTTTGTCCGGTTTGATCCAGAGCGGGTAGGGTTTGGCCCCCGGAACGCCTCGGTGAAAGGCAGCGGAAAATTCCCGGGAAGGGGCGCTTCGTCTGAAAATGCTCCACACGCGGCTGGCGCAGTAGCGCAATTTTTCCGGATTGCGCGGGTCGTAGGCCTTGTGAAAATTAAAGGGCTGACCTGACTTCGGATTGTAGTACCCCTTCTGAACGGCAAAGGAAATCACATTTTTGGAATACAGACAATTTTTGGGATCGTGTAGCGGGAACGTTCCAATTCGCGACATATTGGCGTGGGCACAAATGTAGCCGTCAGGGATGCGGCGAGCTACCCAGATTGCCCCTTTGCCACCGGATCCGGGGCCAATCATTTCCATGATCCAGGCCTCGTTGGGGTCGGCGATAGAAAAGGTCTCGCCCGTGCTGGCGTAGCCGTATTTTTCCACCAGGTCTGTCATAACCCGAATGGCCTCTCGAGCCGTTTTGGCGCGCTGCAGGGCCAAATTCATGAGCGTCCAATAATGGAGCAGTCCTTTGGGATTCCGTAATTCGGGACGCCCGTCGAAAGTGGTTTCGCCAATTGCCAGTTGGAACTCGTTCATTAGCCCCACAACAGCGTAAGTGTGCGGCGGCTGGGGGATTTTGACGGTTTTTCCGTTCATCTTGCGAATCTCGATCGAATCGCTCGGAGCGTGATCTTGAGCCGGTGTGTACCGCAAGTGCGGCACAAATTCACCGTCACATGAATAAGTAATGATGACGGAACCATCTTTGGAAGCACCTTTACTCACCAGAATATTCGTACAGGCCCCGGCCCAGCCCGTTCCCAACAGCACGGCCGCAAAACCGGCCAAAATCGCCTTTTTCCACATGACGGCAACCTCCCTTTTCACCTTTGGAATTCTGATTTCGATTCTCCCCCCCACATCATTCAAACGGAACGTTGCGGTTCCGACAGGGTCCCGATTCACCCGCTCCAAAACGAGCTTACTTAGAGGTGCGTCCGTTTCTTCGAGAAATCGGGCTCTCTTGGATACACAAACTTTTCAAACGTAGAAAAAAAGTGCGTGAAAATCAAGCAGAAAATCGACCAACAGAACTGGAGTGCATTTTCGGCAACCGAGGGGAAAGACTCCGTTTTTGCCCAAAATCCGGTGGGATGGCGCAACTGTTTCCCCCTGCCATTGCAACACAACGTGAGACTCTACTTCAAATCGGGTGAACGCGATTGGGATCTTTTGGGGCTTGTCGCGAGCGTCGTTCCGATGGCCACAACACCCGCCACCAAAAATGTCATAACCCGGGCCGTGAATTCCTTTTCCAATCCGCTGCTAATCCACACAATCGTAAAAACCAGTCCCGTGACAATGGTTACCAGAGCCGCTTTTCCGTTAAACCGTTTCCAAAAAAGGGTGAGCAAAATGACCACGGAAAAGGTTCCGCCGATGCCCGCCCAAACGTACCCCACAAGCGTGTAGATCAATTTGGAAGGCGAAATGTAAGCCACACCCAACGCCACCACTGCCAGGAGGGCGGTCACAATTCGGGAACGCGTCAAGTCCTTCTTCCCTGCAGAACCCCAAAAGGGTTTCATGAGATTTTCCGACAGCTCAGTGGCGGAAAGAATGAGAAGCGAATCGGCGGTGGAAATCATGGCCGCAATGGCTCCGGTAATCAAGATGGCAGCGATGGCCGGCGGGAACAGGCGTAACATAACGGTTGGCATCACATATTCGGGGTCTTTCAGTCCGTGGGGTCCGAAAAGAGCCAGACCGATCCAACCAATAGAAAGGGCCCCAATGTACGCCAGTACGGTCCAGGCAATACCAATATTTCTGGCTTGCCGCGCCTGCTCAGGATTACGAATGGCCATGAAACGCATGCTCAATTGAGGCTGCCCGCCCAAATACCCGAAAAACCAAGAGAGTCCCCCCATGATGGTAATTCCCAAAGCAAACCCCGACGTTGCCCCCGTAAAGGAATGGTACGAAGGGCCCGCTTTTTGAAGGGCTTGCGGAATGGAATGGGCGAAAACCTCCGGGGAATGTGCTAACACCACCACACCCACGATGGGGCCTACGACAAGGGTTGTAATCATAACCAGCGCTTGAATCACATCGGTGTAGACCACACTGCGGAATCCACCGTAGACCGTGTAGGGAACAATAATGAGCGCTGTAATGAGCATTCCCACACGAGGGTCCAAATGGAACAGGGTGAACAGGGTTTTTCCTCCCCCCAAAAATTGGGCACCCACATAAAAAAAGAAGAAAAAAACAATGGTAAAACTGCCGATTATCCGAATCCACAGACCCAAATCGGCGTGGCGCTTGGCTATGTAATCGGTGAACGTATTCACGTCGTAGCGTTCGGCTTCATCCCGAAGACGCCAGGCGATGGCCCACCAGGCGGTGAGGATTCCCGCCACACAGCCAATCGCCGTCCAAATCCCCGTTAGCCCGGCAGCAAAGGCGAACCCCGGTAAGCCCAAAAGGGCCCAAGACGATTCCCCCGTGGCCCGTTCGGAAAGAGCCGCCGCCCACCCGGGAAGATTGCGCCCGGCAATGGCGAAATCTTTGTCCGTTTTTACCTTGCGTCCCTGGTAAATGCCCCAACCAATGAGAAAAATCAAATATCCAACCATGACTACCAAAATCTGCGTCTGGTGCGCCATTTTCGCTCCTCAAATCGTTTTTCTCCCGCTTCCCGCTTCGAAAGAAATGTAAGGAATTCCACCGAATGAGTCAATGAAAAAGTTGGGGAGGGTGGCAGCTTGATTTTGCAGAAGTGCCTCCACAAAACGGAGGCCGGCACACCATTCTCTTGAAAAAGTTGCGCCTATTTCGTATTTAAATAAATAGTTGGGGAATCATCTCGCAAAATACGGTTTTGAGCGCCGGGTAACGATGCATTCTTGTTTTATTTTTCGCTATTTCAAAAGCAGCAGTTTCCTGGTCCGGGAATATCCATTGGCTGTTTTTAACTGACAAAAATAGACACCTGAACCCACGCCATTCCCTGAGTCGTCCTTTCCGTCCCAGATGATCGAATGCTCTCCCGCTGATTCCTTTTTCTGCACCAAATGTCGAACAATTCGGCCCAAAAGGTCAACAATCGATAAATTGACCCGACCGCCAACACCGAGCCGGTATTTGATTGTTGTTGACGCATTGAACGGATTGGGATAGTTCTGAAACAGTTCGAAACGATCGGGCTGGGTTGTATTGGCAGCGTTCTCCCCACCCGTTGGCCCTGCTACGCTTAACGTTGTCCCGCTACTGTAATTCCCGAAGGCATCATAACAGAAATCAGTGTAATAAAGGTTATTTTCAAGAGTGGTGTCGTGAGTAGCGCTGGTATCTGTTCCATCATAAAGCAATTCACCATCTAAGGGAGTGGCAGGGAAGTGACTGGTACTGTAACGAATCATCGTTCCAACAAAATCAGCGTCCGGCGGATTCGTCCAGGTTAGACAAACTCGACTCCGTAAATCAACATGTACAAAAAATATACCACAAGCATGCAAGCGGGATTAAAGTCTTGTTTAACATAGAGATTGGCATGTTCTTCAGATGAAAAATGTACGGAGATGCATTTTATTTTGTACCTGTTGGGACATATCGGTGTACTTGATCCGCAAGGTTGGGGCATATCAATATTTGAAAAAATCTAATTGGATTTTTTAATTTCACATCTGCCTGGTTTGTCATTCTGTCAGAATCCGGTTCGGGGGTTTCAATGATATTGCAAAATCAAACAAGATTCCTGCTGAATGACAGAAAACAACATGAGGACGAATACTTGACTGAATTCAATCTAAATAGCCAACAAAAACAGACCCGTTAAACTCAGCTCCAACGATTTCAGACAGGTCACTCCGAAAGAATCTGGATGTGTGGGTGGAAAGTTCTTCCCAAATAGAGCCTCTGGTAAATAAACCCATTTGCCCAAACAAACTTAATTCCTCCAATTATTGAACGTTTGCCTTTTTTGCCAATCTACCCGCTTCACCTGTCTACTTCGGTGCGCTTGCACCATGCTCCACTTTCTCGCGTGGTTTTCTTCAAACCCATCCTTGCCCGTAACACCCCTGCCTATTCGTTATCTTTCCATCGGCTTGGGCAATAGGAGCTCTTCGTGCTCAGCTAAAACTCACGTCTCAGGGCTATTGTGCGTGCAGGGCACACAAAAAAGCCCGTTGGTTTCCCAACGGGCTTTCGTTAGACCTTGGGTTCTTTACCGCATGAGCAATATTTTCAGGGTTTGGTGGAATCCTTTGGCTTTCATTTGTACAAAATACATCCCGCCACCTACTTCCCGGCCAGACAGGTTTCGGGTATCCCAGGTTACGTGGTACACACCCGGTTTGCACACCCGATCAAAAAGAACGGCGACTTTTTGTCCCAGTACATTGTACACAGCCAAAGTCACTCGACTTTTTACCGGAACAGCAAAGGGGATTGTCGTAGTGGGGTTAAATGGATTCGGGTAATTTTGCTTCAAAGCAAATCGTTTTGGAGCCGCCAACACCGCTTTCACGCTTTCCGAGAAAGTTGTCGTCCCGTTTACGTCGACCTGTTTCAGTCGGTAGAAGTAGGTACCCACTTCCTCCGGGCCATCCGTAAAGGAATACACTCTTTCCGAAGAACTGGTGCCATGTCCCTTTACAAATCCCACTTTTACCCAGCCTGCGTCGGGGGCGTCCGATTTGCGTTGAATTTCAAAGCCCAGATTGTTGCTCTCCGAAGCGGTGCTCCAAGTCAGCGTAATCGCACCGTCCGAAACGGACGCCGAGAAGTCGGCCAATTCAACCGGCAGGGTATTGTCAACCCCGGGGGTTCCCAACTCGGTGGCTCCCGGATCCCACCCATGGGATGTGGTAGCGGTTGACCAATTCTCGGGAAGCGATCCGTCCCCTGGGGGCATATTCCGCACCATTGAGGCAAATCGCAATGAATCTCCTGCAAACACAGGGCCATTGTCTCCGGCCACATCCACCCAAATAGTACCCGGGTCGTAGGAATGTCCGGTTGAAAGCAGGACAAAGAAGCTCCGGGGATTGAGGATTAACTCCGGCCAAACAATATTGGGCCGGACAGCGATTTCCGAGGAATCGGCAGAAAAATGACTGATCAGGAAGAAGCCTTCAGCCGGAATAACCGAACCAAATGGGAACTGCAAGGTTCGATCGCCGTAAAGCGAATCCCGAATTGTCAGCACCCAGTTGCTGATGTCCACAGAATCGGGTGTCAGGTTGCGAAGCTCAATCCATTGATCCAGCCGACTGCGGTGAGAGCCCATCCACATTATTTCATTGAAGACAACTCTTCCCTCAACGGCATTGGAAAGATGAAACGTCAGGTCGATATTTTGTCCGGGCACAGGGGTGACAATTTGAGCGGAATCGGCTGTTGAAACACCGTCCCAATATTGCGTTTGCCAATTTCCCATGGGGTCAAATGCCTTAAAAATGTAGGCATTTTGGGGGAGGCTTTCGAAGCTGAACCAGCCCTCTTCGTTGCTGTACGCGAAGAAAGAATCGACTCCACTGGTGTCCAATGCGACAATTTCAATGCCATTTACGGGGTAGCCGTGGATTGAAAGCACGCGCCCCTCAACATGGGCAGAAGCCAGAAGCGTGGCATCCACGTGTTTAACTGTGTCGGAAACCATGACATGAATTGTGTCGGCCTGATCAAAAGTGGATTTGTTGTTCCAATATTGTGGCATGTAATTCCAGTACGGAACAAATTGTACCACATAAGAACCGGGCGGGAGAGCGTGCGTTATGTAATTGCCGGCAGAATCCGCCGACACGATGTCGACCTGGGCTTGGTTCAAATCCCAGACGCTGATGTCCACCTCAACGCTGGAATCCTGTCCGGCACTGACATGCCCGCTAATAAATCCGCCGCGTTGGAGATCAAAATCAACCGTATCGGCCACACTGGCATTAACAATATCGATCGGGGTTACATTTCCGCCCTGGTCAATAAAACCGTTGTTCCGAAATTGGTGAGAAAAATATTGTCGCACCCATCCTTGCTGCGACGGGACGTACACCTCGTAGCGCCCATCTTGTACATGAATGGCGTAGTGGCCTTCGGCATCGGTCGTATCCGAACGCCAGTAATCCTGCATGCCGCCCCAGGGGTCGCTTTGCCAGGCGTGAGCCTTTACCACCAGACCTGGGAGACCCATTTCGCTGGCGGCATCGCGCACTACTCCCGCAATCACCCCGTTTTCCAAGATAGGATTGAGGTAAAAATCAATGCGCAAGGAATCGCCTTCGTTTAATGTGAGCGTGTCGGCCTGGTCCTCTCTAATTTTCGAATTGTACCACTGCGTTTGAAAACCCTCCGCAGATGCCATCAAGATGTACCGTCCGGGTGGAATCTGCCCGAAATAATACATTCCGGACGAATCCATCATAGCCGGAATCATCTGCCAATTATCGACGGACTGTAGCTGCACAATGGCATTATGAAGCGGGTAAGGACCTTGGGGATCGTTGGCGTAAACCGCACCCTTCAATCTTGCCGGCGTCTGAAGCATAAAATCAATAGGCTGCGTTGTGTCGGGTGCCGTTACATAAACGGTATCGGCATCCATTTCATTCAAGGCATTGTCGTAATAGACCCCTGCCATCCTATTGGTGTCGGTCACGGCGCGAACAAAATAGGCTCCGTCGGGTAGAGGCGGGGACACGTAGTGCCCGTTTTCATCCGTCTTCGTTTTGGCATAAAATTGCGGCCCGAATTGCGAAAGTAGGTGGAATTCCACGGGCATTCCGGAAACCGGTTGTCCGCTTTGCTGGACAACCCCCGCAATGAAACCGGCCGGATGAACCGTAAGGTCGATGTCACTTTGGGTGCTACCTGAGGCAACCTGAACCGGATCGGCCGAATCCCAATTGGCTTTGTGATTGTAAAATTCTCCGGACATCCCGTGCTGCGAAGGGACCCGAACAAAATAGGCACCATCGGGCAACGGGCCGACCGAGTAATGTCCGGCATTGTCGGTCGTATCTCTCCAGACATTTCCGCCGTCCATCATCCGAACCACCACTACAAAACCGGCCATTGGGGTCATTTGTTCATCGGTCACCGTACCTGAAATAAATCCACCCTGAACAAAATTGAAATAGACGGAATCTCCGGGACTGACCTGGTGCATCGGGAAAACCCTCAAGGTGTACCCCAATTGCATCATGCTGTCGACTTGTTCATTATCCAGGTTCGGCCAGTAATTTTGTCCCATTGAAGAAACAGGAACCGAAAAACCGCCATTGGTATCGGAGTAAGCCTGTCCAGTTCCCACAGACGTGTCGGTCATAAAAACGCGAAACGGCCTCTGGGGCACTTCTGTTCCGTTAATGCGGATTTTACCCGCAATGCTGGCATCGGCAGGATACAAAGCAAAGGTAAAATTCAAGGAATCTCCGGGACTGATTTGGAATTTGCGGCTTGGCGGGTAAAGAAAGTGTCCTTCAATAAATGGCCCACCAACTCCGATTTCTCCGAAGGTGGGAGAATCCAATTGAAGGGGCACAAAAAAGGTGCCATCGGTATTCACATCGTAACTATTATCGAACCCATTCATGAGGTGCACCCACACGTCGCCGACGCCAATGGGCATCTCGGTTCTGGCGTCCAAAACCCTTCCCGCCAACTTCGTGTTGGCCTCCTGAAAAACGAAATTCACATTGGAATAGCTTTGATCCAGAGTCAGGATAGTATCATGCGGAACCGGGATGTATTGGGGCAAAGCATTCCCTTCAAATCGAATCTTCCATTCCGACCCGGTCGCTGTGGAATCGAAGGCAATGGTGTAGTTTCCTGCGGAATCGGTGAGTGCTGCCCAAAAAACCATGGAAGTATCCGCCTCCATTTCCGCTTGCAAATATAAATTGGCGGGGCTCACGCCCGGCGGAACGGTTACCTTTCCCGAAACCGTGAATGCCGGTTGAGGCAAAGGATTGACCGTCACATCGCTGGTGTCTGAGTCCATCCCAACGGTGGCCGCCATGAGATAATGAGCCGGAGCCAAGCCGGCCTTAATTCGAAGATAAATCTGTCCGTTAACCATGCCATCCATATCCGGAGGGTCACCCATTTCCCCGTCGGTTTGGCTGAATTTAAAAAGAACCATATCGGAATCCGGGTCAATTCGATTGTTGTTGTTCAAATCAACCCAAATTTCGTTGGCGGACGTGCCCCCGGGGGGCAAGGTGATTTGCCACCACAACGTGTCCCCCTGTGTCATGACGGCACCGTGCTGTTGCCCGTTGAGCATGACGTCCACACCCCCCTGAGCAAAAATCGGTCGTCCGATCAGGACAAGGGACAAAAACATCCCCAGCGCAAACCATTTCACTTTTCCCATACGAACCACTCCTCTTTTTGTTTGGCAATCCTTTTCATCTGCCGCCCGACAGATGCCATTACCCATCACACTTAAATCAATGAAACATCCCCAAACCTCCGCGGCAAACACCACCATTTTATTTGAGCCGGAACGCCGTGAAACGAGCCGGGCTCTGGGTCTTCTGTTTAGCTTTCCAAAAACCGAATGAAATTTCTTGGAGGAATGAAACCAGTTTTGTCATCTTACATTTGGGACGGACCTTAAAGTGATTTTCACCACGTTGAAACCTATTTCTATTCTATCGGCATTTTTTGTACAAATTGTATACCAAATTTTAAAATTTTTTCCTCCAATCTGTTCCCCCTAACCGATTGATTTCATTCATTCAAAAAATAGCCTTGCCCGACCATCTTTTCACCCTAAGACAAAGTGGTCTATTCTTAGGACAAAATGACAGGAAGATGGTTAAAAATCGTGCAGTTTAATTCCGTTTTGCGGATATTTTACTCGGGAACGGAAGTGTGCGCGTACAAGAAGGGTGGCAGAAGCCGTAGGAAATTTATAGGTGAAATTTATGCGGATTTTCCCTCGTGTTCTCTTTGAGCCATTGTTTCTTGAATGAAACAGTTTGACCAACTCAAAAATGGGAAAAGGGAATGAAAAATCCCTGCCCCCAACCGGAAACCCGGGGCCTTTTTCTTTCGGTTCGAAGGTCTTCTCTAAACGGCACCTATTTTCTGCGTTCGTAAAGCAGCTTCAGCAGGGTTGGTAGAAGTGTGACCGACAGCACGAAACAGAAACCAATACCGATTGCCAGCAGTTCACCCAAACCGGCGTAGCCGCGGTAGCGGGACAACATCAGAGAACCGAAGCCAAGCAATGTAGTCACAGAGGTTAAAAAAATGGCTTTTCCGATACTGGACAGGACATACGGTAGGGAGCCCTTTCCTTCTATCTGGTAGCGGTGAATAATGTGAACGCCGTCGTCAATTCCAATCCCCAAAATCAGCGGAAAGCCCATGACGTTGACAATCGTCAGGGGAATGTGGAAAAGTCCCATGGTACCCAACAGCCAAATAGCGGACACCAACAGAGGCGTCATGGCCAAAAAGGTCGTCCCCACCTTTTTGAAATCCAGAAGTAACAAAAACAGAATAGCCAAAAAGGCAAACAGAAACGCCTGCTTCCCCTGTCGGGCAGCTTCGCGAACCAGCGATTTCATAAAAACCGGCGTTCCGGTGATGCCGGGGATGCCACGCGTTACGTTTTCAAGGTAGTTGGTTGTCACCAGGCCTTCCCAAAGATTTCGATTTGTGTAAATGAGGATTAAAAAATGGCGTCCGTCGCGACTGACAAAGCGATTTTTCACGGCCTGCGGCACTTGATCCATGGTAATGGACTCGGGATTGGCCATGCGAGCAATGCGTTTCCTCATGAACCTGACGAACAGGCTTTGGTACCGCGATAGGCGATTCAATGCTTCGGGGGAATCCTCCAATATGCGGAGGAGGCTCTGAATTTTATTTTCGCTGACCTGCTTGCCCGCCTCGTTTAACCCCAAAAATCGGTCACATTTGGCCACCACGCGATCCAATCCCCCCATAAACGCCAATTGAGCCATTTCGTCAATATTGTCCTGAAAACGCTGCAGTTCCGCCTTGAGGCTATTCAACGAAATGGGTTTTGGCGGCGGCACTTCTGCTTGAGCGCGCTTGATTTTTCTCACCCAGGGGCGGCGCTTCTGTTGTTTCGATTGAGGCGGTAAGAATTTCGTAATGGATTCCACCAGCCCCACGGTAGAACGTGTGTCCAACATCTCGGTGTACCGATCGGCTTCCGCCAGACTGTTGGCGACTAACATGAGGTTGTCGGCAGACAGGTTCATTCGCCTGGCAATTTCATTTTGGAGACGGACGGACTCCAGCCCCTTGGCTTCCAAATTCATGTAATTGCTGTTCATGTGCACCCGCGGCATTTGAGTGACCAGAAAAAACGTGAGTAGAATGAGAATGCCGAGGCTGCCCCAGGGATGTGCCGAAAGGCTGTTGCCCAATTTCCCCAAAAAACGGAATTCCATATTGACTTCTTTGAGTTCCTCCCTCTTCTTAAATTTCAGGCGGATTTTTTCCTGCAACACAAGAACGGCGGGCAGAAAAAATAAGGAAGCCGCCAGACAGGTCAAAATTCCGATCCCGGCCACGACTCCCCATTCCCGAAAAGCCTCAAAAGAGGTCAACGTCAGCGTTAAGAACGCCACTGCCGTGGTCAAAGCACCCGTCACAACCCCCATTCCGACCCGCGAAAAGGCCTCCACAAGCGCCTGCTCAATGGAATGGCGCTTGTGCCGGAATTCGGAATAGGCCGAAATCAAATGAATGGCGTAATCCACGCCAAGCCCCAGTAAAATAATGGACATAAAGGCCGTCATAATATTCAGGCGGCCAAAAATCATCTGTGCAATCCCGATGTCCCAGGTAATGCCGGCAGCCAACACAAGCATGGCAATCAGGGGGGCGGTTACCATGCGAAATGACAAAATAAAAACAACCAAAATGATTAAAAAGGCCATTCCCGTATTGCGTTCGGTATCCTCCGTCCCTGTCACCATTTCGTCGCGGCTGACCACGTGCATGCCGGTCATGCCGAAATGTACGTCGGGGTACTGGCGACCGAATTCCCGCAGCTTGGCGTCAATGGCATTCACCCCCTCTACCACGGGTTGAATATCGCTAATACTCATGGTAGGTGTCAGCATCATGAGAAGCATTTTTTTGTCGTTGGACAGATAATAGCCGCTTCCCGTGGTGAGACCGTTTACAGCTTTTGGCACAATTTTCGGTGCAGCGCTGGAATCGGCAACGGCAGCGCCCAGAGAGTTAACAAAGCCGAACATGCCGTCTAACGATTGGACGGCCTCTTTTTCCTGACGCGTGAGGCTTTCGGAACTGCTGGTGTATTCCGATTCGAAAAGATCGTTGACATGCCGCAGAAAAGGCACCAGATTGTAATCGGTAAACAACGGCGCCATTTTTTTCAGGTCGCTGACCTTTTCCAATAAAAGTCCGTGCTGATTCACAAAACTGGTGTCGTATTTAAAATCTACCCGCCGCACCCATTTTTTCAGCGCGGCCAATTGGGGGGCCACCGCCTCCGCCACCTCTTCCACGCGGGTTTCGCTGGGCCCGTCTAACGCTACAATAATTTGCGTGGCGTCCCCAAATTCATCCAAAATTTTCTGAAAAGTCGCCACACTGGGGTCATTTTCAGGCAAAATGGCCATCCAGGTGCTGTCCATTCGAATTTTACCGGCAAAATAGCCCAAAATAATCGTGACCAAAAGGCCGGCGAAAAGCCACAAGAAATAATGCCTGTAGGTCGTGTGCCCCAACCAAGGGAAAAATCTTTTTCGCATCGGCTGTTCCTTTGTCATTGTTTGGGAAGGAAATCCCGGCTTTTTTTCGCGCTTTGTGTCCGGTTCACCCCCGCCAGTGGCTAAACGCCCACGGGAGGAGTTTCCCCCGGCCTAAAAATAGACCCGCAACCGCACCAACCCCCCGTTCCCCAAATGGTCGGCGTAAACACTTCCGGTTTTTCCGTGGTAGTAATTGCCCAAAACCGTCAATTCCACATTTTCAAACACATTGTCTCGGATGAGGGGGATGACCGCCACGCTTCCGTCGGAAAGGCTTCCGACAGCCGAAAGCCCAATTGTCAGCAAATCCGTGGCCGGGTAGGACGCCAGAAAATAGACCTGATCGCGGGAGATGGCCTTTTTTTGCCCGATTAAAAATTGCATCCAATCGGTAAGCGTGTAGCGGCGGCGATTATTTTTACCCAATGTGGAATGAAAGGCCTCCGCCAAAAGATAACATCCGTTTCGGAAGGTGTAATCGGCGCCCAAAAGTCCCTCCGTAAATCGGCCGCTTTTTTTCATTCGGTTGGATGCCCACTCGCCCCACACCCCGACGCCCAAAATTTGACCGGCAAAATCGCCCCCAAACAGACGCCGGTTTTCGCGAATCGATTGAAACCGCCGAAAATCCGTGAATTCCCATTGAGTTTCCACTGCAATGAGGGAGTAGTCAAAATGACCCAATTGTCCCTTAAAACGCACAAGCCTACCCCAATTTTTCAAATCCTCCCCCGGCGTCACCAGTCCCACCACGGTGTACCGGGTGCCAATGGGAATATCCACGCGAACCGCATTGTGTCCGGGTTGTTCGTACGTGGGATCAATCAGATTTTTCATATTCAACACATCGGTGGGATTCCAGGCGTAGCCGGTTCCGAGGGAAGTTTGCTGCCGGCCCACGGTCAGGTCGCCGAATCGAAAAGACAGACGCACAAAGGCGTTGTCCAGGAAAAGACTGTCCTTGTACGAAAATCGAAAAAACGACCGCACAAATGTCGGAACTGATTTTGTCAGGCCTTCGGGCAGGTAATCCAGGGCGTTCCAGCGGGTCTTTCCGGTGTAGCGAATGAAATCGAAGTTACCGCCAAAGGAAACCTTCTCCGAAGCCTGCGCCCCTAAATCCACGCGCAATTTGTTGGAATTCAAAAAATAGGTGTGATTTTTGAGGTGAATGCCCATGATTTGCGGCTCAAAATAGCCGCTCACAGAAACGGTTTGTGCTGTCCCGCTAATCGGCAAAAAGCCGAAAACCAACCAAATCCCAATCCACCGCTTCATTTTTTGAGCCCCCGTTCGGTGAACAGGGCGTCGCTTAGCGGCACGTCGTACCGAATGGCCGTGATTTCCACAACCGTTTGGGTGTTGTCCAACAGATTTTTCATGACCATTTTCTTGGGCGTCGGGATGCCGTCAATGGTTTCGATCTCCGAAAGAAACAGCCGTTTCACACAACGGCTCGCGTCGTGTTCGTCAAAATAATCGATCTGAACCGGGACAAAGTTCTTTTTTTCCACCCACAACACCAGCCGGGAGTAACTGGAGGAACTGCCCTTCTTTCGGGTTAATGCCAATTTGTAGCATTTTTCCCCGTTCCTTTTTTCCTCCCCCAAAAGTTTGGCTGTAAAATCTGTCAGGAATGTGTTGCCGGCTCCCATGTCCTCGTAGGAGAAATCGCTGCCCTCCATTTTCTGCCTTTTGGCGTGAGTGGCCAATTTTCGGACGCGATTGGTGCGAGGGAAATAAATCCAAATGTCGTCCGCATTGTTGAGCATTAAAATCGCCTGTGCCCTTAAGCGAGCGGGCTGCTGGTATTTCATGAGGGTTTTTTCCCCGTGATTTTTGCTGTACACTTTGTACTCAAATGTGCGGAGTCGGCCTGTGGTAGTGGTGATGGTCATCCGCATGGTTCCCTCGGACGTAGCGGGATTCATGATTTGGGTTACTTTTTTGACAATTTCTTCAGCCGTCAACGCCTGAGCCCGAAGCGACAGGGGAAAATAAAAACCGGCCGAAAAAATCAGCAAAAAACTAAGAATCCGTTTCATACGAACACTCCTTCCGTTTTGTAAACGGGTTTTGGACTCCTCGAAAAATTGGTCAAAAAAGGCAGTTTTTTTGACCGACGCTTCGGTCAAGTCAATCAAATGCGAATCCCTGTCATGTAGGCCTGGTACATGGTTTCCACCGCCTCCTTGAAATTAAAAACGGAATGGTCCAAAACCCACTGCAACATGAGTCCGTCCCAAGACCCCAAAATGGCGGACGCCGTTAAAAGAGGATTCAAATTTTTCCGAAATCGCCCCTGGTGAACGCCCTCGGTCAAAATCGACACCAGCAGATTTCGATAGTCAGCGTACAGACGACGCATGTCGAAAACCGTTGTCTCTTTGGCTTTGACCGAGCGGACGCCCTCTGCCCACACATCGAACATAATTTCCATAAAATCAAGAGGAAACTGCTCCAACGCTTCCACAAAACCAACCAAAATGACGTGAATTTTCTCCGCAGGATCGGTAACCTTGAAAAGCTTCCGTGCCAGCACTTCCTCCGCTTTTTCGAAGATGAGCAAAAAGCCCTCGTGCATCATTTCTTCTTTGCTCCGGAAGTATTCGTAAAGGGTACCCTTCCCCACGTCGGCCGCTTCGGCAATATCAGACATTCGGGTGCTTGCCAATCCCTTTTTAGCAATAACCCGCAAAGCAGCCAAAAGAATTTTTTGACGCTTGGCCTCTTTGTCTACAATTTTCGCCATTTTGCAGTTTTTTCTTTTTTATTTTTTTAATAATGACCGAACGTTCGGTCAGTAATATAAGAAAAAGTCAGGTATCTTGCAAATAAAAAATAAGGAAATCCGTCTTTTTTCCTCCATTTTCTTCACTGGCACTTCAAAAGCGAAAAAAGGCTTGCTTTTGTCAAAAACCTTCCCTACTTTCTGTCGTTACTACCACAGTCCTGGAGGTTTCCGTGAAATCCTTTTTCCCCTTAGTCATTCCGGCCTTTTTACTTCTTTTTTAGTTCCTCAGGGCAAAGCCAGAGTTTAGCTTCCGTACACGCCTGGGCGTACCAATTGGATGCCATTCATCCCGAAGAGATTGCGGGCAATACCACGTTCGACCTCATCGTCATGGACTATTCCGCCGACGGCACTCCCGAAAAGGCTTTTACCGCCGCACAAATTTCGGCTATTCAACGCAGCGGGAAAATCGCACTGGCCTACCTTTCCATCGGAGAGGCCGAGGACTACCGATTTTACTGGAAACCTGTCTGGAAAATTCACCCGCCCAACTGGCTGGGACCCGAAAATCCGAATTGGCCGGGCAATTACAAAGTGCGTTTCTGGGATCCGAACTGGCAGCGGATTGTTTTTGCTTACGTGGACACCATTTTAGCGCGCGGCTTCGACGGCATTTATTGTGACATCATCGATGCCTATTATTATTGGCGGGAAGAAAATCCCGAGCAGCCGCTGGCCGATTCGCTAATGGTTCGATTTTTGGCCAAGATTCGGCAACACGTGGAAAGCAAAACCAGCGCGCCCTTTTTCATTTTTCCGCAAAACGGGGAGGCCCTTATTGAAGAAGACCACATTACCGATAGTTTGCGCGCACTTTTTTGGAACTCAATTGACGGCATTGGCGTGGAGGATGTTTTTTGTCCCGGCGACGCCGACGAGAACAATCCCTTTGCCCCGGATTCCGACCGGTTGAACTACCTTCAAAAATTTCGAGCACACGGGAAAATAGTCCTTTCCGTGGAATATTTGACGGACACCCACCTCATTGCGCGCTACATCCGGGCCGCAAGCGCTGCGCATTTTATTCCCTACGCCGCCCCGCGTGCCCTAAACCGGCTCGTCAACGGGATTCCCACCGAGGTCAGAACAGTGTTCCACTCGGCACCGGAACAGCTTACCCTGTCTCCCAATTTTCCTAATCCTTTCAATCCGACCACTGCGTTCCGATTTTTTCTAACCGCACCCACCCCAGCGGACTTTGCCATTTACAGTGCAACCGGACGCCGGGTGTGGCACCACCACTGGCAAAACTTAACAGCCGGACTCCACACCATTTTCTGGAATGCCAAAAATCTTCCGTCAGGTGCGTATTTTTACCGATTGAGTACGCCCCGAAACGCAGCTTCCGGAAAGGCCCTTCTTTTGAAATAATCCGTACAATCCCTTGTTTTCGAGACAAATGCGCGGATTTTCCTACGGAGAACGGCACCATTTTTGCCTGATTCCATTTGGCACATGTAAAAACAGCCGTTGTTTTGGAACCCCGTTCGTGGGGTTTCTTCTGCGCCAAATGGAACGGAAGCCCCCGGTTTCGAAAGAAAGGCTACGCGTCGGAACGGTCTTTTCCTCTCACAATTAAAATCGGGATCGTAATGCCGTGCCGCACTTTGTCGATGGTTGTGCCGTGTACCCAATCGCTGACGCCGTGGTGGCCGTGCGAACCCGCGACCAACAGGTCAAATCCATTCTCATTAATTGCCTTAATCAATTCGGTGGCTGGATCGCCGTAAAGAAGTTCCGTCTCCACCGGCAGATCGCGTTCTTCGATTTCTCGAGCCAAATCTTCCAAATACTGTTCATCCTCCCGACTGTGAAGACTGGAGCTCCGATCTCCGTACACCAGAGTGCCGGGGGAATCGGCCACGTGCAGCAAGGTGAGTCTGGATTGGTTGCGCCGCGCCACCGAAATGGCCGCGGAAACGATCTCCGCGTCGCGAGGCGAATTTTCAAGCGCAACGGCAATATTTTTGAAGGTTATTGGCCGCAGTTTTTGAATCACACGCTGGCCTTTTTTGACGATTCCGCTCTCCCACTGGCGGCTGACCCCAAAAAACGGCGCTAACGTGAGGTACAACAAAACCCCGAAAATGGCCGCAACCAACGGCACAACCGTTATCCACAAAAACAGAGGGGCTCCGGCAAGCCAGTGGGACAATTCCTCAAACGCCAACTTCAGGTTCAGCACAATAATAATGGTGGCAATGACCCAGGCAAGTAGTTTCACCCAGAGCCGATTGGCAAAATTCCCCATCTTTTTGGAATCGGATGTAAAGTGAATGAGGGGCACCGTGGCAAAAGGAAGTTGAAGACTCAAAATAACCTGGGACAAAATCAGGAGCCGGTAGGTGCCTTCACTCCCGGAAATGGAAATCACAACAACGGCCGGTAGGAGAGCCAGCGAACGGGTAATTGCTCGACGCAGCCAGGGCTGGAGACGAATGTTCAGGAAACCTTCCATAATAATTTGACCAGTGAGCGTGCCGGTAAGCGTCGAACTTTGTCCGGCGGCAATCAGGGCAACAGCAAAGGCAATGGGAGCAATGTGCGTACCCAAAATGGGTTGCAGCAATTGGTGCGCCTGCTGGATCTCCGTCACCAAAATGCCCCGGGAGAAGAAGAGGGCGGCCGCCATTATGAGAATGGCTGCGTTGACAAAAAAAGCGGCGTTCAGCGCCACTACCGAATCAATAAGGTTGAACTTACACGCTTCCGCTTTGCCCGTGTACGTATTGGAAACAGCCCGCGTTTGAACCAGCGACGAGTGCAAGTACAAATTGTGGGGCATAACGGTGGCGCCAATAATGCCAATGGCAATGTACAGTGCCGACGGCGGCAAATGGGGGACAAATCCCGCTGCAATGCCGCCCCAGTCCGGTTGAGCCAGAAAAATTTCAATTAAAAAGCAGGCACCAATGGTAGCAATCAGGGACACAATGAAGGCCTCCATTTTCCGCATGCCCAACCGCTGAATGGCCAAAAGCAGGAACGTATCGCCAGCCGTAATCAAGGCGCCCCAAAGTAAGGGAAGGCCGAAAAGCAAATTGAGTCCGATGATGGTACCCAACAACTCTGCCAAATCTGTGGCTGCAATGGCAATTTCCGCCAAAACCCAAAGAAAAATATTAATTGGCCTGGGGTACTCCCGGCGGCACCCCTGCGCAAGGTCGTACCCCGTAACAATGCCCAGTCGCGCCGAAAGGGTCTGCAACAGCACGGCCATGAGGTTGGACATTAAGAGTACCCAAATGAGCGTGTAGCCGAAGCGTGCTCCTCCCTCAATGTCTGTCGCCCAGTTTCCGGGGTCCATGTAACCGACGCTCACCAAATAGGCAGGGCCAATAAAAGCCAAAAGGCGGCGATACCAGCCGCGCTTCTTAACGGAAACCGTTCCTTGCAGGTTTTCCAGTTCCTTTTTTTCCACGTCCAATCCTCCCGTGTGGGGTTTGCAACTTGATTCTTGTTTTCAATTTAGGGAAAAATTATTCCTTTGTCAAGAAATGCTTGGCTCTTCCGGTTCAAAAAAGGAGACGCCTTCTCAAGCCAAGGAGTTGTAGCGTCCGCAGTTCCATTTCAGGTGCCCCAAAAAAGCGTCTTGTCCCCAAACAAATTCAAAAGAAAAGGGCCTTCTTTTCACTTTCCGCTTGCAATACGAAACGCAAGGCATTATATTAAGCAAACTTTCAAAATGGGTCGCTGCGGTTCAAAATCATGGCGGGGAAATTGGTCGGATTTCCCTTTTTCGCCGCGAAGACTCGACGGATCTATTCCGTTTGTCCCGATTATTTTTTTTACACATTGACAAGCTGGAGGTTGCCATGTGGCTTTTCTGGATTCTTCTTGTTTTTGTAATTTTGATTCTTCTGTGGGCGTTCCTTTCTCTAAAAGAACGTCGGCCGGACCAACTTTTGTTGGTGGAAAAGAAGGGGCAAATTCACCCGTACCTCAAGCGGTGGTACTGGAGCCGTTCTGTTTTGGCGCTTCCGGCCACCATTCGAACCGTTTCCACAGAGGTCAAGGCCCAGGCAAGAGGGAAAATCGACGTCGTGGCGCAGGTGTCGATTTCTTTCTTCCCTGACCCGAATCAGGTCCAAAATCTTATTCGGGTGGGCGGGTGGCAACCCGATGCTGTCGAAAAAACGGCTGCCGAACTGGCGGGAACCGTTCAGGGACTGGTGGGGGAAGTGGTGGAACAAATGGACGTTACTCAGGTAACGCGTGAAAAATTGGGGGAAGTGCTACGGAATCGCTTGTCCGATTTGGCGCCCGGCTTGGGGGTAACCATTGCGTCCGTGGTGGTTTCCGCAGCAGAGGCGGCCGACAAAAAAATTGCGGACGCCATTCGTCAGAAAGAAGAAGCCCGTATTCAGGAAGAAACCGAGCGAGCCAATCAACAAGCCCGCATTGCCCGCGAAAAACTGCGCCTCAAAGCAGACGACACCATCGCCCGCATGAAACACGAAACAGAAATGGCACGGCTGCGTCTCAAAGAATCCGAAGAGTTAGCAGCGGCGGCATTGGAACAAAAAATTCTCGAAAAAGAAGCCGAGAAAAAACGGTTGAATCTGGAATTGGAAAAGGAAGAGGTGGGACTTTTGGCACAATCGCCCCAACTTTTGTTACTGGCTCCCCAGCTTTCCCGCTTAATGGAAGCCAGCCAGCAGCTCAAAAATGCGCGCACCGTCATTTCTCTCTCCCCCGAAATTTCAGAAGGGTTGCCGCGCCTATTGCAGTCCCTTTTGGACACGCTCCAGCGGGGACAGGCGACAACGGAAACCTAATGGAAACGTACACCGATTTTAGGCAGGCGGACTGAAATTATGTCGGTAGTCCGATTTAAAGAATCGGCTCCTTCCCTTGTGGGAGAAATCAGCCGAATGACGGCGGAATCGGGGGTTCCCGCTGCCGAGCGCGTCGATTTTCACATTGGCAACCCGGTACGCGACGCTGCCCTCGATCGGCTGTACAATGCCCTGCTCTCGGGGGCTTCCTTTCGCGACGCCCACGCGCGCGATTTCTCAGAAGAGGCTTTTTTACAGGAGTGTGACTCCCCCGCTCTCCGCGAGGCTTTTCAATTGCTTTTTGACACCGCCCGAAAATCCGTGGCCTACGCTCCTCAGGGCGGTTTTTTGCCCGCTCGTCCCGGTACGCTCGCCCGTCAAATTCAGGCGCGTTTCGAACAAATCGAATCACCTAAAATTCCCTACGACTTCGGCACCTCCTCAGGAAAACCGGAGCTGGCTTTTGCTTCAGGCGGCAGGTGGCAGGCACTTGCCCTTATTTTTCAATTCATTGAAGAAGATGTGCAGGGGGAAAAAAGGGGAACCCTTGTTTTGGGAGATTCCCCCCGTCCCCACCTCTTTTCACCTCGCATTCACGCGCCCGAGCGGTGGGAAAAATCCCGTCCCTTGCAGGAGCGCCTACAGGCGGCTCTCCGCACCGACGACCGGTTTGTCCTCTTGTTGGAACAGTGGCCGGAACGTGACCGTGAGCTTTTGGCGCACTGGCTTGAAGCCAACGATCTGTTCCTCATTGAAATGAACCAAAGCGGCAACGCCGCCAGCCTGTTGACTTTCCCCGAAATGAAAGAACGGGGGCTTCGGATTTTGGCACCCGATTTTATTCATCCTGCGTTGCGTTTCTCCAGTCTGGCCATTTTGTTGGCGCCTTTCGAGTGGATTTTGCACTTTAATCGCCTGCATTTCAAAAAGATGGGCACCCCTTCCGCCAGCGAAATCAAATTGCTCAGTTTTTTTCTGACGGAAAACGGCCAGTTCCACACCCAACGCTGGCAGCTGTTTCAACAGGAAGTGAAAAATGCCGTAGCCGACTCTGTTGAGGAGGACTTTCCCCCTGAAGAAAGCGCCCCGGCTCTCGCGTCGGTTTCTCGTTTCGTGCGCCGGGTCGAAAAGCAAGCCCACCGACTTTCTCAACTGGGAACCCAAATGGCCGAGAAATGGGGGCAAAAAACAGCCCGCTTTTCCGACATTTCCATGGAAAATTCCCGTGCCTTGGGGCCTTGGGACCCGTTCGGGGGAAAATCCCAGGCCGACGTGGTGCAGCACTTCTTTGCCCGCTTAAACAACCCGAATTTGAGCACCGAATTAACGGCGTCGTTTTTGAGCACATTTCAGGCGGTGCACCCGGAATACGAACCGGAACACCTCGTTTTGGTCAGCGGCTCGGCCAGAACCGCACTGAGTTTAATGGCCTCCGCGTGGAACATTGAGGAGGTGGTGGTTCCCGATTTTAGCTGGACGGTGGGAGACGCCTTTCCGCAGGTGACGTCCGTGCCCCTCAAACCGGATTTTCAATTAGATGCCGAGCGGTTTGTCCGAGTTTTGCAAGCCAAATGTGAAACCGACCCCGCGTGGCCCCGTCGTGGCGCTGTCATTTTGAACAATCCTCACAATGCCACGGGACAAATCTGGCCGCCGGAAGCGGTGGAACCCATCTTGCTCTTCTGCTTTCGGAACGGAATCCGCGTAATTGACGACCTGTCGTACGCCGATGTGGTTATTGCCTCACCCGAAGAACGGCGCACAAAAGTCCCGGTGCCGAGCTTAAAAAAAATCGCCCTGAATCTGAAAAAGGAGGGGCGTATTCGCGGCTCGCACCTGCGCCATTTGGTCACCATTCAGTCGATTTCAAAAACCGATTGCAAGGCGGGTGCGCGTCTCGCCGTGTGTGACATTCCCCACTCAGCCGACCGCAGGCAATTCCACCAAAAAATGGCCCATTTTTCGCCCAATCTTTTAGCCATTCTGCTCAGCCTTCTTTTTTACCGCCGCGGTGCCTGGCACGTAGCCCGTTTTTGGGCCCGTCGGGACGAAATCCTGTGGCAGCGTTCCCGAGCACTAACAGAGGCTTTTGCGGAACTCCCCCCCGAGCGGAACCCTTACGGCTTGCGTTACCTTCCGCCGGCGGGTGCCATGTACCCCCAATTGGAAATTACCCATTTGCCCACGGGGCTTTCCGCCGAGCGGCTGGCCCAGGCTTTGGCACGTCTGGGAATCGGGTTGATTCCACTGACCAATTTTTCGCACACGCTGGAGGGCTTTTCTCAAGCCAATCGAACGTTTCGCCTGACTCTCGGAGGTGAGCTTGATTTGGCTACCATTTCGGCAAAGGTACGACGGCTTGTGGAAATGCTGTCGGAATTGGTACGTCGTCAGGCGGAAAATCGCCATTTCTACCGGCTGCGCAACGGCCGTGTGGCGGAAGCCGATTTTTTGGCCTTGAAAAAACAAACACTCACGCGAGTTGACGTACAGGCAGCGGAACAACTAACAGCCGTACGGGAGGCCGCCCGAAAAAACTTTCGCCGCTATTTGCCGTCTTGGGCACAAAAAAGTGAGCAAACCGACGCTCTTCTGCAGGAATTTGTCGACCGTTATTTGCCCGAACGTTGGTCCTTTTTCCGCACCAAATTACAGGATTTCGCGCTGGTGCAGGCAGAAATTTCGCAGCGCGTTCGGCAAGGTGGGTCGGAGGACATTCTGAACGATTTCCAAATGGAGCTGTTGCCACCGGAACCCCGAAAGCGGGTCTTTCAGTACGAACGGCGTCTTTTTGACCGCACGGTTCACCCCACTCAAATGTACGCATTGGACGTTGAGCAGCTTTTCGTGCAGCAGGCGAAACACCTCACCCTGCCCAATTTTTACGCACAGGTTCCTTCTGAACAGATTTTGGCCGCGCTTCTACGAGAATTTGTGGGCGGAAACGTCCCCATTTCTTCCGAAAGGGAAGCGGAGGAAGCGGTTTGCGATCTGGAATCCATTCAACTCATGGAAACCGTCCGGACGCTTCTGTACGCACGGCGTGAGGAGACCGTTCTGTCCATGTGGGGTGACTGGGACGGCAGCACACGCCCCAGCGGTCAGGGGCACACCCTGATTTCGGGCCCGCTCATTGCCAATATTCGCGCGCTGGCCCGTTTGGTGGCGGAATTTGAACGTCAGGCGCTGCTCTCTCCCGAGCAACGCAAAGCTCTTGCAGAGCTGGGCTCCATTGAAAAACGCATTCAGGATTTTCGCCAAACCCTGCAAAAAATCACGCGCCTCACCGGAATTTTAGAGAAAAAATACCGAAAGACCATTCCGCTCGAATACTCTGCCTCCCGTCTCAAACGCGGGCTGCGGAAAATGGGCCTGCTCCGAGATCCGCTGAAAACGCTGTGGAAACACAACGACCGAAACGAACGCCGCATGCAGCAGTACCGGCGCAAGCGGTCTTTTGAGATCAAGCAGCTTTTTTCGGTCAATCGCTCTCTAACCGAATTGGTGCGGGCAGTGGCAGAGCAAAATCCTGACCGGCTAAAAGAAGGCGACTGGCCGGTGCTGTTAGGGCTCTACAAAAATTATTTAAAACGATTTTACCTCACGCCCCGGATTCACCAAAAAATCATCTTGGACAAAGACCAATTTGCTGTGGACACCACCGTCACCAATTTGGTGGAACTAAACGTTTTGGCGGCGCAGTCCGGGCTGTTCGGATTCGTGTTCACGGTGCAGGTCAGCATGGCCAGTAACCCCCGCGCCATTTTGGCTTTGTACCGAAAATTGAGGGAAGAACGAGCCCGCGCTCTGCGGGAAAATCCTTCCCTGAATTTGCCGGAAATCAAGGTAACGCCGCTCTTCGAGGAATTGGAAGCTATTCAAAAAATACCCGATTTTTTGAATGAAATTTGGGACTACGCCAAAATCAGCCGCCAATTGCGGCAGCCGCCTGAAGACCGCTTTTTAGAAATTATTGGTGAATTTTTCATTGCCGGGTCGGATTTAAGTCAACAGGTTGGACAACTCAAGGCCTACTCCCTCTACCAGGACGCGCGGGAATTGTTGGACCGCTGGCTGTGGCAGAAAAATCTCTTAGGAAAAATACGGATTAAATTCGGGTCGGGAGAATCCCCCCAACGGCAGGGCGGCTACTACCGTCCTTCGGCAGGAAGCCCCGCGCTGGACGGCACCCGGCTCCAGAAAGAGGCGCACGCCCTAAACCTAACACCCGTACAGCTTCGCGTGTTCCAACAGGCACGGTCGCCCCTCTCGGGAATTTTGAGCCACAGCGATTTTCGTACCTTTCAGTCCAACGTCATGGAACATTTGCGCTCCCGGTCGGCGGAAGAGTTGGCCCACGTCTTTTTCCACATCGGGACAAAACAACAAGATTTTTGGAAACGGATTCTCCCCACGGCCCGGGCCCTTCACGAGAAAAACGATGCCAATTGGGCCAGGATCCGACCGACCATTCGCCGCGAAGACAGCCCCATTTTTCTGGAATTTTTGGACGTGGTGCGCGAAAATTTTGTACAAATTGTGTACGGGCGTCCCGAAGACATGACCGGCATTCACGTGGTGTCCTATTTTCTCTCCCGCACCCTTTTTCCGCTTCGCGATCGGCCTACGGTGCGCCCCAGCCGTGAACCGGCTCTAAACCGCAGCCGGGAAATCGTGGAGCGACTCTCCAGCACGCTCCCGCTGGCCACTCACGGAACACTTCTGCGGGCCATTGGGCACAACAAAGCCCAAACCTTCCTTTTGGGAGTCAACCAATTCACGACGGGAGTATTTCGGGGGTTGGTTCAGTTTTTGGAACGGCACGGGGCTGCCGGGCCGGGTTTGGTCCGCGAACACATTTTGCCACACCTGCCGGTGCACGACATTTTGGACACCCTGCGCCTTTTCCACAATACAGACCTTACGTACGTCCGGGCCATTGAGGATGCCTTTCCGTCGGACAACTCGGCGCTACAGGCTTTGCGCGAAGAAAACAGCGTCCTTTCGGAATTTATTCCCCTTTTTCAACAAGAACTTCTACGCCGAAACGGCCTGGACCTGCACGGTGTTGTCCCCTCCCGACCGGAATTGGATCGCCTGCTGCCGTTTTTTCGCCCCGATTTGGCCGTGCTTTTGCAACGGAACCTGTTTAACACCAAAGTGGAACAAGCCCTTCCCGAAGCGTACCTGCCGGTAAGCCAACGGGCCGTTTTTGAGAAAGAATTCGGCAAGCGCACCGTTATTTGCGAAAATCGGCAGAAAATGTGGAAAATGCTGCGTGAGCCCATTTCCGAGCAGGTTAAAAGCTTTATTGAATTGGCACGGGCGGTTCAATCCCTTTTTACGCGGGAAACGGCTCCCGAGCTACCGGGAAGCACGGTTTCTCGCGGACGCATTGAGCGTCTTGCCTCACAGATCAACGACATGCTGCGCAACGTGGTGGACGACAGCATGCGTCAGTTTTTGCTGACGGCGGTTCAGTATCTTCTCTACCTCCCGGAAAACATGAAGGACGTACCGGAAGAAGTTTTGCTTGCCCTACGGGACATGGAGAAAATCCTGCGTATTGAGGAAGAAGCTCTCTCCCGCGACGACCAAAAACGCTTGATGGCCCTATTCCTGAAAATGGCACGTGTCAGCGGAAACTGCGGTTAAAAAAGGGCAACCATTTCGCGCCCCGCTTGCACGGTTTTGACCTGAAAATCTCAGGCGGCGTGAGTCGAGCGGGTTTCCCCAAAAATTTTTGAAGAAAACGCTTCGATTGCCGTTCTCTGTGACACGCGTTGTTCCAAATTGAATGGTCGACAAGACACCACCTAACACAGGAGGCAGAAATGAATCCCAAAATTTACGTCATTAGCATGGGTGCTGAAAAACCCAAAGGCGTTCCCGGATGGCCCAACGCCGAATTAGACCCCGCCCAACGCGCCTAGGAAATGTTTCAAAAATTGGTCGAATACTTTCCCTCCTACTCTTTTGTGGGCGGTGAACTAATGGAAGCCACCGAATCGGATTTTCAGAAATTTGCAGCCCGTATCGACAAGGAAGACCCCGCAGGGGTCGTGATTTTTGGCCTGGCCATTCCACACCGCTCCGTCAAAATGTTCGGGCAGCTCCGAAAACCCATGCTGTGGGTCAACGACATTTACGGCGGAGAGCTGTACTTTTTCGACGCCATGGAGGTCGGTCTGGAAAATCACTGGCCCTTTGTGGCTCTCAGTTCCTCGCGATTTTCCGACATTGGGGCCAAACTGCGCTATTTTGACGTCATTCACGCCCTCCGGCATTCCCGCATTCTGGCCGTTCGTGACCGAGATTACCCAAAGGATTACGTTGAAAAAATCAAAAATAAATTGGGAACAGAAATTTTGGTTCGGGATCACGAGGCGTTTAATAAGGTGTACGGCACGGTTCCCGAAACGGAAGCCAAAGAATGGGCCAAACGGTGGATTGCCGAGGCGGAAAAAGTCGTTGAACCGCAATTCGAAGACATTTTGGCGGGTGCCAGAACCTACCTGGCACTCAAAAAAATGATGGCGCTCGAAAAGGCCAACGCCGTGACCGTCGATTGCCTGGACCTGGTTTACAAAAAGAAGATTCCGGCCTACCCGTGCCTGGCTTTTTTCCAGCTTAACAACGAAGGCTCCACCGGAATTTGCGAAGCCGACATCGATTCGGCACTGACTCAATTGCTCATCCGGTTTCTCAGCGAGCGTCCCGGTTTCGTGTCGGATCCGGTGATCGACCAGGGCACCGGCCAGATCATTTACGCCCATTGCGTAGCCGCTTCCAAAATGAAGGGTCCCAGAAGCGAACCGATGCCCTACATTTTGCGTTCACACGCCGAAGACAATTCCGGGGCATCCGTTCAGGTGAAAATGACCCCGGGCGAAATCATGTCCACCATTAAATTCGACATTAAAACCGAGCGGATTGCCTTCCACAAAGGGAAAATTGTAGGGAATGTGGACACCGACCGCGCCTGCCGCACCAAGGTTGCTGTGGAAGTAGATACCGCAGCCGTTGCCCGCAACTACCAGGTGTCCAAGTTCGGCTGGCACCGCGTGTCCTTTTACGGCGATTGGGAAACCGAAATCCGCGAATTAGCCCAACTCATGCAGTTGGAATTTTGGGACGAACAAAAGTAAGAATCGGACTTTACAACACCCAAAAGGCTCCTCAAAGGAGCCTTTTTTTATTTTAGCAAACGGGTTTCTCGTAAAAGCGCCGCCCGACACCCGACGCTCAGCACAATCGACCCAATACCGTTCAGTTTGGGGAGCCCAATTCAAGACGAAGACAAGGTTTTCCCTCCCGGGAAAAGGGTGAAAAACCCATCCGAAGGAGGTATTCTCTGTGGCGTTTGTCGCCCGGAGGCGTCAAAATGGCGGTCAAACCACGGGTGCGAAAAAAATCCGATTGGCGATAATAGACGTACTTGCCAATCTTAAAATCCCGGTATCCGGGAATGGCAAAATCCAATGTCACCAGAAGGGTTTGCGCATCGTAGAGTTCCCCGATGAAAAGTCCCGCCGGTACCATATTCCGCAGGACGAAAAAAATCATTTGTGCTTTTTGGGGATTCCACTGAAAATCCGGCTGAAATGTGCGAATTTCTTTTTCATAAAACCTCAAAAAACGGCGTAAGTAGGGAGAGTCGCTCTGAACCTGCAAAAGAGTGAAATATTCCTTTTCCCGAAAGATTTGAAGCAAAAAATAAGAATCAATGAGAACAATGAAAAAATTCAACGCCGCCACAGGGTACGCACGGATGAGCAATCCGTACAGGGTGAAAAAGGCCGCTCCGATTAAATTTAGAATGCGTAGTTTGAGAATGGACGTCATCATTAACGAAACCGCCACCAAAACAGACGCCGCGTACCCGATGATTTCGTAAAAAGCCTGTACCGACATAATGTCAGACCTCACCTTAAAATTCCAAAAAATTTCCACAAAGGCGCCGATTCTTTCGTGCTTCCGCTGCGCCTGTCAAAAAATCAACCCGCCTCTTTCACAGTGCCTTGCGAAAGTGATTTAAACCCTTCCTCAAGAATCGTGTTGATTTGGAGCAAAATCAGCGATTTTTTGAATTGTACAAAATAGCCTCATTTGCGGCAAAAAACCAGTCTTTTTCAAACCGAACGGCTCCTGACACGAGTCAAGCGCAGGGCACAACAGGAACATCTATTTTCTGCTTGCAATTCAAAGCCAATTTTCTTAAGTTACATCCACAATTTTCGGAAAAACGAAAGGATTTTTCATGCAATTTACTGCGCTGGACATTGTTGCTCTCATTGCCTATTTGATTCTTGTTGTCGCACTCGGCTCTTGGTTCGGCCGAAAGCAAAAAGACGCCAAGGATTACTTTCTGGGGGGACGCGAAATTCCCTGGTTTGCCGTGGCGCTTTCGGTGGTGGCGACCGAAACCAGTACCCTGACGTTTATTGGGGTGCCTGCTCTTGCATTTGCCTCCAATATGACCTTCCTGCAATTGACCTTCGGCTATTTTCTGGCGCGGATTATTATTAGCCTGCTTTTTCTGCCGGCGTACTACCGCGGCGACATGTTGACGGCTTACGAATTAATCGATCGCCGATTGGGCCCCAAAATGCGTCGGTACACGACACTGGTTTTCATGGTGACGCGTGTCTTAGCCGACGGGGTCCGCCTTTTTGCCACAGCCATTCCCCTGAAAATGGCAACCGGATTTTCCTACCCCACTTCCATTGCCATTATTGGAATCGTGACCCTCATTTACACCTATTTTGGTGGAATAAAAGCCGTTGTCTGGATGGACGTGATTCAGTTTTTTCTGTACATTAGCGGCGCACTCGTGGCGTTTTTCATCATTTTGCACCTTCTTCCCAACGGTTGGCACGATGTGGCGGCCATCGCCGGCCCGGCCGGAAAATTTAAGTTTTTCGACCCTACCTTCAACCTCAGCACCCCCTACACCATTTGGGCGGGTTTTTTAGGAGGCACTTTTCTCACCATGGCGTCACACGGCACCGATCAGCTCATGGTTCAACGGCTTCTTTCCTGCCGAAAGCTTAAGGACAGCCAAACGGCGCTCATTAGCAGCGGCGTGGTCATTATCATTCAATTTGCCTTTTTTCTTCTATTGGGCGTCATGTTGTACGCATTCTACCAAAAATTTCCCTTGGGGCAGCCCCTTGCACGCAGCGACGAAATTTTCCCCCGGTTTATTGTGACGTACATGCCGCACGGAATTGCCGGTTTGGTGGTCGCGGCTATTTTTGCCGCTGCAATGTCCTCGCTGAGTGGTTCCATTAATTCGCTTGCTTCTTCGAGCATGTGGGACATTCTAAAGCCTCTTATCGGAAAAAAACTAACGGCTGTGCGGGAATTGTTTATGTCGCGCATTATTACCCTGTTTTGGGGTATTTTGTTGATTTTAATGGCGGGGATCGCGGCCAGTTGGGGCAATGTGTTGGTCGTCGGTCTGACCATTGCTTCCTACACCTACGGCGGCATGTTAGGCACATTTTTGCTCGGCTTGCTCTCCAAACGGATCGACCAGTGGGATGCCATGGTGGCCATGACGGTGGGACTTTTAACGATCTTCGTGGTGCAGACCCAAAATATTGCCTGGCCGTGGTTCGTTCTTATCGGCACGGTGACCACCTATTTAACGGGTCAGATTTCACAAAGTGTGCGCAAGCTGGCCGCCAAATAAGTCAGGTGCGCAAAAAAAAACAAATTTTCAATTTGCAGAGAACCCGGCGGAGAGGCTCTTTTCACAACGAGCCGTGCTGAAAAAGACGGCCTGTTTTCGGAAGCAGTCTTTTCCCAACATGAGAAAAAATTGAGAGAAAACAAAATAGGGGGTGGTTTTTCAAGCCTCCAGCCTTTTGAAAAGCCAAAAGCCGGAGCACAAGACCTTAAAAACGGAGACAACCGGTGGCAAAAAGCTTTTTGAAATACAGCTTGATTTTCATTTTCTTAACCCTTTTCGTCGGCTGCCAGCAAAGCAGATCCCCCTTGAGTGCCCAGACGCAGGAGAACAAAAGCTCCGATTGGTTCGAAGGGAGTCCTTATCCGATTTCCGCCACACCGGACACGTTGTACGTTGTGGACGAAGCCCGTTTTACTCCCGACCAGCGTTTGACCATCGAATCACTTCAGGGTGTTCTGGCGCAAACGAAACCGGCCATTTACCGTTACCTAACCGGTGGGTACGCCCGCTGGCTGGCGGATTTGGAAACAAATTACGGTGTAACCCTCAATCGCACCTACCAGGGCAATTTTGTCGGGTTGCTACGGCGCTTCAAATCCCGAATTTCGGGCTATTTTTTGTGCGACCGAAACACGATTTCGGCCAACGTGGCCCTCTCACTCTGTGGCCTTCGCCAAGCCCTTGCCGCAACACCTGCCCTTCAACCGGTGTTAGACAGTCTGAAGATTCCTCTTTTGCAGGATGTTCGGACAGAAACCTTTAACGAGCTTTTGGACGCCTACGGGGCTCGTTTTGCCACACGGGCGGTGGTTTTTCAAAAGCCGGAAAAATCCCTCAATCTAAACGATTACGCTGTTTTCGGCAAAATGCTGACCTTCTTTGCCGATGTACCCGGTCCTTTGTTTACGCGCGTGCTGAACCGTTCTCCGGTCGGCGGAGCTCTTTTAGGATGGGGAAACGATGAATTCAAGCTGGTAAGCGAAAGCAGTCGGCACGGATTTTGGGTGCACGCCGCAGACTGGTCGCTCAATCTTTCTACTCTTACCAATTTCAGTGCCGATTTAAAACAAAAAACCGTTGCCGACACAGCTTTCGTTTCCCGAGAAAACGTCCACACGGTGTGCTTTTTAATGACCGACGGGGACAACATCCAGTGGCTCCTCAACGATTTTGCCACGAATCCGCAGTGGTACGGCAGCCCTTTGCGCGGGCAATTGCCCTTGGGCTGGACGGTTTCCCCTGCCATGAGTCAATTAGCCCCCACCGTTCTCAGCCTCTTTTACCGAGAAGCGGCGGCCTCCGAAAAAGGCCACGACTATTTTGTAGCCTCCTCGTCCGGCCTGGGTTACATGTACCCGGAACGGTTTAAGAATCTCCCACAGTTTGCGGCTTTAACGGCAAAATTCATGGAAAAATCGGATCTGCACATTTTGAACATCATCGGCAACGAGCGTTCGGAGGCTTCTCTTGTCCCATTTTTACGCCAACGAGCCATTGACGCGATTTTTTACTACGATTTTGCCAACTACTCGGGGGGCAAGGGCGCCATTGACTGGATGGAAGGCAAACCGGTTATTTGCGGCCGCTATAATTTATGGCAGGGATTTGAAACGCCCGCTTCTCTGGCAGAAAAATTGAACCATTTGCCTCGTGATGCGCGTTCTCCGCAAGGGTACAGTTTGATTCCGGTACATGTGTGGTCAAACGGCGTTCCCCAGATTCAGGACTGCATCCAACGTCTGAATACCAACGTGCTGGTGGTAACACCCGACGTGTTTGTCAAACGCATTGTGCATTTTCTGGCATCGCCATGTGGACCGTAAAAAATCGCCCCTTAGCCGTACTCAAATTCTACGCGGGGCAGCACAAATGGGGATATTTGGCGGGATTTGTTTTTGCCGTTTTGATGATTGCTTTTCGGGCCGCCATCCCTTACCTGCTTCGCTTCCCAATTGATCGGCTTCGCGAAGGGACCACCAACAGTGTGGTCGCTCGGTACGCCGCCCTCATTTTCGGGGCCGCGGTTTTGGGCGCTGCTTTTCGGTTCGCCATGCGCCGCACTCTGGTTAGTATTTCCCGGAAAATTGAGTTCCAGATTCGATTGGATTACTTCCACCACCTACAACGCCTTTCTCCCGCCTTTTACCAGCAAATGCGCACAGGTGACATCATGGCTCGTGCCACCAATGACCTCAATGCCGTTCGCAATCTTTTGGGCCCCGGAATTGCCAACTTAATGAATACCACTGTTTTTTCACTGGTGGCAATTGTCATGATGCTCAAAATCGAAGTCCGCCTGACGGTGCTGGCACTCATTCCCTTTCCTTTTGTTTCGATTTTGGCTGCACGCGCCATGAAGGAAATCCACCGACTTTTCGACAAAATTCAGGCGCAGTTTTCCCGCATTTCCGCTAAAGCGCAAGAAAATTTTGCTGGAATTCGCGTGGTTAAGGCCTACGTTCAGGAGAAAAACGAAATTCGGCGTTTCCGCGACCTCAGCGCCAGTTTTTTGGAGAAAAATCTCCGACTGGCGCGGGTACGAAGCATCCTCATTTCTGGCATGACGTTTCTCACCGGTTTAGGCGCTGTGATTGTGCTCTGGGTGGGCGGGACAATGGTGATTCACGAAAAAATCACTTTGGGACAATTTGTGGCGTTCAATACGTATCTCACCATGTTAACCTGGCCGACCATTGCGCTGGGCTGGATTATTAATCTCTACCAACAGGGCACAGCCTCCATGAAACGGATTTTGGAAATTACCACCCGACAACCAATGATTGCCGACATCTCTGACGCCCGGTTCGATCTAAAATCCCTGAAAGGAGATTTTTCGGTAAAGGACGCTTCCTTTGCCTACCCCGGATCGGAAAAACCTGTTTTGAAAAACATCTCCCTTCGTATTCCGGCCGGGCGGCGCCTTGGAATTGTGGGAAACGTCGGCTCGGGCAAAACCACCTTGGTCCGTTTGCTCACCCGGCAATATGACGTCACCACCGGTTGCCTTTGCATTGACGGCGTCGACATTCGCCGTATTCCCCTGAAAGTGCTTCGCCGGTCTATTGGGTACGTTCCGCAGGACAATTTTCTTTTTTCGGAAACCATCCGCCAAAACATTGCCTTCGGGGTGGAAAACGCTCGCGACGCCGACATTCGACGCGCGGCTGAAATTGCCGGGATTTTGGATGAAATTGAAAGCTTCCCTCACGGCTTCGACACCGAATTGGGTGAGCGGGGCATTAATCTTTCGGGGGGACAAAAACAACGGCTGGCCATCGCCCGCGCACTCTTAAAAAATCCCCCTATTTTTATTTTGGACGATGCTTTTTCGGCGGTGGATTCGGAGACGGAAAGACAGATCCTCTCCAATTTGGACACAGCCTTTGCGGGTAGCACCGTCATTATGATTTCGCACCGTCTTTCTTCCCTCATGAGCTTCGACGAGATTATTGTTTTGGCGGAGGGAGAAATTGCGGAACGGGGAACACACGAGGAGCTGCTGACCCAAAACGGTCTCTACACCGATTTGTTTCGGAAACAAAGTCTGGAAGCCGAATTACAGGAAATTTAAAAAGCAACTGGGGCTGCCGCTTGGCGGTAAAATTCTAACCCAGGCTGCCGTGACTAAAAACGAGCGACAATGAAGCGATACGAAAGCGAGTATTCTTTCTGATGATGTACGGAAAAGGCGGGAAATTTCTGGAAGAAGATGTGGTGGGCAAGGCCTACGACAGCCGCATTGCCAAACGGCTTCTGCACTACCTGCGCCCGTACGGCTGGCAGGTAGGTCTTGCCGTGGCAGTTTTGGTACTGTTGTCCCTCACCCGGCTGGCCGGCCCCCTGATTACCAAAATTGCCATTGACCGCTACATCGTACCGCGGGACGTCCCGGGCGTTTTCCGAATATCCCTCATTTTGCTTTCCATTCTGGTATTGGAATTGGGCTTGCAGTTTGTCCAGATCAACTTAATGGAATGGATCGGTCAGCACGTCATGTTTGACATTCGACTGGCCACTTTTTCCCATCTCCAGAAAATGGACATCGCTTTTTTTGACCGAAATCCCGTCGGTCGTCTGGTAACGCGCGTCACTTCCGACGTGGCCGCACTGCAAGAGGTGTTTACTTCCGGCGTTGTGGCGATTTTCGGAGATTTGTTCACCCTCACCGGCATTGTCATCGTTCTATTGGCACTCAACTGGCAACTGGCGCTGGTTACGTTTACAGTGCTTCCCCTTCTGATTTACGCCACCTTCCTTTTCCGCCGCAAAGTTCGCGAGAATTACCGCCGCGTGCGGTACCTCATTGCCCGCATTAACGCCTTTTTGCAGGAAAATATTTCGGGGATGACCATCGTGCAACTTTTCAATCGCGAAAAAAGAAATTTCGAGGATTTTCGGCAACTGAATCGGGAAACACTGGACACACAGCTCAAAACGATTCTCTATTTCACCCTTTTCGGCCCCAGCGTGGACGCCATTAGCTACTTCGCCATTGCCCTGATTATCTGGTTTGGCGGCATTCGTTACAATTCCGGTGGACTCACACTGGGCATTTTGGTGGCGTTTATTCAGTACGCCCAGCGTTTTTTTCACCCCATTAGCGATCTGGCTGAAAAATACAATATTCTACAGGGCGCGATGGCGTCTTCGGAACGAATCTTCAAAATCCTGGACGCGAAACCCAAAATCGTCTCCCCCGCCACACCCGTACCGTTTACACGATTTAAAAATGCCATTCGGTTCGATCATGTCTGGTTTGCGTACAAGGAGGGTGAATGGGTGCTCAGGGACGTTTCGTTCGAAGTGCGAAAAGGGCAGCGTGTGGCTTTGGTAGGCGCCACCGGTGCGGGAAAAACGTCGATTATTAGTCTGTTAGCCCGTTTTTACGACGTTCAAAAGGGCCGCATTCTGATCGACGGCACAGACATCCGTCAATTTGCCATTCCCGACCTGAGGCGAAAAATTGCCATTGTCCTGCAGGATGTGTTCCTCTTTTCCGGCAGCATCGCCGACAACATTCGGCTGGGAGAAAATCTTTCGCAGGAATCCGTGGCCGAGGCGGCCCGACTGGCCAACGCCCACGAATTCGTGCAGGCCATGCCGGACGGCTACCTCACCGACGTCAAGGAACGGGGGCAGTCGCTTTCGCTGGGACAGCGTCAATTGCTCTCTTTCGCCCGCGCTCTGGCTTTTGACCCCGAAATTCTGGTGTTGGACGAAGCTACGTCCAGCGTGGACACCCAGACCGAGCTGCTCATTCAGGAGGCTCTCAGCCGCTTATTGGAAAATCGCACGGCCATTATTATTGCCCACCGGCTCTCCACCATTCAACATTCGGACAAAATCCTGGTTATTCACAAGGGCGAAATTCGGGAATCCGGCACCCACCAGGAACTTCTGCACCGGCACGGCATCTACTACCGTCTGTACAAATTGCAATTCGAGGAACAAAACGGCTCCAAAGCCTCCGCAATATCCCCCAAGAGCTGAGGAAAAACTCTCGCGCTGCAAATCCGAGAAAAGCTCTTGCCGCCCTTTTCTTTTTGAAACGGTTTCTGCTCCGACGGCATGAGTTTAAGGCTCCGTCAAAAGGTGCCGCCTCAAAATGCCAAAACGGGGCGCAGTTCCCAAATCGATTTGAGTCCTGCGCGCAACTGCCGCGCCCGTCTTCGGCAGGAAATCCCTTTAACGGCGAATCGATTCCCAGAATTCGACGTGGGCTTCGAGATAGCCTTCCACCTCGGCCACTTGCTCTGTGTCAATGGGAACCTCGCAGTGGCGGGCGTCCTCTGAAATGTCGAGAGGAACGGTTGTCTGGGCAAACTCGGCCAATTGGACTCCCCAAGCTCTGCCCAACATGGGATGCACAAACCCACCGCCACCCAAAAACAAAAGTTTTTTTCGATTTTCGCGCACCCACTTGGCCAAAAAACGGCTGGCTTTTTGGCACCCGGCCAGGCTGATGTGCAAATGGCTAATCACGCAGTCACAATGTCCGTCGACGCCCATTTGAAGAAGGATCAAATCAGGGGCAAAATAATCGAGGAGCCTGGGTAAAAAGGTCTCAAAGGGTTTGAGCCACACCGCTTCGGTGGCGTAGGGCGGCATTGGACAGTTGAAATTGTACCCCTCTCCGCCGTCGGCACCGCGCTCCCGCGCAAAGCCGGTGGTGTAGGGGTACAGTGTGCGCGGGTCCTGGTGAATGGAAACGGTCAGCACGCGCGGGTCACGGTAAAAAGCGCGCTGCGTCCCGTCGCCGTGGTGAGCGTCGTAATCCAAAATAAGAATTTTGGCAATTCCCTTTTCCAAAAGGTACCGAGCCGTGACGGCAATGTCGTTGAAAATACAAAATCCCCGTGCGGTATTTTCGAAGGCGTGGTGCCAGCCTCCACAGAGATTACCAGCTATCTGGAACGAATCGTTCAGTAAGAGGTCGGCAGCCGTCAGGCTGGCGCCTACACTCAAAGCGGCCACTTCGAAAATTCCGGGGAAAGTCGGGGTGTCGGGCCCAAGAGGAATCCCACGGGTGTCATTGAGCGACGCCACACGGGCAATGTAATCGGGGGTGTGAAACAGGGCTAATTCCTCGGCGGAAGCGCGCCTCGGGGCGACGTGTTCCAATACGGGCACAATTCCCAAACGAGAGAATTCCTGCCGGGCCCTTTCGTATCGATCGCCCCGCATGACGTGCCCTTCGCCAAAATCAAGCTGACTGAATCCCTCGGCGTACACAAATCCGATTTTCTCCATGGTGTTTCCTCCAAAAATTTGCAGCCTTTGATTTTTCAAATCGGTTTCGCCTAACCTCAGGCGACGTGTTCAGGATTTCCTCGGTTCCTCGAGGCGAAAAGCGCTGTAATTGGCCAGAACGGAAATGACCAAAACCGTGAGAAAGATCGCACGAAAAGAGAATAAATCGATGAACACCCCGCCAATAAGCGGGAAAAAGGAAATGACTGCCACTAAGGTTCCGCGCAAACTAATGTACAGGGGACGTTTCTCTTCGGGCGCCACCTCAAGCATGAAATTCGTGAAGCCGATGGAAGCTCCGTTCATATAAAAACCAATGCCTAAAAAAACCATGAGATACAAGAAGGGACCCCTGGCCAACAGGGCAAAAAGGGGAATCGAAAAATGGAACAAAAGGGCGCCCTGAATGACAGCTCGGCTGCCCTTTTTGTCGCTTAGAATCCCCCACACCACATTGGAAATAACCCCGGCCAGCATTTGGGTGGCGATGAAAATCCCCACAAAAGAGGGATCGATTTTCAACTGATTTTTGGCGTACAGAATGTAGAAACTGAGCGAGAGCAGAAGACTGCCGGCCAGAATTTCCGTAAAAATGGCGCGCCCGAAGTTTTTGTCCTTTCGCAGTGTCCGAAAGGCCTGAATCAGAAAAAGATTGAAGGGTTTGGCAGGAGGACAGGACTTTTTGGGAGGTTCTTTCATCGATCCCAAACCCAGGTACGACACAATTAAAAACGTAAAAGAAAGAAAGAACAACACGGCGTAATTTTGCGGAAACGGCAGGTTTGGGTTCGCCAAAATGTACTTGACCAAAAATCCCGCGCCAATGGCCAAAAGGCCGCCTAAAAATTGCCGCAGCCCCCAAAAGCGCCCGCGCATACGCGTCGGAATTGTGCGCGCAATAATATCGAAAAAGGGAATTCCGGCCACACCGCCGGCCAGATAAAAAATCGAAAGCAAGAGCAAAAAAATGGCCAAAATCCAGCCCGGGTGCCTGGCGCCGTAGAAGTACGTCAGGGCGCCCAACACGCCCCAGCTGGTCATCCGAATGACCAGCATAACAATCAGCAAAGGCTTTTTGCGGCACAGGGCTTCTGCTTTTTGAGCGGTTAAAAGTTGAGGCCACGCCCCGCTAAATTGGAACAGGGTACCGAAAAGGCCGATGATGCTTTTGGATTGGGTAAACGAATTGAGGAAGAGGGGCAAAATCGTGTTGGGCTCGCTGAAGGTCATGCCGGCTTTGTAAAACACGCCGTGAATCACCCCCATGAAAAAATTCCACTTTAAATGGGGTGGGTTTTGACCGTTTGGCATATTTTTTTCGTCATTAACCCTTTTATCTGACATAAAAATCTCTGCAAGTCTCAATTTGTAGGAGTTTTTTCAGATTGCCTATATCATACGAAATTTGGGCAGAAAAATCAAGTCAAAGGGGAAAATTTCCGATCAGGTCGCTTTTTTTTAGCGAGAAAGGGAGGGATTTTCGGCAGGATTCCGGAAGGGCTCAGGGCAATTTGACCAGTTTTTTCCTCACCGTTTGACCGGCCACGCGAATGGTAAGAAAATAAATGCCCGGGGCGAGGGGGGTGCCGTCCGAAGTGGTGCCGAGCCAGTGAAACGTTGCGAGTTCATTGGGAAAAATGCTCACCCGATCTTCCCACACGAGACGACCTAACACATTGAAAATTTTAAAACTAAGCGCCTCCTGTTTTGAGGCTGAATGCCTTCGCACGTAAACTGCAACAGAGACGTTCCGGCTGAAGGGATTGGGGTAGGGCGCCAAAACGGCTACCGCCCCTTTGCTCACGGGGAAAAGGGCAAAATCGGGCGAAACGGTCTGGTTTGTTAGGGAGGAATCCGACGAATACGCCACCAATTTGATTCGGTAGCGCAATCCCACAGGGAAACGGTGATTATCGAACACAAAGGAGGTGTCCTTCCAGTGATGCGCTAATCGGTACGCGGTTCGGGTGGAATCATTGATTAGAAACAAGTCGAAGAAAAGGGGACGGCCGTCGTCTGGGTTTTCAATCTGCCAGGAAATTCGGAATTTGCCGGTTGGGAAATCCCCTTGAGGCGGCCAATCGAAGTGGACCTTCGGCGCCTGGTAACGGTGCAGCAGTTCGGCAAATCCTACCCCCTTTACAGAATCGCCGTTCCAGATACCCGAAACCGAGCAACTTCCCTCGTAAAAGGGCATGGTTCCCAACACATCCGCCACCTGGTCGTCCACGTCCGGATGAAGAAAAAGGTCGATGTGGTGTTTGGGGTCTCGGAAACGCCATTGGTGGGAAAAAGTCAGCCCCCAACGAGGACTTTTCCAGAAGGACAGACGCTGGATCGAAAAACTCAGGCTGGTGTCCTGCGAACCGTCGGCGAAACTCAGGGTGCACATTTTGTGGGCTTTGTCGTGCGGAATTCGATTGCGGGCAGTAAAAATATCCCAAAAAACAAGCTGCCGATTGTCTTCCAATTGAACGCTGAACCATTCGTAGGCCTCTTTGGACGTAGGCGTGACGAAAAAATTGCCCCACTGGTGGTCCATCCAACCGATTCCGCTCACCGAATCGGTTGTGCCGTTCTCTGTCCATTCACCGAAAACAGAGAGCAAAGGCAACGAATAGTAGTACGTGGTTCCGGAGGAGCCGACCGGAAGGTAACCGTCTCCCGCAATGAGAAGCGGCGGTTTTGTTGCCGTCAGAAAAAGATGTAGTCGGATTTTTTCGGTGCCGGCGTCCAGAAAATAGCGGAACGGTTCCAAACGCCTGCCCGTTTGAAGAGTAAAAAATCGATCGGGAGTGGGATTTCCCACCGCTGTGTGCGTCAGGTGTAAAAATCCTGTACCGCTCACCAATCGTCCCAGGCAACTGTTGGGCAAGAATTCTCCGGTGGTTTCGTCGGTGAGATTCAGCAATTTAATCTGATTATTGAAGTAGGTGACCATTGCAGCCAGGCGGCGTCCCGAGTTTTTTTCTTCGAGATGCATATTCAGGTACCACCACTCGGTTTTGGAGCCCGGATGACTGCCTTCATCTCTTGGAAATTGAATGGTGGAACCTGCGGGGATGTAGGGGTAGACCTGCCAGTTCTGCGCAACGGCGCGCGTAACGGGAAAGAAGCACCCCCAGGCAGCAAGCACGACGAAGAAATATTCAAAAAGCCTTTTCACGAGATGCCACCCACTTTACCGGGAACTGCTTTTTTGCCGACCCATGCGTCGGTACCACAGTCCAAAAACCGCCACGCCGATTACCAAACCCAGAAGAAAGAGATCCCACCGAAAGGGATTGGGTAGTCCCTGGTGAATGATGTTGCGAAAATCAAAAATAAACGAGACAAAAATTAGCGCAGCCGAAAGACCCACCAGCGCCCACTCCGAGAGGCGAGCCTGGAGTCGGACGCCTTTCTCGTCAAGCGCCAAAATAAAGAAAGCCGAAAAAATCATGACCAGGCTAACCAGCACAGGCGCCAAAACCGGCCCCGTCCAGGGAACAGGAATCAAATAGAGGATGTCCCAGGAAAGCAGGGATACGGGCCAGTTTAAAAAGACCTTCAGCCAAACGTAGTAGAAAATGTCCCAAATGCCAAAACTCATCATAAAAAAGGCCAACCGCTGCCAGAAATTACGGCCGGCCAGGGCGGCAATGGCCACAAGCATGACCATCGTCATGGCCTCGCGGCCGATTTCAATCAAAGCCATGTGGAGCGGAATCATCTCAAGGGGAAATGTGAAGCCGTGTGGGTAGTAAATGGCGCGCAAGTACACCACCACAGCCGATTCCAAATAAGCCATGGCAATCCCGTACACCCACACCCACGCCACGCGAGCACGTAACGAGCTAATTCTTTCCATTCCAAACCCCTTCCATCTACGTCCCTTTTTTCACCATGTTTTATTTCTACCCAGGGCCATCCACCATCAGGCAAAGGCGCTCTCCTGCCCGGAATCTTTGACAAAAAGGCAACTGGCTGCCGAGCGCTCGGCAATGTCGTGCATGACAGCACAGCTCAAATTACCGGACATTCCAAATATATTTAAATCAGTTAAAGGGGCTTTTTCAAGGGATTTTTCAAAGGTACCCACAGGAACCAAAATTTCCGTTCCACGCGGGAGGCGACTTTTTTCGTGTACACGCCGCAAAAAGCGCTCGGTCTGTCCTTTTGTCTCCTCGCGCGCCACCGAAATGAGCCGAAGTTTGCCCAGCCAGTTATTTTTCAATTGAAGAGCCACCAGCAGCGCCAAATTGATATTGGGACTACGCGACCGCAGCCACACATGAACCTGTTTTCGTTCTCCAAAACCGAACTGCGGGTGAAGCGCCAAGATCAAAATCCCCAGACGTTCTCGTAGGGCAATGGCAATCAATTCTTCCAGGCGTCGGTCTTTGGAGCGATCAGAGCTCATGGTTAAGAAAATCGCGTTGGGGGGAAAGAAAATTCCCTTCATTACCTGCGTGGTAATGCTCATTCCCTCCAGAAAATCGTGGGATTCAATAACGGTGGTGGCGGTAAAAATGCCCTCTTTTTTAACCGGTAGAACCAGTTCCTCCAATTGCGTTTTTAACTCGGATGGGGTCACATCAGGGACTTCTGGCACGCTTGCGTGCTCTTTGCGAAAAAGATTGGCCACCAGTTGCGTGATTTTGCTCTCCACTCCGCGTTCCAGGATTTTTACGGAAAAAAGCCGCAATGTACCGCGGGGTGCTACAATATCGCGCACAAATTCCATTACGTGCGTCCACCCTTTTGGCGTTTCCACCGGAATCATGAGATTGGGTTTCCAGGTTTTAGCGCCACTTGGCATGCGTGCGGCTGTCCGAGAAGCCCATTCGGCAATTTCCAGAAACAAGCCGCTTCGAATATCGCCGCCCGGTGCTGAAATATCCTGTTTAACCAGCAGGACGTACAAAAGCAAGGTAAAAAATTGGGCGACAAAAGCAAAAATCGGATTAATCAGGTACATGACCACCAAACACCAGAGACTCCCCAGTAAGGGAACCAAAAGCGGAATATGAAAACTGGGGCGAAAAGAGGGAATGCCGATTCCTTTTTCGATAAAAACCGCCAGATTAATCATCCCGTACGTCATGAGAAAAAACATGGTCAGAAGCGAAGCGACGGCGTTCAAATTCCACAGAAGCAGGCTTATTTCAACCAAAACGGCGGTAAAAAGAATGGCGGTTCTCGGTTCGCCTCCGGTGCTTCGTGCCGCCAATTTTTCGTGGAAGGGAATCAGCTTGTCCTGTCCCAGTGCCATTAAAATACGCGGCGCGCCCACCAGGGTTCCCAATGCCGAAGAAACCGTCGCTCCCATGATTCCGGCCACAACCGCCCAGGGCCAAAGCGCCTTGTGCACCATAATCATGTAATCACCCCGAAGCTCCGCAGGCGAGGCTACCCTCCAGAGCCAAAAAGCGACCGCAACGTACATAAAAAATCCCGCTACCACAGCCGTTAGCACCCCTGCTGGCAAGCTCTTTTTCGGATTTCGAAGGTCTCCCGACATGGCCGCACCCGCGCCGATTCCGGTAACGGCAGGAAAGAAGATGGCGAACACTTTCCAAAAAGAATGTTCATTGAGATGAACCCAGACGGGCACGCGCAGGGATGTCCTTGCACCCGTTAAGAAAAAAGACAACAGGGAAAGAGCAATAACGGCCATAATGACATATTGAACCTTCATTGCGGCCTTGGCGCTTACGTACGAAAGAATGAGCAGAAAAACGAGCAAAACAGTCGCTACAAGATGGAAATTGTGCGTGGGAAAAAGACGAACCCAGAGTTCGGTAAAACCGGTAATATACAGAGTGGCCCCCAAAGCTTGAGACAAATAAAGGGGAATGCCAATGGCACCCCCGACCTCTAATCCCAAGGACTTGGAAATCAGTGCGTAGAAGCCACCCGCTCCCACCGGAGTATTGGTTGCCATAGAGGCAAGCGCCAGACTGGTGGTAATGGTGGCCACGTGTGCCAACAGGATAATCAGCAACGCCCCCAGAATGCCCACGGATCCCACAACCCACCCCAAACGCAAATAGAGAATCACCCCTATAATGGTGAGAATGGTAGGAGTAAACACACCCTCAAATGTGCCAAAACGATGGGAAGCAAGATTCATTGGTTTGTCATCCAGTTGGAATTTTGTCCAATATTTTGCCGCCTGCAATTGCGTTTGTTATTCAGTAGGAACAGGGTTTAATCCCTGCGCTATTCTCCTTTTTCCACACAAGATTCTTTCAGACTGACAAAGGAGCGGCGGTTGGATTCTACAAGCTGCGGCTGTTTACCTGTCATTCAGTAGGAATCTTGTTCGGGCAATTTCAGCCCCATTCTGCCCCACTTTTCAGAAGGAATCCTGTTCAATCCGTGCACCACTTTTCTTTTGCCTAATAAGCCCGAGCGCCCAGTGATCCCAAAATAAAGGCGGGCATCCGAGCAACCGCAATCCCCGAGTAGTTTGCCTGGCCAGACTACTCGATGGCAGGGACGGCGTTCGCTATTCCCTTTTCAGTTCCGCCACAGTCATGCCGGTGCCCCCTTCGTTCCAATTGGCCAAGCTGTAGCCCTCCACGTACGGGTGCTGCCGCAGGAAGTCGTGCACTTTTTTCCGCAAAGCGCCGGTGCCCTTTCCGTGAATAATGCGCAATTGGCTTAACCCCGCAAGGTAAGCTTGCTCCAGCGCCTTCTCCAAAACAGGTTCCGCTTCGTCCATGGTCATTCCCCGCAAGTCGATTTCATCGGTCGCTCGTTCTGCGACGGTTCCGCCAACAATCGAAATCCGCCCCTTTTTCTTGCCGGGCGATTTGACTTTTTCAAGCTGATTGAGTTCGACGCTCAATTTCATTTCCCCGGCTTCTAACCACACCCTTCCCGAGGCGTCCGGATCGGAAATCACCCTGCCCACCACATTCATGGGAATCCATTTTGCCGTGTCCCCCTTGGCGGGTTTTTGCCCGGTGATTTCGACCTGCGGGGTCATTTCCTCTAAATTTTTCCGAATTTCTTCCCGAAAAGCCTTCACTTCTTCTTTGGTTTTCCGAATACTCTCCTTTTCCGCCTGTTGAGTACGGATTTCCTTCACGGTTTTCTCGATTAAGGCATTTGCCCGACGAATAATGTGTTGCGATTCTTCCATCGCCTTACGTTTGAGCTTTTGCTCTTCCTTTCGAAGACGGCCGGTTTTTTCCTGGTATTTTTTCACCAATTCGTCCAACTCGGCTTTTTTCGCTTCGACCTTTTGCAAAGCCTCCTCGTATTGATTGATTTTCTTTTCCAAATCCAGCAGAAACCGCTCCAATTTTGTGGATTCCTCTCCGGCCAGGTGGCGTGCCTGTTGAATCACGTCATCGGGCAGCCCCAGTCGCTGCGCAATTTCAAAGGCATAACTGCTTCCGGGCACGCCGGTGCGAAATCGGTAGGTGGGCTGCAGCGATTCCTCGTCAAAGGTCATGGAGCCGTTTTCCGCCCCCTCCAGATCGTAGGCGAACGCCTTTAACGCCCCCTGGTGGGTGGTGACCACCGTCAAACAGCCGATTTCCGCCAAACGCTCCAGAAAGGCCATCGAAAGGGCAGCGCCTTCCAGCGGGTCGGTTCCGGTACCAATTTCGTCAATCAGCACCAAGGAATCGGCTGTGGCTTGCGCCAAAACTTCTCCCAAACGGGCAACGTGGGCCGAAAAGGTGGACAAATCCTGCTCCACCGATTGCCAATCGCCGATGTCTACAAAAATACGGTCAAAAACGGGAAACTCCGAAAATTCGTCAGCGGTTACCAACAGGCCGGACTGTGCCATGAGCGAAAGGAGGCCAATGGTTTTCAGGGCGACTGTTTTGCCTCCGGCATTGGGGCCTGTAATCACCAAAATGCGGAATGCGTCCCCCATTTTGAGATTGAGGGGCACCACTTTTTCCGGGGAACCGTATTTTAGCACCAGTCCGGGGAAACGGCCGTTGCGGATGTCCAAAATGCCGTCGGAAAGAATCGGTTTGTTGGCCTGCAAGCGGAGAGCCACCGCGGCTTTGGCGTGAATTAAATCGAGGGAAGATAGAGCATCGAGGTCTTCCTCCAGATCGAACAAGTGCACGCGAACCAAGGAGGTCAGCTCGCGCAAAATGCGATCGATTTCGCGCTTTTCCTGCACGTGCAGCTCGCGAATCCGATTGTTCATTTCAATAATTTCAAGGGGTTCCACAAAAAGCGTAGCGCCTGTTGCGGAGTGGTCGTGGATCAACCCGGGAATCCGCCCGCGGAATTCTTCCTTTAAAGGAAGCACCATTCGCCCCTCGCGCATGGTAATGACGGTGTCCTGAAGCCAGTCTTTGTGGGATTCCACAATGCTGGCCATGCGCTTGCGGACGCGGTCAGCGGAGCGGGAAAGCTCCCGACGAATCTGCGCCAGTTCCGGCGAGGCGTTGTCTTTCACCTCCAAGGTGTGTACGTCAATGGCATGAGCCAGGACGTTTTCGAGATCACGGAAAGGGTGAAGGCGGGGCAAAAATCGACTTAAATGGGGGTATTTTTCGGTACGAATTCGCAAGTACCGAACAATTTTCCGTACCGCCACCAGATTGTGGTAAAGATCGGCCAATTCTTCCACCGTTAGCTGACTGCCTTCGTGGGCGGCCTTGCGAAGGGCGCCCCGGCTGTCGCGCACGTCTTCAATAGGAAAGGGATCGTCGTAGCGCAGCAAAGCCGTTAGTTCTGCCGTCCAATTCAGTTGGAGGTCGATCAGTTCCGGATCGTGGAGAAGGGTCAGGGCGCGCGCCAGTTCCCGTGCCGGTTCGGAAAAGGCTTCTTTTTCCACCTCCTTGCGAATTCGGGTAAATTCGAGGGATTGGAAAATTTCTTCCAGCGTCACGGGACGGATTTCCTGTCCTGGGTTGAATCGGCTATCGCGCGTTTTTGAACGGACTGCAAAAACTCCTTCAGCGGCCCGCCGAGGCTACGGGTTTTGGACGTGACCGCTTGATGGACTTCCTGGTAAAAATCACCCGTCGAGGGGAACACGGACACCACCCAATTAAAAAGTTCGGGTGCAAACCGGCGTGTCGGGTAAAAAAGGAGGGATTCCTGCTCTTGGGTGCGGTATTTCTGATTGAGGGGAATTAAACTGACAACCATGACGAGAAGACTCACCAGCAGGGCGCCGGTGAGCAAGCCGAAGGCAGCACCGCCCAGGCGGTCCACCCAACCCAACATGGTCACACGAAGCACCTTGCGAAGCACACGCGCCAGAACCAGGGTTCCCCAAAAAACAAGGGCAAAAATCAGGACGAAGCTAAGGATCATCGCCAGGGCCGGCGCAAGGTCCACGACGGAACGGAGCAGAGCGGTGCCCAGACTGAGCCAGCGCACCGTCAACACGAGACTCAACAGAACAGCCACAAAGCCCATGACTTCCCCGATCAGTCCCTTAAGTGCCCCGCGCAGGGTAAAAATGAGCAAGATGGTCAAAATAGCGATGTCAAATAGGGTGAAATGCATGGGTGCTTTTTGTTGTCCCGTTTGTAGGAAAAATCAACCGTTTCACTTTTTGGGTTCGAATTTTTTCATTTTTCTCTTTTAAAGGGCACGACGGCCTTTTTTCAAAATTGGTTTTTTAAAATTTTCTGCTGTCGAACTCTCTCGTCAGCTCATTTCCGAGGATGTGAAAACGTTTTTTTAATAAGCTACCTAAAAACGAAAAAAGTGAACTTGGCGATTGAATTTGGCGCCGCATTCACTTTTCCCAAAACGTGTAACCGACCG